>NZ_JAFBCD010000001.1:3310852-3973023 GCF_016907545.1 Paenarthrobacter ilicis | reverse complement strand
TGCCGGCTCGGCATTCCTGACCCGGAAATGGTGGCCCGCCACTCCTGCGGAGCCCAAGCCCCGCCGTACTCCGGCGGAAGCGCCCGCAATTCACGACGGCGACGGGCTGAGTATCGCTGTTAACGCCCTGGGAGGCTCGTACACCCCGGAGACTGCGGACCTGTTGAAGGAGCTCTTCCCGAAGGCATATATCAAGGAGATCGCTGAAGGCGAGGACGTGGCCGGAGAGATCAAGGCGACGGCGACCCGGCCGGGCACCGTAGCGCTTGGCGTGTGGGGCGGTGACGGAACGGTGGGAGCTGCGGCGGCTGCCGCCGTCGAGCATTCACTTCCGCTGGTGGTGCTTCCCGGTGGAACGTTGAACCACTTTGCCCGGGACCTGCGGACCACTTCCATCCAGGAAACGGTGGCCGCCGTGACGAAAGGCCAAGCGGCCTCCGTTGACCTTGGACATGTGGTGGTTCAGCGAGGCCTGGCCGACAATCCCGAGACCATCGAACTGGCCATGCTCAACACAGCCAGTGTGGGCGTCTACCCCAACATGGTGCGCCGGAGGGAGCGGCTCCAGCCGGCCATGGGCAAACCCTTGGCCAGCATTGTGGCGTCCCTGCGCACCTTTGGGATCAACTCCCCCACCACGCTCCTGGTGGACGGCGTGAAACACAAACTCTGGATCCTTTACATGGGCAGGGGGCGCTTCTACCCCAGTGACCATGCCCCGTTGCGCCGGCCGGTGCTGGACGATGGCGTGCTGGATCTGCGCCTCATCTCCGCGGATGAGCCTTTCGCCCGCGCCCGCCTGCTGTGGGCGGTGGTGACGGGCACCGTGACAGCCTCCAAGGTCACGCACCTGACCGAAGCCACGGAGGTCACCATCGAGGCCGTGGGTCAGCCCCTGGTGATCGCCGTTGATGGTGAGGCCAAACCGGGCGTCCGTAGCGCCACTTTCACTGTGAAGCCACGGGTGCTGCGGGTCTACTCGCCCTTGCCCGAAGCTTAGGGGTCATCCGCGAGGACTACCCTGACCGGACCCTGAATCATCCCTGAGACCGGCGATTTCCACACCCTCCCTGAGTAGCGTTGTCAGTACATTCGAAACTCATCTGCACACACAGTGTGCTCCGAGGAGGGAACGCTTCCATGATCGAAGCAAAAGGCCTGACCAAGGTCTATGGCGAGAAAACCGCCGTGGGCGGCGTCAGTTTCACTGTCCAGGCCGGACGGGTAACGGGCTTCCTGGGCCCCAACGGTGCCGGCAAGTCAACCACCATGCGCATGATCATGGGCCTTGACTCTCCTTCGTCCGGATCTGTGACCGTGAACGGCCAGCCGTTTGTCCAGCACAAAGCGCCGTTGCGTGAGATCGGTGCCCTGCTGGATGCCAAGGCCGTCCACACCAGCAGGACGGCCTACAACCACCTGCTGGCCATGGCTGCCACCCACAGCATTCCCACTAGCCGGGTCCGCGAAGTCATTGAAATGACCGGCCTGGGCGATGTTGCCAAGAAGAAGGTCAAGGGATTCTCCCTGGGCATGGGCCAGCGCCTGGGCATCGCCGCCGCACTCCTTGGCGATCCGCAGACCATCATTTTGGATGAGCCGGTCAACGGCCTGGATCCGGAAGGCGTGGTGTGGGTCAGGAACCTGGTCAAGTACCTGGCCTCCGAGGGCCGCACCGTGTTCCTCTCCAGCCACCTCATGAGCGAAATGGCGTTGACGGCCGACCACCTGATTGTCATTGGACGCGGCAAGATCATTGCCGATGCTCCCATCAATGACATCATCACGGGCAAGGGCCACGCCCGGACCCGCGTCCGCACCGATCAGCCGGAGCGGCTGATGCAGTTGCTCGCCGGAACCGGTGTTTCCGTGGAAGTCCATGAGCGCGAACTGCTGGAAGTTTCCGGGATCGATCCCCGCGGCATCGCCACCACTGCCCTGGAGAACCAGGTGATGGTTTACGAGCTCACTCCGCTGCAGGCCAGCCTGGAAGAGGCGTACATGGAGCTCACCAAGGACGAGGTCGAATACCACTCACACATCACCGCCGGGGCACCCGCACCCGCTCAGGCCGGAGGGAAATAGACATGAGCACCAATACTTTGGACCGTAAATCCGTCCGCAATTCGGTGGGCCCGGGACCGGCATTCCACCGCGTCCTGAACTCTGAATTCATCAAGTTCCGCACCCTCATGTCCACCCTCATCCTGCTGGCGTCCACCGCCGTGGTGATGGTTGGCTTCTCAGCCCTCGGCGCGTGGGGAACGGGCCAGTTCGCCAAGCAGGCAGCACAGGATCCCCAGGCCGCCGCAGCGATCGCCGCGCAGGGTGGGGACCTGGCCGTGACCGTACCGACGTCCGGCATCGTGTTTGCCCAGCTGATTCTCGGTTCCTTGGGCGTGCTGCTCATGAGCTCCGAGTTCACCACGGGCATGGCCCGCTCCACGTTCGCTGCCGTACCCCGGCGGATGTCGCCGTTCCTGGCAAAACTGATTGTGGTGATGGTCAGCGCGTTCGTCCTCACCGCAGTGGCAACCTACGTTGCAGGTCTGGTGGCACTGCCCATCCTGACCAACTACGACCTCAAACTTGACCTCGCCAGCTCACAATCGGTCAAGCTCCTGCTGGTCAACAGCATCTACGTGGCTGCCGTGGCAGCCATCGGCATGGCTCTTGGAACCCTGGTCCGGAACTCGGCCGGCGGCATCATGAGCCTGGTGGGCCTGTTCTTCGTGGCGCCGATCGCCTTCCAGCTGATCCCCGGCGATTTCTTCAAAGAGGCCAGCAAGTACCTTCCCGGCAACACCATCAGCCCGCTGACCGCCGTCGAGCATGTCCCGGACACGCTTGAAGCGTGGCAGGCCGCCCTGGTCCTGGGTGCCTGGGTAGTGGTTCCGGTGGCGTTGGCCATGGTGCTCCTGCAGAAGAGGGACGTCTAGGACGGGTGTCCGTCTAGGCTCATTCCATGACTGAAGCTCCACAGATGAGGGACGCGTCGGCCACATCGGCTGACGCGTCCTTCGCTGAAATCGCCCAGCGCCGGCGCGGCAGGATCCGGCGCTACTTCTTCAAGCGCCCCCGCGCCATGGACGCAGTGGTGATCATTTGTTACCTGCTGCTGGCGCTGCCCACCGTCATCACCTCGCTGATTGACGCCAAATGGTTCGTGGTGGCGCTGCTGGTGATGATCGCCGTGGCGTTGATCTTCAGGCGACGCTTCCCACTGCCGGTGGTGGCCGCCGTCGCACTGCTGGAAATCGCTGCCGCCATTTTGAACCCCTGGGGTTCCAACGTTTCGGTGGGCCTCTGGTTCGCCCTGTACGCGCTGGCGTCCCTGCGGAAGCGCTCCACCGCGCTGGTGGTATTCGTGGTGGCGAGCTTGCCGCTCAGCGTGCTGTACCTCTTTATGTGGACAAGTCCCACGCAGATGAGCACGTTGCAGGAAGTGCCGGAAAACTTCCACCTGATCAACAACATCGCCACGGCGATCACCATCATGTTGTCCAACCTCCTGGCCACGGGGATCGGCATTTCCGTCCGTCAGCGCCGCGAACACGAGGCTGAAATTGCCGCGTGGGCAGCCAGGACCACCCAGCTGGGCAAGGTCAGCGAACGGAACCGGATTGCGCGGGAAATGCACGATGTTGTGGCACATTCGCTCACCGTGATGATCAGTTTGTCCGACGGCGCAGCGGTGGTGGCAAAGAAGGATCCGGAACGCGCGGACCAGGTGCTCGGCGAACTGTCACGCACTGGACGGGCCGCGTTGGCGGACATGCGGCGTGTGCTGGGTGTCCTGCGGGATGATTCCGGCCGTCCGGCGCCCCTGTCACCCCTTGAGTCAGGCCACAACCTGGCAAAACTGCTGGAAGGGTTCCGGACCGCGGGACTTCCAGTGCATTACGCGCATACGGGCCCCGCCCTTCCCGCTGATCCCGCCTTCGAGCTGACCATTTACCGGATTGTCCAGGAGTCGCTGACCAACGTGTTGCGCTACGGCCGCGCGCTGAGCCGCGTGGATGTGCAGGTGACGCGGGACGGCGATCTGGTCACCATTGACGTTCACGACGACGGCAGGGGCACCCGGGAGGGCAGCGGCGAAACCGAGGGCAGCCTGGGCAGCGGCCAAGGCATCGCCGGGATGCGTGAGCGCGCCGGGATTTATGCTGGAATTGTCACCGCCGGTCCCAGTAAACGGGGAGGCTGGGCGGTCCACGCCGAGCTCCGCTGGAACGGCGACAAGGGGGAAAAATGACCGACTGCATCAAAGTCCTGCTGGTGGATGACCAGCCACTGCTGCGGATGGGCTTCAGGCTGATCCTGGAAGGCGAAGAGGACTTTACCGTTGTGGGCGAAGCCTCGGACGGTGCGGAGGCCGTCCGACAGGTTGAGGCGCTTCAGCCCGACGTCGTACTGATGGATGTCCGCATGCCCACAGTTGACGGGATCGAAGCCACCCGGCGCATCTCGGACTCCGGTTCTGAGGCGCGGGTGATCATCCTGACCACCTTTGACCTGGACGAATACGCCTTCAGTGGCCTGCAAGCCGGCGCGTCAGCGTTCCTGCTCAAGGATGTTGCGCCGTCGGAGCTGGTCCATGCCGTGCGGCTGGTGGCCAGCGGGGATGCGGTGGTGGCTCCCCGGGTCACCCAGCGCCTGCTGGAAACCTATGTCCGCGGAGGTGCGGTGCCTGGCAGCCAAACCAACCACCACAAAGATCCCCTGTTGGACGATCTCACGCCCAGGGAGACGGAGATCCTCACCACCATCGCCGAGGGCCTCTCCAATGCGGAGATCGCCCACAAGTTCTTCCTCTCCGAGGCGACCGTCAAAACGCATGTGCGCCGGATCCTGAGCAAGCTGCAGTTGCGGGACCGGGTGCAGGTTGTGGTGTACGCCTACGAGACCGGCCTGGTAGTGCCGAGCAACCCGGACTACTGAGCGGTCCGGCGCCCAGTATCATTTCCTTCTGGGCCGACTGGCCAAACGATCCTTTGGAAGGGGACGAATGGAGCGAGCGGGCCTCGACGCCATAGACCAAAGGATCCTGTCAGAGCTGACCAAAAACGCCCGCATTCCGCATGCCGAACTGGCGGGCAAGGTCCTGCTCTCCCGCAACGCGGTGCGCCAGCGGATCGAGCGCATGGAGCGGCAGGGCTACATCCAGGGGTACACCGTGGTGGCGGGCCTTGATACCCAGGATCTGGTGTCCGCCTTCCTCATGGTTTACAGGAAAGACCGGATGCGGGGCGCCGACGTGCTCAGCGAACTCCGCGCCATCCCGGAAGTGGTCCTGTGCGATGTGCTCAGCGGGGATTTCGATCTGATTGTCCGGGTGGAAGCGCGTTCGCATGGGCGGATCCGGGAGATTTGGGAACAGATTTCAGCCCTTCCCGGGGTCACGGATACGGTGACGGCAGTGACGCTGTCCACCGTGATCCGCAGGGCCTGACCCCGGGACAGTGGCCGCCGCCCAGGTGCCGACAGCGGTCCGTCAGGTGCTGACGGCGGTCCGTCAGGTGTTGACGGCGGTCCGTCAGGTGCTGACGGCGTCCAGAATCAACTGCGCGTCGTTTCTTTCCATGAAGCCCAAAGCCGCTACCGCATCTATCACCGCCATCTGCCCATCTTTGGCCTTGTGCGCGACCTCAGCTGCGGCGGCATAGCCAATCGCCGGAATAAACGCGGTGGCAAGGCCGGCAGACCGGGATACCCGCCGCCCGAGCTCTGCCTCGTTGGCCGTGATCCCTTCGATGCAGTGCGTCCGGAGGGTCCGCACGCCATTGGTAAGCCAGTCGAAGCCCTGGAACAGCGCGTTGGCAATCACCGGTTCAAAGGCGTTGAGCTGGAGTTGCCCGTTGTCCGCTGCCATGGTCACAGTGGTGTCCGCGCCCGCTATGGCGAACGCTATCTGGTTCAGGGTCTCCGGTATCACCGGATTGACCTTGCCCGGCATGATGGAGGAGCCGGCCTGCCGGGCCGGCAGCAGGATTTCAGCAAAGCCATTCTGGGGACCGCTGGAAAGCAGCCTCAGGTCGCTGCTGATCTTGGACATCTTGATGGCTGACCGTTTCAGCATTCCTGAGACGTGCATGAAGACTCCGACGTCGGAAGTCGCCTCGAGCAGGTCCGCTGCGGGTACCAACGGCAAACCGGAGATTTCCGAAAGAGCATCGACTGCCCGGGCCCGGTAGCCCGGCACGGCGGTGATCCCAGTGCCAATGGCCGTAGCCCCCAGGCTGCATTCGAGCATGAGGTCCGCCGATTCCTGCAGCCTGCACCGGTCCTCTTCGATCGTGGCGGCAAACGCGTGGAACTCCCGGCCCAGGGTCATGGGAACCGCGTCCTGCAACTGGGTGCGACCCATCTTCACCACATGTGCGAATTCGTCGCCTTTGACCCGCATGGACTCCGTCAAAGCGGCCAACTCATGATCCAAGCAACGGATCGCGGAGATCAGGGCCAGTTTGATGGCCGTGGGGTAGACGTCATTCGTCGATTGGCACCTGTTGACGTGGTCAATGGGGTGCACATACTCATAACGCCCCTTGGCGTGGCCCAGGTGCTCCAACGCTACGTTGGCGATCACCTCGTTGGCGTTCATATTGGTACTGGTTCCGGCACCACCTTGAATCATGTCCACGCAGAATTGGCCGTGGTGTTTCCCGTCCTCGATTTCCCGGCATGCGTGATCAATGGCCGAGGCAACCACGGGGTCGATCGCCCCAAGATCCCTGTTGGCCCGGGCCGCGGCGCGCTTCACCCTGGCCAAGGCCACCACCAGTCCCGGGTACCGGGAAACGGGGACCCCGCTGATGGGGAAGTTATCCAGTGCCCTGGCAGTGTGGGCACCCCAATAGGCAGCTTCCGGAACCGGGATGGATCCCAGGGAATCCCGCTCAAGTCGATGCGTCATGATCCATGTCCTCAGTTATTGATGCAGATGACTTTGGGTTGGGTCATTTCTTCGTAGGCGAAGCGGACTCCCTCACGCCCCATGCTTCCGTACTTGGAACCTCCGAAGGGCATGCCGTCGAACCGGTAGTCGGAGGAATCATTGATCATGACGCCGCCGGCCTGGATCCTGCGGGCTGCTTCCATGGCCTGGCCCAGCGAGGCTGTGAAGATCCCGGCGTGGAGACTGAAGTCAATCGAGTTGGCAACCTCTATGGCTTCGCCGAGGCCGTCCACCGGACGCAGCATCACCACGGGGCCGAACACTTCCTCTGCCCACAAGCGGCTGTCTTCCGGGACGTCTTCCAGGACTGTTGGGTGCAGGACGTTTCCCTGCACCTGGTTCCCCGCGAGAATGACGGCTCCCGCGTTCACCGCGAGATCGATCTTGGTGCGCACTTCTTCCAGGGCGGAGGCGCTGATCATGGGACCCACGTCAGTTGTTTCGTCCGAGGGGTCGCCGGCCACCAACGCCCTGGTCCCAGCGAGGAACAGTTCCTTGAACCGGCCGTATACTTCCTTGTCCACCAGGATTCTTTGAACGCCCACGCAGTTCTGGCCGGCTGCCCAGAACGCTCCGGATACGCAGGACGCTGCCGCCTCCTGAAGATCTGCATCGCCCATGATGATCACCGGCGCGTTTCCGCCCAGATCCATGGACAGCCTTTTGAGGCCCGCCGTCTTCGCGATGCTTTCGCCGGTGGAAAAGCCGCCAGTGAAGGACACCATGCGGACATCCCGTGCAGCAATGATGTGTCCTGCGATCCCGCGGCCGCCGTGGACCACGGTGAGCACGTTGTGGGGCAGGCCGGCTTCCATCAGGACTTCAGTGAGCAGCTGGGCTGACAAGGGGGTAAGGGCGGAGGGCTTGAGGATGACGGCGTTTCCGCCCGCAATAGCCGGTCCGATCTTGTGGGCCACAAGGTTGAGGGGATCGTTGAAGGGCGTGATCGCCAGGATCATTCCCAGTGGCTCCCGGGTGAACCATCCTGTCCGGTTTTCAGAGCCCTGGTAGGCATCGAAAGGGATGACCTCCCCGGCGCTGCGACGCGCTTCGGCCGCGGACAGCCGCAGGGTGTTGACGGCGCGCAGGACCTCCTTGCGTGCCTGCCGGATGGTCTTGCCGGCTTCGGCAACGATTGTCCCGGCAAAGGTGTCCCGCCGTTCTTCCATCAAGGCGGCGGCCCTGTCCAGAATCTCTGCCCGGGCGTGCCGGGAAAGGCCGGCAGCCACACGGGCTCCCGCACGAGCGGCTTCCAGGACGGCGTCAACATTCGCCTCGTCGGTCAGGGGGACAGCACCCACCACGCTGTGGTCGTAGGGGCTGGTGACATTCTGGAAGGCCGGAAGGGACGGAGATTCCGTCGCGGTACCTGTTGCCTTAAGCATGGGAGGCCACCTTTGATGCAGCGTGCATGGCAATGATGTCCGAAAGCAGGGCGTAGGCGGTCTCCACGCGTCCGGCACCCGGTCCGGACACCGTGACCGGTCCCAGGAGGTCGGTGGTGAAGGAGACTGCGTTGGTGGCGCCGGATATTCCTGCCAGGCCATGGTCCAGGGGCAGTGCCACGGGTTTGACGCTCGCGATGACGGAGCCGCTTGGCGTGATGCGCGCGGCGCCCACCAGCTTCCAACGCAGCCCTTGGCGGGCGGCATCCTCGATAGCCCTGCGGGTGACGGAGGAGATGCCTTCGCAGCTGACGTCCTGCAGGGAGATGCCTGCCCCCAGAAGCTGGTTGGCGAGGATCAGGACCTTGAGGCGAACATCGTAGCCCTCAATATCGGCGGCCGGGTTGGCCTCCGCGTAGCCCAGATCCTGCGCTTCCTTGATGGCATCTTCCAGGTCCATCCCGGATTCCATACGGCCAAGCACGTAGTTGCTGGTTCCGTTGAGGATGCCTTCGAAACCGCTGATTTTCAGTCCGGAGAACATCTTCCTGGCGAGCCGGATCACCGGGGTTCCGCTCATCACGGCGCCTTCGAATTCGAAGTGCACGCCATTCATCTCGGCCAATGCCGACAGCTCAGGCCCCTGCAGTGCCACCGGCCCCTTATTGGTGGTGCATACGCTCTTGCCTGATTCCAGTGCCCAGCGGACGTGGGATACAGCAGGCTCCCCGTCTTCAGGGTTGGTGAACGTTGCTTCACACACGATGTCAGCCGTGCAGGTGCGGATCACTGACTCATTGTTGGTGTCCTCCGAACCGCCATGGTCCGCAAACGTCTGGCCCTGGCCCAGACCAAGCACCAGTGGAAGATCGATTCCGTCGGCCTGCACCAGCGAACCCAGGCGAAGATCGGTGATGGCCACTACGCGGAGGCCAAAACCCAGTTCGCTGGAGAGTTCCTTGCCCCGGGTGGCAATGAGTTCGGCCAGGGTGCGGTTGACGCCGCCGAAACCGATCAATGCGAGGTCATAGGTCTTCATGGTTCTCCTTCATGGATGGGGTGGATGGTTCAATCTTGTGGCAGCCCCCTGTCCGTCCCACCATGTTGTTCTGCCCTAATCCGTGGGCAGATCGACCATTCGGCTGCCGTTGTGTTCAGGCCCAGTTTCCGAGCCTGCGTGCATCATGTGCATGAACAAATGCATTTAATGACTACTGGAGCGATTTCTGTGTTACCTTCGTCACTACAGACGCCATCCCCGGCACCCTCACCCCCGGATGTCCCAAGGCGTACCTTCCGCATCTGCCACTTACCGGAGACACCACATGGAATCTTCAACACCCCTGCAACTGGACAATCCGCCCACGGCCACGGCTGCCGAAGCTGAGGCCGGGCTTCGCCGCTCAATGGGCCCACGGCACCTCATCATGATCGCGATGGGTGGTGTGATCGGATCCGGCCTGTTCCTGAGTTCCGGATACACCATTTCCCAGGCCGGTCCCCTGGGTGCAGTGATCGCCTACCTGATTGGCGCCTTCGTGGTGTACCTCGTGATGGCCTGCTTGGGGGAGCTGGCAATCGCCTACCCCGTGTCAGGGGCATTCCACATCTACGCGTCCCGATCCATCGGCCCTGCCACCGGTTTCGCCACTGCCTGGCTCTACTGGCTCTGCTGGGCCGTGGCCATCGGGTCCGAGTTCACCGCCTCCGGACTCCTGATGCAGCGCTGGTTCCCCGACGTCGAGGTCTGGGTTTGGTGCCTCATCTTCGCGGCGGTTCTTTTTGGCTTGAATGCCTTCTCTTCCAAGTTCTTCGGTGAATCCGAGTTCTGGTTCTCCATCGTGAAGGTGGGTGCCATCATTGCGCTGATCGTGTTTGGCGGTGCCGCCTTGTTGGGCTTCCATCCGCTATCCGGGTCCACCAACCACCCATTCCTCCTGGAGAACTTCACCACCTCCGGCGGGCTCTTCCCCAACGGCTTCACAGGGGTACTCGTCACGGCTCTCGCGGTGTTCTATGCCTTCTCCGGCTCAGAGTTGATTGGTGTTGCGGCCGGCGAGACCAAAGACCCTGCAAAGAACATCCCCAAGGCCATGCGCAGCACTGTGATCCGGCTCCTGATCTTCTTTGTAGGCGCCATCGCCGTCATTGCGGCCACCGTTCCCTATGACCAAGTGGGGCTGGACGAGAGCCCCTTCGTCACCGTTTTCTCCTCGGTAGGTATCCCCTTCGCGGCGGACATCATGAACTTCGTCATCATCACGGCCCTGCTATCCGCCGGCAACAGTGGGCTGTTCTCCTGCGCACGCATGCTTTATTCACTGGCCGATGAAGGCCAGGGCCCCAGGGCCCTCAAGCGCCTGACCCGCCGGGGCATTCCCTTGGTGGCGCTGTCCGTGAGCATGGTGGGCGGATTGGCTTCCTTGGTCAGCAGTGTTGCGGCCCCTGAGACCGTCTACCTTGCCCTGGTTTCCATCGCCGGTTTCGCGGTGGTGGGTGTCTGGATGTCCATTACGGCCTCCCACTTCTTCCACCGCAGGGCGTTCATCCGCAACGGTGGACGGCTGTCCGATCTCAGCTACAAAGCTCCGTTCTTCCCGGTGGTGCCGGTCCTCGCTTTCGCCCTGTGCCTGGTGTCCCTGGTAGGCATTGCCTTTGACCCAACGCAGATTGCTGCCTTGTACTTCGGTATTCCGTTCGTGGCGGCCTGCTACCTGTTCTTCCACTTCCGTTACGGGGCGAAAGCCAAGGCGAAGCGTTCACGCTGACGTAAAACCATTGAGGTGTACGTATACCAGCAGCACGGCCGGGCACCATGTCCGGCCGTGCTGCCTTATCCGAGGAACCGGGATGACCTTGAGTGACACCAAGCATGCGGTCACGGCAGGCCTTCCGAGCTGGCTGGAGATCGATGGCTCCGCTTTTGGCCGGAATGTGCAGGCTGTGCAGGGCATGCTGGACGGCCGCGCCCTGTTGTGTGCGGTGATCAAGTCCGATGCGTACGGGCATGGAGCGGACATGCTGCTGCCGTCCCTGGTGGCTGCGGGTGTTCCCTTCATAGGGGTTGGAACCAACGCTGAAGCCGGTTTGGCCCGCAAGCACGGATTCGCGGGCCGGCTCCTGCGGGTCCGGGCAGCGGCACCGCAGGAGGTGCACGCAGGCCTCCCCCATATGATCGAGGAGCTGGTTGCCGATCCGCAGAGCGCCTGGGAAATGAGTCGGATAGCCTCCGGGGCGGGGCGAAGGCTGCGCGTCCACCTGGACATCAACTCGTCCGGAATCAGCCGGCACAGCCTGGATGTCTCGTCGTCCTTGGGCCGGGCCTGCGCGGCAGGAATCGTGGGCCATCCAGGTTTGGAACTCGCCGGCATCATGACTCATTTCCCCCTGGATGACCCGGAGCATATCCACAGTGGGCTCCGGCGGTTCAGGTCAGAGGCGACCGCAATTCTCCGCGCGGCCAACGTGGACCGCAGGAAGGTGTTGCTGCACGCCGCAAACTCTTTCGCAGCGCTCAACGTCCAGGACTCGTGGCTGGACATGGTGCGCGCGGGTGCTGTGCTCTATGGCGACTCGGACCCGAAGCACACCGGATTCGAGCGGTGCCTGGCGTTCAAGGCCCGGATCGGATCCGTCAACCGGTATCCGGCCGGGACCAAGGTGGGTTACGGCCATACCCATACGCTGGCGGTGGACTCCAGGCTGGCCACCGTGACCGTGGGCTACGGCGACGGGTACCGGCGGGCCTTGGGCAGGGGCGGAACTGTCCTGGTCCGGGGGCAGCGGGCTCCGGTGGTGGATGCCATTTCCATGAATTCCATGGTCGTCAACGTTTCCGGGATCAACGATGTGAACCCCGGAGATGAGGTGGTGCTCTTTGGGCGTCAGAATGATGCGGAAATCACCGCGGCCGAGCTCGAGTCCGCCAATGCAGGAATACTCGCGGACCTGTACACGGTGTGGGCCAGGGACTCCCGTGTCCTCAGGGCGGATGTGCACGTGTGAGAATGGCGTGAGTGCTTGGTGGAAGGAGCGGATCAGTGGAGGTGTCTCCGGAAGCTTCGTCTTTGGCGCAAGGCCTGCGCCTGGTCCGGCTGGTTACTGACCGCGAAAAACAGGGCCGCCAGCTGCTGGGAGTCTCCCAGCTGGCCGCCGAGCTGGACATGGAGCAGAGCCGCGTCTCACGCCTGGCGCAGGAACTGTGTGACTTGGGATTGCTGGAAAGGGTGGACCGCGGCCCCTTCCGCGCAGGACCGGGTTTCTTCAGCCTGGCCGCCTCCCTCAACGTTGGCTGGGTCCAGGAATCCCGGGCAGAGCTAGAAGAGCTGGTCTCAAGCCTGGGCCTGAGGTCCCGGCTCTCCGTGCGGCAGGGTGTCCGTGTCCTTTTGCTGCGGTCCTCAACAAATAACTCAGTGCTGGGTGGCTTTGCGAAGCCCGGCATGGTCACGCCTGTATGGTGCACGGGAGCCGGGCGGGCCCTGCTTTGGGACCACACCCCCGAGGACCTTGAATCCTTGCTCCATGGCGTGAACTTTATTGGCACCGGTGGTCCCGCTGCGGCGCATTCCGCGGCGGAAGTCATGGATCTGATGGTGCGGGACAAGCCCGGCGGAGTTGTTGTTGCCGCGGAGGAGTTTGAGCACGATGTGTGGGAACTGGCTGTCCCTGTCCGCTCGGCAGACGGGAAGATCCTGGGAGCCCTCAGCGTGCTGGGGAGCCGATCACAGGTGGAAAACGGCACTCCGGAGATCGCCCCGGTTCTTCATTCGGCCGCGCAACGACTGGGCAGGACGCCCCAGGCCTAACTGTTCCCGACGGAACCGGGCAAGCCCTCCGTGGGCCCCGCACGCCCGCCTGCGGTGGTTTCGAGCCATTCACTCCACGAGTGCAGCGCCACAGCGAGGCTTTCGCGCTGCGGTTCCAGCCTCGATTTGGGGCCAACGATCTGCAAGGCAGCCGTTACTTCGCCTTTGAAGTCCCGGATGGGTGCCGCCAGGGAGTAGAGGCCCGGCTCGGCCTCCTCATCAACAATTGAATATCCGCGTTCGCGGGCGGCACGGAGCCTCTCCAGGAAGTCGTCCACGGACACCGGGGTGTTGGGTCCGTGTTTGGCGAAGTCCACCGATTCCAGGATCTTCCGCACTTCCTCGTCCGAGGCATCCCACAGAAGAGCCTGGCCCGCGTCACTGCAGTAGGCGGGGTAGGGGCGGCCCAACCAGGACCCTACGAGGTTGGCGCTGGCAGGCACTTGCTCGGCAATGGTGACTGTACTGTTTCCGCTCAGCACGCCAAGGAAGCAGGCTTCGCTGGTTTCGGCGGCCAGTCCTTCAAGGGCGGTCAGGCCGTTGGTTTTGAGGCGTTGTTCCGTCACCAGTTGCGCGTCGGCCAGTATTGACCAGTCCAGGCTGTACTCCCGTTGCTCGGATCGCGTCAGGAAGCCGGCCTGCTGGGCACCTTTGAGGCTTCGCGAAACCTGGCTGCGGTCCTTGTCCAAGAGGCCTGCGACGTCGGCCACGGTCCCTCCGGCATGGCCGGAGGCGTGACGGGCTCCGACGGCGAGGATGGCCATCATGCCGCGGCCCATGCTGGAGGTCTTAGACATGGATCGATTCTAGCCATCCGCCCAATCAGTGGATGGCAAAGACCCTGGCAGGGAATCCGCTGCCGCCCAGGGGCTTGGCCCACGTGGCGATCAGCACGGCGCCTGATTCCGGCAGGGAATCGAGGTTGGCCAGCAGTTCTATCTGCCACTTGTTGCGGGCCAGGACGTAGGTTTCCAGGCTGAAGTCCTGCTGGGACGTTGCAAGGCCGGGGTCCGTATCCGTCTGTTCGTGGCCGACGGCGGCCGCGCCCCGCTGTTCGAGCAGGTACTCCAGGACTTCCCGGGACCATCCGGGCGTGTGGCTCAGGCCGTCGTCGTCCTTGTTCGCCATGGCGTCCGGGTTGGGCCAGCGCTTGCTCCATCCGGTCCGGAGGGCCACGAAGGATCCTTCGGGGATCCCACCGTATTGTGCTTCCCAGGCGAGGACATCAGCCATGGTGGGGACGGCGTCGTCGTCGTTTTCAACACGGCCGCTGATGTCGAGCACCACCAATGGCAGAACCATCTCTTCCACGGGTATCTGGTCCAGCGTCCGCCCACCACGAATGAAGTGCGACGGCGGATCGACGTGGGTGCCCCACTGGCCCACTATCGAGTACCTGTGGGCGGTGAAGCCGTCGCCCTTCTCCAGGTCGAAGAGCGCCTCCCGGGTTTCGTCCGGGAAGGCAGGGAAGTGGGGTTGGCCGGGATGGAATGCGTGGGTCAGGTCGGTGAAGGTCTTGTTGTCGAGGAGCGGAGCGAGTTGCTCCCACAGGGTGGTCACGAGGCCACCGCCTGCTGGCCAGCGGACGTCAGGGAGCTGCTGGAGACGCTCAACGGTCCTGAAACCTCAATGACCGGTACCTCCCAGGGGTGGATGTCCACGATCCGCTGGACCAGTCGCTGGACTTCTGCGTCGTCCAAAGTGTCGTCAAAGTAGGAGGTGAACACGAAAGTGGGCGAGATGGTCCGCTGACCGACGCGGCCCAACGTGGGGTTGGCGCCTTCCGCCACGGTGAATCCTTCGAAGCCGGCGGAGGACTCAAAGACGTGGTGGTAGTTGCCGAAGCCGCCTACTTCGGGGCTTTCGCCCAGCGTCTGAAGGAGGGACGCGATTCCGGCGTCTTCTTCCAGCGCAGCAAGATTGCCTCCGGCCAACTGGGTCATGGTTTCCAGGGGGATGGGCCAGTGGATGCGGATCTTCCGGACCGGTTTCAGGTGAATGTTCATGGGTGGTGACCTTCCGTGATGATGTGCTGGAGCCATCGTGGCACACTGTGACGGGCATTACAAGCATATGAAATTGCCTATAGTGACCATTGCTTGGAATGAGCCCTGCTCCTCAAGTCCCGGGGCTAGACTCGAGGGCATGCCTTCGAATGCTCCTTCAGCAGTTGCCCACATTCAGGACCTGGGCGCCTATGTATCGGCGTCTCCCTCCAGCTTCCACGCTGTTCATGAGGCAGCCCGCAGGCTGGATGCGGCGGGGTTCACGGCCTTGGACGAGCTGCAGGCGTGGGAAGCCGGGGCAGGCCGGTTTTACATCATCAGGGACGGCGCGCTGATTGCCTGGGTAACGCCGGACAATGCGGGTCCCACCACGGGATTCAACATTCTGGGCGCGCACACTGACTCGCCGTCCTTCAAACTCAAGCCCAAACCAACCACCGGTAAGTTCGGGTGGCTGCAGGCCGGCGTCGAGGTGTACGGCGGACCGCTGCTGAACTCCTGGCTGGACCGGGAGCTGCAGTTGGCCGGACGCTTGGTGATGCATGATGGCACGCAGCACCTCACGGCCACCGGTCCACTTCTCCGCTTCCCGCAGTTGGCCATCCACTTGGATCGCGCGGTCAACGACAATGGCGTGCAGTTGTCCAAGCAGCAGCACATGAACCCCATTTTCGGGCAGGGGGATCCGGCCGGGGAGGACCTGCTGGCCCTGCTCGCCGAACGTGTGGAGGGCGCCACTGTTGATGCTTCCCGCATCGGGGGGTACGACGTCGTGGTGGCGGACACGCAGGCACCCGCGGTTTTCGGGGCCAACGGTGAGTTCTTCGCTTCAGGCCGTTTGGACAACCTTTCGTCCACGCATGCGGGCCTGGCGGCCCTGATCAGCCACGCAGGTGACGTTCCCGCGGACGGCCCCATAGCTGTGCTGGCAGCCTTCGACCACGAGGAAATCGGCTCCAATTCCCGTTCCGGGGCCTGCGGTCCCATCCTTGAGGACATCCTGGTGCGCATCTCCGACGGCCTTGGCGCTTCGGTGAGCCAGCGGCGGCAGGCCTTGGCGGCGTCGTTCTGCGTTTCCGCGGACGCGGGCCACGCTGTCCACCCGAACTATTCCGAGCGGCACGATCCCGCCAACAGGCCGGTGCTCAACGGTGGACCGCTCCTGAAGATCAACGCAAACCAGCGGTACGCCACGGATGCCCCCGGAGCAGCGTTCTGGGCCAGGCTGTGCAATGAGGCCGGAGTGCCCTACCAGGAGTTCGTTTCCAACAACGATCTTCCGTGTGGCTCAACCATCGGCCCGCTGACGGCCACCCGTTTGGGCATCCGCACGTTGGACGTAGGTATTCCGCTGCTGTCCATGCACTCCGCCAGGGAGCTGTGCGGAGTGAAGGACCCGGCCTATTTGGCCTCCGTCTCAGCCCTGTTCTTCCGCACCGCCGTGTGACCGAACCCTCAAACAGTCATTTCAGGGGTATTTCCAATATTCTTCACAAGAAACATTGGATGCATAAAAGGCTACATTTTGTGCATGATCCCTGTTTGGGTCGCCCCAAAATGGCCGTCTGCACAAGAGCGCAGAAACTTTTGGGGGTTAACGTGAATGAGTCATGTGGCCCGTGGCACACGCCGCGGCCAACCCCAAAAACCTAAAGGACGGCGCAGATCCATGCACGCTGACCAACAACTTTCAAAGTCCCTGAAGCCCCGCCACCTCTCCATGATCGCTATTGCCGGCGTGATTGGTGCGGGGTTGTTTGTGGGCTCCGGAGCTGCCATCCAGCAGGCAGGTCCCGGCATCCTTGTGGCCTACCTTGCCGCAGGGCTCGTGGTCATCCTGGTCATGCGCATGCTGGGCGAAATGGCCGCGGCCAACCCGGAAACCGGTTCTTTTTCCACATACGCCGATAAGGCACTGGGCCGATGGGCAGGCTTCAGTATTGGCTGGTTGTATGCCTGGTTCTGGATCATTGTCCTCGGAATTGAAGCGACGGCGGGAGCCGCCATCATGCACCGCTGGGTGCCCGGCGTTGACCAATGGGTCTGGGCGCTGATCCTCATGGTGCTCCTGACGCTGACCAACCTTGGCTCCGTGAAGTCCTACGGTGAGTTCGAATTCTGGTTCGCCTCCATCAAGGTCGCTGCCATCGTCATCTTCCTCCTGGCCGGCATTGCCGCCATCCTGGGCCTGATGCCCGGTGTCTCCGCCCCGGGTGTGGCGAACCTCCTGGACCAGGGCGGCTTCATGCCCAATGGCCCCGGTGCTGTCCTGGCCGGCATCCTCGTGGTGGTCTTCTCCTTCTTCGGAGCCGAAATCGCCACCATCGCTGCTGGCGAATCCGAGAACCCCGTGGACGCCGTCAAGAAGGCCGTGAAGTCCACCGTGTGGCGCATCCTGATCTTCTACATCGGCTCCATCGCCATTGTGGTCACCCTTCTGCCGTGGAACGACGCTTCCGTGGCAAAGAGCCCCTACGTTGCCGTGATTGAGCTTTACGGCATCCCGGGAGCCGGCACCATCATGGACATCGTGGTCCTCACCTCGGTGCTGTCCTGCTTGAACTCCGGCCTCTACACCGCAAGCCGCATGCTGTTCTCGCTGTCACAGCGCGGCGATGCACCCCGGGCCTGGATGAAGATTTCCAAGCGCGGCGTTCCCGCGGCCGCTGTGCTGGCATCCACCGTGGTTGGCTTTATCACCGTGGGCCTGAACTACATTGCCCCGGATACGGTCTTCCTGTTCCTGGTCAACACTTCCGGCGCCATCGCGCTCTTCGTCTGGCTGGTGATCTCTGCGTCACAGCTGATTCTGCGCCGCCGCATGGGTGCTGCAGCCAAGGACCTGGAGCTTAAGATGTGGTTCTTCCCGTATCTGACCTGGATTGCGATCGCCAGCATCGTGGCGCTCATTATCGGCATGGTCATCATCGAATCCACCCGTGAGTCGCTGTTCCTGTCACTGGGCCTGGCCGCAGTCGTGGTCGGTATCGGTGTATGGCGCTACCGGTCCAAGGGTGCATCGCCCTCGGCTCCGGTGCGTGGAGGAGAAGCCGAGCACACCAACGTGGGTTCCTGACCGGCGTCGTACGAAACAAACGCAGCGGGATGGCTGCCGTCGGAGACGACGGCGGCCATCCCGCTCCGCGTTTAACCCGCAGCACGGGCTATTGCGCCAGCCCGATGACCTATTGCGCCAGCCCGATAACCAGGTTGATGGTGACTGCCAGAATCACGGTGCCGAACAGGTAGGACAGCAGGCTGTGCTTCAGGGCCTCCACGCGGATGCGGTGGTTGCCAAGGTTGGTATCGGACACTTGGTACGTCATTCCCAGGCTGGTGGCAAGGTAGGCAAAATCCGTGTACTGGGGTGGGCGGTCCTGGTTGAAGCTGATCCCGCCCACTTCTCCACCCGCGTCCTCGCCGGGGCTGTAGTACAGCTCTGCGTACCGGAGCGTGAACAGCGTTTGGACCAGCATCCAGGAGAGCGCCACACAGGCCAATGCAAGCGCCCCGGAGCCCAGTTTGTTGCCGCCGCCCTGGGTGTGGGAGTCAACGATGACGGCGGCTGCAGCGGCGATGCTCGCCAGATTGGCCACCAGGATCAGTAGGTCGGTGACGCCCCTGGAAGGGTCCTCCGAGGTCGCGTGCAGTTCTGTTCCTTGGGGATCAAGCCTTCCGATCACCATCCACACCCACACCACATAGACCAAGGCAGCTGTTGCCCACGCGATGGCTGGAGCGCCCACCCAGTTGCCCAGTACACCGGAAAGAACGAACGCCGCTGCCCCGGCGGCCAGCATCACCACAAAGCGAAGCCTGCTCCGACGGGCCCTGAGGGTGCTCATCGCTCGCGTCCATCGGGCGGAGTCATGGCCGCCTCACGCTGCTTGGCCTGCAGGATGCCGTCCCGGACGCCTGAGCGCACCACGAGGTAGAGGCAATAGAGGGCTATCGCCGCGAAAACGATCGTCAGGACCAAAGTGTTCAGAGGTGTGGCATCCATGGGGCCACCCTAGCTCCAAGCCCTTCAGCAAGGCCGAATCCACAAAACAAGGGCAACCGTGTTACTGTCTTTGTCGCTGTCAAGGAGAAAAACGAACACCGACTTCTCCTGATCACTCTGCGCGGGTGGCGGAATGGCAGACGCGCTAGCTTGAGGTGCTAGTCCTCGAAAGGGGGTGGGGGTTCAAGTCCCCCTCCGCGCACAGGGAAACCCCTGGAAGGCTTCGGTCTTCCAGGGGTTTTTTCGTTAACCAGTTTTGTCGTTAACTGTTACGCGCCGGATCGTGGCGCGAACATGATCACACCCACACCGATGATGCAGATGGCAGCGCCGATCACATCCCAGCGATCCGGCCGGAATCCGTCCAGCAGCATGCCCCAGGCCAATGATCCGGCAATGAAGACGCCGCCGTACGCAGCCAGGACGCGGCCAAAGTTCGCATCGGGCTGGAATGCGGCGAAGAAGCCGTAGATTCCCAGCGCAACAACCCCCAGCCCGGCCCACCACCAGGCCTTGCCTTCGCGGACGGCCTGCCAGATCAGCCAGGCTCCGCCGATCTCCGCAACGGCGGCGAGGGCAAAGAGGACGATGGATTTCAGGACTGTCATGGAACCAGTATTCCCCGACGGCCCGTCGCGTTTTCCACATACGCTCCGTGGCCCCTTCACCCCACCCAGCGGGCCGAATAGCTTTGTATGCAGGAGATGCACTAGGATATTGAAGTCTGTGTTACGCCGTCCTGCCGTGTTTTGGTCGGAAAGCGTCAACGCAGCATCGCAAATGAACCTCCTGTTACGGAAATACCGTAACCGCTTAGCCCAAAGGAGGTGGGTTCACATATGCGTCCTTACGAATTGATGGTAATCATCGACCCCGAGGTCGAAGAGCGTACCGTAGAGCAGTCGCTTCAGAAGTTCCTCAATGTCATCACCACCGATGGTGGAACCATCGAAAAGGTAGACATCTGGGGCCGTCGCCGTCTGGCATACGACATCAAGAAGAAGTCCGAAGGTATCTACGCAGTGGTGAACTTCACCGCTGAGCCGGCTACCGCCAAGGAACTTGATCGCCAGCTGTCTCTTAACGAGACGATCATGCGCACCAAGATCATCCGCCCTGAAGACCAGAAGGTTGTTGCTGAGTAATCAGCCCCTTTCAGATCTTTAACCCGCAGGAACGAACAAGGAGGCAGTAGATGGCAGGCGAAACCACTATTACGGTCATTGGTAATCTCACCAATGACCCGGAGCTGCGGTTCACCCCGTCTGGCTCAGCAGTAGCGAACTTCACCATCGCTTCTACTCCCCGGACCTTTGACCGCCAGTCCAATGAATGGAAGGACGGGGAAACCCTGTTCCTTCGCGCATCGGTTTGGCGTGAAGCAGCTGAGAACGTGGCCGAATCCCTCACAAAGGGTATGCGGGTCATCGTTTCCGGCCGGTTGAAGAGCCGTTCCTACGAAACAAAAGAAGGCGAAAAGCGCACCGTAATCGAGCTTGAGGTCGACGAAATCGGCCCCAGCCTCCGTTACGCCAACGCCAAGGTCAACCGTACCCAGCGCTCCGGCGGTGGCCAGGGTGGCTTTGGTGGAGGAAACGCCGGTAACGCCGGCGGCGGCTTTGGAGGCGGCGCTCCTGGTGGAAACCAGGGTGGCGGCAACTCCGGCGGAAACTGGGGCGGCAACAACCAGCCCGCGCAGCAGGATGACCCCTGGGCTACGCCCGGTGTCAGCAATGCAGGCGGCGGTTGGGGCAACGGCCCGGATTCCGAACCTCCCTTCTAAACACCACATAAAAACGTCCGACGCCGGGCGACCCACCCGCAGGTGCCGAACAGGCACCCGGGGTGACAACCGCCGTCGAACACCACCATCCCGTGGATCAATATCCACGGGCTCCATAGAAAAGGAGCTCCACGATGGCTAAGGCTGAACTCCGTAAGCCCAAACCAAAGTCCAACCCCTTGAAGGCCGCTGACATCACCGTCATCGACTACAAGGACGTAGCATTGCTGCGCAAGTTCATCTCCGATCGCGGAAAGATCCGCGCTCGTCGCGTCACTGGCGTTACCGTTCAGGAACAGCGCAAGATCGCCCAGGCAATCAAGAACGCCCGCGAAGTTGCTCTGCTGCCTTACTCCGGCGCTGGCCGCGGCTAAGGAAGGGATTAACTAACATGGCAAAGCTCATTCTGACCCACGAAGTAACCGGTCTCGGTGCTGCTGGCGACGTTGTGGAGGTCAAGGACGGTTACGCACGTAACTTCCTGCTCCCCCGCGGCTTCGCTCTGACCTGGACCAAGGGTGGCGAGAAGCAGGTTGAGACCATCAAGGCTGCCCGCGCCGCTCGTGCGCACGCTTCTGTTGAAGCTGCACAGGCACAGGCTCAGGCTCTGTCCTCCAAGAAGGTCAAGCTCGAGGTGAAGGCCGGCGAGTCCGGTCGTCTCTTCGGCACCGTCAAGCCTGCTGATGTCGCTGCTGCTGTTGAGGCCGCTGGCCTCGGCGCCATCGACAAGCGCAACGTTGAACTGCCGAACCACATCAAGTCTGTCGGTTCGTACACGGCCAACGTTCGCCTGCACGAGGATGTTTCCGCTGTTATCGACCTCGAGGTCGTTGCCAGCAAGTAGTCTCTGACTGCAAAGAAAGCCCCCGCTTCCGGTTATCGGAGGCGGGGGCTTTTCTGTGCCCCCATCCCGGCGGCGAGGGGCTGCGGGGCAGGTCAGGGGGTGTGCAGTTCGGCCATGACGTACTGGTAGCCGGCACGGACCAGTGCTTCCAGCACGTCCCGGTCCACGTCGTCCAGCTTGTTGATGTACACGCAGGCCGTGCTTGTCTTGTGCCTCCCCAGCTGCGGCAACAACGTCTCTGCCTCGGGGTTGCCGGTGATGCCGTAGAGCACCAGGTTGGCCTTGCGGGGTGAAAAGCCCACAGCGGCCGCATCACCCTCCCGGCCACTGGCGTAAGCGTAGTGATAGCTCCCGAAGCCAACAATGGTTGGCCCCCACATGACGGCTTCCTGGCCTGTGGCGTTCCGCATTATCTCCAGCAACTCAAAGCCGTCAGCCCGCCGTTGCGGATCCTCCACCGCGCCTAGGAAGTCCTCCGCGGAAACGGAGGTGGGCTGGGTTTTGTTCTCTGCCATGCCCGTAGTCTTACAGACCGGAAGCGGCGCAGCCAGCGCCCGGTGATAGCCTGCATCAGTGATTCCAGAAGCTCCCCGCAGCCGCCCTTTCAGCCAAGTAGACGTCTTCGCGGACCATCCGTACTACGGGAACCCGCTGGCCGTGGTGGTGGATGCGGAGGGCCTCAGCAGTGGGACCATGCAGCACTTCGCCAACTGGACCAACCTGTCCGAAACAACGTTCCTCCTTCCACCCACAGACCCCGCAGCGGATTATAAAGTCCGTATCTTCACGGGGAGCGAGGAATTTCCGTTTGCCGGCCACCCCACCCTGGGCTCCGCGCACGCGTGGCTGGAGGCTGGGGGAGTACCAAAGAACAGCGGCGTGGTGGTCCAGGAGTGCGGCGCCGGCTTGGTCCGGATCAGGCACGACGGCGGCAGGCTGGCTTTCGCTGCGCCGCCCCTGACGCGGTTCGAACCAGTTGATGCCGGGGTCCTCGCCCAACTGGCGGCAGGGCTACGGCGCTCCGAGGACTCCTTGGTGGACGCATCATGGCTGGTCAACGGCCCTGAATGGATTGGCGTGCTGCTGGAATCGGCAGAGGTGGTGCTGGCCCTGGAACCGGATCTGGCTGCGCTGGGGGATCTCAAGGTGGGTGTGATCGGCCCGCACAGTGAGGGATCCGGCGTCGACTTTGAAGTACGCACCTTTATCCCCGGGGACGCGATGGTGGAGGATCCCGTCACGGGCAGCTTCAACGCCGGGGCGGCCCAATGGTTGATCGGCAGTGGCCGGGCGCCGGAGGAGTACATGGCGGCACAAGGAACGGTGCTGGGGCGGGCCGGCCGCATCCACGTGAGCTCCCGGGATGGGGTGATCTGGGTGGGCGGAGCGTCGGCAACGTGCATCCAGGGCACCGTGGTTCTTTAGCGACCCCTCAAGCCTGCTTGGGCCGGGACAAGGCAACGGTGGCGATGATCCCGGCACTGAAGACAGCTTGGACCAGCATGACGGTCACGGGAACAGCACCCAGATAGAGGGCAAGCAGCAACGGAATCATCGCCAGGATGGTGACGTCCAGCCCGCGCACCAGGGACCCCAATTGAGCGCGGGGAACCGGCCCGAAGGGAGTTTCCACCGGGGGAGCCGTCCAATCGGGTTGGGTCCTGGTGGCTGCACGCAAAGACCCCGCACCCATTGCCGCTCCGGCCAAGGCGCCCACCAGGACCAACCCCGCGTCCGCAGCGCCGAGGATCACCAGGAACGTAGCCAGGACGGCCGTCCAGAGGGCCATGACCATGCAGGGCATCACCAGGCGGCTCACCCTGACCAAGGCCGGGTGCAGGGGCAGCAAAGCATCGACTTCCGGGATCATGGCCGTCTTGCGGGCCACCGTGCCCATGCCGGACGCAGTCGCGCAGCCCGCGATGACAATGACGGCCAACTGGACGAACACCGGAAGTCCGCCGTTCACCAACAAAACGGCCAGCACTCCGACCAGCCACAGGACGGGTGGAAGCAGGGGAGGGCTGAGCCTGAGGAAAGCCACAATGTCAGCCCGGACAAGGGCGCGGAACGGCGTACGGGTGGGCCGCGCGAAGAATGCCGCCGCCCTGCCGCCGTCGGGCCTCTTCCTGCCGGCGTTCAGCGCACGCAGTACCTCATTCGAATCCATCAGAAACAGTGACGCGCCTGCATGTCCCGCCACGGCTCCGCCGCGCATCAGCTCCAGCCCGCCCACCTCGCCCGCGCGCCGGGCCACCAACGCCAGGAGCACGACGGCGGCCATACCGCCCGCGGCTGCCGGCCAGCCGGAAGCCGATGCCAGGGGAAGAACGGACAGCCCCGCAAGGATCAACACTGTGATCGCCCTCCCGGACCGAGCAGGCAAAATACCGAGCTGTTGGGCGGCCGCCAACAGCACCGCGATCATGGCAGAAGCGCCGAAAGTGAGCGTTGCCAGGGCGTGCTCGGCAATGCTGCGATCCACCGAGGTGACCAGGCTGAAGGGGAAGTACCCAATGATCGCGGCGGCCGCGGTCAGCGCAAGATGGCGCAGGAAGGGCGGCAGGACCATCGGCCCCCTGTCCACGGGAAGCGGAAGCCACCACGCGCCCTCCGGACCATTGACCATAAGTGGCCCGAGTTTCCGGGCGAGGTTGGACACGGCCAGTAGGACAACGAACGTCACGGATGTCCAGAGGAACGGCTCCGGCAAGTGGAACCAGGCGCTCCTGATGATGGAATCGGCCTGATCCTGGCGCGCGGCGATCTCATTGCGCAGGGCCAACACGAAGGCGGCGGCAATGGTCAGCGAGACTCCCAGGCCGAGCCCCCAGCTGTACAGGTCAATGAAGCGATCGGCCAAGGAAATTCTGGAACGCCGGTACTGCCGGGCGGATCGGCGCGTGAAGCGCACTATGTCCGTGGCAAGGGTGCGGCTGCCGGGGGCCTGGTCGCTGATAACCATCTCAGGCCCCTGCAATGATCGATGCCCCTTGCTGGGGAGTGAATGCGGCCACTTCCTCATCGATCACCAGGCACGTGGACGCGGTGGCCAGCAGCAACTGCGGATCATGGGTCACCAGAACCACCGCCCCACCCTTTCCGGCGTGTTCGGTGATGCGTTCACCTACGGCACTGCGCATTTGCGGGTCCAGCCGCTGCTCCGGTTCGTCCAGGATCAACAACGACGACGGGCGGATGAGTCCCGCTGCCAGGAGAAGCCTTCGCCTCTGGCCTGAAGAGAGGGCATCTGGAATCGCATGGGCCCTGCCCAGCAGGCCAAAGAATTCCAGCTCCCGTTCCACCCGTTCTTCGGGTTGATCCAAGGAATGGCCGCGGGCGATCAGGAGCAGGTGCTCCCGGGCTGTCAGGGACGGGAAAAAGAGGTCTTCGTCAAAGACGGCGGAGACTTCCCGGCGGAAGCCGATGGCGTCGGGGTCGATTAATAGTCCGTGAACTTTTACCTCGCCGGCCAAGGGGGATTGCCGCCCGGCGATGGTCCGGGCCACAGTGGATTTGCCGGCTCCGTTGACTCCAACGATCCCCAGGACTTCTCCGGCATTCACCACTGCGCTGACGTCGCCGCAGACCGGCGCGCCGGCGTATCCAACGCTCAGACCAGCAATGTCAAGAACTGTCCCCATGCTGCAACCCTACCGTCGGGCGCAGCTACAACACGGAGCGGGCTTCCAGGTCCTCCATGGCCCAGCCGAGGATTTTCAGGTCGAAGGGATCACGTTCCTGGATCCCGAAGAGGTAGGCGTCAAAGTCCCAGGGCCTGGCGTTTCCACCGTTGGCCCAGTACCAGGTCCACAAGTCTTCAATGGCGATGTCGTGCTCCAGGACCATTGTCCTGGCAGTCTCCCGAGAGTCTTCCATGAACGTCCCCCCACTGCTGACGCAGCTCCGGCCGCATCAGGCTGATTGGCTTCGGTCCCGTTTCCTAAGACCCAATTTCATGCTTGCACGATCCGCGTCCCACCGGAACCCCCTGGAATTTGTGAATACTATGGGAGCTTCGAGGGAATGCCGTCTGTAAGGGACCTCGCAATGAATCAGGAGAGCGTCATGGATTCTGCCCGGACCTTTGAGTCGATCGTTATCATCTTCAACCCCAACAGCACGGGGGATGCGCCGGAGTTGGCGCAGCAGTTGCATGACAAGTTGAAGAGCCTCCTTAGCTATAACCCGGAAATCGTTCTGCAGCCCACCGAGCACGCCGGGCACGCCGTGGACCTGGCCAGGGAGGCCGCTGCCAAGGGTGGCGACGTCCTGGTGGTTTCGGTGAGCGGAGATGGCGGTTACAACGAGGTTGTGAACGGCGTGATGCAGGCAGGAAACCCCAAGGCCGTTTGTGCAGTGCGGGCCGCCGGCAACGCCAATGACCACAGCCGGATCATGGCCACCAAGCCTCTGGAAGAGGCCATTGCCGAAGGGCACGTCCACTCCATTGATCTTTTGCGGATCCACGCCGGCCAGCAGGAGGGTGGGGCCGCTGAGTATGCCCACTCCTACATTGGTTTTGGGCTCACGCCTGTGGTTGCTACTGAGTTGGAGAAGGGCGGCAAAGGTGCTTTGACGGAGATGGTGACGGTGATTCAGACGTTCTCCAAGTTTGAGCCATTCGGTATCCGCCTCCCCGATGGCAAGAAGCACAAGTTCGACAGCCTGGTCTTCGCAAACATCCCTGAGATGGCCAAATATGCCACCTTGAGCGACGCTGAGCCCATTCCCAATGACGGCAAGTTCGAGGTGATCATCTTCCCCCACATGCCCAAATGGCGGGTGCTGCTGACGGCATTGCGTGCCACCACTCAAGGCCTGGGGGAGCAGCCTAGCGTCAGCCGTTACGAGTTCACCACGCTGAAACCGTTGCCCTACCAAATGGATGGTGAGGTTAAAGCGGTGGAGGCAAATGTCACCGTCACGGTGGAGAGCGCCCCGTCCGCGTTGGCCACTATCGGCTAGGAGCCATGTCCGGCACTGTTGTGGCGATCATCAGGGTTCTCTAAATTGGTGAGCATGGATGGTGAAGGTTGGGCAGAAGACTTCGAGCAACTGGTGGACATCATTGCGGGCACGGAAGATGTCCACGCCTTTCTGGAAGGACTCACCGGTTTCGCTGCAGCCATGATGACCAGGGCGTGCAACGCCCACATTGAATGCGCGGTGACCCTGCGCCGCCGCAAGCGCACAGCCACTATTGGTGGCAGCAGCAGCCGGGCCGTCACCCTGGACCGCATTGAGCAGTCTTTGGGCTCGGGGCCGTGCGTGGACGCCTTGGATGCCGGCATGCCGGTTCTTCTTGGCGATGTTGATTCGGATCCGCGGTGGCCCGAATACCAGCGTGCCCTTGACGCGGCGAACATCAAGAGCGCGTTGGGCGTGCCCATGGATCTTGGGGAAGATTCAGCAGCTGTGCTCAACTTTTTTGCCCCGGCGCCCGGACTCTTCACTGAACGTACCGTGGCCGATGCCGTGCTCTTTGTAGCGATGGCCAGCAAGGCCATGCGCTTGGCCATCAGGATCGCTGCGGCGGATCAGCGCGGCGATGACCTGAAGGCTGCAATGACCAACAGGACGGTCATCGACCTGGCGTGCGGCATGATCATGGCGCAAAACCGGTGCTCGCATGAGGAGGCCTTTGATGTCCTTCGCAGGGCCTCCAGTGACCGGAACCAAAAGCTCCATGCAGTGGCACAAGATGTGGTTAACCGGGTTTCCGGGAAACCTGGTGTAGCGGCGCATTTCGACGACTGACGTGGTCAGCCTTGGGCGCACGCTGCCGTGACAAAGTCGTAGATGCTGCTGCGGAGCTCCGTCGACGCCGCGATCTTGAGCAGCCCTTGGTGATCACCAACCTTGATGTGCAAAGGAATCAAGGTGCCTACTTTGTCTTCTGCCACAGCGTGCGGATCGCAACGGGCGGGCCGTATCCCCAACGGCACCCCAAGGGGCGCCTGTCCTTGCTTGACCTCCAGGTTCCGCGGCCAGGGGTGGGTTGTCGCTTCGGCCAGCAAGGTGGTGCCATCGATGCTTTCCACCGTCAGCGACCTGGCCGACCCGCCGTCGTCGTTGGGCTTGATAAGGAGGCGTACGACGGCGGTGGCTCCGTCCGCGGCCACCTCCAGTGAGGGGGCAAGGGCAAAGCCCGCGACGGCGGCGGCATCAGTTGCGAGGCACAGCTCGCCGGCGTTCCGGGTCAGGACGCCGAAGGGATCGGTGGCGTCCACCGTTTCATCGGCGGGCTTTTCAGCGCCCGGTGTCGTGTTGCCGGTGAAGGTAACTGTGGCGGTGGGAGTGGAAGCCGACGACGTGTCGCAGCGCGCGGCGGGCAGAGGCGCGGGGAGGCTCTTTGGTTGTCCGGGTGGCAGTTCCAGGTCTCCGGACGCGGCAGCCCACTGGATACTGTCTTCGAACAGTGGGGAGCTCAGCCTGATGCCAGCTACGTGGAGCGGTTCCTTGGTGGTGTTGGTGAGTTGGAGCTGGATGGCCTGTTTGCCGTACTGATCCCGTGATTGGTTGACTTCAACGCTCACACCCGGTTCCGGGGCGGAAGGGGCCGGCGCTTGTGGTGCAGGGCTGCAGGCAGACAGCAGTAAGCACGCAGCCACCATGGCTCCGGGACCGGCCGTCAGCTTGCCGCGCATGGTGACAGTGTAGGACGTGCTTTCCGGGAGGGCACCCTTTCCGGGCGGAGGGCTGGCGGCAGAACAGTAAGCATGCTTAGCTTGGGGCGATGAACCAGTCCCAGAGGTGCGCAGAAAGGTTCCGGATGTCTACAGTGACCGACGTATTCGACTCACCCGCAGCCAGCGTCTGGAAAGTCATTGCCGACGGCTGGCTCTACTCGGGGTGGGTAGTGGGTGCCTCCAGGATCCGCGCCGTCGATGATGCCTGGCCGCGCGCCGGAGCAAAACTGCACCATTCAGTAGGAACCTGGCCGTTCCTGATCGATGACAGCAGCAGCGTGACCAGCTCCGAGCCCGGGCGGATGATCGAGCTCCTGGCCCGCGGCTGGCCGATGGGTGAGGCCAAGGTCCTGATCACCCTTGAAGAACTGGGGGAGGGGCGATGCAGGGTGTCCATCGCCGAGGACGCTGTCCGCGGCCCCGGCAAGATGATTCCCAAGGTGCTGCGCGATCCCACCATCGGTATCCGCAACCGGGAAACACTTCGACGCCTGAAATTGATGGCAGCAGGTGGGGCCGGCCGCCTCAGCTGAACGGCGCGCTGGTCACCCAGTCGAAAGCCTGGGCGTTGGAACGCGTGCCTTGGGCCGCTTTGGAGCGGTTGGGCTCGCCCAGCTCTTCCAGAAGCTTTGCGGACAGGGCCACCAGTTCTCCGAGTACCTCCGGAGTCAGCCAACCAGGACGTGTGGCGAAAAGAATGTCCTCGCTGGAGGTGTTTCCGCTGGCCCCGGGTGCGAACGGACATCCGCCCAGCCCGCCCAAAGCTCCGTCCACCATGGAGGCCCCCGCCTGGATGGCCGCCAGCGTGTTGGCTACGCCCAAACCCCAAGTGTCATGGCCGTGGTACACGATGCGGCGTGCAGGGCTTTCCTCCCGCACCCGGGCAATGAGCCGGGAAACCTGGGCTGGAATGGCCTGGCCCAAGGTATCGCAGATGACGATGTCCGCGGTGCCTTCTGCGCGGGGATCGTTCGCTATGGCCAGGACGCGATCTTCCGGTACGTACCCCTCAAAAGGGCAGGTGAAGGACGTGGCGATGCAGAGCTGTATCCGGCCATCCACTGCACGCGCGTACTGCACAGCTTCAGGCAGCACGGCAAGGCTCTGCTCCGTGGTCCGGCCGATGTTGGCCAGGTTGTGGGAGTCCGAAGCGGACAGGCAGTACTGGAAGTTACGGGCTCCGGCTGCTGCTGCCTTGGCTACATGCCCTGGCGTCGCAACCCAGATCCAGCAC
The DNA here is from genome assembly GCF_016907545.1 of Paenarthrobacter ilicis. Lineage (NCBI taxonomy): Bacteria > Bacillati > Actinomycetota > Actinomycetes > Micrococcales > Micrococcaceae > Paenarthrobacter > Paenarthrobacter ilicis. Next base: position 3,943,313 of record NZ_JAFBCD010000001.1, on the reverse strand, counting down.
TTTTCCAGTTCCCCGGGCGTCAGAGCCGCCACCACTTCCAGCGTATTGGCCATGGTGGGCACCAGGTCCGCCCGCGCCATGGAACCGAGCTCGATTGCCGGAACACCAAGGCGCAGCAGCTCCCGGACGGTCTCGATTTTCTGAGCAGTTGGCAGGAGCTTGCCCGTGAGCTGGAGTCCGTCCCGCAGAGTGACATCACGGAGGACGGCGTTGCCGAGCGTGGCGGCAAGGGGGCTCTGGAACCGGTTCATGGACGGACAGCTTCCCCGTGGCCCGTGGCGGCGTCTATTCGGTCATCATCCATACCCAGAAGGCCGCCCAGCACCTCCTGGGTATGTTCGCCGAGGTCCGGTCCCAGATGCCGGATCGGCAGGGAGTGGCCGCCGATCACGGGCACTATGCCGGGGAAGCCGACGTCCTGCAGCATCTCGTGGCCAGTGGAGACATCAAACTTCTGGATCATGTTCCTGGCTTCATATTGGCTGTCACTACTGATGTCCGCCGCCGTGTAGATGGGCCCGGCCGGTACGCCAGCCGCTTCCAAGGCGGCCAATGCGTCAGGTGCCTCAAGGGTGGCGGTCCAGGCTCCGATTGCCTGATCCAGTTCCTCCCGTTTGGCCCACCGCCCTGCGTTGCTCTGCAACTCGGGATCTTCCGCCAAGTCCGGGCGGCCGATGGTCCTCATGTAGCGCTGGAAAATGGAGTCGCCGTTGCCGGCCACCACAATGCTGGAGCCGTCCTTGCAGACATACGCGTTGGACGGAGCAATGCCCTCCATCCGGCCGCCAACACGCTGCCGGTCCACTCCGTATGCCTGATGATCGGGCACAAGGGATTCCATCATGGAGAACATCGCCTCGTGCAGGGCTACGTCAATGACGCGTTCGGTGAGCGGCGCAGCGTCAGCCGCGTCCCGTCGTCGTGATTCACGCTGGTAGAGGCTCATGACCGAACCAAAGGCGGCGTACAAGCCGGCGATTGAATCGCCGATGGACACGCCAACGCGTACCGGCGCCCGGTCCGGGTCGCCCACCAGGTTCCGGAACCCGCCGTAAGCTTCGGCGACGGCGGCAAAGCCGGGCCGCTGGGACAGCGGCCCTGTCTGTCCAAAGGCGGAAATGCGGGTGATGACAAGGTCAGGGTTGACGCCGTTGAGGACCTCGGGGCCAAGACCCCACTTTTCCAGTGTTCCCGGCCGGAAGTTTTCCAGGACAATGTCCGATTTTGCCGCGAGCTCCAACACTGCCTGCCTGCCCGCGTCCGTCCGCAGGTCAAGGACCACCGACTTTTTGTTGCGGTTCAGCGTGCGGTACAGCATGGACGTGGTGCCCTTGTGCAGGCGCCAGTTGCGCAGTTCATCGCCGGTGCCCGGCCTCTCCACCTTGATGACTTCCGCGCCGAAGTCTGCCAGCAGCCTTCCCGCAGTGGGCGCCGCGATGTAGTTGCCCAGCTCAAGGACGCGGACGCCGGCCAGCGGTGCAATGGTGTGGTTGGTCATGGATAACTTTCCGGCGAGTGGGCGGTGGCATTGACGTGTTGTTCTACTCTTAGCATGATCCACAAAGCGCCTAATGGGGGAGTGTTGCAATGGAGCCGGTCACATCAGTCCGCAGACGTTCGTACCGCCTGAAGAAACTGGAAGTGGCTATCCTCCTGGTATTGCTGGTCCTCCTGGCCCTTTCCGCCACCCCGTGGCCATCGGCCTTGCTGATCCGCAGTGTCTTTGAACGCGGCGCACAGGCCACCATCGACGAGATGACCCCGTATGTGCCGGAAACTCCGCTGCAAACCAGGGAAGGCGTGGTGTACAAACCCGGTTCCACTTTTGACGTCTTTTCTCCGGCCGGGACCACAGCTCCCTTGCCCACGGTGGTGTGGATCCACGGCGGTGCCTGGATTTCAGGGGCCCAGCGTGACGTGGAGCCGTACCTCAGGATTCTCGCCGCCGAGGGGTACACCACCATCGGCATGAGCTACCCCATTGCGCCCGAGGCCACGTATCCCACCGCCGTGAGGGACATCAACGACGCCCTTGCATACATCAAGGCGAATGCGGCCGAGCTGAACGTGGACGCCACCCGGATTGTCCTTGCGGGTGATTCCGCGGGTGCCCAGTTGGCCAGCCAGATGACAACCCTCACCGTGAATCCCAGCTATGCCAACCTGATGGGGATTCAACCGGCGCTGCAGAAATCCGATGTGGCCGGCACCATTCTGAATTGCGGTGTGTATGACCTGCGCGCCATGGCGGATCTGAGCGGCATAGTGGAGTGGGGATTCAAAACCTCCCTGTGGGCCTACACCGGCACCAAGGACTGGTCCGCCACGTATGCGGGGGCCACCATGTCCACCATCGACTTTGTGACCTCCGACCTTCCGCCCACCTTCATCACTGGCGGCAACGGGGATGGGCTGACCTGGTTGCAGTCGGTGCCCTACAGCAACCGCCTGAAGGAGTCCGGCGTTCAGGTGACGGAGCTGTTCTGGCCCGCAGACCACGAGCCATCGTTGCCTCACGAGTACCAGTTCCATTTGAACTTTGCCGAGGCTCAGGAGGCGCGGGCCAAGACGCTCGATTTCCTGGCGAAGCATACGGGGCGGGGTTGAGGATTGTTCTCATACTGCGCTCAATGGTTCCAAGTGCAGTGAATGTGCGCAGCTCCGCAGTACCCGCTGCCGCCTCGCGATGGCCAGGCGTCTCAGAGTGCTGAGATAAGGCCGAAGATGAGAGGCAGGGCGACGAACACTGCCAGGAAGATGATGGTGGCGGTTCGTCCTTTGGTGTTGCCGATGTTCAGTGTGAAGCCGGTTCCTGTTCCGGTGCGTTTGGCTACCCAAATGTCCGGATCGTCGGGGTTGTTGTAGAGGAACCCTGCGATCCACAGCTTCTCTTCTTCTTGTTCTGCCGCTGTTGGGGTGATTCCCCGGCGCAGCGCCGTCCTGCGGGACCATCGGGAAGCGGCCGTGAAAGCAACCGGTATAAGGGCGAAGATCAAAGCGGTTGTCATTACCGCTGGCCATAACGGGACATGTTCCGGATTCGTCCATCCTGCGACGCATAGGTAGCCGATCATGATTGCCGTCAGTATCGATGTCCCGCCTAGTGCGGCGATGGTGCCGCGGATCATTCCTTCCCTGCCGTAGAGGCTCCAATCGGTGGCGTCCTTGTTCGGGGGGACCATGGCAGGCACGGCTGCTGAAACCAAAAGAAGCAGAACATTGATTGCTGCGCTGACCATCAGGGGGGAAAACACGGAGCTGAAGGTCTTCGGTGACCAGGCGTCGGGGCGTCCGCCTGCTCCCCAGTGAGACGGAACGCTGCGCGGAAGCGAGTCGTAGACGGTGGCCCCGTAGAGGAAGCAGGCGCCCAGAATCAGGGCTGCGATCAGGTGTAGCAGCCAAATCGGTCCGCGGCCGCGGCGGGGCGGGATTTTATGAGAGACAGTGTTGTGGAAGCGGGTCATTGTTGGCGCAAGCGCTAAGGAGTGTATTCGGGGTAGTACCGCTGGATTTCAGCGGTCGTTGCCCCTATAGCCTTCATCTGCTCGATACTGACGAGCTCACGGACTTCTCCGTCCGTGGAGGCGGTGCTGTTCCATTCGCCGATCGTTTGGTAGCAGAAGTCGTTCGGGTCATTGAGCTTCTTGGTGTTAAAGCACTCTGGATGATCAGCAGGAAGGCGTTTCTCGCCAGTCACTGGTGTGGAGGGGCCGCTGTCGGCTGGGACTGCGTCCACGTGTTCAACTACCTTGGCTGGCTCTACGGAATCGTTGGCGGCCGCGCACGAAGCGATACTTCCCATCCCAACAAGGGACACTGCGACGAGTATCGATAACAGAAGCTTGCTTTTCATGCCCATTTCCCCCAAGGATTCGGCACTGACATCTAAACGACAGACCAGTATGGCATCCATCCCCAACCTGCCAAAATGGGCTTCTCAGGCTCAGCGCAGCACCGGCCACGAGGAGTCAGGCATATTAGGTACGGGAAAGGAGGGAACGATGTGAAGTGGTACCGATACGTGCACAGTGTTTTATTCGTCGTTTCCTTCATCCCGCTCGTCCTCTCCCTCTGGCCTTTCTGGCAAAGCATCATGCTGCCCTTGATCGCCCTGGTTCCCTTTACGATCAATGAGATCGTGATCGATCGCCGCGAGAAAAGGACGCAGGAACGCCTCCCCGGGACCACCTGGCCTACGGCTGGCTGTTCCTCGCGCGAGGTTAGGGACGGTCGTGTTGTTCGTCGGTGAGGGCCTTGGCGATGTCTTCCGGGTTTTTTACGGCTGAGGGTGCTGGGGCGGGATCGAACAGTCCCAGCGAGTAGGTTGCTGCGCTGCAGTCGGCCTGGGGTGCGGAGATGACGTTGTTCAGTCTGAGTCCGCTGGTCTCACTACCGCTGATGACAAGGATGATCCCGACGGACGGGCCTGGTTCCTGAGGAAGGGAACCTGTGTCGGTTTCCCAATTCAGCGTGGTGCAGCCGCGCACCAACGTCCGGTCTTTTCCTCCGGGTTCAACGGAAGTGGGACTAAAAGGTTGGGGGCCCGGAAGGAGATCCGTTCGATCATTTGCCTTGAAATCATTGCGTGCCTGGTTGGAAAGGAAGGAACGCTCCTCGTAAGTGGCTGTTGCAACAAGTTCAGGCATGCGAAAGTCATTTCGATTCCTCGCCACAGCTATGACCTCAAGGGCGGCTCGGGCTGCCTGAACATGAGAATCCAACTCCAAACCCCCTGATGGCTTTCCCTCCGGCCAGTTGACGCGGGGAAACGGGGGCGCAGGCTCATCCTGCGGGGTGCACCCCGTGATCAGTCCCGTCATGAGAGCTAAGCCAATCCCTGCGGCTAATAATAGTGACCCCAGCCCACCGGAGTTTATGCTGCGGGGGATCGGCGAAAGCAGGGTTTCATTTGTTGTCTGCGGCATCGTTTTCGGCCTCATGGAACTTCGCTATTTTGCACGGAGGGGGAGCGGGACGGTACCGGTCCGGGCCACTCGCCGTAGCGGGCATGAAGGTCGGATCCTTTAAGGCTTAGTGACGTCTTGGTGTACTCGAAAGCATTGATATTGATCTTGGAAAGAGCTGTCGCTGTCAGCGCCGGGGTCCGACCTGGGCCGGTAACCCTGAGGGTGACGTAGTCCTTGGGCGAGACCTCGTCCTGGGACCACACGTGAGCTAAAAGGGAGTCCAAAAGCGCGTCTTCACCTCCAACAAACTCCTCGCCGAGCTCCACATTTAATGACAGGTATGGCGTGAACCCGTCGTATGCACGGCCCATGCGGACTTTGACCCCTGGAATACGATTCAGGTCCGCTCCGGCTGCCGTCGTGGTTCGATGAGCTTTTGAATCATTGGGTCCAAACGAGCATCCGGACAATAGCGTTGCCAATAGCAACACCACCGCAATCACGGCTTTGGGATGCTTGAGGGTGGCCATCTGAGCCTTACCTCGGAATGGATGCCCATCGATCTTCCGCGCGGTTCCCGCCGCTTTAAAGCCAGATTCACTCATAGCGCTGTCAAGAGTTCTTTTCGTGCGGGTCGATGTCTGCCCGACCAGCGCCTTCGATGTATTGGGAGTCTGTGACATCTGAAGGTTCAGGTGCTGGGTTGAACAACGCCACGGGCACGTCCGACGTGGCACAGTCATCATTTAGGTTTGGTTGGCCCACCGTGGCTGTGATCCGCATCTGACCATCGGAGAGGCGCTCCATGCGGAACGATGTCCCGTAGGCGTGTGAGGCTGCTGGAACGGTTCCTTCTCTGGACCCCCACTCTGAAGCAAGACAACCAAAAACCTCGGCGCGGTTTTCGTCACCACGGAAATTGCTTTCGACTTTGAGCGGGAGGAACGGCCGCGGCCCCGGATAAATCTCGACATGCTTGTTCTGCCGAACAAACTCAAGAGTACTTTTGTACGTCCGGCTGCGTAGATCTCTGCCGGTAGTGCGAACCAGCTCAGGGATGGAGAAGTCTGTGACATTCCGCGCGACAGCCTGGGCCTCCAAAGACCTCCGCGCAGCCGCGACCCAGAGGTTGCTTTCAAGCTCATTTGTGGGTGGGTGGTCGCGCCATTGAACTTCTGGATACGCAGGAGCGGGTCTTTTCTGGAACCTGCCAAGCTGACACCCCGTGAGCCCTGTCGCGGTGATGGCCGTCAAAACAACAACGCTCACGAAAGAGCCGAAGCCCCGGCCCCATGAACCCACTCCCGTCCTACGCATGAATGCTCTCCCCCAATATGGAATCCTGACTTCCCCCGAACCCCAACCCTAGGTTGTGCGCATGACATACGCGATGGGCACAACACCCCACCAAGGAAGCACCCGCACCTATGGTGCTTCGATTTGCTGCCTCCAAGAAGAATTCCAAGGAGGAACGGTCAGAGCCTTCGTCAGATTCGACTGACGGCCTCCGTTACACAGCACCGATCACCAAAGAGTTGGCGTTAACGGATTCCAGGTCGAGGGTGGTCATGGTGTGCCGGTTCCCGATGGGGTCGCGGGACCGGGGCCGACAAGCTGGGTCCTTAGGCGGACGGGGATGCCGTTAGTGGCGAATTCGTTGTCCATGGCTTCTTGCGCTGTGGCGAACCTCTTGTCTGGATCGTTCTTGACCGCGAAGCCTTGGAACTCCCAGTTGTGAACGCTGGTCCACACTTGACCGAAGTCAGTCAGATACCGGCCGTTGGCCTGGAGCGTGGCTATGTTGTACCAAGCGTTGCCGCCGTCGAGACCGATGGCTCTGATGCCCTCATCTGAGATGGCATAAGCGAGCCAGCCTTCGGCGCAGCCTAGGACGGTGTAGTACTGCTGTTCATTGACCGGGATGGGCTTGATCGCCCGGACTTGGTCGTTCCGCCGGATATCGATGTTGGCTGGGGTGCATGCGCCAGCAGCTGGGCCGGCGGGCGCGTTGGTTTGCGGTGCCGTGGTTGGCGCCGGTGGGGTGCTGGCCGTGGTTGGGGTGGGCGGAGCACTCCACACCGGGGTTTCGGTGGGCGTGGTTGTTGGTGTGGGGCTGGCCGTCGCGGACGGAGTAACCGTGGGCGAGGAGGTGGGCGTTGGAGTGGGGGTGGCCGTGACAGTGGGGGTGTCGGTAGTGGCTGGTGCCGGGGCCGATTGTGGGGCCAGGTTATCTGCGACAACGATTGCGCCGACTACTGCTGCGGCGGCCACGACAACGCCCGCCGTTGCCGTCCAACCGGTCCGCCTGGATTTGCGCTCAGCCATGGAAATGACGTTGGGATCGTCGGAGAAGACATGGGACCGGCCCGGCAGGACACCGGGGGTGGTGCGGGGTTCGGGGACTTGGGGTTTGGCGTTTTTCATGAGTTGTTCGATGCGGTCCATGGTTAGACTTCCCGTTCTGTCATGAGGTGTTGTGGTGCGGCTTTCGCAAAGGCTTTACGGGCCCGGTGGAGCCTGACCGCGGCAGCGGATGGCGTACATCCAAGGCTTTCCGCCAGTTCCGCGGTGGTGAGGTCATCCCAGTAGGAGAGCATCAGGATTTCCCGGTCGCGGTCCTTGAGTTTGGACAGGATTTCCGCCACGCTGGCTTGCTGTTCATCGTCGCTGGTGGCGGCGGCCTGGAGTCGGGCTTCTTCCGACAGACGTTGCAGGAGCTGATCGCGGCGGCTCCGGCCTTTGTACTCATTGCCAATCACATTCCTGGCTGTAGCTATCAGCCATCCGACGCCGGGTGGCTCGGGCGGTTGTTTCTCCCACACGATCCGGAAAACGTCATTGGCGAGTTCCTCGGCCCGTTCGCGATCGTTGATCCGGTACGCGATGTACTGGTAGATGCGGCTGAAGTGTTCAGCGTGAAGAGCAGTCAGTTCCTGCTCTCTGGTAGCCAACATCTTTGTTCTGTTCCCCCGGGCTGGTGCGATGTGATGTGTCAACCACTTAGTGTCCCGGGAATCGGCGTTTCTTACACAACCGGAGAAAAAGTTTCGGTTTCTGTTCCGGTTGCCTCCGGGAAGACAGAGATACCCGGCAAACTCCCCCAATGAGCGTGCCGGGTATCTGTGTTCCAGGTGTCAGGCAGCGTAGCGAAGACTCGTCAGAAGTGCCCGAAGCTTGACGTATTGATCGGTTTTCATCCACGCCGCGGCGGTTTCAGGCGTCATGGACGCGTCGATCTGGGCTACAGCGGTAGCCAGCCCATTCGGCATGATCATGAAGCTGTTCACGGAGGTGCTGTCGGGACCTTCTGTCATGAAGTAATCAGCCACAACCCCCATGTAGTAGCGGACGGGAAACTCAGGGAAGGGATAGTCATCCCTCACGAACGCGAAGTGTGAGGCCCCATCACGGCTGTCGAAAGCGCTGAGTTTCTGGGAGTCGAGGATGGTGCGGTTGACCGGCCCACTTACAAGCCCACCAGTACCCCCGCTGGTGATGTGAGCAACTTTGACACCGGTTTCGTCAAAGATATTGGCGGCCAACGAGTTCTCCCTGCCACCGGGATTATCGGCATTTTCGTTGTAGTCGTCCTGCTCGATCTGTGCGCTCCAGCCCGCCGGTAGATCAAACGAAATGTGCCCGTCAGGGAAGGTGTACGTGCCAGTCACCGGATCACCAAGTGAGGTGTGAGGTGTGGAAGGAAGCACCGGGGAAACCGGAACAACTTCCGGCGCGAGTGGCGTGGTGTGCGGAAGGGCCGCGGTGGCAGTTGTCTGCGGAACGGCGACCGGTACGGTCGCCACTGCTGGCATCGTGCCCGCATCCTGCCGTGGATACGTGCCCTCATGGGCGGGCGAAGGTACCGCCGGCTGGATGGGAGCACCTGTTTCCTCGGCGGAACTGGACTCAAGCGTTGGCAGTACCCGCGTCGGCTCGGCCACCTTGGCTGGGGGCTGGGTCCTGGCTTCTGCTGCTTGGGTGATGGAAGAACTGGCCGGCGGCGTTGGGGGTGTGCAGGCTGAGAGTGTCAGTGCCAACGCAAGCGATGCGAGAGTCGCGGTCTTGGCGTAGCCGGATCGGTGATACTTCATTGGTCTGGGTCCTTCCCCCATGGAGTGACTGAGCAGATCGGCCTGCTCATACATGTTGTTTCCACGAAGGGACGAATAGTTACAGCCCACAAAGAATCTTTGCCTCGGGCGAGCTGGTCAGAAGGGCTTCGCTCGACACGGCCCCGGACTACCGAGGTTTCCGCCTTTCAAGCTGGCCATACCCACAATGGACATGCTCGCAGGCTTCTTAGCGCCAGACGACGGTATAGGCATAGCCGTTACCGTTATGAACACACCCTTGAACCAGCCGTACGAAAGAACCAAACCCCGGACGGGCTTTGTTAAGGGCAGCATCGCAAGCCGGCTTCGTTCCGAACCAATAAACGTGGGTGCTGGCGGCCTGGGCCGGAGCCGCCAGAGCAATCCCCCCGCCCACCAGGATCGAAGTAGCTACTGCAGCGGACGCCAAAGTCTTCTTTAGGTTATTCATTTCGCTAGACTAATTGCCTCGCTGGAGCAGGTCAATCGATGCATCTCCCCCTACGGCTATGGAGGCCCAGTGCGACAGAAAACCCCGGCATGGAAATTATCTCCATCATGGAACTATTATTGATCCATGACTCTCCCCGCGACTCCGGCGCATGGCACTGAACCCAAGCACCCCCCGGTTCTCTACTGGTTCTCCTGGCTTTGCGCCGCGGCCCTGGTTCTGGTCCCGGCCGTCATGCTCCTGGGGAGCCCGGCCGTGCTGCGTGGGCATCCCCTTCTGCCCATCCTGCTGGGAGTCGCACTCCTTGCGGGTCTGGCGTGGGGCATTCTGCTGTGGCGCCTCCGTGGTGAGCGTCGTCGTCGAACGCGTCTGCGCGCCGCGGTTGCCTGGGTGGGGCGGCTTGCCGTTCTGGGCCTCGTGGCCACGCTCGCGTGGCTGAACCCGTTCGCGTATCAAGGAGCGGGAGCGGGAGCGGCAACGGCCGCGGTAACGGTCCAGGACTCTGCCACTGCCATCACCCTGAAGCCCGCTGACGGCGCAGTAAAGCAGGGGCTGGTGTTCTACCCGGGGGCCAGGGTGGAGGCACTCGCTTACGCTGATCTCCTCAAGCCTGCGGCGGAGTCCGGCACTCTGGTGGTGATCCTCAAGATCCCGCTGGGCCTGAGCCTCCTGGATGGGAATCAGGCACGCGGCGCCATGGCAGATCATCCTGAGGTCACAACGTGGGCCGTGGGCGGCCACTCCCTGGGTGGCGTCAGCGCGAGCTCCTTCGCATTGGCCAACAGTGACGTCCGCGGTTTGCTCTTGTACGCCTCCTACCCCCTGGACTCGATGCGGGACCGCCAAGGGCTCCAGGTGCTGTCCCTGTCCGGAACGAAGGATGGGTTGAGCACGCCGGAAAAGGTCCAGGCTTCCCGTGACCTGCTTCCCGCGGACGCCACATTCACCGCGGTGGAGGGTGGAAACCACGCGTTCTTCGGCAGCTACGGACCGCAACCGGGCGACGGCGACGCCACGGTTTCGCGCGAGGCGGCCCAGGCCCGGATCTCCGCCGAAACGACGTCCTTCATGACCGGTCTCGGCGGCCGCTGACCACCCCGGGAATATGCGCGGGGGTAATCCGGTTCATTGATTTAGATGCATACGCATGTAAACTGGATTATCGAACTACAGGAGAATGCCATGGAATCCCGCCGCATCACCGTTCTGTCTGCCGGCCTCGGCGTCCCGTCGTCCAGCCGTCTGCTGGCCGACCAGTTGGCTGCCTCCGCCGAGCGGCAACTGCGTGCGGCAGGCTATGAGGCCACCATTGACGTGGTGGAACTCCGCGACCTGGCAGTGGATATCGCCAACAACTTTGTCACCGGCTACGCCGCACCGCGCCTCGCCGAGGTGATTGCCGGCGTCGAGCATTCTGACGCCATCATCGCCGTCAGCCCGGTCTTCAGCGCTTCCTACAGCGGGCTGTTCAAGTCCTTCATCGATGTCCTTGACCCCAAATCCTTGGACGGCAAAGCAGTGCTGCTCGGCGCTACGGGCGGCACCGACCGCCACCAGATGGTCCTCGACTACGCCATGCGGCCGCTCTTCACCTACCTCCGCACCCGGATTGCGGCAACGGGCGTCTTCGCCGGGCCTCAGGATTGGGGAAGCAACGACGACGGCGGCTCACCGCTTTCGGTCCGCGTGGACCGTGCTGCGGGTGAACTCGTGCAGTTGCTGAGCGGCCCCCAGCCGAACCGCAAGGTACAGCCGTTGGAATCCTTGCCGTTCGAGCAGCTCCTGGCTGGAATCTCGGCAGGCAGGTAAGGCCCGTTTCCCGCCCCGGTGGAAAACGGTCAGTCGTCCAGGAGTTCTATGAACTCGCGGGCCTGCTTAATGGTGATGTCTGAGTGCCGGGTGAGCGCCATGGCTGCTCCCTCGGCGTCGCCACTTTTGGCCAGTGTCCGGATTCGTCCGTAGATCTCGTCATTGAGCATGTTGCTGCTGACTTCCCGCGTCACCTCGCCCTTGCTGACGATTGCGCGGTAGCGGTACGGAAAGCGCTCTGGCTCATCGTCGTCATCAGCCAGCAGGTCCTTGGCCGGGGCTTCGGGAGTGAACGGTTGCGGGTGCGCCGCCAAGGCGCCCACCGCATCCCGCGAGGCGCGCAGGCCATCCCCCGTGGCCTGCAAGTACACCTTGATGGCTGCCATGCCCTGCCCGCGGGCAATGAGCGAGTAAATCTGACGGTGCTGCTCCTGGTTGAGCTTGGCGGCAGACTCGCGGGCAAGCTCCACTGGATCCTTGGGGGCATTGGCAGCGGCCGCTCCGGCCTTGGTTTCGGTGCTGCGCTTGCTGTAGGAGCGGATCAGCAAAAGGACACCCGCTATGACCACAACAAGGATCAGGAGCGGGATGAGGATTGAATCCATGGTTGTTTCAGAGCCGATCTACATAGTTCTTGGCGGTCATCAGGTCTGAGTGGGTTGCCTGGCGCAGCAGCTTGATGGCCTCAATCTTCTTGCCGCCGCGGACCAGGTTCTGCAACTCAAAAGCCAATTGGGGGTTCAACTGCCCGTTGGGGAGCACTGCCGGCTGTTGCTGCGCTGCCGAGCCCGATGTTCGGGGCGTGCCGGTCTGCGCTTGAAACGGAGTCCTCTGTGCGGCCTGCTCTGTTTGGCTGGCCGTGTTTTGGCTGGGTTTGGTGGACGCCTCGATCCGGGCTCTCAGAGCCAAGGCTTCTTGAACCTGGGCCGCTTGGTGCGCGGCGGATCGGGATGCCAATTCCTGCTGGTACCTCTCCGCGTCGGAAATGCCCGTGTTCCTGGGTTTGAAGGCTGCCGACAGGGCCCAGATGAGGCCCACAAGGATCGCCAGAGGAAGCAGAATGATCAGCACGTCGCCCGAGTTTGTCCCCATGCCTAGAGCTTATGCCAGAACTTGGTTATCCACAGCACATTCCTGAGCGGGCATAAGCTTCCGAGAGTTGCCTGTCAAATTAAGCGGGATGCTGTGAGATGTATCACTTTTAGGGCATGTATGGGCTGGTTTCGCCGGTCTTTGCGGCGCTTCTGGCCGGCGGGCTGTGGATGATTTCCCCAGAAAGTTTTCTTTAGTCCACAGACGATTCAGAACGTTTTCGCAGGTCAGAGCCTTGATTCCCGCAAAAGAAATTCTCTGTCCACAGAGTAGTGCACAGTCTGTGCACAACGTGGGGCCAGTACTCCACAGGTTATCCACAGGCGTGTTCAGACCCCTGCTGTAACGTGTCTGAGGTGTCCATCAAAGGGCGCATTGATCCCCATGGGAGCCCACAGGCTGCCGCTGCCAGGCCAGGCCGCATCAGACCTGGACCCATGGCTGTGGATAACTTGTGGACACGCTATTCTGTCGCACCCCGCTGGCAGAGTCAGGGGGAGCAGGCGGAACCGCGCCTGCGCAATGGCTTTACGGACCGCCCAAGGCAGCACCCGTGGGCGGTACACAAATGGAGGACGGCTTGTCAGTTACGCACTTGGACTCAATCGAGGGCACACGCGCTTCGGACTCGAGCCGGAAACCTCCGCAGGACATCCCCGCAGAGCAGTCGGTACTGGGCGGCATGATGCTGTCCAAGGACGCCATTGCCGATGTTGTGGAAATTGTCCGCGGGCATGACTTCTACCGCCCCGCGCACGAGACCATTTACGAATCCATCATTGACCTTTACGGCCGCGGCGAGCCGGCCGATGCCGTCACGGTGTCGGATGAGCTGACCAAGCGCGGCGAGATCAACAGGATCGGCGGCCCCGCCTACCTGCACGAGCTCATCCAGACTGTTCCCACGGCGGCCAATGCCGGTTACTACGCAGAGATCGTTGCTGAACGTGCTGTCCTTCGCCGTCTGGTCAATGCGGGCACCAAGATCGTCCAGATGGGCTACGGCCAGGACGGCGAGGTGGAGGACCTTGTCAACCAGGCGCAGGCAGAGGTCTACGCCGTGGCCGAGAAGCGTACGGCAGAGGATTACGTGGCGTTGAAAGACGTCATGGAATCCACGGTGGACGAGATCGAAGCGTCGGGCCACCGTGGCGAAGGAATGACCGGCGTTCCCACCGGATTCTACGAACTCGATGAATTGACCCACGGCCTCCACCCGGGCCAGATGATTGTTATCGCTGCCCGCCCTGCCGTGGGTAAGTCCACCTTCGCGCTGGACTTTGCCCGTTCTGCCGCCATCAAGAACAATCTGGCCACTGTCATGTTCTCCCTGGAAATGGGCCGGAACGAAATTGCCATGCGTCTCCTTTCCGCGGAAGCAACCATCGGGCTGCAGGATCTCCGCAAGGGGACCATCAAGGACGAGCAATGGTCCAAGATCGCCACCACCATGGGCCGCATGAACGATGCTCCGTTGTTTATTGATGACAGCCCCAACATGTCCCTCATGGAGATCCGGGCAAAATGCCGCCGCCTGAAGCAGCAGCACGATCTCAAACTGGTGATCCTCGACTACCTCCAGCTCATGAGCTCCGGCAAGAAGGTTGAATCCCGTCAGCAGGAAGTTTCCGAGTTCTCGCGTGCGCTCAAGCTGCTCGCCAAGGAACTGCAGGTTCCTGTGATTGCGCTGTCGCAGCTGAACCGTGGTTCCGAGCAGCGTCAGGACAAGCGCCCCATGGTGTCCGACCTCCGTGAATCGGGCTCCATCGAGCAGGATGCCGACATGGTCATCCTCCTCCACCGTGAGGACGTCTACGACAAAGAGTCACCGCGCGCAGGCGAAGCTGACATCCTCATTGCCAAGCACCGTAACGGTCCCACCAAGGACATCGTGGTGGCATTCCAGGGCCATTACTCCCGCTTTGCCAACATGGCCGGCGAAACCGGTGGTGGCGGCGGGTTCTAGCACGCCACGCGCGGCGAAATAGTCAGCAAGCTGAGGGTAGTCTGGGTGTCGTCCGCCATCGCGGACGTGTCACTTTAAGAACGCTGGGGGAATTGTGAAGAAGAATCCGCTTTTGGGCCTGGGGGCCACTGCCATTTTGGTTGCCGCACTGACTGCATGCGGCGGCGGCACGGCCGCAACGCCGGAGCCGAGTTCAGCACCTGAAACTCCTTCAGCAACTCCGACGCCCGTGAAGCAGTACACCGAGCAGGAACTGGTTGCCATCGCACAGCAGGTCAAGGCATCGGACGGAAGCAGCCCGGCCGTGCTGACGGGTCAGGAGCTGGCTGCACGCTATGACACCCTTGATAAGACGTTGGGTAAAACCACCATCGATCCCGCCAACTGCAAGGACATGGGGATGCTCGGCGTGAATCAGGCCATCTCAGGCTCCACAACGGCCGGCACCGAACGCAAGAAGACAGCGGGCATCATCAGTGATCTGACCCTGACGTCGGGTGTGGAGCTGAAGGTCCTGCAGGATGCCGTGGACAAGAGCAAAACCGAGGCCGGGGAATGCAAGAAGGTGTCCTTCTCCTCTGAGGGCCAGGCCATCACCACCACCACTGAATCAATCGACGGCGTTGGGTCCGTTCCCGGCACGGTTGCCTATAAGACAGTCATGTCCTTGGTGGATGGATCCAGCGGGGCCATCTACCGTGCGCTTGCCATTAAGGACGGAGTCCTTATTTCCGTCACGTCCTCCGGCAGCGGCGATCAGACCGGTGGCGCTGAAGCAGCCGGCGCCATGCTGGACCAGGCAGCAGCCCTGATCAAGTAGTCGGCAAGCACAGAGGCCGGGAGGGACGCGAATCAGCGCCCCTCCCGGCCTCTTGCAGTTCCTGCAGTCCTAGCAGCCTTCGAAGTCGTTGAGTACCTTCACCTTGGCTGCGGAACCTGACGTAGGGTCAAAAACGTAGCCCACCCACTCCCTGGCAAGCCGACGGGCCAGCTCAACACCCACCACGCGCTGGCCCATGGTCAACACTTGGCAATCATTGGAGAGGATGGAACGCTCCACGGAGAAGGAATCGTGGGCCGCAGTTGCACGGATGCCCGGGACCTTGTTGGCCGCGATTGCCATTCCAATGCCTGTCCCGCAGAACAGGATGGCGCGATCGGCCTTGCCGTCACGGATCATTTCGCCAGCCGTTATGCCCACATAGGGATAGGGCCTGGTGAAATCCTCGTCTGCGTGGTTGACGCCGATATCGATCACTTCGGTGATTCTGGCGTCAGCTTCAAGGTCCGCCAGGATCCGGTCTTTGTAATCCACGCCGGCTTCGTCGGCGCCCACAATGATGCGCATGGAATTCTCCTAATGGGTGGTGGCTGCAGGGACAGGAAGCGTGGTGAAGTGAGGCCCGACGGCGGCAAATACCATCGCGAGCGACGTCGCCCCAGGATCCGGGGTACCAAGGCTCTTCCGGGCCAGCGGCCGGGCCCGGCCCTTCAGTGGGCGAAGGTCGGCGGTGGAGGTGGCGGCTGCGGTAGCGTCGGCCGCCGCAGCTGCCCACGCGTCCTCCGCCGCGTCACCCGAAGCAACGCGGTCCTCCAGCGAGGACGCGAACGGAAGCAACGCATCCATCATGGTTTTGTCACCGATCTCAGCCTTACCAAGGCTCGCGATGCGGTCCGCGAAAGCGCGAACAGACCCGGCGAGGCCATCCGGCGTCGGGATTTCTGCGTCTCCCAACCGCTCGCCAAAGGCGCGCAACCCGGCTCCCCACAGGACGCCCGACGTGCCTCCTGCCTTGTCCGCCCACGCATCTCCGGCAGCGGCCAGCAGCGAGCCGGCACCTGCGCCACGCTTCAGGGCCGCGGTTGCTGCTTCCAGGGCGGCTGCTGATCCGCGGACCATGCCACGGCCGTGATCGCCGTCGCCGGCGATTGCGTCCATGTCCCCGAGGATTGATTCGGAATCGCGGAGCAGCGCGGCCGTCGTGTCCAAGGCTCGAAGGCACTGGGCGGCGTAATCGCGGGACTCGGCTGTTGAGGAGTAGTCCGTAGCGGCAACGCCGTCCAACTCAGCTTCCGCAGTGTCAGGTGAAGCGGCATCGAATCCCACCGCACCGCGACGGTACGCAGGTGTCAGCGCTGGAGCAGTCCAGTACTGCTCAAGCTCGTCATCCAACCACGTCAAGGTCAGGGATGCGCCCGCCATGTCCAAAGACGTGACCAGCTCGCCCACTTCGGGCATTACCAGCGTGTGCCCGGCCTCACGCAGCAGCGGAGCCACGGTGCGCCACAGGACAAACAGTTCCTCGTGCTTGGTGGACCCCAGGCCGTTGAGGATCACGGCCAGCCGCTTCGACGTGGAAGAAGGTGTCTCGGCCAGCACGCGTCGCACCAGTTCCCGGCCAAGCTCGACGGCGGACGGCAGCTCTGTGTCGAACAGTCCAGGTTCGCCGTGGATACCAAGCCCCAGGCCCATCTGACCCTCGGGAAGGTGGAACAGCGGCTGATCGGCACCGGGGAAGGTACAGCCGCTGAAGGCCGTGCCAATGGTCCGCGTCAGCTCATTCGCCTTGCGTCCCACACGAACCACGGAGTCCAGATCCAGGCCGGCCTCGGCGGCGGCACCCATGACTTTGAAGACCACGAAGTCCCCGGCGATGCCGCGGCGCTTCTCAACTTCGTCGAGTGATGCGCTGGCTATGTCATCGGTCACCAGAACGTTGTGGGTGGGGATACCCTCGGCGTTCAGGCGTTCGGTCGCCATGCCGAAATTCATCACGTCGCCGGCGTAGTTCCCGTAAGTGAACACCACTCCCGCTCCGGAATTGGCTGCCTTCGCCACCGAGTAAGCCTGCTGGGCGGAAGGCGAGGTGAAGATGTTTCCCACCACGGCGCCGTCGGCGAATCCCGGACCGATGATGCCGGCGAAGGCAGGGTAGTGCCCGGAGCCGCCGCCGGTGATGACGGCAACCTTGGGCGCTGAAGGACGGCCGCGGCGTACCGCACCACCCGAAACCTGCCGGACGAGGTCCGAGTGGGCATCGCAGAAGCCAGCGAGGGCTTCGTCGGCGAAGTCGGCGGGATCGTTGAAGATTCTGGTCATGGTGGGTCCTGGTTCTGGATTTCGGACTGGGGGAGGGGCTTAGTGGATGTGGCTGCCGCCATTAATGTCGATGGTGGTTCCGGTGAGGTACGCGGAGTCTTCCGAGGAGAGGAACGTGATGACGGCGGCTACTTCCTCCGTGGTGGCGTTCCGGCCCAACGGGATGCCGGCGTTGATGGCGGCTTCCTGCTCATCGGTGCTGCCGACGCGGATGTTCGTGTCCACTGCACCGGGGGTGATGGCGTTGACGGTCACGCCGGTCTCACCGATTTCCCGCGCGAGTGCCTTGGTGAAGCCCAGGATGGCGGCCTTGGCTGCGGAGTAGGGAACCTTGCCAAAAACGCCGCCGCCCCGCTGCGCTGAGACCGATGACATGTTGACGATGCGGCCCCAGCCGTTCGCGATCATGTCCGGCAGGAAGGCCTTGGTGACCAAATAGGTTCCGGTGGCGTTAACGTCCATCACTTTGTGCCAAAGGTCCAGCGTGGTTTCCAGGAACGGGACGGGAGAGGTGATGCCGGCAATGTTGGCCAGTGCGCCTACGGCAGGGAGGTTCCCGGCGGCAACTTCTGCTGCAACGGCGGCCTGGGCAGCGATGACGGACGCTTCATTGGCGACGTCGATTTCATAGCCGAAGGCGGGGACGTTGAATTCGTTGGCGATCTCCGCAGCAACCTTGGCGGACTTTTCGCCGTCGAGGTCAAGAATGACGATGCCCCAGCCCTGGTTGGCGTAGCGGCGGGCGGTGGTCAGGCCGATGCCGCGATCGGAGGTAGCTCCGGTGAGGACGGCGGTGCGCTGGATGGTGGTCATGGTGCTCCTTGGGTGGTGGTTGTTAGATGAGGTCTGTGATGAAGCTGGCTGCCTTGGCGGCAGCGGCCGGGCGCTCGTCGTGGGTGACGTCCCGGGTTTCGAGTTCCAGCGAGAAGTGGCCGGAGTAACCGGCGCCTCCCAACGCCGCCAACCCTGCGGCAAAGTTGGCGGCTCCGTTACCGATGCTGAGGTTGATGTTTCCCGGCTGGTCCCCGGAGGCAGGCTTGGCATCGCGGAGGTGGACGTGCTTGACCCGTGATGCGAAGCGGTCAACGAAGTCCACGGGGTCCCCTCCGGAGGCCACGATGTGGCTGAAGTCCATCACCAGGCCAACCTCCGAGCCAGTCAGCCGGTCGGCCAGGAGTTGGGCGCGTTCGGCGTTCCAACACAGCCGGTAGAAGTGCAGGGATTCAGTCCACAGTTCAACACCAAACTCCGCAGCGCGTTCCGCGGCGTGGATGAGCTGCGCTGCAACCAAGTCAATGTCCTCGTTGAGGCCGCGCACGGGTTCGTGGTCGATCGCCCCGCACGGCAGGACAAGGGCTTTCGCGCCGGTCTCTGCTGCGAGGGACAGCAGCATCCCAAGGTGCCGGTCGCGCGCTTCTTGGGCGCCGGCGTCGAGCGGGTTATTGAGGTCGCCGATGTCGCCGTTCACCGAACGGACGCGCAGGCCCGATTCACGCACGACGGCGGCAACCGCCTTCACTGCCCCCGCGTCAAGCACGTACGGCACATGATCGCAGACGCCCGGAAGCGCGCCCAGATCGATCTCCTCGAAGCCGAGCCCCTGCATGGTGTGGAGTGCCGCACCCAGTTCCTGGTGGCGGAAGGTGATGGACGAACAGCCCAGTCGTTGATGAAACATCGTCATTGATCCTCTACGTCGAAGCCTCATCGGTGAGGGCTTCTTAGTGATGCAAGCCACTTTAGATGCGTTAACTGTCAACAGTCAACCTTCAGAGTTGACTGTTGACATTGCTGGTGCGCTGCGTCACAGTTGTCGTATTATGTTGACTGTCGACAGTGAGGTTGCCGAAGAAGCACCGCACTCTTCGAAAGGGAAAAAGACAGATGAGCAATGAAGCTCTGACCATGCGTGGTCCGGTTCATGGAACCAAGGATGCAAAGCGCGTCGCCGTCGGCTCCGGCGTTGGCGCAGTGATCGAAACTTACGACTTCATCGGCTTCGGCACGGCCGCCGCACTGTACTTCGGCACGGCGTTCTTCCCGGGTGCTGACCCGGTGACAGGCACCTTGGCCTCCTTCGCGACCCTCGGCGTCGGCTTCGCTGCCCGTCCCCTGGGTGGCATCATTGGCGGCCACCTCGGCGACAAGCTCGGACGCAAGCCCGTCCTGGTGGCCTCGCTGATCCTCATGGGCCTGGCCACCTTCGCAATCGGCCTGCTCCCCACCTACCAGCAAGTGGGTCTCTTGGCCCCAGCGCTGTTGGTACTGGTCCGCGTGATCCAAGGCCTCGCCTTCGGCGCCGAATGGGGTGGCGCCATCCTGATGAGCTACGAGCACGCACCATGGCGCAAGAAGGGTCAGTTCACCGGAATCGTGCAGGCCGGCTTCCCAGTGGGGCTGCTCCTGGCCAACCTGGTGTTCCTGAGCAGCGTGGGCCTGGGCTCCGAATGGGCCTGGCGCGTACCGTTCCTGGCCAGTATTGTCCTGGTGGCCGTAGGCCTGATCATCCGTTCCAAGGTTCCGGAATCCCCGGTATTCGAGGACGTCAAATCCAAGGGCGACATCGTCAAATCCCCCATCGTGGAGGTCATCAAGACGGACTGGCGCAACATTGTCCGCGGCATCGGCCTGCGCATCGCTGAAACAGCAGGCTACGCAGTGTCCGTCACGTACATGATTTCCTACCTCCACACCAACAAGCTGGCGGACAAAACCGAGACCCTGGTGGCGCTCTGTGTCGCCGCCGGCATTGGCATCTTTGCCACCTACTTCTGGGGCAAGCTGACGGATAAGGTGGGCCGCCGCCCCGTCTACATCTGGTCCACAGCGTTCGCCGTGCTCTTCGGAATCCCCATGTTCATGCTGGTCAACACCGGCTTGTTCTTCCTGATCATTGCCACGATCGTGATCGCCTACGCCGTCTGCCAGAACTCCCTGGCCGGCGCACAGGGTGCCTGGTTCCCGGAACTCTTCCAAGCCAAGACCCGTTCCTCAGGTGCTTCATTGGCCTACCAGATCTCCGCCATGGTCTCCGGCTTCACCCCGTTCATCACCACCTTGCTCTTCGTCAGCATGGGGTGGATGGGTCCGGCACTGCTCTTCAGCGTCTACGCAGCCATCGGCCTGTGGGCCGCGCTCATCACCAAGGAAACTTGGGGCAAGCGCGAGCGTGAGCTCGCCGAGGAAGCCGCCAGCACAACTCCGCACACGGTCAACGCCTAAAGCACCAATCGACGTCGGGCGCGTAGACCCCCGCGGTACGCGCCCGACTCCGGAAGGACATTCCACGTGACTCTCTCATCCACCGAGCCGCAAACCACTGCCATTCCCACCCAACCCACACCCCAACGGGTGGGGCGCATCCGGGCCGCCGCGTACCGCATGCGCCACCACGCCTTGAACATGGGCGAAGTCCAGGGACAGGGCTACGTTGGCCAGGCTCTTGGCGCCGCGGACATGCTCGCCGCCGTTTATGCCGACCAGTTGACGTTCCGCGCTGATGACCCGCACTGGGAAGGCCGCGACCGGTTCCTGCTCTCCACCGGCCACTACGCAATCGGTCACTACTCAGCCTTGGCCGAAGCCGGCATCGTGCCTGTTGATGAGCTGGAGACCTACGGCTCCGACGATTCCCGGCTTCCCATGTCAGGTATGTCCACCTACACCCCGGGCATGGAAATCTCCGGAGGCTCACTGGGCCACGGACTCACCATCGCCGTGGGCATGGCGCTGGGACTTCGGGCCCAGGGCCTGCCCAACCGGGTGATCAACTTCCTGTCCGACGGCGAGCTTGACGAAGGTTCCACGTGGGAGGCTGCCATGGGTGCGCACCACCACCAATTGGGCAACCTGATTGCCATGGTGGACATCAATGCCCTCCAGGCTGACGGTGCCACCAACACCGTTCTGCGGACCGAGCCGGTCACCGAAAAGTGGGAATCGTTCGGTTGGTACACCCAGCGGGTGGACGGGAACGACGTCGGTGCGTTGCTGGCTGCGTTCGACAACATCGCCGCCGTCGCGGCGCCAGTAGGCCAGCCGGCCGTGATTCTGTGCGACACCAAAGTGGGGC
Source organism: Paenarthrobacter ilicis (assembly GCF_016907545.1). Classification (NCBI taxonomy): domain Bacteria; kingdom Bacillati; phylum Actinomycetota; class Actinomycetes; order Micrococcales; family Micrococcaceae; genus Paenarthrobacter; species Paenarthrobacter ilicis. The sequence goes on along the minus strand of NZ_JAFBCD010000001.1, from coordinate 3,921,825 downwards.
GGGGAGTGCCGCTGCTGGAAAACCGCGAGAAGGCGCACTTCATGCGGATCGAAGAAAACGAGTGGCAGATCTGCCGTGAGCAGCTGACTGCAGGATACGAAGGGAAGGCTGCCTGATGAGCGCCACCACCGAAGCCCCCAGCACCACAGCTGCCGTGAAGCCGAAACTCAAGACCTCGGCAATGATTGCGTCCTTCGCCGATCCCGGCCAGAAGACCGCCTCCGCCCCTTTCGGCCATGCGCTGGTCAAAGCCGCCGAAGCCGATTCCCGCATTGTTGGCCTCACCGCCGATCTGGGCAAATACACGGACATGCACATCTTTGCCAAGGCGTTCCCGGACCGGTTCTTCCAGATGGGCATGGCCGAGCAGCTCCTTTTCGGTGCAGCAGCGGGCATGGCCGAGACCGGGCTGATCCCCTTCGCGTCCACGTATTCTGTGTTCGCCGCTCGCCGCGCCTACGACTTCCTGTGCCTGGACATCGCCGAGCCAAACCTCAACGTCAACATCATTGGCGGACTCCCCGGCCTCACCACCGGGTACGGTCCCAGCCACCAGGCCACCGAAGATATGGCGATTTTCCGCGGCATGCCCAACCTGACAATCGTGGATCCCTGCGATTCCGTGGACATCGAGCAGGCAGTGCCGCAGCTTGCAGCCTCCGACGGTCCCACGTACCTGCGCTTGCTTCGCGGCAACGTGCCCACGGTCCTGGATGAATACGGCTACACCTTTGAGCTCGGCAAAGCCAAGGTCCTTCGCGGCGGCAACGATGTTGTCTTCGTATCCTCGGGCCTCATGACCATGCGGGCACTCCAGGCGGCGGACGCCCTGGCCAAACACAACGTGGACGTTGCCGTGGTTCACACCCCCACCATCAAGCCGTTCGATTCGGAGACCGTCCTCGCTGAACTGAACACGGATCGGCTGGCCGTCACATTGGAGAACCACACCGTTGTTGGCGGCCTGTTCGAAACTGTTGCCTCCGCCGTCGTTACCGCCGGCCTGGGCAAGCGCGTGGTTCCCATCGGACTGCCGGACCAGTTCCTCGACGCCGGTGCGCTGCCAACGCTGCACGAACGCTACGGACTGTCCGTCGACAGGATTGTGGCCAAGGTCCTGGCCGAACTCGGCTAGATACGCGCTGGCGGCGCGGGTATGGGCATTCCCTGTCTGTCCCGCGCCGCTGCCCGTAGTATCGACTGTTAACACCGGACTGTCAGCAGTCGCCCGTAGAAGCTAAGGACACGCCATGGCCGCCACCGCCACGTTGCTGGGACTGGAAAAGAAGAGCCTGCGCGAACAGGCGCTGGCCGCCCTCCGTACTGCCATCACCAGCGGGGAGCTGGAACCGGGCAAGCATCTTGTGGAAACCGAACTGTCCGAGATGCTCCAAATCAGCCGCGGAACCCTCCGCGAAGCCCTGCGCCAACTGGAGCAGGAAGGCCTGATCTCCGCCGGTGCCCGTGGCAGGATGTCCGTGCGCCACCTGGACGTGAAGGAAATCCGGGACATCTTTGCCGTCCGCGGCGTACTGGAGTCCCTGGCGGCCAGGACCCTGAGCGACATGGCCAACAAAGAAGCCGCGCTCGCAGAGCTGCGTGCCGCCGTCGATGCCATGGACAAGGCCTCTAAATCCTCCTTGGAGGACCGGATTGAGGCGGACTTGGAATTCCACCGCACACTGTGCCGCTTGTCCGGCAACGAGACTCTGCTGCACTCCTGGGAGTCGCTGGAAGGATCCATCCGCATGTCCATCATGTTTGCCGGCCTGGAACGTGCCACGCGGAACATGAGCGTGGGACGCCATCACGACATTGTGGCGGCTATTGAAACCGGCAATGCAGCGAAAGCGCGTGAAACCATCATTGAGCACATGAATGGTGCCGCAGAGAATCTGGTGGGCTGAGTCCTTAATTCAGTCAGTTTGTACTACGAGTATTGGATGCAATTCTTTTCATCCCCCCGCATGAGCGCCTATAGCGAGTAAATTCGATGTCTGGAGAATCCGGATATTCATAGGAGCTGGTGTCAGTGGAAGAAAAAGCAGAGAATTCCGGCGTGGGCGAACTCCGGTTGGGTGTCCTGGGCAGCCAGGTAGCTGTGCGTTTTGACGCCGGAGTCACTCCAGGGGACCGGGAGACTTTGCGCCGTGCGTGGTCCCGGTGCCTGGATACCTCCCCGGATATCCCACTCAGCCCGCATCTGGAGTGGACCGCCGCTTCTGACCACCCGCACCACATTCCGTACCGGGCCAGGGTTTCCACCGCTGCGGCCACCACTTTTGTGGCCGGCCAAACGTTCGCGGACTTCGCATCAACACTCACCAGCACGGTGACTCTGGCCGGTGTCGCTGCGGGTAAAGGGAGCTTGCTGATGCTCCACGCCGCTGGCTTGGCCGTCGACGGGACGGGCCGAACGGTGGCGCTGGTGGGACGGTCCGGCATGGGCAAGACGACGGCAACCCGGCTTTTGGGCACCGGCTTTGGGTACGTCACGGATGAGACTGTGGCGCTCAACGAATCCAACCGGATCCTTCCCTACCCCAAACCGCTGTCCGTTATTGCAGCTGAACATCCCGCTCCCAAGATGCAGATGGGCCCCGATGACCTCGGGCTGAAGGCAACGCCCGTCGCGCCGCAGTTGGCGGCGGTGGTCTTGCTGGACCGGAACCATGAGGCGGCTACGCCGGTGATCACTCCGCTGACCCTCCCGGAGGCCATCCTCGAACTGGCTCCACAGATGTCCTCCTTGGCAGCCGTCCGCAATCCTCTTGAAAGGCTCTGCGGAACCTTGGATTCAGCAGGCGGGGCTGTCCGTGTCACCTACCGCGAAGCGGAGGATCTGCGGGCTGTTCTGCCGCACCTTATGAATCGCCCACCGGCTCCGCGGGCGTGGAAAGTGGTCACCGCTCCGGGGAAGGAAAGCCTCCCGCGGCAAGCTTCTTCGGAGTCCGGCGCCATCCAGCGCGCCAGGGTGATCGACGCCGTCGAGGTGGTACTTCCGGAGCGGCAGGGAACGGAACTGGTGGCCCTCACCGACCAGGGCGTTGTTCGGTTGGGCGGGGTGGCTCCAGCCGTCTGGGCCGCCTTGGCGACGCCCTGCGACATCGAAGGAATCGCCCAGCGGATCCTCCCCACCATAGGGCTTCCCGCCGGATACCAGGAGAAATTGCTGGAAATTCTGGAGCAGATGCGGTTTCGCGGATTGATTGCCCGGTCTCCAGCGGATCAATTGTCCATAAAAAATGAGCCGAAATGCGCAGGAGCTAGCATGCCGGATAAGCAGTCTCAGTGGTAATTTTCACGACATCTCAGTGTTGAGGGCAATTTCGGCAAACTGCTACATTCCGTGTGCATCACATTCCACCATAGATTTCCGGGTCTGCAAGCGCGCAGGCTCATTTGAAGGAGCAAAGAATGGCCTTAGATCAAGGCGAGGTTAAGAGTAAGAGCATTGACCGCCGCAAGGTGATGATCGGTGCAGCGTGGAGCGTGCCGCTGGTGGCCGTTGCGGCGGCAACTCCGGCGCACGCCGTGTCCCCGGACCCGATTGTTGTGACACCCGACGCCGGGTACAACATCTCGTCCTGGAAGGGCGACCACCACTACGGAAGCGACGAAACCGATCTGGACCAGCGGGCGTACGACTTCCCGGTGACGGTCAAGGACGCCAGTGGCAACCCGGTTTCCGGAGCCACAGTGACTGTGACCACCTCGGGTCAGAACGAAGACGGCGATGTCCTGGGTGTTTACGTCTTCCCGGCACCGGATAACGGCGGACCGGAAAGCGATCCCCACCCCATGGCCACCACGGTCACGGACGCGAGTGGCAAGGCGTACTTCGCGGTCAGCACGCAGAACCTGAGCTCCTCCGAGCGCCCCAGCTACGCCACCATGACCATCACGGTGACGTACAACGGGACCACCACGGTCACCGTGGTCAACGTGACGCTCACCGATTCCGACTAGAAGCATTTTCCTGGGCCCCTGGCCCGGTCTCCACCCCTCATGGGCGGCAAGGCCGGTCCGGGGGCCTTTTCTGCTTCTAGTGTCCGGTTCCGAGTGGGTATTGGGCCATGGTTCCGTCCGTCATGGCCTTGGACAACGCGTTGACGGCGTCCTGATCCGGGGCAACGATTGACTGCCCGTCGTCCGACCATCCCGTCCCGTTCGTGGGAAGGGTGAAGGTCACCAGATCACCGGGTCGGACATCGCGGAGCTCGACGGCGATCGAGGCTATTGCTCCGGGCGTCAGTTGGGCGTCCACTGAGAGATAGGGCGAAAAGTCCGCCACCAGCTTGCTGACCGTGAAGGGGTTGGTGAGGACTTCCTGGCTGAGGATCTTCCGCGTCAGGGCTTGGAAATACAGCTGCTGGTTCTTGGTGCGCTGAAAGTCCCCGTCCGGGAAGGCGTAGCGTTCGTGCACAAACCAGAACGCCGCCTCGCCGTCCATGTGCATGGGGCCTTCCGGGAAGGTGATGTTCGAGCCTCCGGACCAAGAGGGAGTGAAAGCCACAGGTACGTCAACGTCCACACCGCCCACCGCATCGGTCAGGCCTTTGAAGCCGTCAAAGTCGATGAAGACCACGTGGTCGATCCGCTGGTTCAGGAACCCTTCCACTGTCTGGACCATGAGCGGGACACCCCCGTACGCCAGAGCTGCGTTGATCTTGGCGTTTCCGTGGCCAGGAATGGGAACCCAGAGGTCCCTCATGATGGAGACGGCATACATCTTCCGGCGGTCGGCAGGCACATGAACCAGCATCATGGTGTCCGAGCGTTGATCGGAAGCCTCGCCGGACTCCGCCTCGTCCTTGGTTGCCCCGCGGCTGTCGCTGCCCACGATCAAAACGTTCATGGCGCTGCTGCCGTCAGGTGACACAGCCTGGGTTGGCCGGCCCGATTCATCCGGAAAGACGTCCTGGAGTTTGTGGCTCCGGGTGTCAAAGGAGCTGTAGAGGGTCCACAGGAAGATGGTGGCGGCCAGGGTTGCAAGAACCACCAGAACGCCCGCACCCACGAGTACGTAACGTCCTGTGCGCCTTTTCCTGGGTGGACTCTGCTGTTCCGGGCCTGGTGCCGACGTGGTCATGGTCATGGGCGCGCTCCGTATGGCTAGTTGGTGGGAGCCTCCTGGTTACCGCCGGACTCCGCGCTACCAACGGACTCCGCGCTACCAACGGCCGATGGCGGACCATTGAGCGTCCGTGTGGCTGTAACCGATCTCCTGGAGAGCCAAAGCCAGCTCTCCACGGGAGCCGCAGCGGAGGCCGGCAGCGGCTAGCTTCTTGCGTCCACGGGCCAGATGCCCGCGGACGGTGGTGGTGTGCAACCCCAGGGCGGCTGCAAGGGTGGACGCTGTCAGCGCACGCCGGCGGGCGTACAGTTCCAGAATCTGGATTTCCCTGTCCGTAAGGGCTGTGCCCACTCCCTTCCCTTGCCGGGGACGCTCCGGGGTGCTGGTGACAACTCTTTCAATCCTGCGGGGGATTTCGGCTGCCGTAAGGTCTTCTTCCAGCACGGCAACAGCACCTTCAGCTGATAACGCCGCATGCTGCGCCGCATTCAATTTCCCCAGAACAATGCAGCGCTTGCCATGGGCAAATATTGTCCGGACTTTCAGGGGGAGCGGAACCAAATCATCGGCGAATGCATCCAGTGCTACCCACTGGGCAGTTTCCTCCGGATCCCGCTGGCTGAATGAAGACCACGAGGTATGGATGTCGCCGGGGCGGGTGGAGACGTCATCCTTCTGCCACTCCCACGCCACAGCATGGGCCAGCACGGGGTTCCGGTGAATGAAGTCCACCAGAGGTTCATCGCCGAGGGGGCTGGGGAGAGTCGCGCGGAGTGCTGGCACCCCATCAAGCTAGTGCCCTCCCGGGGGCGGCTCAGTGGTTGGTTCGCAGGCGCATCAGTGGGGCTGGTACTTGATGACCGGTTGACCAGGTATGCGTTCCCTTGGCTTTCATAATTGGTAGGGCGGATATTCTCCGCATTTCTCTCTAATTCAACGTAGCCTAAGGGGATTTTCGGTTGGAATTGAACAATCGTCCCGTTCAAAAAGCGACTGAAATTTCACCCCAGCGCAGGGAAAAAGAAAACCCCGAGGGTCCCGGCCGGATCATGCTGGTGGACTTTTTCTGCATCACATGGGCAGTCGCCTTTGCCGAACTCCTGCGTTTCGGCCTGGAGCGGCCCTCCTTGGGCATCGGCTCCGTGCAGACTCCGTATCCCTTGGTCAGTGTGGTCATCGATGTCCTGTGGTGGCTGACGCTGGGAGTAGCGGGAACCCGTGAACAGCGCATTCTGGGCCACGGCTCGGAGGAATACAGGCGGGTCACCACGTCATCCCTGTGGCTGTTCGGTGCCATGGCCATCATTTCCTACGTATTCCAACTGGATACCGCCAGGGGATATGTAGCTGTTGCTTTGCCTTTGGGAATTGGCAGCTTGCTGCTGGGGCGTTTCGTCGTGCGGAAGGACCTGATCCGCCGTCGAAAACTTGGCCTGCACGTCCGGCGGGTATTGGTGATTGGTGGCACCCAAAGCGTTGCCCATTTGGCACGGCAGTTGGGAACCCACCCTGCCGCCGGCTACCGGCCGGTTGCAGCTTTCCTGACCACACCTGCAGCTGGGCCCGAATCCTCCCGGTCCCTCCCGCTCCCGGTGATAGGCAGTGGGCGGAACCTCAGCGGAATACTCGACGCCGTGGAAGCAGCCGACGCCGACACCGTTGCCATCTCCAACGGCGCGGATGTGGATCCGCCAACCCTCCGCCAACTCGGCTGGGCGCTGACCTCACGTGAGATCGGCATGTTCATGGCGCCAGCCCTCACCGACATCGCGGGCCCGCGAATCCATGTGCAGCCCTTGGCCGGACTGCCGCTGGTCCATGTGACAACTCCCAAGATGGAGGGCCCCAAAGCCCTGGCAAAACGTGCCTTTGACGTGGGCACATCCGCCGCTTTGCTCCTGCTGTTGGCCATTCCCATGTGCATTGTGGCGTTGATGATCCGGCTGGACAGCAGGGGAGACGTGATCTTCAGGCAGATCCGTATTGGTCGCTCCGGTGAGGTCTTCAACATGCTGAAATTCCGGTCCATGGTGGTGGATGCCGAGGAGCAGCTGGCCAGGCTCAAGGGTACGGATGACGGCAACGGGGTCCTTTTCAAGCTCAAGGATGATCCCCGGGTCACCCGCATTGGGAAGTTCATCCGCCGCTACTCCATTGATGAACTGCCCCAGCTGATCAACGTCCTCCGCGGCGATATGAGCCTGGTGGGCCCCCGACCGCCGTTGCCCGTGGAAGTTGAAGCCTACGACGACTATGCCCACCGCCGGTTGATGGTGAAGCCCGGATTGACGGGTCCGTGGCAAGTCAGTGGCCGCAGCGACCTCTCCTGGGATGACTCGATCCGCCTGGACCTTTACTACGTGGAAAACTGGTCCATGGTGCAGGACCTGATCTACCTGTTGAGGACGTTCAGGGCCGTGACCGGAAAAGACGGCGCGTACTGACGCCACGGCAGCTTTTTTTGTGCAAAAGCGCCGTGGAAGGGAGGAGGACCGTCATGAGCCCACAGAAGCATATTTACAGGTCCTCCTTCCTTTGTCGGGCAGGACTCGTGGGAGCCGTACTGGCACTTATCGCCGGGATTTTCGGCATGCACGTCATGACGACCGGCCACGCGCATCACGCACCCACTGTGGAAGCCGTGGCCGGCGCCGCGCACCACCCAACGCCCGGCCATGGCTGCCCGGAGTCGAACAATTGCTTCAGCAGCCAGGCCATGACCGGTGGCTGCACCCCGTCCGTGAACTCCGTTACCTTGGCCGCACCACTGCCCGGCAGTTGGATCAGCACCCGATCAGGTTTCGTGGAAACGCTGAGCAGTACCAGCATGATCACGGCCGTTCTTGCAATCGGTCCATCGCCGGGCGATCTCGGCACCAGTCGGACGTAAAGGCCCGTTTCCGCGCCGTGAACTGACCAGCGCCGACTCCGGTCGGAGTAACCGCCCGTCCGGGCCGTTCCGACGCTTCACCAATGACAAATTTCCCAGACGGCGCCTGCGCGCCCACCGATACCTTGAAGGACCCTAAAACCATGATGAATAGAAAGCTGCCTGCTCTTTCCGCAGCCGTTGTGTCTGCAGCACTGGCCCTGGCCGGATGCGCCACGGGCACTGCGCCCTCTGCCACCTCCAGCTCCGCCACGGCCGGCAGTTCGATGCCGGGCATGGATCACGGCAATTCGGGGATGATGCCCGGTAACACCCCGTCTGCCGAGTCAGGGCACAACGCCGCCGACACCATGTTTGCCCAGGCAATGATCCCGCACCACGAACAGGCCGTTGACATGAGCGAAAAGGTGCTGCAGAAAAAGGACATCCCCACGGAGGTGACGGAGCTCGCCACCAGCATCAAAGCTGCCCAGGCCCCGGAAATCCAGACCATGGCAGGCTGGCTGGAAAGCTGGAATGAATCCGCCACCATGGGCGCCGGCCACAGCATGGACGGAATGATGGGCGACGACGACCTCAGGAAGCTTGATGCTGCCCAAGGTGCCGAAGCGGCGAAACTGTATCTCACTCAAATGATCGCCCACCACCAGGGCGCCGTGACGATGGCTAGAACAGAAACGAGCAACGGCCTCAACTCCGATGCCATCAAGCTGGGTCAGGACATCGTGACTTCCCAGGAAGCCGAGATAGTGCACATGAAGGATCTGCTGGCCGCGCTTTAGCCGGCAGACGGGGAACGGCCGGGGGCGGAACGTCGGCCTTTGCCGTGGCCGGGTGGCCTCCAGGTCTGGGCTGTCGCAGCGGCATCCGTGGCCGATATTGCCGAAATCTGCCTGCTTGGAACCTGTGGGGCTGCCACGGCCGGCTCATGCGTGTCAGTGACGCTTCCGTAGTCCCCGTAGTACCCATAATTGTGGCCTGCTTGTCCCTTGGTGGCGACGCAGTTGAGGATGACACCCAGGACCCGTCCCCGGACCCGGGTGAGGTTGCTCAGCGCCCGGAACAACGTGTCCCGGGTTGTTTTGTGCGCCCTGGCTACCACCAAGGTTCCATCTGCCACCCGCGACAACACCGCAGCGTCCGTGACCGGTAGGAGGGGCGGCGCATCAATGAGGACGATGGCCCGTTGGGAAAGGTCCTTGAGCAGCTGCCCCATGGCCCGCGAGCCCAGCAACTCCGACGGGTTGGGAGGGATGCGGCCCGCCGTCAGCAGGCTGAGCCGGGGATTGGGTCCCCACACCTGGAGCACATCATCAATGGTGGCCCGTCCGGTGAGGACATCGGTGACACCAACGTCCGGGATAAGGCCGAACACCTTGTGCACGGTTGGCCGGCGCAGATCAGCGTCCACCACAATGACGTCCCTGCCGGATGCGGCGATGGTGGCGGCGAGGTTGCTGGTCACCGTGCTTTTCCCCTCGGAAGGAAGCGAGCTGGTGATCAGCAGGATGCGGGGTGGATTGTCGACGTCGATGAAGGTCAGGTTGGTGCGGAGCTCACGGAGGGCCTCGGCCATGGCGTGGCCGCCGGGAACTTTGCTGGACCCGGCAGTATCCTCCAGGACGCTGGACTTCTCACTCAGCCGCTTGTCGGTGGGCAGCGTGCCCACCACTGCGAGGCCAAACAGTCGCTCAATTTCGGCCGCGGCGCGGATCCGGCGGTCAAAGTGGTTGCGCGCCAGCGCGTAGCCCAGGCCGAGGAGCAGGCCCGCTGCCAGGCCAATGCCCAAGGTGGCTGTGAGCAGCGGGGACACCGGGGCGGAGGGGAGGCCGGCTTTGGCCAGCGGGACAATTTTGGTGACCGGTTCCGAGGCTGACCCGGCGTTTTCCTTGTCAAGCTCGTAGACCTGGGCCGCCAGCGCGTCCACCCAGGCGTTGGCGACATCCTGGGCGGTTTGCGGATCGGAGGACCGCGCGCTGATCCGTATCTCCACTGAATCCAGCGGGACGCTGAGGGTGATGGTTCCCGCGAGGTCCTGGGCTGATGCTTTCAGGGAGAGCTTCTCCACAACGCGGTCAGCCACTTTAATGGATTCACCCACCGACTGGTAGCTCTTGGCTTTCGACTTGGCCAAGGTATCGCCTGCCAGGGAAAGGCCGAGATTCTCGGCGCCGGTGGCCACCACTATCCCGGTTGACTCAGCCGCATACACCTTGGGTTGGAGGGCGTACCAGCCCAAGGATCCGCCGATGGACACTACGGTGATGGCCAGGATCCCGATCCAATGTGAGCGGACTGCGGAAAGGAGGTCATTCCCTGACATCCCGCGAGGTTCTTCGTCCTGCAGCAATTGTGTGATCCTCTCGATGCGGCAAGGTGCGTACTGTTACACGACTTGTAGTGCCAGTTTCCTTAAAGTCCGTCAGCACTGAGGATCCTTTGTGCACTTCTCTACGTAGCGTCCCGGGACGCAGCGGGCGCCGGCCTGGCCACTGCCAGGCGGTGCCGGGAGAGCTCACCCAGGAAATTGCCCAGGTGCTCCTCCATGGCCTGCGGTTCAACACCTGGAAACAGTGCGGAAAGCTCGTGGAAGAGGTCGGCCTGGGTCTTGGAACCGTCGATAAGATCCCAGATGACGGCGCCCGAGCCCAGAAGAACCAACGGAGAACCTCCCTGCAGATTGAGGAGGGCCACCCGCGTTTCCCCCCGTCCCGGCGCCTCCGCTATGGCCGGCGCCTTGTACCAGAACTGCTTCACTGCGCTTCTACCTGCTTCACTGTGCTTCTACCTGTTTCTCGCATCCGGCGGACGTTGGTGGCCTACGGGACGGCACGGCCGGATCAGTGTCCGGGCCCGTCCCGTCCTCAGTGGTGGCCAGGGGCGATGTCCGTAGCCGGGGACGGAGTTTGTGTCCCGGAAACCGAGCCATAAACCCCTTCCAACTGCTCCGCCACGCGTCCCATGGAAAAGGTCTGCTGCGCGAGGTTCAGTGCCGCCGCAGCCGTGGATTCCCAGAGGCCGGGCTCCTCCAGGAACCGCAGCAGGGAAGCACTGAGACTCTCCACAGAGGAATCACACACCAGGCCGGCACCGGCGGACTCAATGAACGGTGCAAGGCCGCAGCTGTCCGTCACCACCACCGGCAGGCCCACGGACATGGCCTCCAACACGCTCATGGGAAACGGTTCATGGACGGAGGGCAGAACAAGCACTGAAGCGCGCCGCATCCTGTCCACCGTGCGGTGGGGGTGCAGCGGACCCTCCACACGCATGCGGTGAGCGGCCCCGGAACCCTGGATCCGGCGTCGTACTTCTGCTTCTTCACCCTCATCCGGTCCAACAAACGCCACCCCGAAACCCCGCTGGCTCACGGAGGCCAGCCGGGCCGCAGCCTCCACCAACACGGTTGGCCGCTTCCGCTTCTGCAGCCGTGCGAGGTACAGGAACTCAACGGAGTCGCCGGGGGCCTCCGCCCGGTACCGGGAGGCCGGGACGCCATTGACCAGCTGCTCCAGTGCTCCGTCATCGCCGCCCATCAGGTTCTGGAGGGAGTTGCGCTCCTCAGGGGTCAACCAGAAGCAGCGGTGAGCGGCCCGCAGAACACGGATGGTGATGGCCTTGTCCAGGAGTGCGGCGAGTTTGCTGTCCGATTCATCGATCATCCCGTGGGATTGGACCACCACCGGAACGCCGCGGAGCAGGCAGAGCACGGCTGCGGGGAGCATCACCAAGTCCCTGGCCAGGTGCAGGTGCACTACGTCGGCCTCCTTCAGAGCCCGCCAGAGCTGCCTCAGCATGGACGGTGCCGCCATACCCGCGAAGCCGGTTTTCGGCAGCACGCGCACAGCCCGGAAGAGGCGGGTTGCCACGCCAGGACCGAAATATGACGGATCAACCCGGCCCCGCATGCCTGCAAACACCTGCACCTTGTGCCCGCGGGCGGCGAGTTCCTGCGCCTGGTTCTGTGCCACCCGGACGGGCCCGCCGTAGGCTCCGTCCGGGCTGACCAACGTGACAACCTGGACAATCTTCAAGGGCACTCCTGTCAGGGGCTCGCCGTTCACCTTTACACCACCGCCATCAGCCACGTTCGGCCTCCTGCAAAGTCCGCTTCACGGCGGCGAAGTAGCGGTCCACCATGATGCTTTCCCGGTGCCGTTCGGCGTGAACCGCCGCGGCCTCGCGCCTAACCTGGACGTCCTCGGGTTCCCGCAGTAACGCACTGAGCTGACGGTGCAGGTCTTCACTGTCCAAAGGAGTGAACCCCACGGCTTGGGCACCCGCCGCGTCCGGAAGTCCGCCGTGGTTTGCATAGACAACCACGCAGCCCGCTGCCGCGGCCTCCACGGCCACGGTCCCGAACGGCTCGGGCATGCGGCTGGGGATGACCACCAGGGAATTCCGGTTGAGGACACGGTTGGATTCCTCGGGTCCCAAGGAACCAAGGAACGTGACTGCCCCACCCAGCCCGCTGTCTTCAGCGAGCCGTTCCAGCGCGGCCCGCTCGGCGCCGTCGCCCACTATCGTCAGGCTGAAGCCGTCCACCTCCTGGACCAAGCGGGCGGCTGCCTGGATCAGGAGGTCCACTCCCTTGTCATGGCTGAGCCGCCCCAGGTAGACCACACCCACCGGATCGCGTTCCACACCCGGCAGGAGCGTGAAAAGTTTGTCCCGGTAGCTGTTGGGAATCACCTCCACCTCCTGGCGGACATGGTCCGCAAGGACCTTGCTGTTGGCTGCGATCACATCCGCGCGCCCGATGATCCAGTACTTGGCGGCGTACTTGATCCGCTCCAGGCCGCTGAGCTTCTGGCCGGGCATGGTGATCCACATCCGCAGCGTCACCAGCCACGGCTTGCGGACCAGCGCCAAAGGCCACCACAGGGAGATGGCCGGGTTGTTGTGAAATACGACGTCGGCACCCCGGATCAGCTTCACCAGTTGCCATGGTGATGGCCGGCGGATGACGGGATAGGGGAACAGCCGCTCCGGGTCAGGGGCGGCTGTGTTGGTGACCACCACAACGCGGGCTCCATGCCGGTCCATGAACCCCCTGGCCAGGATGTCCGAGGTAATCTCCACTCCGCCCACACTGGGGTAGAACACATGGGCAAACAGGGCGATCTTCAACGGTTCATTGCTCATGCGTGTCACCTCCAATCGAGGTCAGGAATCCGGCGATCCCCGTACGGAAGGGCCCCCACCCGGAATCGCGGGCCAACTCCAACGCCCTGATGCTCCGTTCCTCCACCAACCCCGGCTCATCAATGAACCGCTGGAGCCCGGCAACAATCTGCCCGGGGGCGAACCTGTCCACAACCTCCCCGGCACCTTGCCGGACAAGATCATCCACGCCGCTGCCCACAGTGACGATTTCAGGCAGACCCTGGCTCAGTCCCTCAAGCGCCGCAAGGGAACGGCCCTCCACCAAACTTGGCAGGACGAGTACGTGGTGGTTGCGCATTTCCTGGAGAATCCGGCTCCGCGCCATGGTCCCGCGGTAATCCACCACTCCCAGCATGTCCTCCAGCGCCGGGAACGTTTCTCCAGGGAGCATGCCTATTGCGGTGAACGTGGCGGAGCTCCCCATGGCTTTGGCAGCCGACACCACGTCCGCGATGCCTTTCATCCCAACGATGCGTCCCACGAAGAGGACCTTCAAAGGCCCCTTGCCATCCCACCGAAGGGGTTCCTGTCCATCAGCGACGTCCGGGCAGCCATAGGGAATTTCCGTGATGTGGCCGTTCACCCCCACCGCCCGGAGGCTCTCCGTGACCTGTGCTGAGGGCGAGATGAGCCGGGTTGCCGCATCCAGTTCACGTGATTCCAGCGAATGGATGGCACTGGAGACAAGATCCTGCCGGGCCGTCACCGCCCAGCCGGGTTCCCGGTCCACCAGTCTTTCTGCCCAGTACCTGGTGGTAGCCCAGTGCACGTGGGGTACCTCCAAAACTGTTTCCATGCCGAGGGGCCGCGCCGCTTCAAAAACCCTGGCGGCGAACGTCGAATACCCATAAACGCTCCGTGGCCCGTCGGCGCTGAGAAGGGTTTTGATCGCCTGGGTCTCCACCTTGTGGGCAACCCAGTGGGCAGACAGTGGTCCGGAAGCTGCGCCAAGCCGCCTCACCGGGGCAGGCTGCGCCCGCAGGAGGACGTTCCGGACAAGCTCCCTGGCGGGTGCTACGTGCAGGTCCTTGTCCTCCACCATGGGAAACAACCGGCGGTCAATCAGTGATCTTGCCGCCCGAAAGCGTGCCAGGGATCCGGGCCGGGTCCACCCGATGGACGTCACGAAGGACGCCAGAAGCTGATGCTCACTGAGGGCGGACAGGGTTTGCCGCACATTCTCGTTCCCGAACGGATGAACCAGCACGGTGTGGTTGGAAGGGTGGGGGGTGTCCGGGCGCATCATGGACGGCCTGCCATTTCTGCAGCCACGGCTGCGATCTCAGCCGGCCCAAAGACGGCGGCCAACTGGACGTCGTTGTGTCCCTGTCCCACGTTGTGGTTATGCAGGGCATCGCCTTGCGAGCGTGGGTAGAGGGTGAGGTGCTGCCCTTCGGCGTTGATGACGCGGCGCTGGACGCCGGAACGGATGGCCAGGGCATTCAACCAAATATCATCCGCGCGCGGTGCCAGTTCCCGGAAGGCCGTGCCTGCTTGGCGGATAGCTTCCTGCATCCGGGGAGGGAGTATCACTCCGGCTCCACCCGTCAGGAAGTTGGCATGGCTGGAGGACCCCACAGGTGCCGGGCGCCAGTTGTTGTAGGCGCCGAGTGTTCCATCAGGCAAGGTGTGCATGCGGTGGGCCCGGTAGGCGGGGATCTCGTCGGGGCCACTGGAGTTGTAGGCCCTCAGAAGCACTTCCAACCACCGCCGCGGATACAACAAATCGTCGTCGGCCAGGACCAGGGGCAGGTTGTCACGGGAGTAGGCGGAACAGTACGGGTAGTACTTCTTGTACGGTCCCAGGTCTTCGCAGTGGAGGATTTCCAGCCCCCTTCGCTCCAAGCGCTGGAGCATGGGATAGCGGGAAACAACGAACGCCGGTTCATCCACCCAAAGGATCAAACGGGCTGGCCGGACCGACCCCGCAGCCAGGGATTCCAAAGCATGCCCCACGATGTCCAAACGCTTGCCGTAGGAGGTCATGCTGACCACCGCGCGGGCGGAGCCCCTCACGCTCTGCCGGGAAAAGTGGTTGCGCCGCCTCAGCGCACCGATCAGGGCTGCTTTGCAGGCAGCCCGGGGGAATCCCGGCAAGGGACTGTCCAAGGCAAGCTGCTGCCTTGGGCTAGATGGAAACGGCATGTACGTTCTTCTTCCTTGTTGTTCGAACGAGTTTCTTCAACACCAGTTGCAGGTCGCTTCGCCTGAGTCCGTAAAAGCCAGCCACGCGGATCCCGAACTTCAGCCGCAGCCACACGATGTTCATGGTCCCGGCGATGACGCTCCCGGCCACGGTGGCCAGTGCTGCGCCCAAGGCACCAAGAGCGGGAACAGCGGCAAGGAGCACGGCGGTGTTGAACAGTGCCCCGATCACCATTCCCCAGCTCCGGAGACCGGGACGCCCGCGCGCGCTCAACCCTGCACCGGCAACGGATCCTGGAGTTCCCAGCACCACTCCGGCCAGCACCACCCATGCCACCGCCACGGCCTGCTCAAACTGCGGACCGAAAAACAGCGGAACTGCCCATGGCAGCACCGATCCGATGGCTAAACCTGCCCCGACGGCGGCTGCGGAAGTGAGGCGCGCGGTTTGCTGAAGGCGGTCGGTTGCTCCGCCGTCGTCCGCTTCCGCTGCGTCCGCGGAAAACACGACGTTTCGGACCGCGCCGGCGAGGACCGCCGGAATTTCGCCCACGCTGACGGCCACCGCGTAGAGCCCCAGCTGCACAGCACCGGCCAGCGGAACCATCAGCAGCTGGTCCAGCCGCAACAACATGACGCCCGCCAATGATCCGATCCACAACCGGCTTCCGTAGCTGAGCAGTCGGACCCTCTTGGCCGTGGCGCTCCCGTGTCCGCGGCGGTACTTGAGCAGGTAGGGGAAGGTGGCAACTCCCTTGATGAGCGGCACGCCCAGCATCACCACGGTGGCGCTCAAGGGGGTGAGTGCGTCGGTCCACGCCAACGCTGCCAGGAGCAGCAGCCGCACCACGGCCACAGCGAAGTCAACCACCGCCGATAGCTTCCAGGCATGGGTGCCGGCCAGGACGCTAGCGGGAATGGAAGCCCAATACGTGGGCACGCACAGCACCGCGGTCACATACATCAGCTGCCGGATGTCAGGGTTGTCTCCGGCCAACAGCGGTGCGCTCCACGCCACCGCGCCTGCCGAGAGTATGCCGAGTACCGTCAAAAGGGCGAAGGCCCTCCGCACCGATCGGCGGGCACCCCGCGCCTGCCGGGCCACATGGAACGTCAAGGCTTCCGGAATGCCCAGGCCGCCAACAGCCACCGCAAACAGCATGGGCGCCATGCCTGCCGCCAGGTCACCGCGGCCCTCCACGCCCAACGCCTGGGCCAGGATGGGCGCCGTGGCCAGTGACATCAAGGGCGTGACGGCCGAACCGGCGACTGCGTAAAAAATCCTGCTTCCATGGGTGCCTGTGCTCATGACGCCAACTGGGCCCGCCAGGAACTGTAAGGAACTGCCTTACGACGCCGGACCCCGGCTTGGGCGGTCAGCGCGGGAGAGCAGCTGCTCATCGCCAGCACGAACCAAAAGAGATGCACGTCAACGGAATTGCCGCCGATGGAGCTGTAGCCGTTGATGGCCACAATGACCAAGGCGGCCGATGCCACCCCCGGCCAGGTGTCCCTGTTGCCAGACCTGAAGTTTGTGGCGAGGAGGAAAACCATGAAAATCACGAACGCCAGGACAGCCACAATGCCGAACATCAGCGCCATCATGAAGTAGCCGTTTTCCAGGCTGGACCCCAAAGTGCCCACGCCCTTGAGGTCCCGGTCACCCGGGTAGCCGCCCGCCGTGAATTCCCCGGTGTGGGCCCAGAACCAGTCGAAGGCAGCAACGCGGAGGGCGGCCGAACCGTTGTCGTCCTCGAACTTCAACAGCAGCTTTTCACCCGCCACGCCCTGGATGCTGACCACCAACGCAGCAACAGCAACCGCACCGAACAGCACACTGCGGATAAGGTGACGGCTGCCCAGGGTCATGAGGAACACAAATCCAATGACCGTGAGGACCAAGCCCATGCGCCCGTAGGCCAACGGAACCGTGACCAGGATTGCTGAAGCCACCGCATACCGCAGCAGTGCCGAGCGAACCCAAGCGAGCAGCGGCATCACGGCCGCAAAAAATACCCCCACCTGGATGCCGTGGCCAAAAGTGCCGATCGCGGCACCAAGCTCGGACCTGGTTCCGGTGAGCCAGATGCGGGAAAAAGCATCCTCCCAGACAAGCGGCCGGCCGGTAGCCACCTGCAGTTGGGACAGCACCACCTCCGCCAACGCCAGGAGAACAAAGGTGACCACCAACGTGACCCCGGCTGCGGGGATGGTGCGGATAGCGTGCCGCATGAAGACATACACGTAGTACGGCGCCCACACCATGCCCAGGACGAACATGGCGGTATCCAGCAGTCCAGCGCTGCCGGGATTTCCGACGTCGGCCATCATCACTGCCGCTATGGCGGCGAGGACCAGCTGCGGCCATAAGCCGGCCGAGCGGAGAGCCTGCAGGAAGCGGGCCGGGGCAAACGCGGCTTGGACAACAAGGAACACCAGGAACAAATACGTGGAAGGGTGCAGGCCCGTCATGACCTCGTTCTGGACCACGCCGGGGATAAGGATCCTCGCCACGATCACCGCAGCGAGCACAAAATGCATCCGCCGGAGAAAAACGATGCTGAGAACCAAACAGAAGCCGATCCATACGGCAAGGGTGATCAATGCACCCCACCGGTCCGGTGCAAAGAAGGCATGGGCAGGGAAGCGCCGGCAGGCGAGAGGACCCGGGTTCCGGAGGGAACATCCTTCACCACAAGAACCGAGGCCCCCACCAGGCACGCCTCACCAATGGTCACGCCCCGCAGCACCGTTGCCCGGGCGCCCACCCACGTGCCGTTGCCGATTGCTATGGGCGCGTTGTCGAATTCGAAGGTGGGGGAGGTGAAGGAGTGGCTTCCCGTGCAGAGGAAAGCGCCCTGGGAAATGCAGCAGTCCGAGCCGATGTCCACGGGCTCAAGGTTCAGGATCCAGGCATCCACGCCAATCCACACGTTGTTTCCCACGCTCAACTTCCACGGCCAGTGAACCGTGACGCCATGGCGGATCTTCACGCCGTGGCCGACTGAGGCTCCAAAAGCCCGCAGGATGCGGACCCGCAGGGAGGACGGGCACCACCATGCCCTGAAAACAAGATTCTGAACGGCAAACCAGGCGGCCTGCCACAGCAAGCCCCGCCCCTTGTCGTAGCCGGCGCCTGTGAAGCCTCCAAGTTTCATGCGGTCCATACGCCATTCCTGTCCATCCGGGAGTACCCCTCGATGATGTCCGGGGCAGGGCACCGCGTAGGCCGTTGCCGCCGCTGCCCTCCGTGGTGGGTAGCGCGTTGCCTGGCTGGTTGCCGGTGCGCCCAGTGGCCGCCTGCAAGTCCCGCCGTCGGGCCTGCCGTTGGTCCTCCGTGGGGGTTCGGTGGTCCCTGCGTGGCCCTGGCCGGACAGCCTGCGTGTCCGCCCCGTTCCGGGATCCGCGGCAGCGCCTTCCCTCTTATACGCAGTTAGCCGACCGCGCCCCACGCACGGCACGCCGCACCTACACGGAGGCATCCGGGCCGGGTTGCCCGGAGCTGCGCCCTCGCGTGCGGCTTACCGCGCCCGGACGCCGAGCCACTACGGAGAAGGAGGCTCCTGTCCCGTCTCGGGGTAGAAAGCCGGCCAACAGAATCAATGGGTAATCCGTAAAAACAAATGACGAGGACCCATGGACACCACGACGACCGTACTGGATCGTTCGCCAAGAATTGCCGGCTGCGCCCCCGCCCACAAGCCGGCACACCCAAGCCTCCAAATGCGCGCACTTCCGGCGGCACCGGCTGAACAGCAGGAATTACCGGGAAACAAAGGGCGGCGAATTGCTTTGTTGGCCGGAATTATCGTGGGACACGCAGTGACATTGTTTGGGCCATTGTTCATCAGCGCATGGTCCGCAGGCTCGTGAAAACCCTGGTCATAGGCCTCAACTATTCACCCGAACCCAGCGGAAATGCCCCTTACACGACAAAACTCGCTGAAGGTCTTGCAGCCCGGGGAATGACCGTCAATGTCATTACCGGCTACCCGCATTATCCGCAATGGAAAATTGCCGCCGGCTACAAAGGCCTCAGCATGGATGAAAAGCACGGTGCTGTGCATGTCCGGCGCTTGCGTTCCACCATCCCCAGCCGCCCCACCGGCGCTGGGCGCCTCCTGATGGAGGCGACGTTCGGTGCGCACAGCGTGATCCAACGATGGAACCGTCCGGACGCTGTCCTGGTGGTCAGTCCAGCGCTGTTCTCAGCAGCCTTCGCCATTCTGCGGGCCAGGTTGTTCCGCATCCCGGTGGGTATCTGGGTCCAGGACCTCTACAGCAAAGGCATGGAGGAAACCGGCAACCCCTCCTCACGCTTCACATCCATTATGAGGCGCTTGGAGTCCTGGATCCTCTCAAGGGCCGATCAAGTGAGCGTGATCCACGAACGGTTCCGGGACACCGTGGTCGATCAGTTGGGTGTGCCTGCGGACCGTGTCCGTGTGATCAGGAACTGGACCCACGTCAACCACCACCCTTCCTTTGACAGGTCGACGGCCCGGGAACGGCTCGGTTGGGCACCCAAGGATTATGTGGCCCTCCACGCAGGCAACATGGGTGTCAAGCAAGGCCTCGAAAACGTGCTCGAGGCCGCGCAACTGGCAACCGGCAACGGCAGCGATGTCCGCTTTGTCCTTCTGGGCAACGGCAACCAGCGCAGCGCCCTCGAAGCGAAAGCCCACGGCGTGGACAGGCTGCAGTTCCTGGAGCCGCTACCGGACCGCGCCTACTCCGAGGCACTCCGCTCCGCCGATGTATTGATCGTCAATGAACGGCCCGGCGTCCGGGAAATGTCCGTACCCAGCAAACTCACCAGCTACTTCATCACGGGCAGGCCCATTGTGGCGGCCACCGAAGAAGGCAGTGCAACGTCACACGAAATGACCGCTGCCGGGGCCGGCCTCAGGGTGGAGCCGGGCGTCCCCGCCGATCTCATCGCAGCGATCGAACAACTCCAGGATGATCCCCGCACGGCCGAGGAATTCGGGGCGGCAGGACGCGAATACAGCGAAAAGCTCCTCTCGGAAAAAGCCGCAATCGACAGCTATTACGCGTGGTTAAGCGACCTCGCGCATCAAAAAGAAGGATGACAACCGTGGCCAGGAAAGCTCTCATAACAGGCATAACGGGCCAGGACGGCTCATATCTCGCAGAGTTGCTGCTCTCAAAAGGGTACGAGGTGCACGGTCTCATTCGCCGCGCCTCAACCTTCAACACAGCACGCATAGACCACCTCTACATGGACCCGCACAACAATGACGCGCGGCTCTTCCTCCACTACGGAGACCTCTCCGATGGCGCCCGGCTGGTGACGTTGCTGGCCTCGATCCGCCCTGACGAGGTATACAACCTGGCTGCCCAATCCCATGTCCGGGTGTCCTTCGATGAGCCGGAACATACGGGAAACACCACCGGAATCGGCACTATCCGGCTCCTCGAAGCCGTGCGCATGTCCGGAATCGAAACACGCTTCTACCAGGCGTCCTCATCCGAAATGTTCGGCGCCACCCCACCCCCGCAGGATGAAGAGACGCCCTTCTATCCACGCTCTCCCTACGGCGCAGCCAAGGTCTACAGCTACTGGATCACCAAGAACTACCGCGAAGCCTACGGAATGTTCGCCGTCAACGGCATCCTGTTCAACCACGAATCGCCACGCCGCGGAGAAACGTTTGTCACGCGCAAAATCACCCGCGCCGTAGCTGCCATCAAGGCAGGAAAACAAACAGAGCTGCACATGGGCAACCTCCAAGCCGTCCGCGACTGGGGATACGCGGCCGAGTACGTGGAAGGCATGTGGCGCATGCTGCAGGCCGACGAACCCGAGGACTTTGTCCTGGCCACCAACGACGGATACACGGTCAAGGACTTCCTCCAGTACTCCTTCGACCACGTTGGCTTGAAATGGGAGGACTACGTCCGCTTCGATGAGCGCTACCTCCGCCCCACTGAAGTGGAGGCCTTGATCGGAGACTACTCCAAGGCCAAGGACAAGCTCGGCTGGGAACCCACCGTGCGCACACCCGAGCTGGCCCGCCTCATGGTCGACGCTGATATCGCCGCCTTGGACAGCGCAGGAAACGCCTGGATTGACGCCGTCAATCTGCCCAGCTGGAAAGTGCACGCCTGATGGCAGTGTTCCGTCCGGGCACACTGGACCGTTCTGCCCCCTTCTATGTGGCCGGGCACCGGGGCCTTGTGGGATCCGCTGTGTGGAGGAAGCTCGACGCCGAAGGGTTCACCAACCTTCTGGGCGCACGCTCCCAGGAGCTGGACCTGCGGAACAGGTCCGAGGTGTTCGCATACTTCGAAAGAGAGACGCCCCGCTATGTGGTGCTCGCGGCCGCCAAGGTGGGCGGCATCCTCGCGAACAGCACCTACCCGGCGGACTTCCTCAGCGAGAACGTCCAGATCCAGGTAAATGTCATGGATGCTGCCCAAAAGTACGGCGTTGAGCGGCTGCTCTTCCTGGGCTCGTCCTGCATCTATCCACGTCTGGCGCCACAACCGTTGAAGGAGGAGTACCTCCTCACCGGGCCCCTGGAGAAAACCAACGAGGCCTACGCCATTGCCAAGATCTCCGGCATCCTGCAGGTGCAGTCCGTGCGCCAACAGTACGGCTTGCCGTGGATATCGGCCATGCCCACCAACCTTTACGGCCCCGGGGACAACTTTTCCCCCGCAGGCTCGCACGTTCTGCCCGCGTTGATTCGCCGGTTTGATGAAGCGAAAACCAGCGGTGCATCGTCAGTCACCAACTGGGGTACCGGCTCTCCGCTCCGGGAACTTCTGCATGTGGACGACCTCGCAGAGGCTTGCTTGTTCCTGCTGGAAAACTACGACGGGGCGGAACACGTCAACGTGGGTGTGGGCTCCGATCTGACCATCAAGGCGCTCTCGGACCTGGTGGCCGCGGCAGTGGGATACGACGGCGACATCGTCTGGGATGCCACCAAACCGGACGGTACTCCGCGCAAGCTCATGGACGTGTCCAAGCTGGGGGAACGCGGCTGGACCGCAGGGATTTCTCTGGAGGAAGGGATCGCTGCCACCTACCAGTGGTTCAAGGAAAACCGGAACGACCACAGGAACTAGCTCCGTGGACCTGCCCCCATCCCCAACACCGGAGTCCGCCGATGAGGTCCTTCGCCTGGATGAGTCCATCCAGCTGTCGGCTGCCCTGGTGTCCCACATTGCGGAGGAGAGCAACCTCAGGGTCCTGGTCATCAAAGGACCCGCCGCCACGCTGCTGGGGGCACGGCCGGACAGGTCCTCCTGCGACCTCGATGTGCTGGTGGATCGATCCCACATGGAAGAACTCCTTACCGGGCTGGAACGGAGTGGCTGGGAAGCAAGGATTCATGAGGTCTCCGAAGCGTTCCCGGACCATTCGCGGACATTCCTCAACCCCCGGTGGCCCTCCGACATTGACGTGCATTGGCGATTCCCCGGCTTTTACGCCGGTGAAGCGTCGGTGTTCGACCAGTTGTGGAGCCGCAGGAAGGCAGTCCAGCTGGGAGGCCACCGCGTATGGACCCTCGACGGCGATGATGCCCTCCTGGTGACCTTGCTCCATGCCCTGCGGAGCCCAACGGCCGGCGTGCTGGGGGATATCGCGTTTTGCCAGCGGATCATGGCCGAGGATCCTGCGAGGCATTACCGCCGGTCAGCCGGGTTGGGCGCCTTGGGGGCTCTGGGCCCGGTGTTCACGACGTTCCCGGAGACTGCCGGCCACGACTTTCCCGAGCCGCCCTTGGACTGGATCCTCCGCACCCAGGCGCAACGTCCAGCGACCCTCCGGCTCTTCCACCTGATGGAGATTCCTTGGCGGCAGAAGCCAGCTGCGTTGTGGCAGGCGTTGTTTCCGTCCAAGGAGTCCATCGCCTGGCACGACCTGCGGCTCAAGGACATCACCCTCTGGAGGCAGTTCCCCTACCGCCTCCTGCGAATGTGGCGCGGCCTGGGTGACTCCCTCCAGATCCTGCGCGAACTGCGCGAGATCCGTTCCCGCCGTCGTCACTGAACCCCCTGGACCTGATACCAGCAACTGCAACCATTCTAAAGCGAGGATTTATGCGCATCACCGTCATCGGCACCGGCTATCTGGGGGCCACGCACGCCGCCTGTATGGCAGAACTCGGGTTCGACGTGCTTGGCCTGGATGTTGACCCGGCGCGGGTGGCATCTCTGTCACAGGGACAACTGCCGTTCCACGAGCCCGGCCTGCCTGAGCTCCTCCAGAAGCACGTGGCCAGCGGGCGCCTGCGCTTCACCTCGTCCTATGAGGAAGTGGGCGCATGGGGCGACGTGCACTTCATCGGGGTGGGAACGCCACAGCACCCGGCTTCCGGTGGTGCTGATATGTCGTTCGTGGACGCCGCCACCACCTCGTTGGCCCGGAACATCACCCGGGATGCCCTGATTGTTGGGAAGTCCACCGTGCCGGTGGGCACCACCCGACGGTTGAAAGAGCTTGTCCGGGACAACAAGAACCCCGGCGTGAATGTGGGCATTGCCTGGAATCCTGAATTCCTCCGGGAAGGGTTCGCCGTCGCTGACACGCTGCGCCCGGACCGCTTGGTAATCGGTGTCGATTCCCCGGAGCACGAACTGGTTCTTCGGGAAGTTTATGAGGCGGCCCTTGAAGACGGGGTCCCGCTGATTTCCACGGACTTTGAAACGGCGGAACTGGTGAAAGTGGCAGCCAATGCCTTCCTGGCCACCAAGATCTCCTTCATCAACGCCTTTTCTGAAATAACGGAGATCGCAGGAGGGGACATCAGGACTTTGGCCGACGCCATAGGACTGGATGAGCGCATTGGCCGCCGCTTCCTCAACGCAGGAGTCGGATTCGGCGGTGGATGCCTGCCCAAGGACATCCGCGCGCTCCAAGCCCGCGCCGGTGAGCTGGGTCTCTCGCGCAGCATGCAGTTCCTTGATGAGGTTGACCAAATCAACCTCCGGCGCCGGTCCCGGATGGTCCGGCTCTCCCGGGCGATGCTGGGTTCCCTGCGGGACCGCGAGATCGCTGTCCTCGGTGTCACCTTCAAACCGGACAGCGATGATGTCCGTGATTCACCAGCACTGGATATTGCCGAAAAGCTTCGCGCAGAAGGCGCCTCCGTCAGCGTCTACGACCCCGCCGGCAGCGCCAATGCGCACGGGCGGTTTCCCCGGATTCACTACGCCGCGTCCATGGAGGCCGCCGTGGCCGGAGCGGAACTGGTCCTGGTGCTCACCGAATGGGAGGAATTCAGGACCCTCACACCGGAAATGCTCGCATCCCGGACCAACGCCCGGAAGATCATTGACGGCCGCAACGTTCTGCAGGTTTCAGACTGGGAAGCCGCCGGCTGGTCCGTTGGAGCGCCGGGCCGCCGCTTCTGGTCCGACCGCAGCATTTCCCCGGATGGGGCGTTGGAAGCCGGTCTCGCAGAGCTCCGGGAGGCCGCTGTTATTTGAGCGTGGCCCGGTAGCGGCGGCCCAATGCTGCCCGGCTGGTTCGCGGACCAACGCCCAGCTTGCGCCTCACTGAGGCCAAATGGTTCCGGAGCGTTGCGTCCGCGATGCCCAGCTTCTTGGCAACGTCAAGGCGGGACAACTCCTGGTCCGTCAGAAGGTAAGCATCTGCTGCGATCTTTTCGGCCGCAGTCAAGGCAACCGGCTCACGGCCCGATGCCGGGTCGAAGGGGAGGTGTGTGCCGTTTTCGGAGATGCTCTTCATGGCGCCCAGAAGGACCTTCAACGTGGCAGTTTCCGGAACGTAGCCCCGGACACCCAGGCCAAGAAGGTGCAGGACGCGCGAGCTGTGCAGGACCCCTCCATACACCAGGACTGCTTTGCCTTCCCGAACCTGCGCGAAGACCTGCGCCTCAAGATCCGGCAGCGTGCCATCCACGATGGTGACAGCGCCGGTCACTTTCACCGGCAAGGACGCCGTGGCCTAGTGGACCAGGGCCGTGAATTGGCGGCTGCGGCTCACTACCTGAAGGACGAGCTTGTCTGCGGGCTCGGGCCGCTGGGGCGAACGGAAAGCGGACCAGTGGTGTTGTGATTTCAGCATGGGATTCCCGCTAGATGCCGGAAATGGCGTTGAATCGAGTGGTGTCATGGCCTTGGAAGTCCTCCATGGTGCTGGAGAGGACAGCCCTGGGGACGTTCTGGATCAGGTCCGCGAGCTGCCTTCGAGTGGTGGTGTCGGTCTTTCTGAGTGCATTGGAAATGTGGCTTTCCACGGTCCTGATGCTGATCCCGAAATGTTCAGCAATGTCCTGGTTGCTCTGCTGGCCGGCCAGCATTGCTACCTCGATTTCCCGTAGGGTCAGGGATGACCCTGGTGGTTCCGACCTGAAGTTGATGATGGTTCCCATCGGCTGGAAGCGATCCATGAACTCCTTGCCGGCCCGCCGCAGTTCGGTAGCCGCCGTCGGCTCCCCGCTGAGCTGCCACCGCTGTTCGGCGCCGCGGAGAAGCATGGCGATTTGGTACGTGTCGCCGTCGATGATGTAGGTGGCCAGCAGGTCCCTCAGGCGGGTCAAGTCACCCACCACCGCGGCGTCCGCGATGGCGAGGAACTGGCGGTGGGCCGTGATGTCGGAGTCGGCCAGAATCCGGTGAAGCATTTCCAGCAGACGTGGGCCTGGAAGAAGTCCCAGCGCGAACATGGCGGTGTGCATGGCCTCCAGGGCGAAATCGTTCTCCAACGATTTCTTCACCAAAAGGCAGGCGTCGTGGTCGAAGGCCTTCGCGCTGACGGGACGGCTGGCGGCCAGAAGCTGCAGGGCGGTTCCGGTTCCCGGGAGAGGACCCACCTCCCTGGCTCCCTTGGAGTTTTCCAAGGGAGCTCCCGCTCCAATGTCCCGGAGGGAAGACAGGCCCAGCATGGCAGTGTGCAAGGCATCCACCAGGAGTCCCGGCCGGCCCAGCGAGAAAGCGCGGCCCATCAGGTACTCGGCTTCATCGAACAAGCCGTGGTGCAGGAGGGAGAGCGCGGCAATATAGCTGTGGCTCACGAAGCCAAACTGGTCCACCGCTTCCAGCGCCTGTTGACGGGCCTTGAGAGCCAGGTCCAGGGCTTTCTCTGCGTGGCCGGTGAAGAGAACACCCAGGCCGCTGATGAAGGCTTCAAAGCGGTGAAGGTGGGGGTGGTTGGTTGCCGATGGCAGGACGTCCAGGGCCCGCTGGGGCCTGAGGGAAAAGAGTTCCATTGCCGCCTGGAGGATGGCGGTGATGTCCGAATCATGGGTTGTTGGAATGGTTTGGGCTGCTTGGATTGTTGGGCGGTTTCCGCTGATTCGTTCAAGGAATTCGGCAAAGGCTGCGGCCTCTGATGCGAGTTTGGGCTCATCAGAGGCCAAAGTATGCATGACCGCAAGGGCGCCGGGAAGGTCATGCCCCGTGCCGTACGTCCACCAGGAGAGCGTCATGCTGAAGAAGAACAGGTCCTCTACGGCATAGCCGCGGGTGTCCGTCCGATGGAAGATTTCCTGAAGCCGCTGGGTGTCGGCAGGGGCACCCCAATAGATACTCAGGAGCTTCACCGCATTGGCGACGGTGGGCTGGTTGTCCCAAGCTTGGTAGTGGAGCCGTTCCATGGTTTCGAGCCGCTGCTGGAAGTAACGTGTGCTGGCAGCGTGGTTGCTCCCCATCTCGCTCCGGAGGGTGGAAGCCGCTGACGACAGGAGATCGTCCGTGGCATCAGGTTGTTGCCGCTCTTCGGAGTCTTGTCCCACGTGGCTGGCCACCGCGCTGTGCAGGATCCTCTTGGACCCGAAAGTGTGGGCGTGCAGGTAATCATCCACTATCGGCGGGAATACTGTAGCCAAAGGTGCTCCATCCGGACCTGAAACCACCGAAATCAGGCCATATGCTTCGAGGTTGTCCAGCGCCTCCTCGCCAATGCTGGTGACCAGCCGGCTCACCGGGGTGGGGCCCAGGAGCGAAATCTTCCGCAAGGCGCGGATTTCCTCGGCCCGGAGGCCGTGGAACAAGGCCTCCACGGCCCCGTGCAGGTGCTCGTTCATCAAGCCGTCGCCGCTCATGCACCAACGTCCGTCCTTGAGGACCAGCCGTTCGCTGAGCACGGCTGTTTCGATGATGCGGACCGCCAAACGGACATTGCCTCCGGACTTTGTCAGCACGTGGGCCACCACATCCACCTCCGCCGGCGCACCGAGCATGGAGGCCATCAGCCTGTTGACCTGCGCGTATCCCAAGGGCGTCAACCGCACTGTGGCGTCCGCAATGCTTCCAAGCGCCCCCGCTGGAGACTTCGGGTGGAAAGGGCGGTCATTCATGGTGATGACCAGCGGTACTTTGGTACGCGTCCTGACGATGTTCACCACCGCCAAGGACTCCTTGTCCAAGCTGTCAACATCGTCGATGATGATCACCGGGGACTCGGTCCTGGCCAAGTCTGCCGACAGGAGATCCGCCATTCCCAGTACGCCCACGGTTCTTGACCGGATGTCCAACCCGAGGGCAAGGATTCCGGCGAACGGCACAGATGCCAGCGCAGGGGCAGCAAACATGGAGTAAAGAGCGACGCCGTCATCCTCAAGTTTGGCCGCGACCTCCCGCGCGAATCTGGTCCGCCCGCTGCCTGGCGCCCCGATGATCCTGACAGTCAGGCCTTTGGCGACGTACCCCAGCACGCGATCAACCTCATTGTCACGCAATTTCCGGCCTCCAATACCTCTGGCTGTTTCCGTCCATATGACCTGTGCAACTTGGATATTAATCGTGTTGTGAAATAGTGGGTTTTTTCAAAAGACCGTTCATAGGGTACAGATGGAAATTAGCCTGAACACCAGCCGGGCTGTTCCCTTTGCGGGCAGGGATTTTAGGGAGGACACTGGGAATTGGAATGAATCTTGATGCGAACCACGGATGTACGGTGCATTTGTACCAGACTAAATAGAGAGGCATCCTTGAATTACCCTGAAAAAACATCGAAAGGTGACGCGGGCCCTCCCCTGGAAACCTTTCGAATTCTCGTGGTATGCACCGGAAATATTTGCCGCTCACCCCTGGCCGAGGTGGTCCTGCAGGCCGGCATGGATGAGGTGGCGCCGGGTCGCTTCGCCGTGACCAGCGCGGGAACCCACGCGCACCATGGCAAGGCGGCGCAGACCGGATCCCGGGATCTTGCAGCCGGAATCGGGGCCAGCCTGGAAAGCTTCAGGGCCCGCCAACTGACCCCGGAGCACATTCTCTCCGCCGATCTGGTGCTGATCCTGGCTGCGGTCCACCGGCCGGAGGTGCTCTCCTTGGTGCCCTCCGCACTCAAGCGGACTTTCACGCTGAGGGAGTTTGCCAGGATCCTCCAGCATATGCCTCTTGGAGAATATGTTGGCGGTTCGTGGGTGGATGTCGTTGCAACAGCCCACACCTTCAGGCATCACGCCGCAACGGATGACCCGGCCC
Source organism: Paenarthrobacter ilicis (assembly GCF_016907545.1). Lineage (NCBI taxonomy): Bacteria > Bacillati > Actinomycetota > Actinomycetes > Micrococcales > Micrococcaceae > Paenarthrobacter > Paenarthrobacter ilicis. Next base: position 3,893,119 of record NZ_JAFBCD010000001.1, on the reverse strand, counting down.
TGGACGACGTCACCGATCCCTACGGCTTGGGGCCGGATGCCTACGAACTGATGGCCGCGGAGTTGCTCCCCGGTATCAGTACCATCATCGAGGCCGGTGTGATCCTGCAGCGGAAGAGCAGCATACCGGGCTAGTTGGCGGCCTTCAGCAGGTGGTCCGGGAGGCGGTTCCCGGGGGCTCGACCCCGGATCTCCAGCAGCTCACGGGCGTGGGCGTGCAACTTCTTGTCCTCATCCGATTCCGGTATCCATTCCGGAATGGGAACCGCAGTGCCGGTTTCATCCCGCGCCACCATCACTGTGAGGCAGTAGGTGGTCAGGTTCATCTCCCGGGTTTTTGGATCACCCGAGCGGACATGGACAGCAATGTGCATGCCCTTGGCGCCGGTGTAGACCAACCTGGCCTCCACTTCCACCACGTGTCCTATCAGCAGCGGCCGGTAGAACCTGACGCCGCCGGAAAAGACCGCAACGGTGTCCTTGCCGCAATATCGTGAAGCACAAACGTAGGCGGCTTCGTCAATCCACTTCATCACGATGCCGCCGTGGACTTTCCCTCCCCAATTCACATCAGTGGGGGACGCCATGAACCGCAGCGTGACGCGCTCGGCCGTTCCGGCGTCGGTATATTCTTGGGCGTTCATTGCATTCACGATTTGCTCACGGACGCCAATCCGCGCCAAAGCGTGGTCCCTTTGTTCTATTTCGGACGGCGTGGAGGGTTCGAACTGGGGAACGGGAATTGGCTTGCCGCCCGGGCCCACTGCAACAAAAATCACCATGCACTGGCTGTGCATTGTCTCAGGCCCGCCTTTGGGATCCCGGGAGCTGACGGTGGTGTGGATGTGCATGGAGGAGCGGCCCGTGTACACGATGGTGGAGGTCACTTCCACCATGTCGCCGCTGTTCACGGGATCCGTGAAGTGGATGTTTCCCACATAAGCGGTCACACAGTAGGACTTGGCCCACCCGACGGCGGCTGCATAGGCGGCTTTGTCCACCCACTCAAGGACCGTGCCGGCGTCGACGGATCCGCTGTGCCCCACATCGGTGGGAGCCGCCAGGAAGCGAAGGGTTACGGACTTCTCGGCAGCGTCGCTCATGCTGGAAGTTTACTGTCGGAGAGTTTCTGTTACGCGACTGAGTCGTCCGTCCCTCTCTCACATCCCACCCGCTTAAACCGATCGCTCTCTCACTTTCCTGAGGAGAGTGAGAGAGCGATCGGAAATTAGGGGTGTTATGTGAGAGAGGGGCGGGTGGGGGTTAGGCCAGGACGCGGAGTTTGGAGCCCGGGCGGCCGAAGAGTGCGGCGTCTGCGGAGAGTTTTCCCGCCCCTGCCAGTGCCAAAGCGAGGGCTGCGCCGGCGAAGAGCAGCACCAGCTCGTAGCCGCCATTGCCGACGAAGATGCCTGCAGGGGCGTGGACCAGGAACAGTGCGCCCAGCATGTCCACGGCAAGAAGGGCGGCGAAGACGCGGGTCAGGAGGCCGAGGATGAGGGCGATGCCGCCCACCAGTTCCAGGGTGGCCACGATGGGTGCCACCACGGAAGCTCCGGGTACCCCCATCTGCGCAAAGGATGCCTGGGTGCCGGCAATGGTGAATTCGTTGAACTTCTGCCAACCGTGCGCGGCGAAGAGGAATCCTGCAACAACACGCAGGATGGTCAGGGCTGTGGTGGTCAAGCTGGATGTGTTCATACTTCAACCCTCAAGGAATTAAGTTGAAGAGTCAACTAATGATGGCTTCTTATGACCAGAACCACGGTGGGGAGCCTGAAGCCACGGCTGCAGAAGCCGCGTGGTGATGGGGAGGAAGATGTACGTCATCAGCGGCGTCAGGATCACGATGTTCAGGAGGACCTGGAAGACCAGGGGCCACTCTTGGGTCAGCGGATGCAGCAGGAAGTTGGCCAGCAGGCTCAGTGGGAAAAACGGCAGGAAGATGCTGATGGCCTGCTTCCAGCGCGGCGGAACCACGGTTTCCGGGACCACCACTGACACATCGCCCGGTTGCGTGAACCAGCCCTCGATGCCCGTGTGGCGCTCCACGCGGGTGGTCTCCATCATGTCCCTGGCGCTGTCGATCCACCAACGCCGCTCCTCGGATTCCTCCCAGCCCTGCAGCGAGCCGGCGTCCGCAAAGCGATACAGCATGTGCCACTCGTTGGAGTCGGGCCCGTTCCGGACCCAGCCTGAACCGAGATAGCCGGGCCATTCGCGGGCGAGTTCCTGGCCGGCGTGCGCCCACGCGTTCGCTTGCCGCGTGTAGCCGGGAAGGATGGTGCGGGCCACGGAAACAGTGACGGGATGCTGGTTGGACACGGCCATAAATGTACCCGCCCGCCGGGCCACTAGTCTGGTTTAGTGCCTCAGACCACAACCACCACCGCCCGTTCCAATGGCCGCGAGATTCTGCGCCTGGCCGTCCCCGCCTTTGGTGCTCTCATAGCCGAACCCCTGTTCCTGCTGGCGGATTCCGCAATCGTGGGGCATTTGGGAGTGGACCAGCTTGCCGGAGTCGGGCTCGCATCCACCATCCTGCACACGGTGGTGGGCCTCATGGTGTTCCTGGCCTACTCCACCACCCCTGCGGTGGCCCGCGCGATCGGCGACGGAAAGCTCGGGAAGGCACTCGCGGCAGGGCGCGACGGCGTGTGGCTGGCACTGTTGCTGGGCGTGGTGTTGGCGGTGGTGGGCTTCCTCGCGGCTGAGCCGTTGGTGGGGTTCATGGGCGCCACCGGCGAGGTGCGCGGGTTCGCCGTCGACTATTTGCGGTGGTCCATGCCCGGCCTCGCGGCCATGCTCCTGATCTTTGCCGGTACCGGCGTGCTCCGCGGGCTGCAGGACACCCGGACTCCGCTGCTGGTGGCCACCGCAGGTTTTGCGGTGAATGTGGCACTGAATTTCTTCCTGGTGTACGGGCTGGGCCTGTCTGTTGCCGGCTCTGCGATGGGAACCAGCATTGCGCAGTGGGCCATGGCGGCGGTGTACCTGGTAATGGTGGGGCGAAATTCCCGGCGGCATGGGGTGTCCCTGAAGCCGGACTGGCGCGGCATCAGGGCCATGACCAAGGTGGGTTCGTGGCTCATGTTGCGTACGCTCAGCCTTCGCTTGGCGATCCTGGCCACGGTGCTGGTGGTGACGGCCCAAGGTGCCGTGAACCTGGCAGCCCACCAATTGGCCATGACCATCTTCTCCTTCCTGGCATTCGCCCTTGATGCCCTGGCCATCGCCGCCCAAGCGCTGATCGGCAAGGAGCTGGGGGCCCGCAATGCCGGGAGGGTGCGGGAACTGACGCGGACCATGGTCCGTTGGGGCCTGGGTTTCGGCATCATCACCGGGGCGCTCCTGGCCATTGCGGCCCCGTGGGCGGGGTACCTCTTCACCCCTGATGAGGGCGTCCGGTCAGCGCTGACCGTTGCCCTGTGGGTCCTGGCCGTGGGCCAACCGCTGGCGGGCTACGTCTTTGTCCTGGACGGGGTCCTGATCGGCGCCGGCGACGCGCGCTATTTGGCGATTGCCGGCGTCGTAAATCTTGCCGTCTACTTGCCGCTGCTGGTGGCAGTCCACCAGCTGAAGCCCGACGGCGCGGCGGGGCTGCTGTGGTTGTGGGCCGCCTTCGCGCTGGGCTACATGCTGGCCCGCGGAGTCACTTTGGGGTTGCGGACCCGCACGGATCGATGGATGGTGCTGGGTTCGCACTAAACTGGACGGGTGACTCTCCCAACGACTCCTGCCCAGACCTCGCCTGCTCCCTTGGTGGGTCTTTGGAAACCGGTGCTGTTCCGGGCCACCGCTGCGTTGGTCTTCGGTGCTGTCACCATTTTCTGGACCACGCCGTCAGTGCACGTCATGGCCTGGGCCGTGGGGATCTACCTCTTGGCCACGGCAGCTGCCGTGTGGAAAATGCGCTCACTTCCCGTGGCTGTGCCTGCGGTGGTGGCCCTGGGTGGTCTGGGGGCGCTGGTGACCCAATCCGACGAAGGCGTGGCCCTTTCGGCCATGGTGGCGTTGCTGGTGCTGGGACTCCTGGAGTTCCTGCAAGGCCTGCGCAAACGGGACGCGGTGTCCCGTGACTGGCTCATCTCCGGGCTCATTTCCGTTGGCACCGCGGCGTTGTTGCCGTTCTTCACCTCGCTGGGAGCTCACGCGCTGTTGGGCGTGGCCGGCGGGGGTGCCATCATTTCCGGCGTGCTGTGGATGCTCTCCGGACTGACTCTCCGGCACGACGCCCGCTCCGGAGCCAACGGGAGTGTCCAGGGCGCTGCTCCCGGTGCCTCGCCGGAGGCCGTAAACTAGTAGCTGGACGTTCTACTTGTTGTAGAACTTTTGCGGACCGGCGGACACCCGTGCGCCATTATTGGAGGAATGACTGTGGCAGACCAGACACCAGGAGAGCCGCGCAAGATGCGGACCTCGGTCAAGGGACCCCTCATGTTCTCCGCGTTCTTTGCAGTGCTGGCCTTTGTTGCCGTGCTGATCTTCGCTTCCGGTGGCAGCGCCCGGACGCCGCGCTTCGACCTCGCCTTTACGGGAGCGGGCATCGCATTCATCGTGAGCCTTGTCGTTGCCGCCATGCTGTCCATGAGCTACAAGGAAAACGCCGATCACCTGGGCAAGGGCTCGGGCGTGAACCTCAGCTCCAAGCGCCCCGCCCACGGTACGGGGAATCCGTTGAATTCCGATGATCGGCCCGAGACGCCCGACGCCGGACGCTGACTTCCAGCGCTTCCCCACCTCGGTGGGGGAGCGCTTTTTCGTGCCCGGAGACTACTCCGGAGAATGTCCGCCTGGGTGGGTGGCCTTGCGCTTGCGTGGCCTGGTGACCACCACCATCACTGCTGCCGTGCCCGCGAAGGCAAGTGCCCACCAAGGGAAGCCCGGATCGGCGGCCTGGCTGGGGAGCGTCTGGGCGGAATCGGCCGGAGGAGCATCCACGCGCTCGCCCCTCACCAGTAATCTATGGCTGTTGACGCCACGGGGGGTGCAGGTGACCAAGGTGATCAGGTCCTTGCCGGGTAGTTTCCGGAGGTCATTGGTGTTTTCGGGGAGAACTGTGAGGATCTGGTCCACTTTGTAATAGAGGGTCTCGCCCAGGACCGTCACGGAAAAGACATCACCCTTGGCCACCTTGTCCAGGTTGTCGAAGAGGGTGGCGTTGACGAAGCCGGAGTGGGCAGTGAGGACACTGTGCGTGTCCGTCCCTCCCACCGGAAGCCCAGAGCCGAAGAGGTGCCCCGCACCCTTGGACAGGGTGTCCTCATCCGTGTCATGGAAAATGGGCAGGTCCGTATGGATTGAAGGAATGCTGATGCGGCCCATCATGCCGCCGGGTCCCACGTCCAGCAGCTTCTTGTAGGCCTCGGACCCTGCGCCCACCACGGTCTTCTCACCTTTGTTGTTCAGGGAGTAAGGGTCACGGAGGGGGCCGGCGGGAAGTTCGCGGTTGAATTGCCTGGCCTGGTCCAGCAGTTCCTGCTGGGCTGATGGCGAGAGGCTCTCCACGGTATTGGCGTACCCACTGATCTGGGTTGCGTGGACGCGATCGGAAAACCAGGCAGCGGCTGTGGGGTACAGCAGTACTCCTACCCCCACGACGGCGACAACAACAATGAGGACGCGCTGGAGGCTCCAGGCATCGCGGATTCGTCGCCAGCGCTTGGGGGGTTGCGGTTGCATGGTGGAAGTCTGGGGCTGTGGCATGGGGATCCTGGGGTGTGCTCTGGGGAAGCAAAGTGGGGAAGAGCGCATGTTCGGCGATCTTCCCCACTTGGTTCATGCTGCGGACCGGTCGTGTCCCTGGCGTCTAGCTGTTGGTGCTGCTGCGGCGGGAGCGGACCAGCAGGAGACCTGCACCCACTACCAGGAGGGCTCCGGCGGCGTACAGGACACCGGTTCCCGTGCCACCGGTGAGGGGCAGCTGGAAGCCGCTGTTGGACGGGATGTTCTTGACCTGCAGGTCAATGCCAACGGTGGTGGAGGCCTGGTTGATCAGGAAGGAGATCGGCTCGGCCAGGAGTTCGTATCCGGACGGTGCCGTGGTTTCCACCAAGTAGTAGGTCCGGTAATCCGCGGAACCTGGAGCTACGGCAGCGCCATTGGCCCAGTCAGAGTAGCGCAGACCGGAAATGGTGAGGGTGCCATCAGCAGCAACAGCAAAGGTGGTCTGGCCGTTGAGGGCGATCGCGTTGGTGCCTGCCTTCGCGTCAGCCTCTGTGGCAAACACGGAGAAGGAAGCTCCGGCAAGTGCTGCGCCGTTCTCGTTGACTTTCTGCAACGTCATTTCGCCCCACTTGGTGACAACCGGAGGAGTGACGATGGGGCCGCCGGGCTGGCCGGGGAGAGCAGTGAAGCTGCCGAGGTTCGGGTAGACCAATGCCTCGTTCTCGATCTCACCGATGGTGTTGACCGTGGTGTTGACGACTACCTGGACCCTGGTGTCGTTGTGGGCGGCCAGGACAGCAAGGCCGGCGGGGGTGAAGACCACTGAAACCGTGTTGCTGGCGGCATCGAACACCACGTTGTAGTGGGTGCCGGCAGTGATGGTGGTGCCGTCAACCAGTGTTGCAGTGGCGCCCACGTAGGTCAGCTTGGCATCGAGTGCGTCAACGATTTTGTAGCCGTCAATCACAGCTTCGTTGGGGATGTCGCCGGTGATGGTGAAGTCGATCTGATCGCCGAGCTTGACGTCCGGAGCATCCGTAACGGTCTTTTCAGCACCCGTGATGGAGTTCTTCGGGTAAACGTGGACGTTGTAAAGCCAGTTGTCCTTGTTGTCCGGATCCGTCAGGGGCACCGAAACCAGGAACGGTGCCGACGGGGTAACGCCCGCGGGGTAGTTGGTCTCGGTTACCAGGTACAGGCCCACCGGCAGGTTGCCGAAGGCAGCTGTTCCTGCGGCATCGGTGGTCTGTGACTGGCTGGTGCCCAGGGTGAATCCGGCGCCGGTGATGGAGCCCGATGGGTTGGCGGGGGAGAAGACGCTGCTCAGGTTATGGGCCGCATCCCATCCTGCGTTGGTGGACAGGTCAATGGTATTGACCTGCTGGATGCTGAACTGGATGCCCTGCAACGGGGTGAGGCCGGTGGTGTCCACGGACGTGCCGTTGTTCGGCAGGCCGGTGGGAGTGGAAGGGCGCTCAAACTTATGAACGGTAATGGAACCTTTTTGCGTTCCGTCAACCAGCGGTGCAGCAGTGGCGGGCGCGACGGAGAAGGACATTGCCAACACCGCCCCGGCAATGGTGGCGGCGGCGGTCTTCCAAAGACGCCGGGAGTTGGGATTACTCACTTTTTCCTCTTTCTTGTGGTGGTGCGATGCTCGGAGCGAACATTCTGGGAGATGCAGCCGTACCGTTGTTCGGCAGGCTGAGGATTAGGTCAGATGGATGAATGAGACGTGGCGCGGCGGGTGGTTCGGTGGGCCATTGCCAGGGCTGCCAAGAGAAGCGAGGCCCCGCCAGCGGTGAAGGGCCACCAGCCCATGCCGCCCGATTCCGGCAGTTTCAGCGCGGGAACGTCGCGGACAGTCACCAAGTAGATTCCGTTTGCATCGGCGTCTGCGGCAGTAACTACGCCGCCGCCGGTGCCGGGGCCGAGTGTTATTGCACCGTTTGCGGCCACCGTGAACTGAACGGGTTCGGCCAGCAGGTTGAACCCTTGCGGGGCCTGGGTTTCCTCGAGCCAGTACACGCCTGGCTCGATGCCTTCAATCTGGAACTGCCCGGTTTGGGACGGGATGGCAGCCACCGTGTAGCCGGTGTTGACCGCGCCAGGCTTTCCGGCAGCGTCGTTGTGGATGCTCCAGGAAGAGCCCGCCATGGGGACCCAACTGCCGTTGGAGGATTCTCCGACTTTCTCAAGAAGGAACTTTGCCGGCGTCCGATGGGTGGTGCTGCATTCCGGAGCCACGGGACCTGTGTTCGTGGCGCAGCGGACGGGAACCACACTGCCGGAACCGGTGACGACGTTCACCAGCTGGGAACTCCAGGCGTCCTGCTTGACGGTGACCTTGTAGCTCAGCGTGGCTGTCTGGCCAGCCGGAAGCGTAAATGCCTGGGTTGTCAGGGTGGTGGACCCGACGGCGGGGTTGCTGACGGCCACCGGTGCTGCGTTGCCAATGGTCAGCAGGGCGGAACCGGGCACAAACGTGGCCTGATCCAGGACATCTGACAAATTGTCGGTCAGGACAACGTTGTTAATTTGGCCGCGGTTGCTGGTGGCAGTGACGGTGTAGGTGATGGTGTCGCCGGGCTTCACGGACGGGCTGTCGGCGGAAGAGCCGTTCACGGTAGCGGTCTTGCTGATGGTCCACTGGGGGTCAACGGGGGTGCTCACCGTTGCCGAACAGCCCACACCGGGCAGCGGTGGACATGCGGGATCGACCGTTGGTACCTGGGTGCTGGAACCCGGTACGGGGTTGGGTCCACCGCCGGGCATGTTGGGAACGGCCGTCAGGGCCGCCGGCGCGATGGTGGCAGTGTTGACGATATTTCCGGTGGCGCCCGCTGCCACCGTGCCCGTGACCGTGTAGGTCAGCGTTCCACCGGTGTTGATCCGGACGGTCCCGGAGATGCTGCCGGAGCCCGTGGGGGCATTGCAGGCCGTTGGGCCCATGGGCGACAGGTTTGCGGTTCCGGCCAGAGTCACAGCGCAGGTCCAGGTCGCACCCTGGATGGAAGGCGGCAGGGGATCAGTGAACACGGCATTGATGGCGTCGCTGGGTCCGTTGTTATATACCACCACCGTGTAGGTGATGGGCTGGCCGGGAACGTACGCGGTGATGTTGGCTTTCTTGGTGATGGACAGGTCCACCACCGGGCGGACGGTCAACGGCGCGGTTCCTGGCGAGTAGAGACCCGTGATGGTGGGGAAGTTGTTGGTGCAGTTGGCGATTGCCGTGCCGTCATTGGCCACGCAGCCGGAGTTGTTGTAGGCGCCAGGGGTGTTGCTGGTGACGGTCACGGTGATGGTGCACGATGAACTGCCCTGTGCCAGGTTGCCGGTGACGTCCACTGTGCGGCCCGAAACCGATCCTGCGGTGCGGACGCAAGTGCCGCCCAGAGGGCCCGCCGCGGTCAAGCCGTTGGGCAGCGTGTCCACGAAATGCCATCCATTTTTGGCCATGAGGTCGCTGGTGTTGGTGACGGTGTAGGTCAGGACCGTGTTTTGGCCCTGGTAGATGCTGGTGGGCGAGAAGGACTTGTCCAGTTGCGGTGTAACGTCCACCAGCTGCGGGAGGTCGAAGCCAACATCATTGCCGGTTCCGGTAGCCGTCAGGTTCCGTACCCGGATGCCCAGTGTTGGCGTGGTGCCGGTCAGGGGCACCTGGATGGCCCCGGACTGGAGCTTGGCCACACTGTAGTTGGTATTGCCGTAGTTGATGACTTGCCTGCTGGGATCGGCGCAGGGGTCCAGGTTCGAGCCCACCACAGTGGCTACGCCATTGACAAGGATGGAGAATTCCTGGCTGGCGTGGTTGGAGAAGCAGTTGGTTTCCGCGAAGATTCCCGAGATCGCGTAGTAGTGGCCTGCGATGGTAGGGATAGTGTTCTTGGTGGTTTGAAGCTGCAGGCCGGCGGGCTGAATACCTGTGGTGGTGTTGGTGTATTCGCTGAGGATCTGGTTCTCCGCAGCCTGCGCATCAGTCATGCCCTGGTATTTGCCCATGACGAAGGCCATGTCGCGAAGGAAGTTGATACCGCCGTTCCGGTTGCACTGATCGTTGTTGACGATGGTGCCTCCATTGGCAGGCAGCGGAGTGCTCTGCCGCAGGATCCAGCCATTGCACGCCTGGAAGCCGGGGAGCCAGGCCGCATCCGCAGTGTACTGCTCGTTCTGTGCTGCCGTTCCGCCTGCATAGGAACCCAGGGGGATGGGTGCACTGGCTGCACTCTGATTGGAGAAGTCTTCGCTGTAGATCAAGGTGCCGGGCTGGGTGACTCCAGGGGAGCCAGGTGCAGCTGCTGCCGGAGCGGGTGTGCCGATAAGTGCGAAGGTTGAGAGGCTTGCGACAGCCAGGAACACGGAGACGAGCAAAGCCAACACCGAATGGAGTGGCCGCTCACCCGGTCCGTTGTGGGTGAGGGCATGCTGCTGCCCGGACTGCTTCCGCATTGTGAACTCTTCCTAACGCCCTTTTGGGTCCCGGCTATGGAGAGCCGGGACTTCTTGCTTCGGGTTGTTAGTGCGGAGCCAAATTGGATTATGTCGAAGAACTTTATGTGATGCTGATCACATTTGAAGACAAAGCGACTAGGCGCTCGCCTTCCGGGCCCGGTAGGCCGCAACGTGGGCGCGGTTGGCACAGTTGCCGGTGTCGCAGTAGAGCTTGGAGCGGTTGCGGCTCAGGTCAAGCACCACGGCGTCGCAGTCTTCTGCCGCGCAGACACGCATGCGCTCCATCTCCTTGCTGCGGATCACATCAATGATGGCCATGGCTGCTTCCGTTCCCATGCGGTCAGCCAGTGGGGCTTCCGGGGTGGTGGCATGGAGGTGCCAATCCCAGTGGTCATGCCGTACCAGTTGTGGCAAAGCGTTGGCGTCGGCCAGCAGCTTGTTGACGGACATGGCCGCGGTGTCTTCGTCGGAGCTCCAGAGTGCCGCAAGTTCAGTGCGAAGCTGCTTGATGCTGCGTAGTTCCGCTGCATTCCGGGACCGCGCCCCGGTGAACTCTTCCCTATCCAGGAAGGCGTCCAGGTCGGCCACGGTGTTCAGCAACTCCCCGCCGTTGGCGGCGCTGTTGATCAAGTTGACGACACTGCGCAGGGCCACCTCAGTGTCAGGCGCAAAAAGCACTTTGACTCCTTACATCGTCCGGGAGTAATGTCATGACCATAAGCCCACTTTACTCCTGACAGGAGGCTGCTGTGTCAGCTCCAACGACGAAGGCTGATGCAAAGGGATTCCTGGCATCGGGACTCGGCATCGCTTTGTTTTCCTCCGCAGTTTTCGGCACGTCCGGCTCTTTTGCCAAGTCGATGCTGGAGACGGGTTGGTCGCCCGGAGCCGCAGTTGCTGTGCGCTTGACCGGCGCTGCCCTGATTTTGTTGCTACCCGCCGTCGTGGTTCTCCGCGGACGCTGGCACCAGCTGAAGGACAACTGGCTGACCATCCTGCTCTTTGGCCTCATTGGCGTGGCGGGCTGCCAGCTCTTCTATTTCAACGCGGTGGCACGTTTGTCCGTCGGCGTAGCTCTGCTTTTGGAGTACCTGGCGCCGGTGATGATTGTGCTGTGGCTGTGGATTGCCAGCCGCCGCAGGCCCCGGGCCCTCACGTCGGCGGGGGCGTTGCTCTCTTTGGGTGGGCTGGTGCTGGTCCTGGACCTGACGGGCGCGGTGAAAGTCGATTTTGTCGGCGTCCTGTGGGGGATGGCGGCGGCCGTCTGCCTTGTCATCTATTTCTTTATCACCGCCAAGGAAAATGACAGTCTCCCTCCGCTGGTTCTCGCCTCCGGCGGACTGGTTGTGGGAGCAGCAGTGATGTGGTTGGCAGGCCTGGCGGGCGTGTTGCCCATGACGTTCAGCACGGCCGACACAACGTTGGGCCCCTGGACCACGCCGTGGTGGGTTTCCGCTGTGGGGTTGGTGATCCTGGCGACCGTTCTGGCTTATGTTTCCGGCATCATGGCGGCCCGAAGCCTGGGATCCAAGGTGGCTTCTTTCGTCTCCCTGACCGAGGTGCTGTTTGCGGTGCTGTGGGCTTGGCTGCTGTTGGGCGAGTTGCCGGGAACGATTCAGCTGCTGGGCGGATTGCTGATTGTTGGCGGCGTGGTCCTGGTCCGGGTGGACGAGCTCCGCGGAGACAAGGCCTCGGCGGCCCCGAATCCCGCAACACCCGCCCTGGACCATCCCAATGACGTTGAACCGGTTCCCGTCGTCAACGTCACCGAGAAATAGGCCCTTAACAAGAGAATGCCCGGACGCTGTGCGTCCGGGCATTCTTCCCAACTGTCTTAGTTGGAGGCCTGCTGCTGCTGCTCGGCGTTCTTCTGAGCGCGGTCGCCGGCTTCGCGAAGGGCGTCTGCCACCTTCTTCAGGTTCGAAGCGTGCTGGCTGTCCCACTCGCCGCGGAACTTGTCAGCGTCCGGGCCCTTCCAGTCGGTGCCGTCAAGAGCACCCTTGAGCTGCGAACGCTGCTGCTCAATGTTCTCTGCGCCTGCCTTCAGCTTGTTACCGAGCTGACGAAGCTGATCAACATCTGCACCCCAAATAGCCATGAGATTCTCCTTCATTGTTCGGACCCGAGCTCTTCGGCATCCCCAGGCCTCCGGCTCATCCGGAAGATCCAATAGCTAAAACCTATCGTGCGTTCCGCAAACCCGTCGATGGGCACCCCTCCCCATGGAGTGGTGCCCATGGTTAGCATGGGTTTATGTGCCGGAACATCAGGACTCTCCACAACTTTGAACCGCATGCCACGGATGCCGAAGTGGAGGCCGCTGCCCTGCAATATGTGCGGAAAATCAGCGGATCCACCAAGCCGTCCAAGGCCAACGAAGAGGCTTTCAACGAGGCCGTTCATGAGATCGCGCATATTACGCAGCATCTCCTGGACTCCTTGGTGAGCCAGGCTCCTGCAAAGAACCGGGAGGAAGAAGCGGCCAAGGCGAAAGCCCGTTCAGCGGTCCGCTTCGGAGCCGCGTAACTCCGGCAGCTATTTCCCGAAGGACCTGAGCCGGAGCGAGTTGGCCACCACCAGGACCGAGCTCGCAGCCATGGCAGCCCCTGCGATCATGGGATTCAGGAAGCCAAGCGCAGCGACGGGGATCCCGATTGCGTTGTAGAAGAACGCCCAGAACAGGTTTGTTTTGATGGTGGACAGGGTCTTCCGGGACAGTTCAATCGCCTGCGCCAGTTGACCCAGGTCGCTGCCCATGACGGTGAGGTCCGAGGCCTCGATCGCAACATCGGTGCCCGATCCCATGGCGATGCCAAGATCCGATTGCGCCAGGGCGGCAGCATCATTGACGCCATCGCCGGCCATTGCCACCGTGGCGCCCGCCGCCTGCAGTTTCCTGACCGCCTCCACCTTGCCCTCCGGCAGGACGCCGGCGAACACGTCATCGGCGGAAATCCCGACGGCGGAAGCCACTTGGGCGGCCACGGCAGCGTTGTCTCCGGTCAACAGGATGGGACGTATGCCCAGGTCCTTCAGCTTCCGGATTGCTGCTGCCGAACCGGGTTTGATGGTGTCGCTCAGGCTGATGATGCCAGCGGGCCGCCCATCGACGGCAACCCAGATCGCCGTAGCGCCGCCATTTTCCTCGGCGGTAAGTGCTTCATGGTGATCTGCGTCGATCGTGACGCTGTTCTCTTCGAGCCATCCGGAGCGCCCGACGACGACACTCCTTGTTGCTCCGTCCAGCGCAACGGTTCCCCGGACGCCGCCGCCCGGAGCGGAACTGAAGCCCTCAACGTGAGGCAGGCTGCCGGCGTCGTGCAATGCTTCTTGCGCGGCAGCAGCGATCGCGTGGGCGATCGGGTGCTCCGAAGCGTTTTCAACGGCTCCTGCCAGCGCCAGGACCGTCGCCGGCGAATGGCCGTTCACGCCGATGGTGTGGTCCACGGCAAGCTTGCCGCTGGTCACTGTTCCGGTCTTGTCCAGCAATATGGTGTCCACGTGCCGGGTGTCCTCAAGGACCTGTGGGCCCTTGATGAGAATGCCCAACTGGGCGCCGCGTCCCGTTCCCGTGAGCAGGCCGACGGGGGTGGCCAAGCCCAAGGCGCAAGGGCACGCAATGACCAGGACAGCGACGGCGGCCGTGAAAGCTGCGTTGAGGTCGCCGGAGAAGAACAGCCACAGGGCAAAAGTGACCAGGGCGATGACCAGCACGATGGGCACGAAGACAGAGCTGATCCTGTCCGCCAGCCGGGCAATGGGCGCTTTCCCTGTTTGCGCCTGGCTGACGAGGCGACCCATCTGGGCGAGCGTGGTGTCTGAACCGACGCGTGTGGCGCGGACCAGCAGGCGTCCGGACGTGTTGATGGTAGCGCCCGTCACTGCGCTTCCGGGGCCAACCTCCACAGGCACGGATTCACCCGTCACCAGTGAAGCGTCAACGGCGGAGGTGCCGTCCGTGACCACGCCGTCGGTGGCGATCTTTTCGCCGGGGCGGACCACTATGACGTCGTCCACCAGAAGTTGATCGGCCGGAACCTTTCGCTCCACGCCGCCCACCAGGATGGTGGCGTCCTTGGCGCCCAGATCCAGGAGGGCCTTGAGCGCATTGCCGGCCTTGGCCTTCGCGTTCGCCTCAAGGTAGCGCCCCAGGAGCAGGAACGTGGTGACCACGGCGGCGACCTCGAAGTACAGCCCGCCGCCTGCCATGCTTTCCATGCCGGGGTGCTCGGTCATCCGGGGATCCGCGAACAACTGCCAGGCGGAGTACAGGTACGCAGCGATCACGCCGATGGACACCAGCGTGTCCATGGTGGAGGCCATGTGGCGGGCATTGATGGCGGCAGCCCGGTGGAAAGGCCAGGCCGCCCAGCTGACCACTGGCAGTGCCAGCGCACCTGCAACCCAGCCCCAGTGGGCGAACTGGAGGGCGGGGATCATTGAGATTGCGAACACGGGGATGGTCAGTACCGCTGCGACCATCAGGCGCGGGCGGAGCGTCGAAGCTGCTGGCCCGTGCGCCATGTGGTCTCCGTGGGCCACGTGGTCTTCGTGTTCCGCGTGATCCATGCGCGCCGTATGTTCCGTGTGCGGTGCCGGGGCGTGGCGGATCGTGGCCTTATAGCCAGTTGCGTTGACGGTGTCCACGATTTGTTGGTCCGTCACTGACGCGGGCACCGTGACGTGCGCCGATTCGAGCGGAAGGTTGACGCTGGCCTCCACGCCCTCAAGTTTGCCCAGTTTCCGTTCCACCCGATTGACGCATGAGGCGCAGGTCATGCCCTCAATGTCGAGTTCGATAACCCGGGGTACGGGTTGGTTGAAAGTCTCCTGGTTGCTCAAGGGAACTCCTAGGCTTCGTTGGCTACCACCAGGTAGCCGGCTTCTGCCACGGCCTCGCCGATTTCCGACGGCGACAGCTGCTTGGTTGATGTGATGGTCACGGTGGACAACCCGCCGGGATTGAGGTCTACGGCTACGCCTTCGACGCCGCTGAGCGATTCAAGTTCTTCGCTCACGCTGGAGACGCAGTGCCCACAGGTCATGCCGGAAACGCTGACGTTGGTTTGGATGGACTGGCTCATGGGGTGCTCCTTGGTATTGGTGTGGGGTAGTTTGCGGAATTACCGCAGCAGGCGCCCGATGGCATCGGTTGCCTCCTTGACTTTGGCGTCGATCCGCTCTGCGCGGGCTTCGGGGTCGGGCTCGGAAGCCGCCCCGACCACACAGTGGCCGATGTGCTCTTCTACGAGCCCAAGGCTGACCGCGTGGAGGGCCTTGGTGGCTGCGGCGATCTGGGTAAGGATGTCGATGCAGTACTTGTCGTCCTCCACCATGCGCGCGATTCCGCGGACCTGCCCTTCGATGCGTTTCAACCGTTTGAGGTAGGCATCTTTGTTGCTCGTGTAGCCATGCGTTGCCACGCTGGCCAGGTCCACCTCAACCTCTGCAGCAGGATTCATGCTCAGATCCGGAGTGTTCATGACCTCAAGATATACCCCAAGGGGGTATCAAATCAAGTACCCCCTGGGGGTATCCTGGGGTTACTTCTTGGTGAGGTCCTCCGCCAGCATCACCAGGATGCCGCTGGGGCCGCGGAGGTATGTCAGCTTGTAGATGTCGCCGTAGGTGGCCACCCCGCGCAGGGGGGTGCATCCATGCTTGGCTGCTATCACCAGTGACTGTTCGATGTCGTCCACGGAGAAGGCGACCCGGTGCATGCCGATCTCATTCGGGAGGGTGGGGCTCGTCTGGATCGCGTCCGGATGTATGTATTCGAAGAGTTCCAACTGCCCATGGCCGTCAAGGGTCTTGAGGACCGCGATCTTGGCGTGGTTACCATCCAGGCCCACTGCCGTGTCTGCCCACTCCCCGCTTACGGTGTCGCGGCCCACGACAGAGAGTCCCAAATCGGTAAAGAAGGCTATGGCCTCTTCGATATCCCCAACAGCAATCCCTACATTCTCGAGTTTGATGCTCATGGACTCGAAGCTACCAAGGCCCCACGACGATCTCCAGAGTCCGGCCGGGTCCATGCGGGTGAGCGCATAGGCTTGGACCATGCTGACCCTGGTCCTTGGACTTCTCTTCGCGGGGGTTTTCCTTGCCTCCTACCAGTCTGATCGTCGCAGGCTCCGTAACGGTGTGCTCCTGCTGGTGGCGGCGTGGTTCCTCCTCCAGGCCCTCCTGGAGTTCCTGATCGGCCTGAATCCCTGGTTCGAGTGGCTGAATCTGGTGGTAGTAGTGGTCCCGGTGGTGAGCATCTTCGTCTTCGCCGGTTTCCTGATCGCCAACGGTGCCACCATGGTCCGGAGGGAAGGCCCCGGCGTCAGCAGTTTCCTGCCCATAGCCGTTGGGCTGGCCGTATTCCTCGCTCCGGTGGTAGCCGTCCTTTTTGTCCTGAGCGGGCAGCCGGCCTTGGCCGGCCTCGCCGCATTGGCCTTCTTTCTCTGCGCTTACCTGGGCTGTGCCTTTGTGGTGTTCCTGGGCTACGCCCTGGTCTATTCGCGGATGCGTTTCACGCCCAACCCGGCTGCGGTGATTGTTCTGGGCTCGGGGCTGATTGACGGTCAGGTTCCGCCGCTTCTGGCGGCCCGCCTCAACAAGGCCCTGGAGATTTACGACGGCGCCGCACCAGCCAGGCCGTTACTGGTGCCTTCCGGGGGCCAGGGCCCGGATGAACCCCGGCCCGAGTCCACGGCAATGAAGGAATACCTGGTGGCAAAGGGGGCTGCTTCCGGCGACGTCCTGGAAGAAAACCGGGCCACCACCACCCGCCAGAACCTTGACTTCTCCATGGCCCTGCTCGCGAACCAGGGGATCCAAGGGCCTGTGCTGGTGTGTACCAACAACTACCACGTACTCCGCGCGGCCCTTCTGTCCCGACGCCGGAAGATCAACGCGGAGGTGGTGGGCGCCCCCACCGCCAGGTATTTTGTGCCCAGTGCGTTCCTCCGTGAGTTCGTGGCCGTGATGAGGGACAACCGCCTGACGAACATCGTCCTGTGCCTTCCGATGTTCGGGATTGCCCTGCTCATCACGGTGGCACTGATGAACTCCTCCGTTGTTTAGCGGGGGAGTCCCGTGGTGAACGTGTGGCTCCATTCCGTGACGGCACCTTTAGGGAAAACGTAACCCTTCCCACGGATTGCGGTGATGGTCACCGTGCCCTCGGGTTTCCTGTAGGTTCCGGCCGCGGTTACCTTGCCACCCAGCAGATACGTCACGCCTTGAACAGCGGGGATGGTGAAGGAATCCTGGCCCTTTCCGGGCCTGTCCGTAAAGGCGACAGCCGCCGGCGTCGCAACGTCATACCTCAGGCCAAATCCCAACGGAACCAAGACGCCGTCGCCGCCGGCGGCCGGTATATTGACCGGCAGCTTGCCCCCCGGGTTGACCGCGCCGGAGATGGCGCGGACAACACCGTGGAAGTTGACCTTGTTGGTCCCGTAGCTGTTGAGCACGGCACGGGCGCCGGGAAAGACGCTGATGTCGTAGGGATTGCGGGTTGCAACCACGATCACGGGGGTTCCGGTGGCCGCGAGTTCGGCCACCATCTGCTGCTGTGCTGCGTTGGTTGTGGCGTTGTACGAGGCGAATACCACCGCATCCACACCGGCCGCAGCGGCCACCGCCCGTGCCCGGTAGGCAGCTGAGGGTGAGTTCCCATTCTCGAAGTCCCCGGTGACGGTAAAGCCCTGTTCCCTGAGGGCGGGCCCCACGGTTTCCGGCTGTCCGGAACCCGCGCCCACCACCAGCACCGAACTGCCGGATGCCAGGGGCAGCACCCGGTCCCCGTTGCGCAGCATGGTCACGGCTCGGTCCGAGATCAGGTTGGCCGTGGTCAGGTTCCCGGCTGTCCCCACGAGATTGCCCACGGCTGCGGGGTCGGCCATGGGCTGCCCGAAGACGCCCCGCTTGACCTTCCATTCAAGGATCCGCCGGACGGACTGGTCCAGGCGCCCTTCGGTGATGTCACCGGACTCGACGGCGGCACGAACCCCGGCAAACGAGGCGTCCACGTCCGGGGAGTTGAGGAGGATATCCGAGCCGGCCTGGATGGCCTTGACCGCGATTTCCTCCTGCGGCCACTCTGCAGCCATGGCTGCCATGTCCAGGGCGTCCGTAGTCACGAGTCCCTTGAAGCCCATCTCATCGCGGAGCAATCCGGTGAGCACCTTGTGGGAAAGAGTCCCCGGCATCTCCGGGTCAATGGCTTGGACAATGATGTGTGCCGTCATGACCATGTCCACGCCACCGTCGATAGCGGCTTTGAAAGGCTTAAGGTGCTGGTTCAGGGTCTCGCGATCGTAGGTGACGGTGGGCAGCCCGTAGTGGGAGTCCACCGAGGTGTCGCCGTGGCCGGGGAAGTGCTTGGCCGCCGCGCCAACGTTGTGGTTCTGCATTCCCTCAATCTGGGCCACTCCCAACGCGCTGACCAGCGCGGGGTCCTCGCCCATGGAACGGACGCCGATCACGGGATTGTCCGGATTGGAATTGAGGTCCAGGACGGGCGCGAAGTCCACGTTGATGCCCATGGCCCGCATCTCCGAGCCCAGGATTGCGCCCTGGGCCTTCGCCAGGCCGGTGTCCGCCGCGGCGCCCAGGGCCATGTTGCCTGGGAGGACGGTGGCCGGTGATCCAATGCGTGCCACCGGACCGCCTTCCTGGTCAATGGTGACAGCCAGTGGGATCCCCGTTCCGTCCTTGCCCACTGCAGTCTCCTGCAGGCCATTGGACAACCCAGCCACCTGTTGGGGGTTGTTGGTGTTCCCGGACCAGGCGAAGTAGAGGACGCCGCCGAGGTGGTATTTTGCTACCACGTCGGCCGGTGTATTGACGCCGTAGCGGGCCTGGTTGCTGGCCGCCATGGACGCGTCATCAGCCGAGGAACCATAGACGTGTGTCCAGGTCATCTGGCCGATCTTTTCGTCCAGGGACATTCCCGAGATCATCGCCCCGATGTCCGGTGCGGTGCTGGCCGTCGTCGTGCGGGCGCTGCCGGGGGTATCGGCGGCCGTTGCGGCACCCGCAACGGTGAGGGTCCCCGCACCCGTCATTAACAGTGCAGTGGCGGCTGCCGTCATCAACGTAGTTCCTTTTCTGAGCATGTGCATCCCAATCTCCATGGTGAGTGTTCCCGGATGGCCTAGCGTGGGCCGTTGTAGAGAAGGTATTGGCGGGTATCCCGGACGAACTGACCCAGTTCCGCCCGCCAACTGTCCGTGATGGTGCGGGCGTCAGCGCCGGCGTCGAGCTGTCCGGCAAAGCGGGCGGACCCGCTCAGCAGCCCCATCCAGCGGCCGGCGTCGCCGCGCCACGCGAAGCCCGGGTACAGCCGTTTGGCTTCCACCAGCATGTGGACAGCGACGTCCAGGGCCTCCACGCGGGTGGGATCGGTGATGTGCACCTGGACTCCTCCGCAGATGACGCCCTGGTTCTTGGACAGGGTGGGCTGGAAGCTGGCCTCGCGGAACGTGACACCGACGAGGCCCTTGCCGTTGAGGGCCTCGGCCCAGCGGTAATCCACGTAAGGGGCGCCAATCAGCTCGAAAGGGCGGGTGGTTCCGCGGCCCTCGGACATGTTGGTGGCTTCGAAAAGAGCCGTGCCGGGGTACAGGATGGCGGTCTCCGGGGTGGGCATGTTGGGGCTCGGCAGGATCCAGGACGCCCTGTTGTCCGGACCCGTCATGTCCCGCCGCCAACCCTGCACTTCCACCACCTGGAGGTCCTGGAGGGGAGTCAGCCCGGCGGCCGGCAGGTGCACCGCGTTGAAGTATTTGGCGAGCTCTCCAACTGTCATGCCGTGCTGCAGGGCAATCCCCGGCCGTCCGACGCCGGACTCGAAGCCGGGCTGGAGCACGGGGCCCCTCGCTTGTCCGCCGATGGGGTTGGGGCGGTCCAGGACCACGAACCTGCTGCCCGTCCGGGATGCTGCCTGCATGGCGTCCCACATGGTCCAGATGTAGGTGTAGAAACGCGCCCCGACATCCTGGATATCGAAGCACACAGTGTCCACGCCGGACTTCCTGTAGTAACCCACGTAATCGTCAACCGTGGCGCCGTAGGAGTCGTACACGGTGATGCCGGTGCGCGGGTCAATGGACGTCCCCTCGCTGGCGCCGTCCTGGGCCGTCCCACGGAATCCGTGCTCAGGACCGAAGACGGCGCGCACGTCAACCCCTTTGCCGGCCATGTCGTCCACGATCGAGCGGAAGTTGCCCAAGACACCCGTGGGGTTGGTGATCACACCCACCCGGCGACCCGCAAAGATGCTCCAGTTCCCGGCGGCTGCGGTGTCGGCGCCGTTGACCACAGTCCCCGGCTTCCCGGGGCGCGCGCCCTGCAGGGGAGCATGGGCGGCAGCGCTCGCGGCCGGGGCAAAAGGCGCGACGGCGGCAGCCGCGGCGGCAAGCCCCGAAGCGTGGAGAAGTTTTCTGCGGTCCAGTGTCATGGCGGGCCTTTCCAGGTGAGCGGGGATCATGACAAGTTTTGTGATGTTGCTTACATCGACCGTATTAGCCTCTCCGGGATGCGTCAATGAATTACCGAAAAAGCAATTCTTAGGTAAGTTATTTACATGGACGTTCCGGCAGGGCTGGGACGGCCGGATCATCGGGAGGGAACACCATGGTTGAGGCTCCAAGCGGTCAGTCATCGCGGACCGTGCTGGTGCGGATCCGTTCCGTCATTCCCGCGCTGCGTCCCTCGGAGCGGGCAGTCGCAGAATTGGTGCTCTCTGACCCTTCGCGGGCTGCGACGATGTCCATCGCCGATCTCGCCGGGCAGTCCGGGACATCCACCACCTCGGTGGTCCGCTTCTACAAAAAGGTGGGATACCGCGGCTACTCCGATCTTCGCCTGGACCTTGCCCGGGAAACCGCCCGCGAAAGCCTGGTCCACAACGTACCGGCCGAGGTTTACGAAGACGTCAACACCAGCGATTCCCTGCAGGACATCGTGTCCAAGATTGCTTTCAACGAGACCATGTCCATCGCGGACACCGCCCAGGTGCTCGACGTCGATCGCCTCGCCGCCGCTGTTGACGCGGTGGCAGGTTCCCGGAAGATCGACATCTTCGGGGTCGGGGCAGGAGGACTGGTGGGCCAGGACCTGCAGCAGAAACTGCACAGGATCGGGCTTGTTTCCTTCAGCTGGTGGGACGTTCATGCCGCTTTGGCTTCAGCCGCGCTTCTGGGCCGCGACGGCGTGGCTGTGGCGATCTCGCACTCGGGGACCACCGTGGACACCGTTGATTTCACCCTCGCAGCCAAAGCGGCCGGTGCGGTTACGGTTGCCATCACCAACCACGCCGACTCCCCCCTGGGGCGTGCTGCCGATGTTGTGCTGAGCACGGCCGCACGCGAGACCCCCTTCAGGTCCGGCGCAATGGGCAGCCGCATCGCCCAAATGATGGTGGTGGACTGCCTCTTCGTGGGAGTGGCCCAGCGTTCCCATGACGCATCTGTCCCGGCGCTGCAAAAGACGCACGCCGCTGTCCAGGGCCGCAAACTCCCCAAGGCCAATCCGGAGGGTGGCCAGGGTTGAGAGCCAGGCGCGCGGATGGGGTCTGTTCATGTTCCCGTCACCAACGCTTGTTAGGCTGCCCGGCACTACACCGCTGACCAGGAGGACCGCATGACGGAGGGAACCCCACTATCCACATCACTGGATGACTGGTGGGTCAGGGACAACCTGCGCGAGACGATCGACCATCTGGTGGACTTGGGTTACACCATCAGCGGCGGGCAGGGCGAGGACCCGGAACTGATCGATCCCGGTGGATCCGCAGTGGAAACCTGGAATGAGGATTATCCCTACGAACTGCGGATGACCCGGGACGAGTATGAGGTCGAGAAGTACCGCCTGCAGATCGAGTTGCTGAAATTCCAATACTGGGGACAGGACCTCGGCCTCAAGCACGTGATCGTCTTCGAAGGCAGGGACGCGGCCGGCAAGGGCGGCACCATCAAGCGCTTCAACGAACACCTTGACCCGCGCCACGCCCGGACAGTCGCGCTTGCCAAGCCCTCGGACCGCGAGCAGGGCCAGTGGTATTTCCAGCGCTACATCCAGCACCTTCCCACCGCCGGCGAGATCGTCATGTTCGACCGCTCCTGGTACAACCGCGCCAACGTGGAACGGGTCATGGGCTTCTGCACGGATGACGAATACGACACCTTCATGGGCCAGGCACCCGTGTTCGAAAAGATGCTGGTGGACGCCGGAATCCATGTGACCAAATTCTGGTTCTCCGTGACCCGGCAGGAACAGCGCACCCGCTTCGCGATACGCCAGATCGACCCCGTCCGCCGGTGGAAGCTCTCGCCCATGGACCTGGCATCCTTGGACAGGTGGGATGAGTACACGGACGCCAAGGAGCGTACGTTCCTGTACACCGACTCCGATCACGCGCCGTGGATCACCATCAAATCCAACGACAAGAAGCGCGCCCGCATCAACGCCTTGCGTTACTTCCTCAACCAGTTCGACTATGAGGACAAGGACACCTCGGTGGTTTACGACGCCGATCCGCTGATCGTCCGCCGTGGCCGTGACGCCGTGGGCGACTAGCGCCCAGCAAACGACGCCAAACCTCGACGTCGGCACTCACCGTGAGTGCCGACGTCGTACTCCTATTCGGTGACGTCTTCCTCCACCGGGTTCTTCAGCAGCAGCGCAGTGCCCTGGAAGGGCTTGAGCTCCAGGAAGAAGCTGCAGAGGTCGTCCACCTGGCTGATGTCCTCGCCGCTGAACAGATCGTGAACCGTTGCGCCAGGGACCAGGTGCGACGACTGGATGCTGCCCGCGATGTCCTGATCCGAGAAGTTCAGGACCGTGACCTGCAATGACTCGTCCGCCAGCTGGTTCACCAGGACCAGCAGGCCCTTGTTGGACACGTCGGGTACATCCAGCAGCGTGCTGGTGGCAATGCCGGACTGCTCCCGCACCGTAAGGATCTGCTGGAGCCGGCGGGCGTAGGAGTTGGAGTCCTTCAACTGCTCCGGCAAGGCGCCATACAGGCTCCGGGCGCGGGGCATGCCGGCCAGGGACGTGGTGGCATCCGGGCTGGTTCCCATGAGGTCGTGCGCGCCGCGGTTGATCCACCGGGTATCACCCTGGGACGTGAGCTCGCCAACGGTCTCCCGGTCCAGGGCGATGATGCCCGTGAGGTCCCAGCCGGACAATGCGAAAACACCGGGCTGCAGGGCGTTGTACATGGACAGGAGCACGTGGGCGTCCAGCACCTGGGCTTCCTGCTCAGGCGTGATCGCCTCCGGGTCCTTGACGCCCAAAGCGGCCATGAGGAAGCTGACCGTGGTGCAGGCGATGCCGTTGGTGGTGAAGACGGCGTTGTACGGTCCGTTCTCACCCGTGAGCCGCTCGCGCATGGTGTTCTGGACCTTGTCCGCTACTTCCGCACCAGTGAGTTCTTCCCCGCCCAGCTCAAAGACGTCATCCCGGTGGCCTGCAGCAAAGTGAAGGAGCTCGTAGGTCAACTCGTCATGGTTTTGCAGGGCGTGCACCAGTGATGCCTGGTCCACTCCGATCTCCATGGAGAGCTTCATGGTAAGCCGAAGGAATTCCGTATCACCGGTCACCAGGGCGTAGTGGTAGGCCGGCCTGGTGATGAAGTCGTAGGAAAGGTCCGGCCCGGACTCCGACTGGGCCTTGATGTCATCAATGGTCAGGTTCAGTTCCTGGAAGGAGAATCCGCCCACCTTGCGGATCATGGAACCGATCAGCTGGTTGGCTGCCTCGGACAACGGGTGGCCTTCTGACCAGCCGGGCTCTTCCTCGGCACTCTTTTCGACGCCCAGGAAGCCGTTGGCATCAAGGCGCAGGGCGCCCGTGCCCAGGTCCAGCAGGGAGTGCAGGGCATCGCCCACCACCAGGCGCATGCCGGCGAAGGTGGGGTCCAGCCAGTTGATGGACGGCTGGCCGGACTTGAAATAATGGAGGTAGACCCAGCGGCGTTTTTTGCCCTGGGTGTCCACGATCGCCTTGGTGGCGCTCCAGTTGGTTTCCTTGACGCCGGGCTCGTAGAAGATGACGCGCTGCAGCCGGCCGATGATGTAACCGGCCTGCTGGAGGGCTTTCTCCGCCTCGGGGCTGATGTTGACGGAGTCCTGGTTCTCAGGGACGTCGGGAAGCAGGTGCCAGTCTTCTTCGGGGATATCCACCATGTGGTAAATGCCGGGGTAGTCCCGGAAATTCATCTCGGCCAACCGGAAGTCGGCACCTTTGCCGGTGTGGCCCGGAACGATGTCATCAATGACCGTTCCGTCATGGTCGGCGGCGACCTCGCACATCTGGCGGAATTCTTCCTCGGTTCCAAACGCGGGATCGATCGCCATGCTGATGCGGTCGAAGTGTCCGTCAACACTGGGTGTCTGCGACCAGCCGCGGATGCCGCCGGCCAACTTCACCGGCCCGGTGTGCAGGCCGCGGATGCCGATTTCCCTGAAGGCATCCCAAAGTTCCGGATCGCCAAGGGCGGAGAGGAAGGACTGCCCGTCCTTGGTGATGAAGGAGAGCGGGTAGGCCGTAAACCAAACCGGTGCACGTTCCACGGCTGCCCGCGGGTTGGGGCGGGCGTAGGAGTTCTGCCACATGCTGGCTTGGCCTGAAAGCTGCCGGGCCAGGGTGTTGGCGTCGCCCAGCATGGACTGGTTGCGGAGCCAATCGACGTAGGTCTTGTTGAGGCCGTCGAACTCCAGCGACGGTTTGGCCGCGAAGAATTGACGACGGCGGGCGATTGGCCGCAGCGCTTTGGGCCGCGCCGGGTAAAACTGCTCATCAAAAGTGATCTCGGGAGACTCGGCTGAGGTTTCCTGGGCTTCTTCCGGCGTCTGGTCCACTTCGGTCACGCTCTGATCGGCAACAGGCTCCCGCACAGTTTTCTCCTTTAACTGGCCGCCGCAACAGCGCCGGCCTTTCGAGGTCATTCAAGAGGTCACACATACCCGGGCTTGCCCGCATTAATCATGCTAAGCATCCTTGGCAGCTGTTTGTCGACCTCGAAGCCAAGTGAGTCTTGCGGTTGCGGCGTGGTGGGTGTCCCCTAATGGACTCGGGACGGACCCTGCGGAGTCAGCTGATGCGGATCCCGTCCCGGAGAGTGACCACGCGATCTGCCGCAGCAATGTGGCTGTGGTCATGGCTGACGCAGGCCACCGCGGCGCCGCGGCCGGCCTCAGCGGCGAGCATTGCACGCGTCCGTTCGCGGCTTTCCGGATCCAAGCCCGCTGCGGGTTCGTCGAGGAGGAAGATCCGCGCCCGCCGCGCGATGCCTTGGGCAAGCAGCGTCCGTTGCCGCTGGCCGCCCGAAAGGGCATTGAAGGGCAGTGCCGCCTGTTCTGTCATCCGGACCCTGTCCAGGGCTTCCTCCACCCTGGCCCGCCGCTCCTTGGCCCCGAATCTTGTGGGTCGGCGCCCCCCTGCTGCCCGGCCCCAAGTGCCCATGGCCACTACTTCCTGGACGGTGAGGGGAAGTGAGTCCGGCACTGCCACGCGCTGAACTACCAGGGCCAGGTCTCCTGCGCGTTCCACTTGGCCCTGATCGGCGGAACGCGCCCCCGCCAGGATCTCGATGAGCGTGGATTTTCCGGCACCATTGGGCCCGGCTATTGCGGTCACAGAGCCCCACGGCAGATCAAGGTCCACGGCCCGCAGGGCGGGTTTGCCGTCAAAGCTGAAGTGGAGGTTGCGCGCGCGGAGGGCGTTATCGGAAGAAGGCACACTCTGATTCTAGCCCTATTTGATAATGGGTCTCAATAACACCTAGGGTTATGGCGTGCACTGGCTAATCGAACCCTTCACCGCCGACTTCGTCCTCCGGGCGTTGCTGGGCGGCACCCTTGTAGCGATCATTTGCGGCGTGGTGGGGACGTGGGTGGTGATCCGCGGGATGGCCTTCCTGGGTGAAGCGATCGGCCATGGCATGCTTCCCGGCGTCGCCCTGGCAACCATCGCCGGCGCACCCGCAATCCTCGGAGGGGCGGTCAGCGCCGTCGTCATGAGCGCATTGATCAGCCTGCTGCAGCGGCGCGGCCGCCTGTCCTACGACACCAGCATCGGCTTGCTCTTCGTCTCAATGCTCTCCCTGGGGGTGATCATTGTGTCCCACTCGCGCTCCTTCGCCACGGATGCCACCGCAATGCTCTTCGGCGACATCCTGGCCCTGGAGGGGGCCGACGTGGCCGGGCTGCTCATTGCGGTGCTGGTCACCGTGACGATTGCCGGGGTTTTGCACCGCAGCTTTGTGGCCGCGGCGTTCGACTCCCGCATCGCCACAACCCTGGGACTTAGGCCCCAGCTGGCCCAGCTGGCCCTGGTGGGTCTGGTGACCCTGGCAGTCGTCTCCTCCTACCAAGCAGTTGGAACCCTGCTGGTGGTGGGACTCCTGCTGGCGCCGGCAGTTGCTGCGGCTCCGTGGACACGCAGCATCCCCGCCCGGATGGTGGCCGCCGCAACATTTGGCATGGTCGCCGTCGTCGTGGGCCTGCTGTGCTCCTGGTACGCGGGCACCGCCGCCGGCGCCTCGATCGCCATGGCGGCAGTGCTGCTGGCAGCCATCTCCTCGGCTGTGGCCCGCCTGGCAGTGGGGCGCGGCAGGCAGGACCAGAGCCGACCGGAGCCCGTTTCGCCTTCCCCGGTCCTGACTTCCGCAATTCCCACTGGAAAGTAGCAATGAAACTCCGAACACCTGCGGCCGCACTGGCTCTCCTTTTCCTGACGGCCTGCGCCGGCACGGATGCACCACAAACAGCACCACAAACAGCGGCCGGGCAGGACAGCCCCGCGCCCTCCGGAACCGGTCACGGCGCAGTGGCCGGGGCGGCGGAAGTCGCGGAGCCGCAGCTGCACCTGGTGTCGATCGATACGCAGGGGAAAGCTTCCATGCTGGACCTCCTCACCGGAAAGGATTCGCTGCTGGGCGCAGTGGATCCCCCTGACAGTGTCAGTACGGACGGCCGGTACGTCTTTGCCGCGAACAGTACGGGTGTTGACGTGGTGGACAGCGGGGCGTGG
This sequence comes from Paenarthrobacter ilicis, assembly GCF_016907545.1. Classification (NCBI taxonomy): domain Bacteria; kingdom Bacillati; phylum Actinomycetota; class Actinomycetes; order Micrococcales; family Micrococcaceae; genus Paenarthrobacter; species Paenarthrobacter ilicis. The sequence goes on along the minus strand of NZ_JAFBCD010000001.1, from coordinate 3,865,967 downwards.
ACCTGGGACCACGTGGATCACTTCCACTACTACCGGGCTGAAGCGAAAAACATTGGGAAGGTGGCCGGCAGCGGGACTGCCACCGTTGCCACAGGCATGCTGTCCACGGCCGGAACAACGGGGATCTTCTTCCCTGGCTCCGGCGAGGCAGTCCTGGTGGACAACCAGGCGCTGTCCACCGGAGAGATTTCCGAGAAGCTGAGGATCAAAACACCGCCTCATCAGGGATTGATCGCGCCCCTTGGCGAGGGGGCAGTGGTCACGGAGGCAAACAGTGCGGGCCAACCGGCGCGCGTTCGCGCCCTGGATGCCGGCGGCAAGGAACTGGTTACCGCCGATTGCCCGGCGGCGGCTGGAACCATCACCACCAGGGTGGGAGTGGTGATCGGTTGTGCCGATGGCGCCTTGATTGCCACCACCGATGGGTCAACGCCGGTCCTGGAGAAGGTGGCATACCCGGAGGGCGCTGCGGCCCCGGCCACCACATTCAATGGAAGGAAGGGCCGGCCCACGGTTGCCGGGCTGGGTTCCGATGCTGGTGTCTGGCTGCTGAATACCCGCCAGCGGACCTGGGATTGGCTGCCCACCCAGGTTCCCGTGCTGGCCGCTGCGGCGGTGGACGACGCCGAACACCACGTGGTGGTGGTAGGTGCGGACGGCACCGTCCAGGTGTACGACGCCGGGACCAAACAGCCCGCGTCCGTCACCAAACCGCTCCTGGAGTCCACGCTGGCGGACCCCGCCATGAAAGGCGCGGTGGACGTGACGGTGGACGCGCAGCGTGCCTACGTCAACGCACCCGCTGAAGGTGTTGTGCATGAGATCGATTACGCCGATGACGCGCGGGTTGCCCGGACCTTGACCCTGCCCACCCAGCCCGTCCATCTGATGGAGACAGGACGATGAGGCGGGCTGCAGCGCTGGCGTTGACCGTTCTGGCGGCGCTCACCTTTTCGGGGTGCTCTGCTCCCGGGAGCACCGGCAAACCGCAGGTGGTGGTCACCACCAACATCCTGGGGGACGTCACGCGGGAGGTGCTGGGCGATCAGGTGGAGGTGACCACATTGATGCAACCCAACGCCGACCCGCATTCGTTCGAGATTTCCGCCCAGCAAGCAGCCTCCATGGGGCGCGCGGACCTGGTGGTTTCCAACGGGCTTGGCCTGGAGGAAGGACTGCAACAGCACTTGGACAGGGCCTCCGCAGCGGGTGCCCCCGCCCTGGTGGCAGGTGAGGTGATCGACGTCGTGCCTTACAGCTCCGGCGACGCGGAAGGCGTTGCCGATCCGCACTTCTGGACCGATCCGGCCGCCATGCTGAAAGTTGTTGACGCCCTGGAGTCCAAGGCCCGCAGCATCAAGGGAATCGACACTGCGCGCCTTGCTGCCAGCGCCGCGGCCTACAAGGACAAGCTCTCACGGCTGGACGCGGAGATGACAGGGACCTTTGCCGCGATTCCCAAAGAACGCCGGGCCCTGGTCACCAACCACCATGTGTTCGGCTACCTGGCCCAGCGATTCGACTTCACAGTGGTTGGAGCCGTGATCCCCGGCGGGACAACCCTGGCTGCGCCGAGTGCTGCCGATCTTCGGCAGCTCAGCGAGGCCATCCGGAACGCCGGAGTACCCAGTATTTTTGCCGACTCATCGCAGCCGGACCGATTGGTCCAGGTCCTGGCCAGCGAGGCTGGCGTCAACGTCAGGGTGGTGGAACTGTTCACCGAATCCCTGACGGGACCCGACGGCGGCGCTCCAACCTACCTGGACATGATGCGGGCAAATACCGAACGCATCGCCACGGGCCTGAAGGCCTGACCATCATCACACCCACGCAGATTCCTGCACACCAAAAATAGAATGAGGGACCCATACATGCTCCGCCAAAAAACAACCCGATGGGGAGGCGTCGCACTGATCGCCGGGATGACACTCCTGGCCTCGGCCTGCGCCAACAGCACCCCGGCCGCAACGCCGGAAACGGGCAGCGCAGCAGCAGCTGACGCCCAAGGACGCGTGGCCGTCTCCTACCCCGGGGGCATCAGCGTGCTGGACGGAAAAACACTGGAGGTTGTGAAGAAGTTCGACTCCGAGGAATTCACCAGGCTCAACGCTGCCGGAGACGGACGCCACGTTTTTGTCACCACCAAGGCAGGTTTCCAACTGCTGGACACCGTTGAGCCCAAGCTCACCGATCTCCGCGTGGACGCAACAGCTGCCGGCCACGTTGTCCGGCATGCGGGCAACACCGTCCTCTTCGACGACGGCACCGGCACCACCACCATCCTGAAGACCGGGGATCTGGCCGCAGCGGACAATGCCGTGCCCGCAACGCAGACGTACACGGCGGACAGCCCCCACCACGGAGTGTCCATTGTGTTGAAGGATGGAAAGCTGATCACCACACTGGGGGACAAGACATCCCGCAGCGGCGCCCAGGCACTGGAATCCCACGGCGATCACTGGGACAAGGTAGCCGAAAGCAAGGAATGCCCTGGCATCCATGGCGAAGGAACGGCGGCGGATGAAGCCGTGATCTTTGGCTGCGAAGACGGTGCACTCCTCTACCACCACGGAAAGTTTGAGAAGTTCACGGCTCCGGACAAGTACGGACGCATGGGCAACGCGTTTGTCTCCGAGACCAGCCCCATTGTGGTGGGCGACTACAAGACGGACCCTGACGCCGAAGGCTACCTCCTGAACTCGGTGGCACTCATCGATACCGAAAAGCACACCTTCAACGTGGTGAAGCTCCCGGACACCGTGCAGTACACCTTCCGGGATGTCGCCCGCGGCCCCGGAGACCTCGCCTACATCCTCTCCACCAACGGATCCATCCACGTCATGGATCCCAAGGACGGCAAAATCGTCAACGAATTCCCCGTGATCAAAGCCTGGGAGGGCCCCTCCGAATGGCAGGACGCCCACCCGGCCATCACGGTCAAGGGCAACACCGCGTACGTCACGGAGCCCGCAGCCAAGGCGGTCCATTCGGTGGATCTGACCACCGGCAAGGTCACGGGCACCTCCACATTGGACGTTGTGCCCAACGAAATCGCCATCACGCTGGGCGGTCACTGACCCCTGAGTGACCGTTGAGGGACAGGAGCCGCGCCACCACCGGCGCGGCTCTTGTCAGGTGGCGCAGTGGACGGAAACCCTAACGCCGGCCGGGATTCTTCCGTACGGTGGGGATATGAAAATCGTTGTGATCGGCGGCAGTGGCCACATTGGATCCTTCCTTGTGCCCCGCTTGGTCCGTGCAGGCCACGAGGTCATCACCATCACCCGTGGAAATGCCTCGCCATACATCGACGCCCCCGAGCTGGCGCACGTCCGCCAGGTCACGGCGGACCGCCAGCAGGAGGACCTGGCCGGAACCTTTGGTGACAGGGTGGCGGAGCTGGGTGCCGACGTCGTGATTGACCTGGTGTGCTTCACGCTGGACTCGGCCACCGCACTGGTGCAACGGCTCCGCGGCGAGGTGGGTCACCTGCTGCACTGCGGCTCCATCTGGAGGTACGGTGCCAGCCTGAAGCTGCCGCTGTCCGAGGACACCATGGACTTCGCACAAGAACCGCTCGATGACTACGGCATCCAAAAGCGGGCCGTCGCCCGGATGCTGAAGGATGAAACAGCCTCCGGTGGATTGGTCACCACGTCCCTGCACCCCGGCCACATAGTGGGTCCCGGTTGGCTTCCCATCGGCCCCCTGGGAAACCTGGAGCCGGACGTGTGGTGGACCATTTCCGCCGGCCGTCCCCTGCAGGTTCCCGGCAATGGAACTGAACTGATGCACCACGTCCACGCCGACGACGTTGCGCAGGCATTCGAAAAAGCCGTCGACGCGCGGGACGCCGCCTCCGGGGAAGACTTCAACATTGTTGCGCCTTCAGCGCTGACTGTCCGGGGATACGCCGAAATGGCGGCTGCCTGGTTCGGGCAAAAGCCGCAGCTGGAGACACTGACGTGGGAGGAATTCCGCAGGACCACCACGCCGGAGATTGCCGACACCAGCTGGGCCCATCTGTCCCGCAACCACTGCTTCAGTATTGAGAAGGCCAAAACCCTGCTGGGCTATGCGCCGCGCTATCAGCCGGAGGAAGCGGTGCTGGAGTCGCTGCAGTGGCTTGTTGGGAACGGCAGGGTCCGGGTGGAGGGGGGAACGCTGCATGTTCAAGGCACCAACCAAGGGAGTCACTGACAGCTGGCTGGACCACGCATTCTTTGTCCTGGGAGGGATTGCCGCGATCTGGCTGGCATTCCTGCTGGTGGGCGAGAGCTTCCAGTTGGGCTGGGGCCAGGTGTGGTTCTACGTGCTGTTCTGGGCGTTCCTTGCCTATCTGTTGCTGCCCAGGCTCCACCGGATCCTCACTGCGGTTTACGTTCCCGGCTATTTCATCGGCCGGGCCCGGACCAGCGACGGCCTCCTGGGTGACCCGGTGAACCTTGCACTTCTGGGCGGGGAACCGCAGATCCACGCCATCATGGAATCAGCGGGATGGACCAAGGCGGACGACGTCACGTTCGCCAGCAGCCGGAGGATCGTCAACTCCACCATTTTCCGGCGCAGCTACGCCGAAGCGCCCGTGAGCCCCCTGTACCTGTTTGATCGCCAGCAGGACTTCGCTTACCAACAGGAAGTGGACAACAACCCGGGCAAACGCCACCACGTCCGCTTTTGGCGCTGCCCGGAGGGGTGGCTCCTGCCCGGAGGCCACAAAGTGGATTGGCTGGCGGCCGGCACGTACGATCGCAGCGTCGGGTTCAGCCTGTTCACGCTCCAGATCACCCACAAGATTGAACAGAACACGGATGTGGAGCGGGACCACATTGTTGCCTCCGTTTCGGCCGCGGAACCTGCGGTGTCCGTTGAGATCATCGAGGATTTTTCCACCGGGTACCACTCCCGGAACGGCGGCGGGGACTCGATTTCCACCGATGGTGATTTGCCCATTGTTGATGCCCGCCGTGTCGCGACGGCCGCGGACATCCTGCCCCACAGTACTGACAGCCGGGACAGGCGGCCCGCCCCCATCCTGGTGGGTGCGTTGTTGGTGGCGGCACGGTCTGTGGCGGCATTCATCCTGGCGTTGACCCTGCTGACATCCGGTGGGGACGTTGACGGCCTTGTCCTGGACGGCTCGACGGATGCGGAAAGCGCGACGGCGGCCATCGCCTTTGTGGGCATCTTCATGCTGGTGTTCGGGTTGGGTGAGGTTTTCCTGGCGTGGCGCGTCCTGCTGGGCAGCAACGGTGCACGGGTGATCGCGATGGCCCTCAGCTCGCTCTCCATCGCGGTGCAGGCCCTTGACTACTTCACCGGAGCAGCCAACCTGACCCTGGAGGCCGGTCTGACCGGGCTGGCTGCGGACATCCTTGTGCTCCTGGCATTGTCCAGTGAGCGGGCCAGGATTTATGCCAAGCGGCGGCGCATCCCTGCAGTGCCGGCCTCCGTGACAATTCGCCGGGTGCAATCCAAGGCTTAAAACAAAAGAGCTCCGGAGTGCGTTATTGGGGGATACGCACTCCGGAGCGGTCTTTGGGCAGGGCCCTTGGCCGCTGCAGTCATTACTCTACGGGTAGAAAGCGGTCATTTCCACCACCTCGAATTACTACTTTCGCTTTAGTTTTTACTGGCTGCCCGCAGGCGGTCTCCAGAGGCTGGAAAAGGGGCCTCCGGCGGCTATGCGGATGGCTTCCACCCCAGCGCCGGACCCAATGAACCGGCAATGTCGGTCAGTATTTGCACGTAATCCTCATGGTCGAAGCTGAAAGGAAGCGCGAAGGCCACCTCATCCACTTCCTGGAACCCTTTGTGGGCATAAAGCTGCTCAGCTATTTCGGCGCTGGTGCCAATAAGGTCCTGCGCAAAGAGCATGCCCTTGGGACCCTGCGGTTCGCGTGTCCTGGGCGTGCGCTGGTCCACATAGCGTTGATACTTTTCGCGTTGGGCTGCAGTGGCGGAATCCGTGGGGATCACCACCAGCCCCTGCGACACCCTGGCCCTGTGGCGGCCCTGTGCTGCGGCCGCTTCCCGGAAGGCGCGGATCTGGGCCTGCTGGACGGCCGCGAAGTCCGGGTCCTCCCCAGGGCCGGGGAAAATCACGCTGCTGGAGAGCAGGTTGAAATTGTTTTCTCCGGCCCACACCGCCGATTTCATGCTTCCGGCACCGTACCAAAGCCGGTTCCGAAGGCCGGGAGAGTGCGGCTCCACGCGGTTGGAAAACTCCTCCACCACGCCCTGCTTGCCGGAGAATTCCCTGATCTTGTCACCGGCAACCAAGCGGGCAAACCGCTCCACCCGTCCGTAGCTGAAGTCCTCTTGGTCCGCGGACCCGGGGTACAGCTCATGTTTGACGGTGTCGAAGTTCATCGGCTCGCCAACACTGAGGCCGGGATTGACACGGCCACCGGACAGCAGGTCCACGGTGGCCAGATCCTCTGCCAAGCGCAACGGGTTTTCCCAGCCAAGGGGCGTCACCGCCGTGCCCAACTCGATCCTGGACGTGCGCTGGCTTGCTGCGGCCATCACGGCTACGGGGGAGGAGATGCCGAACTGAAGGTGCCGGTGGCGCAACCAAGCACTGTCGAACCCGAGTTTTTCCCCGAGCTCAATGATTTCCAGCGTTGACTGGTGGCCGGCTGCGGGGTCCCGGGGATCAAACAAGCCGATGGTGAGGAACCCGAGTTTGGTCAACGGGTGGTCTGCGCTGGGCATGGATCTCCTTCTGGGTCAGCCGATACTGCCCAGAATAGCCACGCCCAAGGCGTTCGACGGCGGGAGGTTACTTCATGTGATGGTCCTGCCCGCGGTGGGACCTGTTGGTGGCACACCCTTCCGGGCGTGCCACCGCCACGCTAGTTAAGTGCAGGAGTGTCCTTGGGGATAACGCCCGTGCCATACAAATCGGAGGCCAGATCCTGCAAGGCGCGCAGGGCCACGCGCTGGGTGAACGGGCCGTAGGAGACGCGTGCCACCCCGAGTTCCTGCAGCTCAGCCGCAGCGGCAGCCCCCGGGGCGCCGATCACGGAGATTTTGCCCCGGCCCAGTGCTTCAACCAGCGGCTCAATGAGGTCGCGGTTCAGGGCGCCGGGCACGAAGACCAGCGCTGCGCCGGCGTCGAGGAATGCGCGGCCGCGGGCAATCGCATCGTCGATGCTTTCCTGGATGGGACGGTCCCCACCACGGACAATGGCATCGGTCCGGGCGTTCAACTGGAAATCGATGCCCTCTGCCTCAGCAGCCTTAACAATGGCCTGGACGCGGGCCACGGATTCGTCGAAGGGGCGCAGGCGGTCTTCCACGTTGGCGCCCACAACTCCGATTCCAATAGCGCGCCGGATGGTTTCAGCCGGATCCTGGTACCCGTCGTCGAGGTCTGCAGTGACCGGAAGGTCAACGGCGTTGACGATCCTCTCGATTCCGCTGAGGGCGACATCAAGGGGCATGGACCCGTCGGCGTAGCCATAGGAGGCCGCAATGGAGTGCCCGGCAGTGGCAATTGCCTTGGTCTCCGGGAGGGCTGCCACTGCGGATGCGCTGATGGCATCCCAAACGTTGACCACCTGCAGGATCTCTGGGGCCTGGTGAAGGGCCTTGAGCTGCGTGGCGCGGCTGGCGGTGTTGGCTTCAGTCATGATGTGTTGATCATCCTTGCGTTGGTGTGGATACCGCATTCCACCCACAACGTATCCATAAAGACCCGCTATGGTGCAAGGCAGTTCCGCAGTTCAGCCACGGCTGCCTACCCCGGCTGATGACCCGACGGCGGCGCGTCGGGTTTGGGCAGCCAGCAACGAGGCAACAACCAGCACTGCAGCACTGGCGAGGAAGGCGCTCTGGAACCCCATGGAATCGAACAGGAGGCCCCCAATGATGGATCCCAGGGCTATGCAGGTTTGGACCACGGCCACCATCAAGCCGCCGCCCTGCTCAGCATTGTGGGGCATTGCCTGGGCCACCCAGCTCCACCAACCCACGGGAGCGGCCGTGCCCAGCAGGCCCCAGAAGGCCAGCAGGACCACCACCGCGGCGAAGACGGAGCCCAGGGGAATGAGGGCTCCGGCGATCAAGGCCATAAGTGCCGGAATCACCATGAGGGTGGCGTACATCCTGGAGCCCAGGAACCGGCCTATCACCACTGTTCCCGCAAACCCGGAAACCCCCAGTACCAGCAACACCAAGGACACTTGGGTGACGTCCACCCGGGTGACGGTCTCCAAGAAGGGGCGGATATAGGTGAAGAGGATGAATTGGCCCATGAAGAACGTGCCGCACGCGGCCATGCCCCAGGCGACCGTTGTGTTTTTCAGGGCAGAGAAGATCGTGAAGATTTCCCGTGCCTTGGGCGCCTGCGGCGGCGCGGCCAGGGAGGGCAGGGAAATCCACAGCCACACACAGCAAATGATCGAGATGGGTACCAGGCAGAGGAAAGCTCCCCGCCACCCTATAAACGAGCCCAGATAGCTGCCCAAAGGAGCGGCCAAAACCGTGGCAAGCGCATTTCCGCCGTTCACGATCGCCAGGGCCCGGGGTACCCGTGGAGCGGCAACCAACCGGATGGCCGTGGCGGCGGACATGGACCAGAAACCCCCAATAACAACGCCGATCAACGCGCGCCCCACCATGAACGGCAGGTAACCGGGCGCCAAGGCGATCAAAGCGCCCGAGGCTCCCATGAGGGCTGCGAATCCCATCAGCAACGCTTTGCGGTTCAGTTTGCCCGCCAAAGACGAGACAGAAAGGCTGGTTATGACGGCAAACAGCCCCGAGATTGCGATGCCCTGCCCCACCATGCCCTCCGAGACCTGGAGGTCGCGGGCCATGGGGGTGAGCAGGCTGACCGGGAGGAATTCGGAAGCCACTACCGCAAAAGCCCCAAAGGACATCGCAAAGACACCACCCCAGTGACTGGCAGGCGGCGTATCGGCGCTGCGCGCGGAGCCGGTGGCAGTGCTGGCGTTCGCTGGCATGAACGGTCCTCTCAGATGAATCAACTGGAATACATCCGATCACGCAGCGCAGGTCCGGTGGGAGGCCCGGTTTAAACGGGTTCCAGCAAAACCTCTCACAATAAACCTGTTGCGCCGTAACGTTGTGGGCATGGACAACAGGTCTGAAGTGCGGGAGTTCCTGATGACCCGCCGCGCACGCATCACCCCTGAACAGGCAGGGATCGAATCGTTTGGTATCCGACGGCGGGTGACTGGCTTGCGCCGGGACGAAGTGGCCCGCTTGGCCGGAGTCAGCGTCGATTACTACACGCGGTTGGAGCGCGGGAACCTCTCGGGCGTTTCCGACAGTGTGCTGGACGCGATTGCGGAGGCACTCCAACTGGACCGTGCTGAACAGGACCACCTGTTCGATCTGGCGCGCACCGCCAACAGGGGCGGACGCGTGCGGGTCAAGAAGCCGGGCCGCACCATGGACCCGGCGTTGCACTACTTCCTGGACTCCATCACCGGAGCACCGGCACTGGTCAACAACAACAGGATGGACGTGGTGGCCGCCAACGCTTTGGGGTACGCCATGTATTTCGACCTTTTCCAAAGCACAACCGGACCGGCCAACTACGGCCGTTTCATTTTCCTGGACCCACGGGGCCGGGAGTTCTACCCGGACTGGAACCGGGCAGCCAACACCAACGTGGAGATCCTGCGGAGGCAAGCCGGCCGCTTCCCGCATGACAAGGGCATTGCGGAATTGGTGGGCGAGCTGTCCATGCGGAGTGAGGAATTCCGTACCCTCTGGGCGGCCCACAACGTGCGGCGCCACAGGACTGGTATGAAGACCTTCCACCACCCGGTGGTGGGTCCGCTGGAGCTGACGTACCAGCAGCTGGAGCTGGACGAAGACACCGGACTGGGCATCACCGTGTACCCGGCCGTTCCGGGGAGCAGCAGCGAGGAAGCCCTGAAGCTGCTGGCGTCCTGGGCGGCTACGGAGAACGTGGTGGAAAAGGTGACGGCGGGCTCCCGTTGAGATGCCGCTGTTTTCCACATAAGCGCCAGAACCGTTGCCACCCATCCCACCGGGTGGTTGCATGGAACCCATGGCTACCGCACAGAGTTTTGTCATAGCGATCGGGACCAAGAAAGGCCTCTGGCTCGCGACCAGCCCGGACCGTCAGGAATGGTCCCTCTCCGGCCCGCACTTTCTGATGAGTGAAATACCCAGCATCGGAATAGACACGCGGGGCGGCAAAACCCGGATCATGGTGGGCGTCAGATCCGAGCATTGGGGTCCAACCGTGGCCCACTCCGATGACCTGGGAGCCACGTGGTCCGAGCCGGAGCATGGCGCCATCACTTTCCCGGAGGGTACGGAGGCCGCCTTGGAACGCGTGTGGCAGATCCACCCGGACGCCGACTCCCGGCCGGGTGTTGTCTGGGCCGGGTGCGAGCCGATCTCGGTGTGGAAATCGACCGACGGCGGCGAGCACTTCGAGTTGAACCGTGGACTCTGGGACCACCCCCACCGCAGCCAGTGGGGTGCCGGCTACGGCGGAGCGGCGGCCCACTCGATCGTGGTGGATCCGTCCGGTGAGAAGGTCCACGTCGCCATGAGCACGGGCGGTGTTTACAGATCGCTCGACGGCGGTGCCTCCTGGGAGCCCCGGAACAAGGGAATCTCGGCCTATTTCATGCCCGATCCCAACCCTGAGTTCGGCCAGTGCGTGCACAAGATCGCCGCTGATGCCCAGGCAGACGGCCGTCTGTACGCGCAGAACCACCATGGTGTGTACCGCACGGATGACGACGGCGATCACTGGGATTCCATCGCCCAAGGACTGCCTGCGGATTTCGGCTTTGTGATGCTGACACACCCGCGCCGCGAAGGTACCGCTTGGGTGATACCCCTCAAAGCAGACGGCGAACGCATCCCGCCTGACAGCAAACTCAGCGTGCACCGGACGGACGACGCCGGAAACTCATGGACGGAGCTCCACACCGGGCTGCCTGATCACGAGTACAACGCGGTCCTCAGGGATGCCGCCTCCGTGGACACCGCGGAACCCGTGGGAGTCTACTTCGGCACCCGTGGCGGCACGGTGTACGCCAGCGCTGACGAGGGCGCCACTTTCACCGAAGTGGCTTCACACCTGCCGGACGTGCTCAGCGTCCGTGCGGCTGTGGTGATTGGTAGCGCTGCCGGGGCGGACGCCCCTTTGGCGGCAGCGGAAGCAACGGTGCTGGCCGAGGCAGCGGAAATCGTGGAGGCAGTTGCCACCACCGCCGGGGCAACACCCGAAGATCAAGCTGACGCCCCGGTACCCGGGTAAGGTCCGCCGTGGCTGACTTTACGGTGGTGTTGCCCGGCGTTCTCCAACCACTCGTCGGCGGACAGTCCTGTCTGACTGCGTCCGCCGACGAGGCCGTGACCGTGGGGGAGTTGCTGGATTCAGTGACCGGTGACTATCCGGTACTTGCCAGGCGTTTGCGTGATGAAACCGGGGCGCTCCGCCGTTACGTGAATATTTACGTGAACGGCCAGGAAGTCCGGCGCTTGGAAGGTCTTGAAACGGAGGTTGCGGCTGGCCAGGAGGTCTTGATCATCCAGTCCGTGGCAGGCGGCTGAGCGCGCGTTCGGGGTCAAGCCGGATCAGGCGACCCGCCAAACGGTGCATTCATCGGTGTTGATGGCTTTTCTCATCCCACTGGCGTGGTCCATGATCCAGACGACACCGATCCCGGGTGCTGTTTCCTGGACGCGTCCGCGGCGGATCACCACGTCATCGTAGGCGGGGCCCACGGACAGGCGGGCCTCGATCTCGTCTCCGCGGTGGAGCTGGCTGATCGCGCGTATACGTGTTGTGTGAGTTGTGACTTCCTTCAGCATGGTGTCCTCCTGGCTGGAGCTGGGCGCCTGCACTTGCCGGCTCTTCCAGTGTGGAGCGGCATTGTTGCCGCCGTATTTCAGCACGGTTAGGGTCCGGTAAGCATTGGGCGCTGACTGCGTTTCGGCGGTGGCTTCCACCCGGGAACCTTGGGCCGGTTGTAGCCTGATCTCGGTTCTTGAGACTCACAGGAACTGCAGACTCCACCCCAGGGAGATTTCATGGGCTTCTTGCGCCGTTCGATCGCGTTGTCCACAGGCTTGATGGTGTGCGCCACCGGCTTTTTCTTTACCCAGGCCCCTGCGACGGCGGTGCCGTTGCCTTCGCCGGACAACCCGAACGTGCGGTTCGTGGAAGGCACTCCCCATTCCGAGCATATGTTCGGGACGGCGCCGGGAGTTCCGGAGCCTGCTCCCAAGGGGTCTTCCATCGATGCGGGCGCAGGCAAGGCAACGCGCCTTGACGTCGGAGCGGCCGCTTCGGGTCCGTCCGGGGACATCCGCGTCCGGCTGGTGACAGCCAAGCTGGCGGACAACTCCGGCTCAGTGTCCATGAGCGGCGCCGAGCAGGCTGTGGCCTCCACCAGTGGATACTGGCAGGCGATGACGGCGGGCAGATTGTCCATGACTGTGGACAGCAAGGTGGCCGGATTTCAATCCAAAGCGAGGTCCACGGACAGCTACTTCACCATCATTTCCACCATCACCAGCGAGCTGAAATGGTCGGCAAGCCCCTACACAGCACTGGTGATCTTCATTCCTACCGCCACGCTTTCCGGGAACGCCCTGGGCGCCGGTTACAGCAGCGGAAGCTACAGCGGCCGGGTGTTGTTGCCGCTGGTCAGCAATCTTTCCAGCAACGTCATGACGCACGAGTTCGGCCACGTGATCGGCCTGATGCACGCTGATGCCCTGCAGTGCGGCAGCGGTGCTTCCGACGTCGGAACGGACAGCAACGGCAGGTTCACCGATCCGTCCTGCTACATCCGGGAGTACGGCGACACCACGGACATCATGGGCGCTGCCCAGAATGCGCAACCGGTGGTGAGCTCCACTTTGTGGGATTACGCGGGGCTTGGCCGGGGCGATGAGATCCGGGATGTGGGCGTCGCAAGCGGGGTCAAGAGCTACACGCTCAAACCCTGGGGCGGTACGGACGCCCAGCGAGCCATCAAGTTCACGGATCCGGTGAGCAAGGAAGTCTATTACCTGGAGCTTCGGCAGCCGGTGGGCTACGACAGCTACCTTGGCCAGTCCGGCAGGCCCGCAGGGAACATGGGGGTCAAGATCGTGCAGCGCGGCGGGGCCACCATCGCGTCGTCGTTGATCCTTATGCCGTCTACGGTTCCGTTCACCGAGCCTTGGTACGCGAAGAACCACGCCTGGCAGGCCGGGAGCACCTTCACCACCTACACGGGCACACGCGTGACCATCAATTCGGTGTCTGCCACGTCCGCGTCGGTGACCATCAATGCCGATTCCAAGCTCAAGGCGCAGATGCGCTTTTCGGCCGGAGACTTTGACGGCGACAAGCTCGCGGACGTGATGTCCCGCGAAGCGGACGGGTCGCTCCTGCTTTTCAGCGGCCTGCCGGGCAACAGGTTGGATGATCCGGTGCAGATCGGCTCCGGGTGGGGCATCTTCAACGCGGTCCTAGGAACAGGGGACGTCAATGGCGACGGCTTCGGCGACGTCCTTGCCCGGACCAGTGACGGCGGGCTGTGGCTCTACCCGGGCAACGGCAAGGGCGGCTTCCTTGCACGCAGCTACGTGGGGTCCGGCTGGCAAAATTTCCAGCGGTTGGTGTCCGTGGGCGATTTTAACGGCGACTCCCGCAATGATCTCCTTGCCGTAGGAAACGACGGAAAGCTGTGGCTGTATGCGGGCAACGGAGCCGGCAGCTTCCTGGACGGCGTCCAGATCGGCCAAGGGTGGGATGTTTTTGCGTCCCTGGCTCCGGCGGGATCGTTCGGTGGGGGATCGGCTGGCCTGCTGGCCACCGCCACCGACGGAACACTCTATGCCTACCCGGGTGACGGCAAGGGCGGCTTCCTGCCGCGCACCGTTGCGGGAACCGGGTGGAGTGCGGCCGGCGACCTTGTTGGAGGCCAGGATTTCACGGGCGACAAGAGCCCTGACGTCCTGACGGCCAAGGGCGACGGTATGACGCTGTATCCCGGCGACGGCCAAGGTTTCGCCACCCGCCTGCCGATCGGTGCAGGCTGGAACCAGTTTGCACAGGTGTGGGAGGCCGGTGATTTCGACGGCGATGGCGTGGCTGATGTGCTGGCCCGCGCCAAGGACGGAGCCTTATGGCTCTACCCCGGGAACGGTTCCGGCGGCTTCCTGCCCCGCGTGCAGGTGGGCTCGGGCTGGAACGGTTTCACCGCCGTCGTCAGTGCCGGAGATTTCGACGGCGACAGTCACCCGGACCTGGTGGCCCGGACATCCGACGGGGTGCTGTGGCTGTATCCCACCGACGGTGAGGGACAATTCCTGGCAAGCAAGCAGATCGGTACCGGCTGGCAGGGATTCAGCGAGCTTCTTGCCCCGGGTGACTTCTCAGGCGATGGCAAGGCTGATCTGTTGGCCCGCACGGCCGATGGAGCCTTGTGGTTGTACCCGGGCAACGGGAGCGGCGGATTCCTGCCGTGGCGGCAGATTGGCTCGGGCTGGAACATGTTCAACGCCGTCCTGCAGGGCGGCGACTTTGACGGCGATGGCCGTGAGGACCTTCTGGGCCGGGGGAACGACGGCGGGCTGTGGCTTTACCCGGGCAACGGCAAGGGCGGCTTCCTGGACCGGACCTACCTGGGCTCAGGGTGGAACATGTTCTCTTCCCTGGCTGCCCTGGGCAATGGCTTCACCGGAACCGGGGACCCTGCACTTGTTGGCGTCGCCGGGGATGGGAGCCTGCTGATGTACTCCGGTAACGGCCGGGGCGGGTTCAAGCCGGTGGTGCTGAACCCACGGTAGTCGCTGGGTTCCAGCGCTCCTCCCCGGTTGCCTCCGCCCTGGGTCAGCCAAGCACAGCGAAAAGCCCGGAATGTCAGGTGGCATTCCGGGCTTTTCGCCGCTCCGGACCCGGATAACCGGGAAGGAGCGCGCGCTGTGGGGTGTCAGGCGTGCAGGTTTTCCTTGCGGAGGCCGAGTTCAGCAGTCGGGACCTTGGCCGATTCGCGGGCGGTCAGGGCAGAGATGGCAGCGATCGCGCAGATGATTGCCGTGAAAATGGAGATCTGCACCCATCCTCCGGGCTTGGTGCCACCAAGCGCGGTGACGATTGCCGGGGCGAAACCGGCCATGAGGAACCCGAGCTGGGTACCGATGGCCAGGCCGGAGAAGCGGACTTTAGTGCTGAACATTTCACCGTAGAAGGACGGCCAGACGGCGTTGGCGGCAGCGTAGCCGAAGGAGAAGAACACGATGGAGACCAGGAACATCAGCGGTACATTGCCGGATTCGAGGGTCAGCAGGAACACCGGGGTCATGATCGCGCTGGCGATGGCTCCGTAGATGAATACCGGCTTCCTGCCGATCTTGTCAGCCAGCATGCCAAACAGGGGCTGACTTCCCAGGGCCACCACGTTTGCCGCCACCACAAGCCACAAGGTGATGGTGCTGTTCACGTGGGCAACGTCCTGGGCGTACTTGATGGCCAGGGTTCCGAACACCGTGCTGACTGCTGCGATGAAGGCGCAGCAGACAACGCGAAGAACGTCGCGCCAGTGCAGGCGCAGTAGGTCGGCAACGGGAAGCTTGGAGATCTGGTTGTTCTTCTTGGCTTCGGCGAATGCCGGCGGCTCGTGCAGGGTGCGGCGAATGAAGAAGGCCACCATAACAACCACGGCGCTCAGCCAGAACGGGATGCGCCAGCCGATGCCGTACTTGATGTCATCCGGCAGCGCCACCACGGGAATGAAGACGAGTGCTGCAAGGATTTGGCCACCCTGCGTGCCAGTCAACGTCCACGAGGTGAAGAACGAGCGCCGGTTGTCCGGGGCGTGCTCCAACGTCATGGAGGAGGCGCCGGCCTGCTCACCGGCGGCCGAGAGACCCTGGCAAAGACGTGCCAGGACCAGCAGGACGGGAGCCCACCAGCCGATGGTCTTGAAGTCCGGGAGGCAGCCGATCACGAAGGTGGCGGCACCCATGAGGACCAAGGTGAACATGAGGACCTTTTGGCGGCCGATCCTGTCACCGAAGTGGCCCAGGATGACAGCGCCCACGGGGCGGGCGATATACGCGAAGCCGAAGGTCGCAAAGGACATGATGGCTGCGTTGGCGTCCGCATCCGGGAAGAACACGTGGGGGAAGATCAGGGCTGCGGCCGAGCCGAAGATGAAGAAGTCGTAGTACTCGACGGCGCTCCCCAGGAAAGAGGCCAAGGCGGCTTTCTTGGGGGTACCCGTGGTGGTTTCAGTGCCTGGCGTCGCTGACGGCAATGTTTGGCTCATGGAAAGAGTTCCTTCTGTGACGACGATGTCGCGGATCTGGCTTCAGTGGGAAGACGAAGCCCGGTGTGGCCAGATCCTCCGCAAGTAACCACATGGTGAGAGCTACTTGTGCAATACAGCAATAGTGACTGTGAGTGCGGTCACTTGTCAATAGGTTTCACCACGATCTAGAAATAGCTCTCACCATGTGAGAGCATCGAGTCATGAGTGTGAAAGACGACACAAAAACCGACATGGTCGGCAAAGCCCTGGGCCTGTTGGTTGTCCTGGGGGATGAGCCCCGCGGAGCCAGTGCCGCGGATCTGGCCAGGAGTGCGGGCCTGCCCTTCAGCACCACCTATCGGCTGCTGGGATCCCTCACCCGGGATGGGTTCGTTGACTACGAGCCGGATGGGCGCCGCTACCACCTGGGCCTGCGGGTTTTCCAGCTGGGCCAGCGCGTATCCAATCACCACGGATTCGCCGCCACGGCCTTGCCGGTTCTCCAGCGCGTCACCGAGCGGACCCATGAGGCCACCATCTTGTCCGTGCGGGACGGAAACCACCACCTGACGGTCAACAAGGTGGATGGCCCCAGGAGTTTCCGCGTCACCAGCGATCCCGGACACTTGGGGGCGCTGCACACAACGTCCGTGGGCAAGGCGATTGTTGCTTTTGAGGAGGAGATTGAACGCAAGCGCTTGCTGGAGGAGTTGCCCCTGGATCCCCTCACGGAGCACTCCATTACCGACCGCGACGCGTTCCGTGCGGAAATCGAGCAGGTCCGCCGGCAGGGCTATGCGGTGATGGACGAGGAGAACGAGATCGGCATGCGGGCCGTGGCCGTCCCGGTCCTGAACTCGCAAGGGCATGCCTTTGCTTCCGTGGCCACGGCGGTTCCGGTCTTCCGTATGACCATGGAGGAACTCATTGCGCACGTCCCCACTCTTCAGGAGGCGGCGGCCGAGTTGGCAGCCCGCCTTCCCCAGCGCTGACCCTCCGCTGTGAGGCCCGCTCTGAGCGCCAAGCCCGCCCGAAAGCGTGTAGAGCGGGCCCCGCAACGCACGAGCCCACTCGCCATCTTTGTCATTTGTTCGCGATAAGAACATGCGTGCGGAATATGAACACCTGTAGTAATCTAATGTCTACACCCGGCTTGGCTGCCTCACAGCGCCCCCGCGGTGAACAGTAAAAGGAGCTTGAGGATGAGCAACCGAGCCGAGTCCGTTCTGGTGGGCCTCGTAGGCGAAGGCGTCATGCCCTCGCTCACGCCGCCCATGCATGAGCGCGAAGCCGACGTGCAGGGCCTTCGCTTGCTGTACCGCCCCATCGACCTGCTGGAACTCGCATTGCCGGCCACCGCCGTCGGGGATCTCCTCACTGCAGCGCAGCGCATGGGCTTCAACGGCCTGAACATCACGCACCCGTGCAAGCAGTTGGTGCTTGGGCACCTTGATGAAATTTCCGACGACGCCGCGCGCCTGGGCGCCGTCAATACGGTCCTGATCCAGGACGGTCGGTTCATCGGCCACAACACGGACTTCTCCGGCTTCGGCTCGGCGCTCGCCGATGGCCTCCCCGAGGCGCGACTGGATCG
Organism: Paenarthrobacter ilicis; assembly: GCF_016907545.1. Taxonomy (NCBI): domain Bacteria; kingdom Bacillati; phylum Actinomycetota; class Actinomycetes; order Micrococcales; family Micrococcaceae; genus Paenarthrobacter; species Paenarthrobacter ilicis. The sequence goes on along the minus strand of NZ_JAFBCD010000001.1, from coordinate 3,848,099 downwards.
CGTGGTCCAGTTGGGTGCAGGCGGTGCCGGTTCCGCCGTCGCCTACGCACTCCTCAAAGCCGGCGTCAGCACGCTGGACCTGGTGGACATGGATCCCGCCCGTGCCGCGGAACGTGCGGCCGAGCTCGGGGGGCTTTTCCCCGAAGCCACCGTTACGCCGCGGAGCATCAACGAGCTGCCCGAGATCATGCCCCTCACCGACGGATTGGTGCATTGCACCCCCATCGGCATGGCGGCCCACCCCGGGCTCCCCTTGGACATGGGCCTCGTGGAGCCGCGGCATTGGGTGGCGGACATCGTGTACCGCCCCATCGAAACGCAATTGGTCCGCGAGGCGCGGGCCAAGGGATGCGACGTCCTCGACGGCGGTCGGATGGCAGTTGGGCAGGCGGCCGACGCCTTCCAGCTCATCACTGGACGCGAGGCGGACCGCGATCGCATGCGGGCACACTTCCTAGAACTGATCGCCGCCGAAGAAGAGGCTCTCCTGGCAAAGGTGGCCAACTGATGCGTACCGGAATCGCAACGGTCTGCCTGTCCGGCACGCTGAAGGAGAAGATGCAGGCCTGCGCGATTGCGGGCTTCGATGGCATCGAGATCTTCGAACAGGACCTCGTCACGTCCCCCCACAGCCCGGAAGAGGTCCGGAAAATGGCCGCCGACCTCGGCTTGGGCCTGGACCTTTACCAGCCGTTCCGGGATTTCGACGGTGTCACGCCGGAATTGCTGAAGGCCAACCTCAAGCGCGCCGAGGCCAAGTTCAAGCTCATGGCTCGCCTGGGCATGGACACCATCCTGGTCTGCTCCAACGTAGCCACGGCAACCATCGACGACGACGAACTCCGCGCCTCCCAGCTCGCGGAATTGGCAGAGTTGGCCGGGGCACACGGAGTCAAGGTGGCCTACGAAGCCCTGGCGTGGGGCAAGTACGTCAACGACTACGAGCACGCCTACCGCCTGGTGGACATGGTGGACCACCCCAACCTCGGCACCTGCCTGGACTCCTTCCACATCCTGTCCCGCGACTGGAACACCGCGCCCATCGAGGACATCAACGCTGAGAAGATCTTCTTCGTCCAGGTGGCCGACGCCCCCAAGCTCTCCATGGACGTGCTGTCCTGGAGCCGCCACTACCGGGTGTTCCCCGGGGAAGGTCAGTTCGAGCTGGCCAAGTTCATGGGCCACGTGGTCCGCGCCGGGTACACGGGGCCGGTCTCGCTCGAGGTCTTCAACGATGTTTTCCGCCAGTCGGACACCGAGCGGACCGCCGTGGATGCCATGCGCTCCCTCATCTGGCTGGAGGAGCAGAGCGCCAAATGGCTGGCCAGCGCCTCCACCGAATCTGCAGCCGGCAACGGCAGTGCGTCCCGCCGTCGTTATCCCATGGAACTGGCCACGCTGCCCAAGGTGAACGAGCCCGCCGGCTTCAACTTCGCCGAGGTCAAGGCGGACAACACCGCGCAGCTGGAGAAGCTCCTCGGCCAGCTCGGCTTCGGTTTCGAAGGCCGCCACCGCACCAAGGACGTCCAGCTCTGGACCATGGGCCAGGCCCGCGTGATCATCAACGAACAAGCGGCCTCGCACTCGGAACCGGCTATCGCCGCGTTGGGGTTCGACGTCGACTCTCCAGTGATTGCCTCCGCCCGCGCCCAGCAACTCAAGGCGCCAGTGGTTGCCCGCAAGGTCCAGGCTGACGAGGAAGTCTTCCAAGGCATCTCAGCGCCGGATTCCACCGAGATCTTCCTGTGCCAGGGAAGCCCGGACGGGACGGCCGCGTGGACGCACGAGTTCGGCGAGGGGCTGGAACACCCCTCCAGCGCACAGAACGCAGTCATTGACCACGTGAATCTGGCCCAGCCGTGGCAGCACTTTGACGAAGCCGTCCTCTTCTACACCAGTGCTTTGGCCTTGGAACCCCAGCCGTTCGCGGAGGTCCCCAGCCCCAACGGACTGGTGCGCTCGCAGGTGATGCAGACCAGCAACAAGGCGGTCAGGCTCGTGCTGAACCTGGCTCCGGCCCAGCAAGCGCAAAGCGCCCGAAAAACGTACCAGGAACACATCGCGTTCGCCGTGGACGACCTCGTGGCAACGGCCCGGTCGGCCCATGGGCGTGGCCTCGAGTTCCTCCAGATTCCGGCCAACTACTACGAGGACCTAGACGCCCGGTTCGATCTTGAACCCGGATTCCTGGCCACCCTCAAGGAGCTCAACCTCCTGTATGACCGGGACGCCAACGGCGAATTCCTCCACTTTTACACGGCCACTGTGGGCAGTGTGTTCTTCGAAATGGTGGAGCGCCGCGGCAACTACGACGGCTACGGGGCGCCCAACGCCCCGGTGCGCCACGCCGTCCAATACGACTCGCTCCACCGGGCCCTGCCTCACAGCACCTAGGCCCACACAGCCCCTGAGCAACAGAACCAGAATCCATCAACCGAAAGGAGCCGGCCGTGCCGCAAGAACAGACAGCACCAGCGCTCGAATCCGAGGAGCTCGTGCCCGCCGCTGAGCCACACGCTGCGCACGATTCCAAGAAAGTGGAAACCCAGGCCGATCTCAGTGCTGAGATCAAGGGCATCGGGGACCGCTACGCCGAGGCCCTGAAGAATGGCAAAGGCCCGGAAACCATGCCGCGCCTGGACTATGCGCCATACCGCAGCAGCATCCTCCGCCACCCCACCAAGAGCCTGCACCACGCGGACCCGGAGACCATCGAGCTCTACTCGCCCGCCTTCGGTCACCAGGATGTCCACGCACTGGAATCGGACCTGACCATCCAGCACAACGGCGAACCGCAGGGAGAGCGCATCATCGTCGCTGGCCGCGTCCTTGATGGCGATGGCCGCCCCGTAGCGGGACAGCTCGTGGAGATCTGGCAGGCCAATGCCTCCGGCCGCTACATCCACAAGCGCGACCAGCACCCCGCACCGCTGGACCCGAACTTCACCGGCGTCGGGCGTTGCATCACCGGCGACGACGGCTCGTACAGCTTCACCACCATCAAGCCCGGCGCGTACCCGTGGAAGAACCACCTGAACGCCTGGCGCCCGGCCCACATCCACTTCTCCATGTTCGGCTCGGAGTTCACCCAGCGAATCGTCACCCAGATGTACTTCCCGGGCGACCAGCTCTTCCCGCTGGACCCCATCTACCAGTCGATCGTGGACCAGGATGCCCGCGACCGCCTGGTGGCACAGTACGACCACGAGCTGACCAGTCCGGAATGGGCCCTCGGCTACAAATGGGACATCATCCTGACCGGTTCCAAGCGGACCTGGACCGAAAACGAAGCATACGGCGACGCCGGGGACGAGGAGTAAAGCGCATGAGCAAGCTGGCACCCACACCGGGTCAGACCGTAGGCCCTTTCTACGGCTACGCCCTCCCTTTCAATAAGGACAACGAACTCCTGGCGCCGGGCAGCCCCGGCAGCATCCGCCTCCAGGGCACCGTGTATGACGGCGGGGGCAATGCCATCCCGGACGCCATCCTGGAAATCTGGCAGCCGGACTCCGAGGGCAAGATCGTCCAGCGCACCGGCTCCCTGGTCCGCGACGGCTACACGTTCACCGGCTGGGGCCGCGGCTCCGTGGGCAACTCGGGCGTGTACACGTTCACCACGGTCAACCCCGGCCCCACGGCTCCCGGCGCTGCAGCGTTCATCTCCGTGGCTGTGTTTGCCCGCGGCCTCATGAACCGCCTCTTCACCCGTGTGTACCTGCCGGAAAACGAGGAAGCGCTGGCCAACGATCCTTTGCTGAGCTCCCTGGATCCCGAACGGCGCAAGACCCTGATCGCACGCCGCGATCCCGACGGTGGCCTCACCTGGGACATCCGCCTGCAGGGCGGCGACGAGACCGTGTTCCTGGATTTCCAGCAGGACGGATCGCTGGACCTCAATACGGAAAACCCGGCATGACCGACGGCGACTTCGGCCTCCTGAGCCCCGTGTCGGCGTCGCCCGCTGTGGCGGCGCTGACGGGCGACCGTGCCGTGATCACGGCAATCCTCGACGTCGAAGCTGCGTGGGCAGCTGTGCTCGAGGATGCCGGGCTTGCTCCGGCAGGGTCAGCCGCTGTGGTGGCCGAAGCCGCCTCGATCGAGCAGTACGATGCCGCCTCAATTGCCGAACGCGCCCAGGGCGGCGGCAACCCGGTGATTCCCTTGCTCGGGGACTTGCGTGCCCGCGTCCGGGAGCTGGACTCGGGCGGGATCGGTGCCGGAAAGGCTGTCCACACCTCGCTGACCAGCCAGGACGTCCTGGATTCGGCGCTGATGCTCCTCGCCAGCCGCACCGTTTCCGCGCTGCTGGTTGAGGTCAAAGGCACGACGACGGCGCTCGCCACCTTGGCGGAGCAGCATGCGGACACGCTGTGCGTGGGCAGGAGCCTGACACAGCACGCGCTTCCGTACACGTTCGGGCTCAAGGCTGCGCAGTGGTTCCAGGGCGTGGCGGCCGCGGCTGCCCGCTTGGACTCCCTTGACTTGCCGGTCCAGTTCGGCGGGGCCGGCGGGACGTTGGCCTCAGGCACGAAGCTCACCGCTGGCTCGGACTCCACACCGTTCACTCTCGCGGATTCCTGGGCTGCACGCCTTGGGCTGGCCGCAGTCCCCGCCCCTTGGCACACCAACCGCCTGGCCATCACAGCCCTGGGCGACGGCCTCGCTGCCGTCATCGATTCCTTCGGCAAGATTGCTGCCGACCTGCTCTTCCTGAGCCGCCCGGAAGTTGCCGAACTTGGCGAACCGCTGGCCGCCGGACGCGGGGTTTCCTCGGCCATGCCGCAGAAGCAGAACCCCGTGCTGTCAGTCCTGATCCGCAGCGCAGCGTTGCAGGCTCCTGGTCTTGCAGCGCAACTGCACCTCGCGGCGGCAACCTTCAACGACGAGCGGGCCGATGGCGCCTGGCACAGTGAATGGCCGGCCCTGCGCCAGCTGCTCGCGTTGGCCCTGGGCGCCGCTTCTCAGCTGAAGGAGCTCACCGAAGGCCTCCGGGTCTTCCCCGATGCGATGCGCCGGAACCTCGGGCTCTCGGGTCCGCTGCTGCTCAGTGAAGGTGTGTCGGCCGCCGTCGCGCCTCTCCTCGGCGAAGACGGAAAACAGAAGCTGCAGGCCGTCGTCGACGAAACCCTGAAGGCGCCTGCCGCCGAGCAAGCCCGGATTTACACCAAGCTTTTGCGTGAAGCCGTGCCCGCGGACAAGCTCTCGGACGCCGAACTCGAAGCTCTACTGAACCCCGCGAGCTATCTCGGCGAAGCCTCGGAGATCAGCCGCCGGATCCTCGCGACTTACCCCGCTTTCACTGGAACCTCGTCGAAAGGAGCCACTCGTGGCTAAGCCAACTGTCAAGGCGGTGCTGCTGTCCCCGCAGCGCGAATTGGGAGCCAAGCCTCTCCTGGTAGTGGGTCCGTCGCTGGGCACCTCCACGATCCTCTGGACGGAATCGGCTGCCCTCCTGGGTGACGAGTACGACGTCATCGGGTGGGACCTCCCGGGCCACGGCATCTCGCCCACCACCACGGAAGGTTTCGATGTTGCGGAACTGGCTGACGCCGTCGTCGATCTTGTCGATTCCGTCAGCCCCGGCGCGAACTTCCACTACGCGGGCGTCTCGCTGGGCGGGGCCACCGGCCTGCAGCTCGGCATCAAGCACGGCGACCGGCTCCGCAGCTTGTCCGTCCAGTGCAGCGGCGCCAAGCTCGGCACCCCCGAAGGTTGGCTGGAGCGTGCGGAGACCGTCCGCACACTCGGCACGCCCGTGATGATCCAAGGTTCCGCAGAACGCTGGTTCGGCCCCGGTTTCATGGACCGCCAGCCGGAGATCAGCAGCCGCCTCCTGCACGCCCTCCGAGACGCCGACCGCTTTGGCTACTCGTTCTGCTGCGAAGCCCTCGCCGGGTTTGATGTCCGCGAACAACTGGGCAGCATCACCGTCCCCACGCAGGTGATTGCCGGCGTCGAGGATTCCGTGGCGCCGCCCGCCATGGCGGAGGAACTGGCCGAGGGGATCCGGGCCGGCGGCGGAACGGCAGTGGTGGAAACGCTCGACGGCGTGGGTCACCTGGCGCCCGCCGAGGCACCGGCCGCTGTGGCTGACCTTATGCGGAACTTCATGAAGGAGAACGAGCTGTGAGCACGTCATCAGAGCGCAACGGCGCCGTCCAGCCGGATGCCACCGCACAGGACATTTACGACGCCGGCATGGTGGTTCGCCGCGAAGTGCTGGGCGATGCGCACGTGGACCGGGCCAACGCAGGCAAGGACTCCTTCACGGAGGACTACCAGGACATGATCACCAGGATCGCCTGGGGTGGCATCTGGACCCGACCGGGCCTGAGCCGGCAGATGCGGTCCGCCGTCACCCTCACGGCCCTGGTGGCGCATGGTCACTGGGAGGAGCTGGCCATGCATATCCGGGCAGCCCTCAACAATGGACTGAGCAGGGATGAAATCAAGGAAATCCTGCTGCAGACCGCCATTTACTGTAGTGTGCCGTCCGCCAACTCGGCCTTCAAGACGGCCCAGAAAGTATTCGCCGAGATCGACGCGGCCTCCACCCCCAACTAGTCCCCACCCCGAAGGAAATCCCATGAACCAGGCTTTTGTGTACGACGCCGTGCGCACGCCCTTTGGCAAGTTCGGCTCCGGTCTTGCTGCTGTCCGTCCCGATGACCTTGCCGCCCATGTGGTCCGAGAGTCGGTCAAGCGTGCTCCGGGGCTTGATGTTGAGCGAATCGACGAAGTGGTGTTCGGCAACGCCAACGGTGCCGGCGAGGAAAACCGCAACGTCGCCCGCATGGCCACCCTCCTGGCTGGCCTTCCGGTCTCCATCCCGGGGACCTCGGTCAACCGTCTGTGCGGATCCTCCTTGGATGCGGCGATCATCGCCTCGCGCCAGATCAACGCTGGCGACGCCGAGCTGATGCTGGTGGGCGGCGCCGAGTCCATGTCCCGCGCGCCGTGGGTGCTGCCGAAGACATCCAAGCCCTACCCGGCCGGTGACATGACGCTCGCTTCCACCACCCTGGGCTGGCGTTTGGTGAACCCGGCCATGAACAAGGACTGGACCATCTCCTTGGGCGAAGCCACCGAACGGCTGCGCGAGAAGTACGGCATCACGCGTGAGCGTCAGGACCAGTTCGCTGCCGATTCGCACAATCTGGCCGATGCTTCATGGAACGAAGGCTTCTACGACAACCTTGTCTCGCAGGTTCCGGGCACTGATCTTGTCCGGGACGAGGGCATTCGTGCCGGTTCCTCGGCGGAGAAGCTTGCCGGGTTGAAGACGGTGTTCCGGGCTGAGTCTGACGGGGCCGACGGCGGCACGGTCACCGCCGGGAATGCCTCGCCTTTGTCCGATGGTGCTTCGGCTGCGTGGATCGGCTCCGAGGCGGCTGCTGGGATTCTTGGCTTGGACCCGTTGGCGCGCATCGCCGGGCGTGGTGCCCACGGCAACGATCCCCAGTTCTTCGGCTTCGCCCCGGTGGAAGCCGCGAACAAGGCCCTCGCGAAGGCGGGCATCGGCTGGGACCAGGTGGGCGCCGTCGAACTTAACGAAGCGTTCGCCGCGCAATCGCTGGCGTGCGTTGATGCGTGGGGGATAGACCCCACAATCGTGAACCAGCACGGTGGCGCGATCGCGATGGGTCACCCGCTCGGTGCCTCCGGTACCCGCATCCTGGGTACGCTCGCCCGCTCCCTGCAGGCCTCCGGCCAGCGCTGGGGCGTCGCAGCGATCTGCATCGGCGTGGGCCAGGGCCTTGCTGTGGTGCTCGAAAACGTCACTGCCGGCGCGTCAGCATAGAAGGGTAAGAGTCATGTTGAATTTCATCGACACTGTTGGCGAGGCTGTCGCCGGCATCAAGGATGGTTCCACCGTGATGATCGGCGGTTTCGGCAACGCCGGGCAGCCGTTCGAACTGATCGACGCCCTCATGGATTGCGGCGCGAAGGACCTGACCGTGGTCAATAACAACGCCGGCCAGGGCGACCAAGGCCTCGCGCTGCTGATCAAGGAAGGCCGGGTCCGCAAGATGATCTGTTCCTTCCCGCGGCAGTCCGATTCCTGGCACTTTGACGCCAAATTCCATGCCGGCGAGATCGAGCTGGAACTGGTTCCTCAGGGCAACCTGGCCGAACGCATCCGTGCCGCCGGCGCCGGTATTGGTGGGTTCTTCACACCCACCGGTTACGGCACCACGCTGGCCGAGGGCAAGGAAACCCGGTTGCTGGATGGAAAGTGGCAGGTCTTTGAGACGCCGATCCATGCCGACGTCGCCCTCATCAAGGCACTTAAGGCGGACGGGAAGGGCAACCTCGTGTACCGCAAGACCGCCCGGAACTTCGGCCCCATTATGGCCGCCGCTGCCAAGCACACCATCGTGCAGGTCTCGGAGATCGTGCCTACCGGTTCCCTGGATCCGGAAAACGTAGTGACGCCGGGGATTTACGTCAACAGTGTGGTCCGCGTCGAGTCTGCCGGCGGCGGAGTCGGCACCAGCACAGAGAAGGTGGCCTGAGCATGAGCACCCAGACAAGCATCCAGACTTCCCCGAAGCCCTTGGGCCGCGACGAACTGGCCCAGCTGGTGGCCCGCGACATCGCCCCGGGTTCGTTCGTGAACCTGGGCATCGGCCAGCCCACGCTCGTGTCCAACTACCTCACCGAGGAACAAAACATCACGCTCCACACGGAGAACGGGATGCTCGGCATGGGCCCGGCCGCTGAGGGCGATGAGATCGACGGCGACCTGATCAACGCCGGTAAGATCCCCGTCACTGAACTGCCTGGAGCCTCGTATTTCCACCACGCCGACTCGTTCGCCATCATGCGCGGCGGGCATTTGGACATCTGCGTTCTCGGTGCCTTCCAGGTCTCCGCCACCGGCGACCTCGCCAACTGGCACACGGGAGCCCCCGACGCGATCCCGGCAGTCGGTGGTGCCATGGACCTGGCCACCGGCGCCAAGGACGTCTTCGTGATGATGACCCTGCTGACCCGCGAGGGCGTATCCAAGCTGGTGGAGCAGTGCACGTACCCGCTGACCGGCGTCGGCTGCGTCACCCGCGTGTACACAGACAAGGCTGTGTTCCTCACAGGACCCGACGGTGTCACCGTCCGCGAAACCTTCGGCTGCACCTTCGACGAAATCCAGGAGCTCGTACCGCTGCGCCTGAAGAAGGCAGAGTAGGCCCCGCAAGTTCCGGCCCCTGCGTTGCGAGGCCCGCTCTGCGCGTTTGATCCCCAGTTTGGGGCGCAGAGTAGGCCCCGCAACGCGCTCTAGGATTGGTAACCATGACCGACTCCGCAGTTACCCCGCAGGCAAGCGACCAGTATGTCCAGTCGCTGGCCCGGGGGCTGGCTGTGATCCGGGCGTTTGACGCGAACAACCCCGTGATGACCCTCAGCGAAGTCGCTGCCCGCACGGACCTGACGCGCGCCACGGCCCGGCGGTTCCTGCACACCCTGGTTGAGCTGGGCTACGTCCGCACCGACGGCAAGACCTTTGCGCTCACCGCCAAGGTGCTGCAGCTCGGTTACTCATACCTTTCGGCGCTGTCCTTGCCCCAGCTGGCACAGCCGCACCTGGAGCAGCTCAGCCTGAAACTGGGGGAGTCCACTTCCGCCGCTGTGCTGGACGGGCCGGACATCTTCTACGTGGCCCGCGTCGCCACCCGCAGGATCATGAACGTCGGCATCACCGTGGGCACCCGATTCCCGGCGTATGCCACGTCCATGGGTCGCGTACTGCTCGCCGGATTGCCGCAGGCCAAGCTTGAGGCTTACCTCACGACGGCGGAACTCACGCCGCTCACGCCGCGAACCGTCGCCAGCGTGCCCGACTTGCGGGCCGCCGTCGAGCATGTCCGGGCGCAGGGCTGGTGCCTGCTGGACCAGGAGCTGGAGATCGGCCTCATGTCCATCGCGGCGCCGGTGTGGAACCACAACAACGGCGACAACGTCGCGGCCATCAACGTGTCGTTGCAGGCCCAGGCGGTCGCAGCGCAGGCGGACCCGGAGAAGTACCTCGATTCAGTCCGTGCCGAAGTGGTGGCCACTGCCAACGCCATCTCGCAGGACGTGTCCGCGAAGCACTGACTACTTCCGGATCGCCGCCAAGCGCGTTTCCAGGATTCGGCGCACCATGGAGTCAGGCACGGGGTGGTCCGCAGAAAACCGCAAGGTCCCCGGCGACCAGGAGTATCCGCCCAGCTCTTCTGACATCGTCGGCAGAATTTGGCCGCTGAACGGATAGAGCGCCAGGTGCTTCCTGGTTTCCATGACGCTCACCAAGCCCTTGCCGTCCACCAAGAGTGCGGGCATCCCGTAGCTGACGCCTTCTTCGGCGTCTGGCGCGAGCTCGCGGGCGATCTCCACAATCCGCTTCAGCGCAGGACGATTGTCAGCGGTGACGCTGTCCAAATAGTCGGTGACGGTTCCCATAGGGATATGGTTCACCACTGCACCTGAAACGGCCAGAGGCTCAGCGTTCCGGGATCACCGCGATGCCCTGGATTTCGATCAGGGCCTCTTTCTGCCACAGGCGCGTGACGCCGATGCCCGCCATGGCCGGGTACTGCGAACCTGCCATGTCCCGCCAGATGCGCCCGATCTCCCGTCCGTTCGCCATGTAATCGTCAACGTCGGTGAGGTAGATGGTCACGTTCACCAAATCCTGGGGCTCTCCTCCGGCTTCGCGCAGGGTGGTGATCACGTTGGAGAACGCCTGGGTGAACTGCTCCACGATGCCGCCGGGAACGATGTTCATGTTCTTGTCCAGGGCTGTCTGCCCGCCCAGGAAAACAGTGTTTCCGGCCAGGATGCCGTGCGCAAAACCTGATGGCTTGGGGAGCGATTCCGGGTTGATCGTCTGGTGGCTCATGCTGTTCCTCCTGGTTGTGGCAACTGCAAAAACTTTTGGAAAGCCTCTGTGCAGATCATTTCTACCGTGCTACGTTGAGCATATGTGACGATCGTAAAAAAGTCGACACATCACAAAATCTCGAAGGGAACCAGCAATGAAACTTGCCACCTTGCGCACGGCCGGCGGAGGTACGACGGCGGCGCTCGCCACGGGCGCGGACTCTTACCTCGCACTTCCGGCCGGCGATGTGGGCGAACTCCTGGGTCAGCCCAACTGGCGGGCCGTGGTGGAAGCTGCGGACGGGGAGACCATCAGCTCACCGGATTTCGCCCCGCTGCTGCCCAACGCCGGCAAGGTTATCTGCTGCGGCCTCAACTACGGGGACCACATCCAGGAGATGGGCCGCGACCTTCCGGAGTACCCCACCCTGTTCGCCAAATACGCGGACACGCTGGTGGGTGCCAATGATCCCGTGGAGGTCACGGGCAGCGTCAGCGTGGACTGGGAAGCCGAGCTGGCCGTCGTCGTGGGTTCTGAGCTGTTCCATGCGGACGAAGACCAAGCGCGCGCGGCAATCGCCGGGTACACCGTGGCCAACGATGTTTCCATGCGCGACTGGCAGAACCGGACCCTGCAGTGGTTCCAGGGGAAGGCCTGGGATGACAGCACCCCCGTGGGGCCGGTCATGCTGACGGCCGACGAAGCAGGTGCCAGCTTTGAGGTCCGCGGCTACGTCAACGGCGAGCTGGTGCAGGAAGGGAACACCAGCACTTTGGTTTTCGGCCCCGCGCAGCTGCTGTCCTACATTTCACAATTCACCATCCTCCGCCCCGGTGACCTGGTGCTCACGGGAACGCCCGGGGGAGTGGGCATGGGGATGACCCCGCCGCGCTTCCTGGCGGACGGCGACATCCTGGTCACCGAAATCGATGGAATCGGCCGGTTGGAAAACCAGTTCCGCATCCGCGCACACGCTGCAGCAACCGTCTAACAACAAAGGAGAAATCCCATGAGCCAGACCACCACCGAATACCGCCTCGAAGGCGACAACTCCATCTATGCCCAGCCCGACGGCAAGGTGGTACCGGTTGTTACCCGCGCCGGCGCCGAGGACACCAACACCGCGCAATCGGGCGATTGCATCCGCGTCTCCGGCGTCAGCATCCAGCACACCCCGGCAACCAAGATCTGGTTCGGCCAGGTGTCGAACACTCCCGGGTACCGCTCCCTCCCGCACCACCACGGCGAGGCCGAGACCGGCGGCTACGTGCTCCGGGGCCATGGCCGGATCTATTTCGGGGATAACTACTCGGAGTTCATCGACATGAAGGCCGGCGACTGGGTGTTCGTGCCGCCCTTCATGCCGCACGTTGAAGCCAACATGTCCATCACCGAGGAACTGGTCTGGTTGACGGCCAGGACCCCGGAGAACCTGGTGGTCAACCTTGAGGATGTTCCGGACGAGACCCTCGCTGACTACCGCCGGGCCTAAGCAATGATCACTGGAACCATGACCTCAGAGACCTTCCTCCGGGCTGTGGAACTCACGGAAACGGAGCCACAGGTATTCGACGAAGCCTATGAAGCAACCACCCAGTACGTGCCATGGCCAAAAGCCTATGGTGGTGACATGGTGGCGCAGGCTGCGGCTGCGATGATGCGCTCGGTGGATGCTGACAGGCAACTCCACTCGATGCACAGCTACTTCATGCGTCCGGTGGATATCGGTTCCAGCGTCCGGTACGAAGTGGAGCGCTTGCGGGATGGTCGCGGGTACTCCACCCGTACGGTCCGCGGTTTCCAGAACGGAAAGCCCGTCTATGCCGCCATGGGTTCCTTCCAGGTGCCCGAAGAGGGCCCGGACTTCCAGCCCCAGGCCCCTGCCGCCGTCGAGCCTGAATCGCTGCGGACAGCAGCGGAAGCGCTGGACGGTGTGGACGGCCAGGCAGCAGAATACTGGTCCGCAGGCAGGAGCTTCGACATGAGGCATATTCCCGGTCCGGTATATATCGCATGTGAGGGCGCTAGCGTCCCGCAGCAGGCCATCTGGGTCAAAGCCTTTGACACTTTGCCCGACGACGCCGACCTCCACCGCGCAGCATTGGCCTACGTGTGCGACTACACCATCCTGGAGCCCTTGCTCCGGGTCAACGGCCTCAACTGGTCCAGCCCGGGCCTTGCCACCGCCTCCCTGGATCACTCCATGTGGTTCCACCGGGACGGACGCGCAGATGAGTGGGTCCTGTACGCGCAGGACGCCATCTCCGGCCAGAGCAACCGCGGACTGGCCATGGGCCGCTTCTTCGATCAACAAGGAAGGCTGCTGGCCACGGTTGCCCAAGAGGGCATGATCCGGGCCGGCGCCTGAACAGCTTCACACCCCCCATCCGTCCGCTTCAACGACGCACCACTGAAAGGAACGGCCATGAGCATGATGCCATCGGCCCACGTGGACACGTTCACCCGCCACCACTTGCCGCCCGCCGAAACCTGGCCTGCGCTTGAATTCACCCTTCCCGAACTCCATTACCCGGAACGGCTGAATGCGGCCGCGGTCCTGATCGACGACGCTGTCGAACAGTACGGCGCCGACCGGCCCGCCCTGTGGACCCCCGACGGATCGGTCTGGACCTACGGCCAGCTCCAGACGCGTTCCAACCAGGTGGCACAGGTCCTCACCGAAGACCTGGGTGTTGTGCCCGGCAACCGCGTCCTGCTGCGCGGCCCCAACAACCCGTGGATCGTCGCGGCCTGGCTGGGTGTCCTGAAAGCGGGCGCAGTGGTTGTCACCACCATGCCCATGCTGCGCTCCACCGAAGTGTCCACCCTGATCCAGCTCACCAAGCCGGTGGTGGCCATCTCGGATCACCGCTTTGTGGACGAGCTGGCGCTTGCTGCCGGGGATGACGTCGCCGGCCCTGCGGTAAAGGTCCTCACGTACGGGGCCGGCAACGGATTCGACGACGACGGCGACCTCGTCTCGCGCTGTGGGCATAAGAGTGGGAAGTTCACGGCAGTGGACACATCCGCCGACGATGTTGCCCTGCTGGGTCCGACGTCCGGCACCACGGGTGTGCCCAAGGTGACCATGCATTTCCACCGGGACATCCTGGCCAACGCCGACACGTTCGCCCGGTACATCCTGAAACCCACCGCTGAGGACGTCTTTGCCGGGTCGCCCCCGCTGGCGTTCACGTTCGGCCTGGGCGGGCTGGTGGTGTTTCCGCTGCGGTTCGGGGCGTCGTCGCTGCTCACGGAAAAGGCCGGACCGGTTGAGCTGGCCGAGCACGCTTCCAAGGCCGGCGCCACCATCCTGTTCACTGCTCCCACCGCTTACCGGGCCATCCTCAAGGAAAAGCGCGGAGATCTGCTCCGGGGGCTGCGAATTGCGGTTTCCGCGGGCGAGCACTTGTCCAAGGAAACGTGGGAGGCCGTGCACCAGGCCACGGGCCTGCAACTGGTGAACGGCATTGGCGCCACAGAAATGCTGCACGTGTTCATCTCGGCGGCCGGTGACGATATCCGTCCGGGCACCACGGGACGGGCGGTTCCGGGTTACCGGGCCACGATCCTGGACGACGAGGGCAACGAGCTGGCGCCGGGAAACATTGGCCGCCTGGCCGTCATTGGCCCCACCGGATGCCGCTACTTGGACGATCCCAGGCAGGCGAACTATGTGGTCCGCGGGTGGAACGTCACAGGCGATACGTTCTCCATGGATGCGGACGGGTACTTCACCTACCAGGCCCGCTCGGACAACATGATCGTCTCCTCCGGGTACAACATCGGTGCTCCCGAAGTGGAAACCGCCATTGACCAGCACCCGGATGTGGTGGAGAACGCGGTCATCGGCGTTCCGGATGAAGAGCGGGGCAGCATCGTCTGTGCGTTCGTTGTCCTGCGCGAAGGCGTCGAAGGTGACGCCGGGAAACGCAGGGAAATCCAGGACTTCGTCAAACAGACCATCGCCCCGTACAAGTACCCACGGGACGTCCGGTTCGTCCACGAACTCCCACGCAATCCCAGCGGAAAACTCCAGCACTTCAAGCTGCGCGACGGCCTTCTTAAGGCGAATGCGAGCGACACGGAACAACTCACCCCTGCCGGCCAGAGCCAGGCCTGAGAAGGAGCAACACCCATGAAAATTGCAATCGTTGGAGGCGGCCCGGGCGGCCTGTACTTCGCAGCATTGATGAAGCAGCTGGATCCGTCCCACGACATCACCCTCTGGGAACGCAACGCTGCCAGCGACACCTTCGGTTTCGGCGTCGTGTTTTCCGATGAAACCCTGGGCGGAATCGGCAACGCCGATCCCGTGGTGGCTGAATACATGAGCCGCCGCTTCGCCCGCTGGTCGGACATCGACATTCACTTCCGGGACGAAATGATCACCGTGGGCGGCCAGGGCTTCGCTGCCATGAGCCGCAAGGAACTGCTGGAACTGCTCCAGCGCCGTTGCATCGAACTCAATGTGGACGTGCGTTTCAGTACCTTGGCTCCCGCCGTTGAGGAACTTGAAGCCAACTACGATCTGGTGCTGGCAGCTGACGGCGTCAACTCACAGATCCGGGCCAAGTACGCCGATTCCTTCAAACCGGACCTTGATCCGCGCAGCAACAAATTCATGTGGCTCGGTACCAACCAGGTGTTCGAGGCCTTCAAGTTCTTCGTGAAGGAAACCGAGTGGGGCGTCATGCAGATCCACGGCTACCCCTACTCGGATGAGGGCTCCACGTTCATTGTGGAAATGCACCAAGACGTGTGGCACGCCGCAGGCTTTGACGAAACCGCCACCGAGGTCTTCCCTCCCGGCGTTTCCGACGAGAAGTCCATCGCCAAAATCCGCGAAATCTTCGCCGAAGAACTGGACGGGTACGACGTCCTGACCAATAACTCCAAGTGGATCAACTTCACCACGGTCAGGAACCAGAGCTGGCGTAAGGGCAATGTTGTGCTTCTGGGCGATGCTGCCCACACGGCCCACTTCTCCATCGGCTCAGGCACCAAGCTGGCCATGGAGGACTCGCTGGCATTGGCCGCCTGCCTGCACGAGCACGCAGACATCGAAGCCGCACTGGAAGCCTACGAGACCGAGCGGCGGCCCGTGGTGGCATCCACGCAGCGCGCAGCCCAGGCATCCCTTGAATGGTTTGAGCGCATCGGCCAGTACAAGGACCAGGATCCCACCCAGTTCGCCTTCAACCTGCTGACCCGCAGCCGCCGCATCACGCAGGAAAACCTGCGCCTGCGCGATCCTGAGTTCGCGGACGCTGTTGACCGCGACTTTGCCACGGCCCAGGGCCTCACCGAGGTTGCCCCAGCCATGTTCCAGCCCTTCAGCATCGGCGAGCTGGAGCTGAAGAACCGCATTGTTGTCTCCCCGATGGACATGTACTCGGCCACGGATGGCGTCCCCGGTGACTTCCACAAAGTCCATCTGGGTTCCAAGGCTTTGGGCGGAGCCGGCTTGGTCATGACCGAGATGGTCTGCGTATCTGAAGCCGGACGCATCACCCCCGGCTGCAGCGGCCTGTACACCGACCAGCAGCGTGACAGCTGGAAGGAAATCGTGGACTTCGTCCACTCGCGTTCCACCGCCAAGATCGGCGCCCAGCTGGGTCATTCAGGCCGCAAGGGTTCAACCCGGCTCATGTGGGAAGGCATTGACCAGCCACTCGAGTCCGGAAACTGGACCGTGGCCGGACCGTCAGCCCTGCCCTACGGCCCCGACAACCAGACGCCAGTAGAACTGGATCGCGAGGGAATGGACGCCATCACGGCTGAGTTTGTTGCCTCAGCTGTTCGTGCCGAGCAGGCCGGCTTCGACCTCCTGGAAATCCACGCCGCTCATGGCTACCTGTTGTCCTCCTTCCTGTCGCCGGTGTCCAACAAACGAACCGACCAGTACGGCGGCAGCTTGGAGAACCGGCTGCGGTTCCCGCTGGAAGTGTTCGACGCCGTACGCGCGGCGTGGCCTGCCGGCAAGCCCGTGACGGTCCGCATCTCAGCCACGGACTGGATCGAAGGTGGCAACACCTCCGATGATTCGGTGGCCATCGCCAAGGCTTTCGTGGAACACGGCGCCGCAGGACTGGATGTCTCCACCGGCCAGGTTGCCAAGGAAGAGAAGCCCGCGTTCGGACGCAGCTACCAGACCCCGTTCGCCGACCGTATCCGTCAGGAAGTGGCCGCTCCGGCAGGCGTGGCAGTGATCGCCGTCGGCGCCATTTCCAGTTACGACGACGTCAACTCGATCCTCCTCGCCGGACGCGCGGACCTCATCGCACTGGGCCGCACGCACCTCTACGATCCGCAGTGGACCCTCCATGCCGCCGCAGAACAGGACTACCAAGGGCCCGGCGCCGAATGGATTCCCCAGTTCAAGGCAGGACGCCGGAAACCGCCGAGCTCGCGCACTGACGCTGTCCGTCCGCGCTTGTCGCTGCTCAAGGAAGTGGATATTGAAGAGGCCACCACACACCTTCGTTGGACTCCCCGGTCCGATGCAGCATCGGTTCTGGTGAAGTAGTCATGGCAACCGCACCCGTCAATGACTGGAATGTCCCCACCAAAACCACCGGCATGGTGTTGTTCTGCTGCTGGATCGCGATCCTGGCAGAGGGATACGACGTCGGTGTCCTCGGCGCAGTTCTCCCGGCCCTGGCTGAGTACAAGGAATGGAACCTTTCGCCGCTGGCGCTGGGTGGCCTGGGTTCATATGCCTTGATCGGCATGCTTATCGGTGCGCTCTTCATCGGCACCCTGAGCGACCTGATCGGCCGCAAGAAGATGCTGCTGGCCTCCATGGTGATCTTTACGCTCACCCAGGCAGGGGCAGCTTGGGCACCGACGCCGGAACTGTTCGGCCTGTTCCGCCTGATCGGCGGGCTGGGCATGGGCGGCGTGATCCCCGTGGCGGCGGCGCTGACCATCGAATACTCGGCACCGAACAAGCGCTCCTTCAACTACGGACTCATGTACTCCGGGTACTCCCTGGGTATCGTGGCTGCAGCACTGGCCGCACTGTTCGTGCTCCCGCTCGGTGGGTGGCGTGCCGTGATCGCGATCGGCGCCGCACCCGTGGTGCTGCTCCCGATCATCTGGAAATTCCTTCCCGAGTCCTTGGAATTCCTGGAATCCAAGGGCCGGCGCTCCGAAGCCAAGGCTTTGGCGGCCAAGCTGCGGATCTCCGACTACCGGCCGGCGGTTGCACCCGCTGTTTCTGCTGCACATGGCAGCCAGGCTGATCCGTGGTGGAAGACCATCACCACCATGTTCTCCATGAAGTACCTCCGCTCCACCGTCTTCTTCTGGATCTCCCTGTTCCTGGGCCTGCTGCTGGTTTACGGCTTGAACACGTGGCTGCCCAGCATCATGAAGAAGGCCGGCTACGACCTCGGCTCGTCGCTGACCTTCCTTTTGGTCTTCAGCCTCGCCTCGGCCATTGGCGGTTTGCTCCTTGGCAAGGCCGCGGACAAGTACGGCAAGAAGCTCATCCTGGTGGTGTTCTACATCCTGGGCGGTCTGGGAATCATGCTCCTGGTGTTCCCCAACACCATGGTGGTCAACCTGCTCTTCGTGGCCTTCGCCGGGATCGGGTCCATCTCCACCTCGCTGGTCCTGACCGGCTACATCGCCGATTACTACCCTGCGAAGGTACGCGGAACTGCTACCGGGTGGGCATTGAGCTTCGCCCGCCTGGGTGCCATCTCCGGACCGTTGATTGGCGGCTGGATCGCAGGGTCCAAGCTTCCGTTCGAGGCCAACTTCGCGATCTTCGCAGGCATCGCCGTACTGGCAGCCGTTGCCGTGGCAATGATTCCCAAGCCACAGCCCGAAGTGCCGCTGGCCGCCGTCGACGTCGATCCTGACGACGCCGCAGTGGGCGCACGGTAGGCATTCCCGTGACAAGGTTCCCGGAGGCAAGCGTTGAACGAACGGTGGAATGGGTGGACACCGATGCCTCCGGGCACCAGCACAACTCGGCGATCCTTCGCTGGGTTGAAGCGGCCGAAGCGGAGTTGTTCCGGGCGCTGGACCTGCCGGACTACTTTCCCAGTGCGCCGCGCGTTCAGCAGGTCATCAACTACACGTCCAAGCTGTGGTTCGGGCAGCGCATCACGGCCACTGTGACCATCCAGGCGCTGGGCCGGACGTCCATGAGCATGGCGTTCGAGGTCCGCGCCCATCCGCTGGAAGGTTCAGCCAGCGGCACTCCCCACGGCGATGCCTCCGACGGCGGCACTCCCGGCGGCGGTGAGGTTGCGGCTGGTGAGGTGGCCGCTTATGGGACAGTCACCACCGTGCACGTTCCGCAGGGTTCCACCTCAGCGCAACCCTGGCCGGCCCACCTGGTCGCAGCCATGCACTAACCCGAATGTCCGCACAACCCAAAACCCCGCAGAACCCAAAACCCCGCAGGGATGACACTCAATGACAGTTACGGATTGTCATCAGATGCCATCCCGGCGGGGTACTTGCGGTGCTGGCCCGGGGGCCGGGGGAGGGGTTTAGCGCAGGCCCTTGAGGACGTTCTTGGGCCGCTGCATTTCGCCGTGCTTGGCACCGAGAATGATGACCCAAGCAGCGAATGCCGGAATAGCCCACTGCAACGCCTTCAGCTGGGTCTGGGCGGACTTCAGCTCATCGGACGCGCCGGCACGCGGCTCGGTGGCACCCTCGGCTCCTTCTTCGGAGAGCTCGTCAACCTTCTTGCCCACGATTCCTGCGTACAGCGTTACCGCTGCGCCGGCCAGGGTCACCACTGTTTTGTATACGGTGTCCGCGGCCACGCTGTCCTGCTTGGCGATGCGGCCTTTGTTGTTCCAGGCGATCGCGAGGTCCGAGGCCAGGTGACCCGCGAAGGCCGCGGTCTGGATCGGCGCCCATTTGCCCCAGCCTTTGCTCGACAAGCGGGTGCGCTCCGTGGGGTCTTTTGCTTCTGCCGCGGCACCATTGAGGCCAATGGCTCCCATCAATGAACCACCGAACCATGCCGCCGCCGTGAGGTCGTGAATGGAACGTGCTACCAGGTTTCCTGCCATGATGTGTTTCCTATCGTCGAGCGGAGGAGTCTTCGAGGCATCAAAGCGACCCAAAGAAGTGTTCCACCATAGTAAGCATGCTTAGTATGCTCCGGCTACCCAGGACCAGTCGAGCCCCACACGGTCATCTTCAGCTGACCGTCCCTCCACCGGACCTATGATGAACTGGACTGGCGCCCGATGTGGGGCGCGGAAATGAGGATCGTTCGATGTTCGCCGTCCCGGCACCCCCGGTGCGCCACCAACAATTGCTTGTCACAATTTTTGGTCTCTACGGCCGGAATGCGGGCGATGCCCTGCCGGTTTCTGCGCTGATCTCCATGCTGGGATCCCTCGGTTACGACGCCCCGGGTGTTCGGTCTTCGGTGTCCAGGCTCAAGGCCAAGGGTGTACTGAAGAGCGTGCGGGAAGGCGGGATCGCCAAGTACAAGGTCTCGGAGTCCATCAGCGACGTCTTCCGCGAGGGTGACCGCCGAATCTTCGCTCCCGAGCAGCCCGCCCCCGTAGACACGTGGGTGTTGGCCGTGTTCTCGGTACCCGAATCCATGCGGAACCGCCGGCACCAGCTTCGCTCCGAATTGTCCGGACTGGGGTTTGGTTCGGTGGCCAACGGGGTGTGGATCGCGCCGGCCCAGAAACTGGAGCAGGCAAGGCATCGCCTTACTGCCGCGGGCCTGATCGAATTCGTGGACCTTTTCCGCAGTGACTATGTGTTTGACGGTCCCATGCGACCCAAAATCTCCGAGTGGTGGGACCTCAAGGAACTCGACCAGGAGTTCAGCGAGTTCCTGGAGCTCTACGCCGGGGCTGAACAGGAATGGTCTGCACTGGTAGGCAGCGATCCGGAAGAGGCTCTCGCTGGGTCAACGGAAGAACTGCGCAGGGACGCGTTCCGTTATTACATCCCCATGCTCACCATGTGGCGCCGGTTCCCGTACCGGGATCCCAATCTCCCAACGGACTACCTTCCGCCCGAGTGGCATGGTCCGGCAGTCCGGAGGACTTTCCAGGCCGTGCATCGGCTGGCCGCCCCGTTGGCTGCCGCGCATGCGCACGAGATCATTGCCGAAGCGCTGGATCCAGCAGCGGCCTGAGTGGTGCCTGGTCCCAGGCGGTGCTTTACCCCAGGCGGTGCTTTACCCCAGGCGGTGCTTTACCCCAGGCGGTGCTTTACCCCAAGCGGTGCTTTACCCCAGTCGTTCCGTTGGGCCCAGCCAGTCCTTGGTCTCCCTTAATCCTTGGTCCGCGGCGCATCAATGACGCCGAATGTTTCACCCTGGGGGCCCCGGATAACCGCCATGCGTCCCAAGGGGCTCTCGGCGGCAGGGGACATGATCATGGCTCCGAGCTCCCCTGCCCGGGCAACTGTTCCGTCCACATGGTCGCTGGCAAACCACGCCTTCCAGTGGTCCGGAACGCCGGCCAGTGCGCCGGCCAGCGCGGTGTCGTGGTGAATCCCGCCTACTTCCCTGCCGTCTGACGGCCGTCGGAAGGTTGAGTACACGAAGTCTTTTTCGCTGACGTCCTGGTAGCTGACGTCAAAGACTGAGGCGTAGAAGGTGCGGGCTGCGGGGTAGTCGCGCGTGTGGAGCTCATTCCAGCAGAGCGCGCCGTGCTCGTTGACGCGTTCGGCTCCAATGTGGTTTCCCGCCTGCCATACTCCGAAGACTGCGCCGACGCTGTCCGTTGCCAGTGCCATGCGGCCTGCGTCCAGGACGTCACGCGGCTGGATGAGTACTTGACCGCCGGCAGCGATGATTCTCCCGGCCGTGCTGTCCACGTCGTCAGATGCCAGGTAACTGGTCCACGCGGAGCCTGTGCCGGAGATTCTGCGGCCCCCGATTCCGGCTACTGCCCGCCCGCTGAGGTGGGCCAGGGAGTAGTCGCCGGTGCCGGCGCCGGAGGGGATGAAGTCCCACCCAAAGAGCTTCCGGTAAAAGGACCGGGCCGCCGCGGGATCGTCCGTTTCGAGGTCGACACGCATGGGGGTGGCTGCTGGCCAACTGGAAATTCGGGTGGACACGGGACTCCTCGCGTGGGGCTCATGGGAAGCTGCCTTCCCGGGCGCCCACGCGCAAGGGCCTTCCGGAAAGGCAGCCACCCATAAAGTGCGAGTCGGAGTGGAATCGTGACACGTTTTCGCCCGGATTATTGACGCCGGTGACGGAGAAACGCGTGCCGCCAGCCGCCGTCGTACGTTTTGCCCTAGAGGGTGCGCGGCGCCTTGGCGAGGTTCTCGCGCAGTTCGTCAGCGTTCTGGCGCACCACGTATGCCGGCCGGTCCCGCTCAACGCGCCAGCTGTCAGCCAGCGGGCCGATGTTCACGGTGTCAAAGCCGAACTCGTCATAGATCCGGGTGACCAGTTCTGCGGCCTCGGGGAAATCGCTGGCAGTGGCCAGGGCGCGGCGGTTGGGAGTGCCTGCTGCGGTCCCGTCCGTGGTGATGTCCTTGGCGGCGATGTGGTTGAAACCCTTGGCCACTTTGGACGTGGGGAGGTGCTTCTGGAGAAGCGATGACGTGGTGGTGTCGCCGTTGTCCAACTCGGGGATGCGGCCGTCGCGCTCCCAGTAGTAGTTGTTGGTGTCGATGACGATCTTGCCCTCGAGGGGTTCGGTGGGGATGGCCCGGTAGTTCTTGAGGGGAACGGTGACCACGGCGAAATCGCCTGCCGCTGCTGCCTCGGCGGCCGTCGCCGCGCGGGCGCGCGGCCCGAGTTCCTGGACGAGGTCACCCAGGGTTTCCGGTCCCCGGGAGTTGCTGATGACCACGTCATAGCCGAGTTGCACCGCCTTGCGGGCTACTTGGCTGCCGATGTGTCCTGCTCCGATGATTCCAATGGTTGTCATGTGGGTTGTAACAAGAACTTGCAGGCACGTAATTCCCGCGTTACCGAATGTTTCACAAAGGACTATAATCAGTAGACTTACTATGCATGTGTCATCGAGGACGAGGAGTTGTGCGTGGCTGGGCATTTGGAACTGGTGGAAACGCCCGACGGCGGATACCGGGTTCTGTTGGTTGATGGTGACGATGCGTTGATGGGACTTTCCAAACGCTTTTCTTCCAAGGAAGAAGCGGTGGAAGGCGTTGAGGCCATCCGGGAAGTTGCGGGCACCGGGCTGCTCCGCCAATCGGACCCTGAGCGGTATGCCGTGCTCATGCTCGAGGAACCCGTTATTGACTCGGCGCTCGCCGGCACGGGATCCCCTGCCGAGGAGCCTGTGCAAGCTCAACGATCCAAGCAGAAAGAGGTGGCCGGCTGTGGCAGTTGAGGCCGCGTCCAGGAAGCGGGCCGTCCTCTTCGACGTGGACGGGACCCTTATTGACTCCAGCTATTTCCACGCCCTGGCGTGGTGGCAGGCGTTCCGGAGGGAGGGCCTGGACGTTGAAATGTCCGCCATCCACCGCAAGGTAGGCATGGGCGGTGACAAGCTCATCCAGAGTCTTGTCCCGGACTGCACCGAGGACATGCAGGAAGATCTGAAGTCCGCGCACGGCGCAGTGTTCTCGACGTACTGGCCTGCCCTGCGGTCGTTCGATTCCGTCCGCGACCTCCTTGCGGCGTGCTCCGCTGCGGGACTGGCTGTTGGGTTGGCGTCCTCGGCGCAGGAGCGCGACCTTGAGGTCAGTCGCCATCTGCTGGACTCCGGTTCGTCGATCGATGCGTGGACCAGCTCCAATGACGCCCAGGAAAGCAAGCCGGCACCGGACATCCTGGAAGCCTGCCTTGAAAAGCTCGACGTGCTCCCCGCCAATGCCGTCTTTGTAGGCGACGCCGTGTGGGACGTCAAGGCCGGCTCTGCGCTCGGTATCCCCGTCATTGCCCTGACCTGCGGAGGCATCTGTGAGGCGGAACTCCGTGACGCAGGTGCCGTCGAGGTCTACGACAACCCGCGTCAGCTGCTGGAGCACCTTGAATCGAGCCTCATCGGGAAGCTCGCCGATGGGATTGCCTGACGGCCGCTGCTCCCGGGGCCACACCACGAGCCCCGCGCACCGTTACCGCGTGAGCTTCCCGGAATCGGGCTCGCGGTCGCCGATGTGACCGGGTGCGTTCGCCGCCAGGACCCGCTGGCAAAGGCGCTGTATTCCTCAACATAGTGGCGCAGAATCGCCGCGGTGGCGTCGTCCCTCACTGAACCGTCGTCGTCACTGAACCGTCGTCGTACGCTTCCGGTACAAAGCGGATGTACGCCTCCGGTGCGTTCAATTGCGGCGCATCCAGGAAACTGAGCACACTGCGCATGGAGGACTGCATGACAGCTGTCCCGATGCCACCCGGCGAGGCCCCGATGATGCCCGCCGGTTTGCGGGCGAAGGAATTGGTGCCCCACGGACGCGAACCCCAGTCAATGGCGTTCTTCAGCGCGCGGCCCGCCGGCGGGAAGTCGGCGTCGTAATCGGCGCTGTAGAGGGGAAGATCCTTGATGTCGATCTCATGGAATTCAAGCTCGGGCGGGGCCACGCTGATCAGCGCCAGAGCGCAGCCCCAAAATCACGCCGTGATGGCCAGATCCTGGGCGTGCAGCGCGTGGCGGAGCGGCTTGCCCCGGGCAACCCTCAACGCCTCCTCGATGGTGCTGGCAGACATCCGCTCCAGCTCTGTTCCTAGGGAGCCCGCCATGTGCGGAGTCAGCAGAACGTTTGGGTGGGTGTAGAACGCGGATTCGGCAGGCAGCACCCACGGCGTTGTCACGTCCAGGACGGCGTACACAGTGCCTTGCTGGATGCGCGCCAGCAGTGCTGCCTGGTCCACCAGCTCACCCCGGGAGGTATTGATGAACGTTGCGCCGTCCTTCAGGCGGCCTATCAGCCCGGCGTTGATGAGGTTCTCCGTTGAGGCCAACGACGGCGCGTGGAGGCTTACGACGTCGGAAGTCGCCACCAGTTCGTCCAAGCTGACGCTTTCGACGCCGAGGGAAGCGGCCCCGGCGTCGTCCAGATAGGGATCGGAGACAACCACTTCGAGGTCGTAGGACGCCAGGAGCCTGATGACATGGCGACCGATTTTAGATGCGCCGATGATGCCCACGCGTTTTCCGTAGTTCCCCATATCAGGGAACACCAGGTCCGGCTCAACGGTGTCCTTTTCCGCGTGCAGCATCCTGGCCAACTGGAGGACGCGCTTGTTGGCGAGCAGGATCATGGCCACGGTGTACTCGGCAACGGGCACGGCATTGACGTCCGCGGCTGTGCTGACTTGGATTCCGCGGTCCCAGCAGGCGTCCGTGACATGGTGCCTCACGGTGCCGCCGGCGTGGATGATGTGCCTGAGCCGGGGCGCTGCTTCCAGGACTGCCTCGTCGATGGTGGGGCAACTCCAGCCGGTGATGAGGATGTCGGTGATGCCCAGGAGATTCCGGGATTTGCTGCTGGTGAACTCCTCCATGGGTTCCTGGTCCAGGAGCAGAAGTTCAGGTGCCAGCTGGGCCAGCCTCCGCGGTGGGAAGATCCGGGGCGCAACGCCTGGCCCCATGGCCAAAGCGACGTTCAGAGGTGTGTGGTTCACTTGACGCTCCCTGCAGTGAGGCCGGATTTCCAGAATCGCTGGAGCAGGATGAACGCCACCAGCAGCGGAATGATGGACAACAGCGATCCGGTGATCACCATGGGCGTGAACTCCGGCTGCGGCACGGAGTAGCCCTGCCAGATGGAGATGCCCACGCTGACTGGAAGCAACTTCTGGTCCTGCAGCATCACCAGGGGGAGCATGAAGTTGTTCCACACTCCCACAAATTGAAACAGTGCAATGGTGATGTAGCCGGGCATCATCATGGGCAGGCCCAGGGAGAAGAAGCTGCGGATGGGTCCCGCGCCATCCATGCGGGCGGCCTCCAGGGTCTCGCCGGGCACGTAGGAGGACGAGTACACCCTGGCCAGATAGACGCCGAATGGATTGCACAGTACCGGGATGAGGATGGCCCACACAGTGTTGGTGATCCCAAAGACCGAGGCCAGCAGGTACATGGGCAGGACCGTTGCCGTGTTGGGGATCAGCACGCCCACCAGGACAAAGCCGAACAGTGAATCCTTGCCGCGGAACTGGAACTTGTCGAACGCATACCCGGCCATCACGGAAATCAGTCCGCCCACCACGGCGCCTACGCCGGCATAGAGGACAGAGTTGGCCAGCCAACGGAAGAACAGGCCGTTGTCCTGCTGTGCCACCGCTGCGATGTTGTCCCACAGCGAGAAGTTCCCCAGGGCGTAAGCGCTGGTGCCGTACAGGTCTGCGGAGTTCTTGGTGGAGGCGAAGACCAGCCACAGAACGGGCACCACCATGTACGCGGAACCTATGATCAGCAGTCCGTTGACGGTGAGTTTGCTGGCGAATCCACCGGCGCGGGCTCTGCCGTTGTTGCTGCCGGCGCGGTTGCGGTTCCGTGGAGTGGGCTGCTGGATCCCGCTGTTGGGACGGGAGAGAGTGGTGGCGCTCATGATTTGTTCATCCTCGAGCTGAAGCGGGTGACGGCCAGGGACAGGATCGCGGCGAGCCCGGCAATGATGATCGATGCAGCGGCCGCTTGGTTCAGGTTGTGCCGGATAAAAGCGGCGTCGTAGGCCCAAAGGTTGGGAACCCAGGTGCTGGTCACCGACGCGGTGGCCTTGGAAATGATGGAGGGCTCAGTGAAGAGCTGAAGCGTGCCGATGATGGTGAACAGCATGATGACGCTGAGTGCCGGCAGGATCAGCGGGAACTTGATGCTGACGGCCGCGCGGATCTCACCTGCCCCGTCAACGCGGGCTGCTTCAAGGATCTCCCGGGGAACAGCCTGCAGCGCGGTGAAGAGGATGATCACGTTATAACCCGTCCACTCCCAGACGCCGATGTTCACGATCGATGGAAGCACCAGGTGGGCATCCAGGAAGTTCAGCTGAATGCCCCCACTCTGGAGCACTTGGACCAGGGGGCTGATGCCGGGAGTGTAAAGGTAGGCCCAGATGAGTGCTGCGATCACGCCTGGGACCGCGTGCGGAAGGAATACCAGAAGCTGGAACAGCTTACGGGCCCGTGCGACTGTGGCATCCAGCAGCAGGGAGAACGCCACGGCGCCGCCCACCATGCAGGGGATGTAGATAAGGCAGTACAGCGCGAGCCGGCCGATCCCTTCCATGAACGTCTGGGACTGGAACACCTGGACATAGTTCTCAAGCCCGACAAAAACGGTCTTGGGTTCGCTGAACCCGAGACCTGACTTTTGTTGTGCGTGGAAGCTCAGAACCAGCGAGTAGATCACCGGGGCGACCATGGCGAGGGCAAAGACGACAAAGAACGGAACCAGGAACAAGGCTGCGGTTGGTCCGCCGGTTCCTGCCAGCGCGCGGCCGGGGCGGCGCTTGGTGGGGGCCTGGATGGCCATGGGATTCTCCTAGCTGGCCGGGAGCTCCCCGTGGGAAGCTCCCGGCGGGGTGGCTATTCGGTAACGGAAAGGCCCGTTTGCTTCAGGCCGGAGACGGTTGACTCCTGCGCGGTGTCCACTGCGGCGCCGATCGTGCCGCCGGTAGTCAACTTCCCGTAGGCGTCCTTGAGGGCGGTGTTGGTGGAATCCCAGTTGGGTCCCCACTGCCAGCCCGGCGTGATGGTTCCGTAGGCCTTGGTGAAGACCTGGTAGATGTCATTGCCGAAGTAGCTGGCGTCGTAGGCCTGCTGGGCCACGGGAGTCAGCCCGGGGAATGCCAGGAAAGCCGAACCGGTGTTGCCGCGGGCTTTGATGGCTTCCGGGCTGGTGGTGAGGAACTCGACGAACTTGGCTGCAGCAGCCGGGTTCTTGCTGCTCTTGGTGACGTTGAAGCTGGAGCCTCCGTAGAACGCTCCAGCATCCGAACCCCAGTTGGGGAGCTCGGCCGCGATCCACTGGCCCTTCTGTCCGCTGGCTTCAGTGCGCTTCTGGATGCCAGTGGCGCTCCAATTCGCTCCCACCACCCCCACCACATTGCCGTTGGCCAGGTCCAGGCTCCACTCATCGCTGTAGGCCTGGCTGACCTTGACGATCTTCTGGTCAATCAACTTTTGCCAGTAGGTGGCTACCTTCTTGGTGGCCTGGTCATTGATGCCCACTTTCCAGCTGTCGCCCTCGGTGCCGAACCACTTGGCGCCCGCCTGCCACGCCAGTCCTGCGCTCGCCGCGACCTCGTTGGGGTTGAAGCTGGCCAGGTAGGCGTTGGGCTCCACGGCCTTGAGCTTTTTGCCTGCTTCTTCGAATTCGTCCCAGGTTTTGGGGACCTCGACGCCGGCCTTCGCCAGCATGTCCTTGCGATACCACATGATCATTGGGGCCGCGTCGTAGGGGAGGCCGAAGGTCTTGTCGCCGAATTGGACCAGTGCCTTGGTTTCGTCCGTGAGCTTTTCCACTGTGGAGGCCTTGTTGATCAGTCCATCCAAGGGAACCACTTGCCCGTTGCTGACGAATTGCGGCAGCTGGGGGTATTCGATGGTGGAAACGTCCGGACCATTGCCCGCCGTGATGGCGGTGGACAGCTTGGCGTAGCCACCATTGGCTCCGTTGGGAATGGTCTCGAACGTGACCTTGATTTTGTCCTGGCTGGCGTTGAAGGCCGCTGCCACCTTGTCCATGCCGGCCAGTGAGGACCAGAACGTGACGGAGCCGCTGGGGTCCTCGGTAGGTGTTGGCGCGGACGCCGGGTCCGGGCCGGTGCCGCAGGCGGCGAGCAGGAGGGTGCTGGCTGCAAGGCCAGCCACTCCTGCGAAAAGTTGGCGACGCTTCATGGTGTTCTCCTTTGAAGACTTGCGATGCGAGGGGGAGTTCTGTGGTTGGGACCACAGTGCAGTGAGTCCATAAAAGCTGCTGCTTCGAACATCTTCAATGTTTCGAACATTTTCAAACATAGGAGATGAACCAGGGACTACCGTCCCCTAGCGGCAATTGTTGATCAGGCTGCTGCACCGGTGGATTGATTGTGTTTGAACGAACAGAAATGCTGGACGGTGTTTGTTTCCGACTGCTAGAACTTCTG
This sequence comes from Paenarthrobacter ilicis, assembly GCF_016907545.1. Taxonomy (NCBI): domain Bacteria; kingdom Bacillati; phylum Actinomycetota; class Actinomycetes; order Micrococcales; family Micrococcaceae; genus Paenarthrobacter; species Paenarthrobacter ilicis. The sequence goes on along the minus strand of NZ_JAFBCD010000001.1, from coordinate 3,819,214 downwards.
GACACGACCCCCGTTCACACATCTCACACAAAGGGAGTTCCCATGGATACGTCCAACATCAGCAGGCGCCTGGTCCTGCAGGCAGGCGGAGCAGCGTCGCTCGCCGCCATTCTGGGCCTGGCGGCCGGACAGAAGGCATCGGCCGGCGCGCAAGGAGGCCCCGATCCCAAGGCCACGCAAATTCTGGACCTGGGCCCCGCCGTCGTGCAGTTCTCACTGATGAGCGGTCTCCTGGTGGGCGACACGCTGTACATCGGTTCGCGGAACCTGGACCCCGTGCGGATCATCGCTTTCCATGTTCCCAGTGGCAAGGTGACCGGGCAGACCGAACTCAGCAACGGGCACTCCATCCAAACCCTCGCGGCGGACGCGTCGGGCCGGTACCTCTATGCAGGCGTGCTGCAGAAAGACGCCGGCACCAAACCGAACCTGTTCCGCTGGGACTTGTCCAGCCCGGCCACTAAGGCAACGGCACTGGGCAGAATCGGCGATCGCGATGTGCGCGACATCAGCGTCGCCCCGAACGGGCGGGTATACGTGGTAGGCGGAGGCAGCCCCACGGCCCCGGCGCTGTGGGAGTACGATCCCACCACCAACCAGATTGCCAGCCTGGGCATTCCTGATCCGGGAGCCACCCTGGCCCGGGCCGTCGCGGCCACCGATGCCACCATTTTCTTCGGTGCGGGCAGCACGCTCAACGGCGGCGGGGGTGCCAGCCGTGCCTGCCTGTTCGCCTACGACCATGCAGCCAGGACCTTCAAGAATGTCACTCCCAAGGAAATGCTGGTGGACCCCAGCATCCGGGACCTGGGCATAGTGGGGGACCAGGTGATCGTCTCCTCGGCGGGATCGGTGGAGGACACCAAGATGGCGGCACTCCAGGTGGCTGACCCGTCGTCGTACGTGGTGGCGACATCGCAGGGAAAGACCGCGAAAAACTTCGCCGCCCTGGGAAGCAATGTCTACTTTGCGAACGAGACCGGGCTTTTGGCTTATAACCCCAGCACCAACGCGATCACTGCAACGCCGTACCAAGGCCCGTCACTGGGCGAAATTTGGGGCGTCGACGCCCGGGCCGGCAAGCTGCTGGTGACCTCGGGCTATGGCTTCGTGGCCGAAATTGACCCGGCGAACGGCACCACCACAACCACGGACCTTGGCGAGGCCGGTGCGCCGTCCGATCCGCAAGCGGTCATGGGCATCGCCGCCGGAGCGGGCTACGTTTACGTGGGCGGCAACGGTGTCATTTCCCGCCGCTCGCTGAAGACCGGCGCCGTGACCAACATGACCGCCCCCGGCGAAGCGAAAGACGCAGTGGTGGTGGACGGTGTCCTATACACAGGCCAATACAGCGGGCAGGGGATCTGGAGCTACGATCCGCGCAACGGCAAAGCAATTTCGCAGGTGGCCGAGTTCCCCAAGGAGCAAAACCGGCCCTTGGATGTGTGCTGGGATCAGGTCAACAAACTGGTGCTCGTGGCAGTGCAGGCCGACACCGAGGGCGGCGGTTCGCTGTGGACCTATGATCCACGGACCGGAAAGAAGGGGTTCTTCCCGAACCCGATCGACAAGGTCCAGTTACTTCGGGCCGTGGCGTCGCGGGATGGAATCGCATATGTGGGCGGCGGCAATTCCGGGGTGGACGGTGCCGGGACTGTGGTGGCGTTCGATCCCGTCGCCGGCAAGGAACTGTGGCGGCTGGATGCTGGCTCCGGCGCAGGTATCTCCGCTTTGGCTGTGCAGGGAAAGTACCTCTACGGTGTGACCCGCAAGGGCTGGATGTTCGTCATCGACCTCCCCAAGCGTACGGTGGTACACCGATCCGACATCACCGCGGTCAGCACCGGCTTCGCAGCCTTGGTGGCCAACCGGGGCGTGGTGTACGGCGTCTCCAACACGCATGTTTTCCGATTCGATCCGAAGACTTTCGCTGTGGCCACCGTGGTGGCGGACATCGACGGCGGCTGGTACAGCGGATCGCACATCAACACTGACGAGGATGGTTACCTGTACACGATGCGCGGACGAAACCTTGTGCGGATCGACGATCATCCGCGGAAGTAACGCGCTCATTCGGTCACCTATGCTTGTTCGAACTGGACCTGATCCATCAACGCCTCATCCGGAAAGAGAGTCGGCATGCTCAGCGGGGAACGTCACGGGAAAATCCTGCGTGAACTGGATTTGCGGGGATCGTTGACAGTGAACGAGTTCGCCGCCAAGACGGGGCTCTCCACCATGACCATCCGCCGGGACCTGACGCAGCTTGCCGGACAGGGCTTGCTCCGCCGGGTCCACGGCGGGGCGGTCAGGAACCCCTCGGAGCGTCCTGGCGAAGCCGAGTACCGGAGGTCCCGTCAGCCCCTCGCCACCCTGGGATTGATTGTGCCGACCACCGGGTATTACTTCCCGGAGATCATCCGCGGCGCCGAAGCTGCTGCCCGGGCGCTGAATGCCCGTCTCATCTTGGGCGTCAGCAATTATTCTGTGGAGGACGAGTATCGTCAGCTGCAGCGGGTGGTGGCCAACTCGGTGGACGGGATCCTTCTGGCCTCCGCGGGTCCGGTGGAGCCGGGCTCGCCCACCTTTGAGCTGTTGGACGAACTGGACATCCCCGTGATCCTGGTGGAAAGGTCCAGCCGGGCTTTTGAGTCGGTGATGTCCGATCACGCCTACGGTGCCGAGCTGGCCATTGAACATTTGGCGGCACGGGGACACCGCAGGATCGGCTTGGCGATAGCCGCCAGCCCCACCGCGCCGTGGCTCCGGGAAAGCTACGCCAGGATGGTCTCCAAACTCGGTTTGGAGACTGACGCGCCCATCCTCGAGTACGAACGGCTCGGCCCCGTGGGCGGCAACAACCAGACCGAGCTGGCCTCTTTCCTGGACGACTGCCGACACACCGGAACCACAGCGGCGTTGGTGCTGCCCGATGAGGAAGCCATCACGCTGATCCATATTGCCGACGAAGCCGGAGTCGCTGTCCCGCAGGACTTCGCGATTGTGGCTTACGACGACGAAGTGGCGGACCTCGCCGCCGTTCCCCTGACCTCCATCGCGCCGCCCAAGCGGGACGTGGGCCACGCCGCCGTCACCATGTGCATGGAGCGCCTGGCCGGCAAGCAGGGGTCCGGACTGACCCCTGCGCTGCGGCGGGTGAACCTGGCTCCGCAGCTGATAGTGCGGGAATCGTCAGGGCTGCTTGAGGGCGAATAGGGCCCCTCAGCTGGAGGTGTGGGCAACAGTCCGGAAGCCACAGTTGCCACTGGATGACTCCGGAGTATTGGATGTCCTGGCCGCTACCCGGTACCGGTTGCAGTAGGAATCGTGGCAAAGGTAGGAGCCTCCACGCATTACCTTTCCCCGTCCAATGGTGGGTCCCTGTGGATTGTACGAAGGTGACGCCTGGTAGTACTTCGGAAGAAACCAGTCCGAGCACCATTCCCATACATTTCCGCTCACTTCGTATAGCCCATAGCCATTGGGAGGAAAGCTCTTGACGGGTGCCGTTCCCGGGAACCCATCGGCGGCGGTGTTGTGGCTGGGAAACACCCCCTGCCAGATATTGCAGTGATGGGGTTGCCCTTCGTCGACCAGATGGTCGCCCCAAGGGTAGCGGTTCTGTTCCAATCCGCCTCGCGCCGCATACTCCCACTCCGCTTCGGTGGGTAGGCGCCGGCCTGCCCATTTGCAGTAGGCGAGGGCGTCGTTATGGGATACGTGGACGACCGGGTGGTCCGGGGTTTCGGACCAATGCTGTTGTGGGCCGGTGGGGTGTGCCCAGTCGGCTCCCTTGACTGTCAGCCACCAGGGCGCACCTGCTGCCGGGCCCAGAATGTCACGCTCTTGTGCTTCGACCAGTAAGTGGAAAACGGCCGAGGTTCCGTAGAGTTCCGCTTCCGTCCGGTAGCCCGTTTTTTCCACGAATACGGCGAATTGCCTGGTTGTCACCGCCGTCGAATCAATCCTGAAACCATCAAGGTCAACAGGGTGCACGGGTGTTTCCCCGTCGGCTGGATAGCCTTCGCCAAAGCTGTCGCCCATCAGGAAACTGCCGGCAGGAACCATGACGTCACCGTGGGGCGCCTGCCCGTCCGTCCGGTATTGGGGCGGACCTGCCAGGGCCATCTGCCGGCCCGCACGGGAAGGTGAACAGCAGCCGGCCGGCGGTTGGCTCACGGTTCAGTCCCCCTGTGGCCCGAAGCCCGCGCGGGCCAGCCGGTGGTAGTCGGCGTGCTCCAGCAGGGCCGCTGCATCTTCGTCGACAATCACCGTGGCGCGGGGATGAAGCTGCACTATGGACCCTGGCACAGAGGAGGACACGGGGCCTTCCAAGGCGGCTGCGATGGCCTGCGCCTTGGCGGCACCGAAGGCCAGGAGGACCACATGCCGCGCCCGCTGGATGGTACCCAGTCCCTGCGTGATGCAGTGGGTGGGAACGTCGGAGGCGGACTCGAAAAAGCGGGCGTTGTCAGCCCGGGTCTGCGCGGCCAACGCTTTGATGCGTGTTGTGGACGCCAGGGAGGAGCCGGGCTCGTTGAAGCCCACATGGCCGTTGGTTCCGATCCCCAGAACCTGGATATCGATGCCACCCGCGGCCAGGATGGCGGATTCGTATTCGTCCCCGGCCAGTTCCAAGTCCGGCCCGGTCCCGCGAGGCGTCAAGACCAGTGAAGGAGTGAGCCCCAGGGGTTCGACCACTTCCGAGGTAATCACGGACCGGTAGCTCTGCGGGTGCTCCGGGGACACCCCGAGGTACTCGTCCAGGGCGAAGCCCCTTACGCGGGATACGTCCAGGTCCAGTTCCCGGACCGCCAATGACAACGCAGCGTAGGTGGACAGTGGTGTGGAGCCGGTGGCCAGTCCCAGCACGGCATCCGGCTTTCGCTGGAGTTGCGAAACGAAGAGTGAAGCGGCGACCGTTCCTGCCTCTTCCCTGGTGGGGACAATGATGACTTCTGCCATGGATTTTCTCCTGAGTTAGTTGCTGTTGCCGCAGATCGCGGCGCCCACCGAACCGATGGGTAGCCCGGGCGGTACCAGCCGGACGCGCTGGCCCAGTGCCAGCCCTGACATGAAGGCCGAGGAAGAACTGTTTCGCGAGAGTTCCTGGCGTATGCCATTGAGCAGGGGCTGGCCGAGGGCGTTCAGCCCGCCTCCGACGTGGATCACCGCCGGATCAAACGTCAGGCTGATCACCCGGACCGCAGTGGCCACACCGGCGAACAACCGCTGCTGGATCGCGCAGGCCAGGGGATCGCCGTCGGTTGCCGCTTTGAACAGTGAAGCCGCGGGAAGCAAGCTATTGTCGGGCCATTGCCGGGCAATGCCTGATCCGGACGCCACCAGCTCAAGACAACCGGATTGTCCGCAAGCACAAGCGTCCCCGCCAACGGCGTCCAGCGGCAGGTGGCCGATTTCGCCGGCTGCACCGGTGGCACCCCGGACCAGGTTTCCGTTGCTCACGAACCCGGCTGCCAGGCCCGTGCCGAGGTTGAGGTAAGCGCTGGTGCCATCCGCTGATCCACCGCCCAGGAGGTGATGGACGCCGACGGCGGCAGCGTTCACGTCATTCTCGACGCTGGCAGGAAGGCCCAGTTCCGCTTCCACCAACGGCGCGACTGCCAGGTCCTTGAGGCCTACATTCACCGCATTGGCCACGGTCCCCGACCCGGTGTCCACCGTCCCGGGGATTCCGATGCCCAGGCTCGCGATGGGCCGCTCGGCCAAGGTCTCATTTCCAAGCAGTTCGCGGACCAGCCCGAACAGGGTGGCAAGAACTTGGTCCCTGCCGAAGCCCGTGGGGCGCCGGAGGGCGTGCAGCACGGTGTTGTGTTGGTCGATCGCCACAACCTCGGTCTTGGTGCCGCCAATGTCTGCGCCGAGGCGGATGGTCCGCGTGCTGCTGAGCAGGGAAGTAGTCATTGTGTTCCTTCGGGGTGGAGCGTCGTCAGGCGGTTGGAATGGACGGAGACCGGCCCGCCGGCGCGGAGACTGAGGTTGAGGGCTTCAACCAAGGCAACTATGTCCAGGATTTCGGCGGAAGGGATGGTGGGTTTCCCGGTCCGGACTGCGTGAACGATCCCCTCCAGGAGGCCTGTCAGCATGGACGGTCCGGCTTCAAGGGAAAACACCTTTCCGTCCGACCCTGACCCAAGCTGTCCGGAGGTGACAGGGCTCCATTCACGTTCGCCATCCAGGACCGCTTCCCTGCCGTCGGCCCAGAGGATGGTTGACGGCCCCGAAGAGCGGGCGTCCACGGTTGCCCCTTCTGCCACCGCTCCGGGACCGAGTGCCGCCACCGCCAGGTCCACCAGGTGCACGCCGTACCAGGAGAAGCCGGGATGTCCGGGCTGTTCCGGCAGTGGACCGTTCAGGACCACCCGGCGGACTGGGTCGTGGGACGCGGCCAGGAAACCGGGTGTGAACCGTTTGGGCGATCCCGCCAGCACCAACGTCCCCGCCGCGTCAGCGAGAGACAGCATTGCCCGGGCCTCCGCGAGCGTGGGAGCGAAGCGGGTGTCCACGTAGACAGGCTTGCCGTATTCCGCCACCCGTGTGAAGTACTCCGGATGCGTGCGGGCATCAGAGGCCACGATCAGCAGGGCATCGCAGGCGTTGGCAACTTCCTCCGGAGAATCGCAGAGCGCGACTCCCATCGAGGCCACTTGGGCCGCGAAGTCGTCGTTTCGGTCGAGGCTTAGGGGAAAGTCCGACGCCGGCATCCCCTTCCAGGCGTGCGTCACCGTACCGCCGGGGACCACGCCGTCGAACCCGTTCCCGAACAGGTGCGTAAAGGACGGCGCGTGCGGCGAATCCACGCCGATCAGCCCGCAACGGATCGGTGCAGGGACAGCCGTCGCACTCATCCTTTGACCCCGCTGTGGGTGATGCTGGCGACGATGTGCTTCTGCAGGAGAGCGAAAATCACCAGGCAGGGTATGAAGCTGACCAGAGTGGCGGCCATGACGTTGGACGTGGACGCTGTCTCGGTATTCAGGGTGGCAAGGCCCACGGTCAGGGTGCGGGCTGTGTCCGATTGGCCCACGACGAGCGGCCACAGGAGATCGTTCCAATGCCAGAGGAACACGAAAATGGCGAGTGTTGCCAGGACGGGACGGATGAGCGGGAGCACGATCTGCGCGAACGTGCGCCACTCGCTTGCGCCGTCAATCCGGGCGGCGTCGAAGAGTTCCTCGGGCATGTCCTTGACGAACTGCCGGATGAGGAAGATGGCCTGTGCATTTGCCAGGGTGGGAAGGATGAGGCCCCAGAGCGTGTTTACCCCGCCCATCTTGGAAACAAGGATGAAGGTGGGGATCAGGGTTGCCTGCACCGGAACCATGAGGGTGGCGATGATGGCCCACAACAGTGCGTTGCGGCCGGGGAAGCGTTTGCGGGCCAGGGCGTAGGCGGCCATGGAAGCAGTGAGCAGCACAACCACCACCGAGACGGTGGAATAGACGAATGAGTTCCACAGCCACAGCGGGAACTCGCCCACATTGAAGATCCGTACAACGTTCCCGAACGTTAGCGACGACGGCCACGCGTAGGGGATGGTGGGTACATCGGCAGGAGAGAGAGCCAGGACCACTACGGCCAGCAGGGGTGCCACGGTGAACAGCGAGATCACCGCAAGGACCCACGTGAGGATCCTTTGCCGTCGCTTCTGCGTACTGCGCCGGGTGGTGCCTGCGGAGGTGGCGGGCGGGGAGATAGTGGCTGTCATTTGGAGTCCTTTCCTTCAAAGAAGCGCTGCTGGACAAGGGAAAGCACCAGCACGATCAGGAACAGCACCACGCCGACGGCCGAGGCGTAGCCGAAGTCGAAGAATTTGAACCCTTCGTCGAAGAGGAAGTAGATGAGGCTGTGGCTGGCCCTAGCCGGGCCTCCTCCGGTCATGACATAGATCGTGTCGAAGACCTGGAAACCGACGATCGTCTCAATGACCAGGACAAAGAACACCACGGGTTTGAGTAACGGCAATGTCACGAACCAGAACGACTTCCAGGCTCCTGCGCCATCGATCGTGGCGGCCTCATGGACTTCGGTGGGTTGGGCCTTGAGCCCCGCGAGGAAGATCAGCATGGAGTAGCCGAAGCCCTTCCAGACAGACACCACGGCAAGGGAGAACAGCACCAGGAGTTGGGGGCCGGAGATGAACGGCACGGGACCGAGGCCCAGCCCGCCCAGCGCCGCGTTCAGGGGACCATCCGTGGAGAAAATCCAGGTCCAGATGATGCCCGCCATCACGAAGGAACTGAGGTAGGGGATGAACAGGAGTGCCCGGAATGTACCGGTGAAGCGGACCAGTTTGTCCAGCAGTACTGCCCCGGCCAAGGAGACGGCGATGATGAACGGAACGAAGATCACCACGTAGAGGAAGGTGACGCGCAGGCTTTGCCAGAAGTTGGGGTCTGCGGCCAGGCGGGTGTAGTTATCTGCGCCGATGAATTCAAAATCGCCATTCAGGCTGTACTGGGTCAGGCTCATGGCCCCCGCACCGAAAATGGGCAGGAACTTGAAGAGTCCGAAGATCACCAGGGTGGGCAGGACGAAGAGGATGCCGGCCAGTGCTTCCCGGTTGCGGACTTTCTTCCGGGGGGCGGGCGGCGGGGCTGCAGCACGTGCAGTGGTGCGGGGCTGGGTTTGGACGGACATGGGACACCTATCTGCTGGAGTGGATCAGCGGGCCGCGCGTTGCAGGATGCCGCGCGCTTCCGTGGCGGCCTTGGCGAGGGCTTCCTTGGGCGTGAGGTCGCCGCGGAGTGCGGCCTGGATGCTCGGTGCCAGTGCACCCATGACCTGGCGGGCTGCCGGTGATGACTCACCGGGGTTCGCTGCCTTGAGTGCCGCTGCCATGGCCTTGGAGTCGGCATCGTCACCGAGGACGGCTGCATCCTCACGGGTGGGCAGATTGCCGGCGGCAGTGTTGAGGGCCTTCTGTGCTGCCGCGGTGCTCAGGTAGTTCATCACCGTGTAAGCGGCCTGACGGTTCTCCTTCTTGTTGATGGAGGTCAGTGCCAGCAGCCCGGGGTTGCCATAGGTTGCCTGGACTTTGCCCGTCAGGGGTTCCCCGAGGGCAACATTTTCAGCACCCAGGGCAGCCCGCATCTGTTTGAGTTCCGGGAGGGAGGTGGTGGCCCGCATCGCTGCTTTGCCGGTGGCGATGGGGGCGCCCTCAACTTTGGGGCCATCGGTGGCCGCGTCGACGGGCAATCCGCCGGCCTTTTTGAGGTCCACCAGGAGCTGCAGCGCCGATTCTCCTTCCGCGGAGTCGAAAGCGACGTCTTTGGCGTCGTCGCTGAACACTTTTCCGCCGGCCTGCCACAGCAGCGGATAGAAGGACAGGTTCAACGTCTGTTCAGGACTCCCGGCATAATCCATCACGGCAATGCCCTTGCTGGCCAGGACCGGCGCGGCAGCCCGGAGGTCATCCCAGGTCTTGGGCAGTTCCAGGCCGGCATCCTTGAAGACCTTGGTGTTGTACGCAGTGGTGTTGATGTTCTGGAACAGCGGCACGCCGAACAATTCGCCGTCGAAGGTCGCGGCGTCCAGGGTGTTCGGATAGAACGATTTCTTGTCCTTGGAGACGGCGTCGCCCACTGGCAGCAGCCCGCGGACATTCCGGTACGTGGCGGCTTGGTCGGGCGTGATGAGCACGACGTCGGGTCCGGAGCCAGCGGCCAATGCCGCTGAAATCTGGGCATCGCGCTTGTCGAACGTCTGCAGTTCGATGGTCAGGTCAATTCCCGGGTTTGCCGCCTCGAACTGGGCCTCGGTGTCCTGCCAGAACTTCTTGCTGGCCGTCTCGTCCTTGATGACGGGGTACATCCAGAGGGTGACCTTGCCTGTTGCAGGCCCGGCCTCGCCGGACGAGGAGGTTTGCCCGCCGCAGGCGGTCAGGGCAAGGGCTGCAACAGTAACGACGGCGGCAGCCAAGGCTGCGGGCCGGCGCAGTTTTTGTGTGAACATGGTGAGGTTACTTTCTGCTGGGGGTGAGGCTGGCGTCTTGGAGATGCTTGAGGACAAGGCTGTGGCGTGCGGCCAAGGTGGGGGCCGGCTCCAGAAGGGGATCGTCAGTGTCCTGCATCCAGGCGAAGAGCGCCGCGGACAGTTCCCGCAGGGTGTGGGCATGGGCTGGGTTTTCTGCCACGTTGTCCAGTTCCGCGGGGTCTGACGCCAGGTCATAGAGTTCCAGGGCCGGGCTGGTGCCAATGGTCGGACCGCCCAGGTCCACGGGAAGGCTGCGGTGGACCCACGATTGGGTGGGGTCCATGGCGCGGGGTGCGTTGGAGAAATTGACGATCAACTTGTGCGTGGTGGTCCGTACCGAGCGTTTGGGGTCGTAATAGGTATGGAACGTCAACTGGCTGAAGCAGTGTTCGCGGACGGATTCGCCGCGTTCCACCGCGGCCCTGAGGCTTGTACCGGGGAGGTCCTCCGGCTGCTGGAGCCCGGACACGTCCAGCAATGTTGGCAGCACGTCCACATGGCTGACGATGTCCTCTATCCGTTTCCCGGGCCATGCCGGGTTCCCCGGAAGGCGCAGCATCAGCGCAACTTCCAGTCCGGCGTCGTACAGGGTGCATTTGGCGCGCGGCAGTGCGAGACCGTGGTCGGTGGTGAACAACACCGCGGTTGTGTCGCGGAGGCCCAGGGCTTCGAGCTCGGCCAGAATGCGGCCGACGCCTTCGTCCATGTGCTTGACCGCGCCCTGGAGCTCCGCGATTTCCTCCCTGGACCCGGAATCGTCCAGCAGGTGCGGGGGGATATTGTGTCCGCGAGACGCGTCCGGCGTGACGCCGTCGGCCAGGAAGCCCATGACACCCGGGCGGTCGTGCGGAGATGGAACGCGGTGCGGCTCGGTGAAGCCCACCTGGAGGTAGAAAGGCCTGGTGCCCGCGGCCATCCTTTGGAGGGCATCAGCCGCGCGGCTGACGACGACGTCACGCGCACCTCCCGTGCGGACCTGGTCGAACCCGAGCCTGGCAGCCACCACATCATCGGGCAGGACCCGTGATTCGTGCTGCACCCCCACCAGCTCGGTGCGATACCCCACGGACTTGAGACGGTGGGCAATGTGGATGCTTGGTTCCTTGAGGTCCCAGCCGAAAGGATCATGCGTCAGGCCCAGGACTCCGTTGTTTTGGGGGTATGTGCCGGTAAACAGTGAGGCGCGCGCAGGGCTGCAGTGCGGTGCCGTGGCAAAGGCCTGCTCGAACAACGCGGATTCGTCCGCCAAAGCATCAAGGTGGGGAGTAGAGACGGTATCCACCCCGTAGCTTCCCAGGAACCGCCCCAGGTCGTGGCAATGCAAAAGAAGGATGTTGCGCATGAACTACCCCATCCTCTCCAGGTCAGTGCGGGTTATGGCGTGTTCCATCGGCTGGTTGGCGAGGAAGCGGCGAAGCTCGTCCACCACGATCAGCCCGGCCCTCCGCCGGGATTCCACGGTGGCGCCCGCGATGTGCGGGGTGAGGAGGGCATTGGGCAAGTGCCGCCAACGGTCATCGGCGGGCAATGGCTCGTCATCAAAGACATCCAAGGCGGCGTCGATGCGGCCGGAGGACACCGCGGCGTACAGCGCATCCATGTCCACGACGGTTGAGCGGGCGGTATTGACGAAGGCGGCGCCATCTTTGAGGAGTGCCAGCTGATCTTCGCCGATGAGGCCTCGAGTTTCAGGGGTGTCCGGCGCATGGACCGCCACCACGTCGCTTCCGGCGAACAGTGCCTCCAGCGTGGTGGAGCGGGAGGCCAGCGGGTCGCCCGGCGCAAGGTAGGGATCATAGATGCTGATCTCTGCGCCCAAGGCCATGCACGCCTCGATGTACCTGCGGCCCGTCCGCGAAGCGCCCACCACTCCGATTGTGGCGCCGGAAATTTCCCTGGCACGCCTCACTGTGCGGGCTTCGTCCCACATGGCACCGGAGCGGAGGCTGTGGTCGAGGCGTTCGATCCGGCGCAGAAGGACCAGCGTGAAGGTGAGGGAGTGCTCTGCGACGGCAGGTGCCATCGCCGCTCCGGACTGCGAGATGGGGATGCCGGCCTCCCAGAAGGCGTCGCTGACCAGGAAGTGCACCGAGGAGGCTGCGTGCAGGACGCAGCGGAGTTTCGGAGCCAGTGCAAGGCGCCCGGCATCAAGGCGTGGAAAGCCCCAGGCAGTGATGGCGACTTCGGCATCTCCTGCAGCCTTGGCGAATGCCCGGGGGGATTGGAGGTCTGCGGGCGCCACCACCGTCACCTCGCCGAGTTCGTGGAGCGCAGCCAGTGTTGATGCCGGGAAGAATGGGCTGAATTCGGCGTCGGGAATGCTGAGGAGGATCCGGAGAGCAGGCGGCTGTTCAACGGCGCTGGTGGAGTTCATGCGGTTGACGGTACTGATTGCGTATTAGTTTTGTCAATGACTAAACTAACTAAAAGTCGACTGGATGACCGTCCCGCGTGGCACCGATGCCAGAATGGGAAAGGCCCACGTTGGCACCAACCCAGGAGAAGCGTGCAATGAAGCCCCGCGCAGGAAGCAAGGCACTGATCCGCGAGATCAATGAGGCCTTGGTGCTCGATGTCGTGCGCACCATGGCACCGGTTTCGCGGGCGGCCATCGCTGGGCAAACAGGGCTCAGCCCGGCCAGTATCACGGGGATCACCAATAAGCTCCTGCAGCAACAGCTCCTGGTGGAAACGGAGATCGAGCGCGGCACAGGCGGCCGTCCTGCACGGTTGCTGGAGCTTGGCCGCGAGGGTGTCTTCGCCGCGGGGGTGCGGCTGTCCGCCACGGAGGCTCTCGCCGTCGTCGTAGATTTGCGCGGTGGCGCGGTGGCCTCGCATACCGAGCCACTTGATTCGACGCAGCCCCACGCTGCTGCGGAAGCCGTGGCCCTGGCGGTCGCAACCGCGGCCGGGACCAACACTGCCAAGCTCATAGGTGTGGGCGTTGCGGTCTCCGGAGTCGTGGACCAAACCGGCGGGACGGTGCAGCACAGCGGGGCCATGGACTGGGCCGATGTCCCGTTCCAAGGCATCCTGGAACAGGCCAACGGCTTGCCCGTCGTCATCGACAGCTACGTCAACGCCTACGCCCGCGGACTCCTCTTCGACGGTTCTTTCGCCGGCCGCGACCTGTTGGTCATCAGCGTCGGCACCAGTCTGGGGTCCGCAGTGGTGGTTGAAGGCCGTATCCAACGGGGCTTCAACGGCGCTGCAGGCGGCTTCGCCCACACCCGTTCCTTGACTGGCGGCGGCCCTGCCCGGCCGTGCCACTGCGGTGCGGATGACTGCCTGGAAACCCGCGCCAGCCTGTGGGGAATGCAGCAGGAACTGTTGCGGACGGGCGAAGACCGCGGGGTCATGCCTGACCTCGACGGCGAACTGATTGCCGACGCCGCCGTGCACTTGGGTACCGGTATGGCGAATATCGCCAAGGTTTTGGGGCCGGAACGTGTGATGGTGGGGTTCGCGCCCGAGGCCAGGATGGGCAGCCTTCCGGAGCAGGCCGCAACGGCTTTCCTGGGGCAATTTCGTCATGTGGGCACTCCGGCTCCTGGGATTGATACGGTCACGACCGACCGGGCTGCTGTGGCACGGGGCGCGGCGTGCTCCGTGTTGGACGGGTTGTTCTCGGCCCGGGACTCACAGCCCGAAGGATCACAGCCCGGAGGGTTGCGGCCGGCCAGGACAGCCTGACCGCAACCCGGCGCCCACCGAACCGACGGGATCAGTTCGCTTTCCGCAGCGCCTGCATCGCCTGTTGATCGTCGATCCGGACCAGGTTGGGCCCCCGCAGCGTGTACAGGAGGCCGTCCTCGTCCGCGGTGATGTGGGGGCCGCTGTACCAGCCGCCGTTGATGCCGGCCACCACCACTGACACAGCGAAGGTCATGGGGTCGATGCGGAAAACAGTGGTGTCGGAAACGCCGTACACGATCCCGCGGCTCACCTGGAGGGCGCCGAAGTCGGTGCACACACTGCTGAGGTCGCCGCGGTGGACCACCTGCCGGGTTTCAAGGTCGATGACGAAGAGGCCCGCCGCCCGCCGGGACATGCCGTAGAGGTACTTGCCCTGCACGGCCAGGGCAGCGATTCCCGCGGATTGGCCGGGATCCAGCCGCCACAACTCCTGATTCGCCACAGGATCCCAGGCCACCACCGTGCTCCGGGGGCCGTCGGGGTAGATGTTGTCGCCGCCCAGGTAGGCCGTTCCTTGGCGGGTGGCCACGGCGCGGACCATCTGGAGGGTATCGATCGGGTTCACGGTGGTGACCACTTGGGCGGTGGCCGGGTTGTAGGCGGCGAAACAGCCACCACCACCGGTGTCATTCTGGGCACCGGCGATCACCAGGCTGTTGACCGTGTCCCAACAGACATCCAACGGACGGTTCTGACCGGCCGGGAGTGCTGCCACCTGATGGGGGAGTTGGCCCGTGGCGGGATCGTACGAGAGGATGCCGCGGGAGTTGTACTGGCCCGTGAAAAGGACCCCGCCCACCACCACGGCGTCCTTTGCTTCACCGGTGGCCCGCAGGTAGGACACCTGGGAGATTGCTGGTTGGTGCCTGGCGATCACGCCTGTTCCGCCCACGTAAATGTCTCCAGCGCCGGCGGCGAGGCCCATGCACTGCTGCGGCCCGCCCGGCGCCCCGGCATCGGCCAGATCGTGTTTCACGGCGGTCTTGGCCACGGGGTCGATCTCGATGACATCGTAGGAGGAAACGGTCAACGCCTTACTGCCGTAGACATCCAGGCCCCACATGGCGCCAACGTCCTCCGTGAGGATCTGGGTGATCTTTTTGGTGGCCATGTTGTAGGACCAGACACCGGGTTCCTTCACGAAGAAGACCTGGTTCCCCAGCTGCCGGAACATGACACCTGTCTTGGCGATGATGGTGTACTTGGTGTGGTCCGTCAGGCTGATCAGCACGGACTTGCCCGGGCCCTTCACTCCGACGCCGAGCTGGCCGTCCAACACGCTGAGCGAGGTCACGGAAACCCCTGCTGCAACCTCGGCCGGGAGGATGTTGGTGAAAGCCTTGGTGGTCCGGTCGAACGCGAACAAGCGGCCAGGGCTTGAACCGTTGCCACCACCGAGCGTGCTGCCGGTGCCGAAATACACGTAGGCTGCCGTCGCGGCAACGGCCTGGGCGATCGTGGCCCCCGGGTCCGGGATGCCCCAGCTGGTGGTTGCGTTGGTGGCGGGATCGTATTCCCACAGGGACGGGGCGTTGGTGGTGAGTCCGCCGCCGGCCGCGTACACCCTGCCGTCAGGGGCCACGGCGAGCGCCCTGATATCGCGGTCACCCGTTTGGCCAACACCCACAGCCGGGGAGGCCGGAGTGTTGAGGTCCCAGCGGTAGATGTTCGGTTGGCCGTCCATGCCGTCGCGGAGCACGCCGGCGTAGAGGTACCGCCCGCTGGGATCTGCGGCCAGGGCCTGGATGCTGTAGCCCGAGCCCAGGTCCGTCCGCGACGTCACCCGTCCGGTCGGAAGGTGGTAGCCGATGATCCGCACGGGATTAAGGTTGCGGGATCCGATGTACACGGTGTCGCCCACCAGGAGTGAACTCATGAGGGAGAACTGCACGACGGCGGGCCCCAAGTCAGTGATCAGGGGCCCGGAAGCGGTCAAAGGCTTGGCAGCGTTGGCTGCGCCAGCGGACATCGAAGCGAACGCGGCGGCCAGTCCGGCCATTCCGCCGGTCTGAAGCAGCTGACGGCGATTCAGGGAAAAGGACATGGAAGGTCTCCTCATTGAGTATCCCGTTGGGGGGGTCCAGGGGGTGGTAGCTTCCGAGACGTTCCGGACACGTTCAGGGCACCTGCCATCCATGGTCCGTCCGCCCGCCGTCGAATTCCATGATTCGAACATTTTCAAACCTCGCGGTACCTATCGCTGCCCCGTCCGCGTGCATAAACTCGTGGCAACCACGTTCTGGTCTGTTCCGGAGAGGAGCGGCAGGTGAAAGCAGGCGTTGCACGCGAGGTACTCGAGGGCGAGTCGCGGGTGGCCGCCACGCCGGAAACTGTCCGGCAATTGACCGCACTGGGGCTCGATGTCGAGATTCAATCCGGCGCAGGCTCCGCTGCCGGTCACAGCGACCAGGAATACCGGGACGCAGGGGCCACGGTGGTGGCGGCCTTGGACCTCGGCTCCCTTGATGTTTTCTGCCACGTGCGCCCCATGGAACGTTCGACGGCGGCCGCCCTCCGCCGCGGTGCAGTGTCCATCGGGTTCGGGTCGCCGTCGTCGGAGCCGGCTACCGTCCAGGCGCTCGCCGCCGGCGGAATCACGGCGTTTGCCATGGAGCTGGTGCCCCGCATCTCCCGGGCGCAGTCCATGGACGCGCTCACCTCGCAAGCTTTGGTGGCCGGGTATCGCTGCGTTCTTGAGGCGGCCATTCGCCTGCCCCGGTTCTTTCCCCTGTACATGACGGCGGCCGGGACGGTCCCGCCGGCCAGGGTGTTGGTGCTGGGTGCAGGGGTGGCCGGATTGCAGGCCATTGGTACAGCCAAGAGACTCGGGGCGCGGGTGTCCGCCAACGACATCCGGCCGGCGTCCGCAGATGAGGTGGCGTCCATGGGTGGAACGTTCATCAAGCTGGACCTGGAAACGGCGGAAGCCAGCGGCGGTTACGCCCGCGAACTGAGCGCGGACAGGGGAGCGCTGCAACGGGCACTGCTGGCGCCGCACGTTGCCCAGTCGGACGTGCTGATCACCACCGCGGCCGTTCCTGGCAGGAGGGCCCCGGCCCTGGTCAGCCGGGACATGGTGCAGGGCATGAAAGCGGGCTCCGTGGTCATTGACCTCGCCGCGGAGTCGGGAGGCAACGTAGAGGGAAGCATCCCCGGACAAGAGATTTCAGTCCCGGCCAGCGGAGGTTTTGGCAGTGTCACGGTGGTGGGACTCAAGGATCCGGCATCGGCCATGGCAGCGGATGCATCGCGCCTTTACGCCAAGAACGTTGCCAACCTGCTGGCGCTCATGACCCGGGATGGCGTGGTGGCCCCCGACTTTGATGATGAGGTGGTGTCCGGGACCTGCCTGACCCACAACGGCAAGGTGGTCCACGCGCCCACAGCGGAAGCACTAGCGGCCCTCGCCGGCGATCCCGGGCCAGCCCACCAGCAATCCGTTCCCGTGGAAGGAGCGGGCTGATGGACGGCGTCAGTCTCCTGACCATCACGGTGCTGGCCGTCTTCGTGGGTTTTGAGGTGGTCAGCAAGGTATCCAGCACCCTCCATACGCCGCTCATGTCCGGAGCCAACGCCATCCACGGCATCATCCTGGTGGGGGCCATCATCGTGGCCGGGCAGGCACACGATCCGTGGGTGCTGGTTGTTGCGCTGTTGGCTGTTGTCCTTGCCACCGCCAACCTCGTGGGCGGCTTTGTGGTGACCGACCGCATGCTGGAGATGTTCCGCGGAAGGCAACAGCCGCCGTCGAACGCTGAAGCCGCCACACCGTCAGTCAAGCAGGGCCAGGCCCCTGCTTCCGGCGAGGAGGGGCGACGGTGACACTCCTTTCCCCAACGTGGACGGCGCTGTTGTATCTGGTGGCGGCGTCGTGCTTCATTTTGGCCCTGAGGGGCTTGAATTCGCCGCGTACTGCCCGGCGCGGAAATCTCCTGGGGGCGTTCGGTGCTTTGCTGGCCATTGCCACAGTGTTCCTGTCCGTAAAGCTGGACAACATCCCGTGGATTCTTGCGGCCATGGCGTTGGGCTCGGCCGTCGCGGCGCCGGTGGCACGCAGGGTGCAGATGACTCAGATGCCGCAGCTCGTGGCCCTGTTCAACGGCGTGGGCGGTGGAGCAGCGGCTCTGGTGGCGCTGCTGGAACTTCCCCACTCGGCGGACACGTGGGTTCGTGTGGCGATCGTATTCACGTTGCTGGTGGGCGCGGTGTCCTTCGCCGGTTCGGCGGTGACCTTTGCCAAGCTGCAAGGGCTCATGACTACCCGGCCCGTCACCTTTCCCGGGCTGCCGGTGCTCATGGGAGTGGTCCTGCTGGCGGCGGTGGCGGCCGGTGTCCTGGTGATCCTGAACGGCTCGCTTGTCTTGGCGGGTGTCTTAATGCTCCTGGGGCTAGGCGCCGGTATCTTCCTGGTCCTCCCGGTGGGTGGGGCCGACGTTCCGATCGTGATCTCGCTGCTGAATGCCTTCACCGGATTGGCCGTGGCTGCCTCGGGACTGGTGCTGGGCAACGTATTGCTGCTGGTGGCAGGGACATTGGTGGGAGCGTCCGGCACCATCCTGACCCGTGCCATGGCCGCCGCCATGGGCCGAAGCGTGGCAGGCATTATGTTCGGGGCCTTCAAAGGCGGCAGCACGGCCGGGTCCACGGAAGTGAGCAGCAGGCCGGTCCGTTCCTCCAGCGCCGAGGATGTTGCGGTGCTGCTCGGCTACGCGCAGCGTGTGATCATCGTCCCCGGCTACGGACTTGCTGTGGCACAGGGCCAGCATACGGCCGCGGAACTGGCAGCCACGTTGGAAGCCCGGGGGATCGAGGTGGACTTCGCCATCCATCCTGTGGCCGGCCGCATGCCGGGGCACATGAATGTCCTCTTGGCCGAAGCCAACGTTCCGTACGAGTCGCTGAAGGAAATGAGCGACATCAATGCGGACTTCAAGACCACCGACGTCGCGCTGGTAGTGGGCGCCAACGACGTCGTAAATCCTGCGGCCAAAACCACCTCCGGTTCGCCCATCTACGGGATGCCCATCCTGGAGGTCGCCGACGCCCGCCAAGTGGTGTTCCTCAAGCGGTCCATGCGCCCGGGATTCGCCGGGATCGAGAATGAGCTGCTTCATGAACCGCACACCACGTTGCTGTTCGGCGATGCCAAGGATTCGCTGACCAAAGTTCTGGGAGCGGTGAAGGCGCTGAACTGAACCCCCACACCCCCACGGAGAAGCAGCCCCGGGTGTGGCAGCTGCGGTGCTGTGACCAATGCCTCCCCACGCCGTCTGGTTAATAGCGTCATGTCCGGCCCGCCGCAGGCACCTGTCCTTTAAAGGAAGTGTGAGGTCCGGCAGCGAGGAGCAAACGGGTGCACTACAACAGAAGAGAGCCGCTGTTCGGAATCAGGCTCGAGCCCCTGCAGGGAAAACGGGTGACCAACTGGAGGTCCTTGGTGGGCCATACCGTCCAGATCTGGCATGGCAACCACGTGGTGGACCAAGGAGTGGTTGACGCGGTGACTGCTGATGGTGACGTTTTATGGCTGGTCCAACGGGGAGCTGTGGAGCGCCGGATGGTGGTCAAGGAACGCGGTGTGGGTCTGTGGATCCAGCTGGTTGGTTGAGGACCAGCCCGGTTCAAAGCCCGGCGCCTTTTTGAACCCAAAAGCCCGGCGTCCTCAAGGTGAGAACGCCGGGCTTTCAGGGTGCGCAGTCGCGCCGCAGTCCTAACGGAGGGTGCCGTTGTCCGGGTTGGGAACAACGCCGGAGTCGCGGGCGGCTGCCTGTGCTTTGAGGAGATCGCGGATCTCGGCCAGCAAAGCAGTGTCCGCCGGCAGCGGCTCTTCTTCGGGTTCCTCGGTGGCCAGGCGGTCCTTGACCAGGGAGTTGATCTTGTTCATGGGCGCTACGAAGATGAAGTAGACCACGGCCGCAGTGATCACAAACGTCACCAGCGCGGTGATGACGGCGCCGAAGTTGACGAACGTAGCGGGGTTGTTGTCCCAGATCTTGAAACCGAGTCCATCGGCGTTCATGCCACCGGCGGCGGCGATCACGGGGTTGATGATGTTGTTGGTGAAAGCAGCAACAAGCGCGGTGAAAGCGCTGCCGATGACAACGGCGATCGCCAGTTCGATCACGTTGCCGCGAAGAATAAAGTCCTTGAAACCCTTAAACATGGATGGTCCTCCGATTTGGGTGCGGGTGTCTGCCTCAGCAGACATCAAACTACCATCCCCGCGTTTCGGGTTTAAGGCCGGGATGTGATGGAGGGATGGGGAATTGGGGGTGGGATGTGATGGAGGGATGGTTTTTGGACTTGTTCGAGCGGAGCCGTTATGGTGTGAAGCGTGTCACCCAGTGTGATGCAACGCTTTTGATCTGCGGCGGGAGAGTCCTGCCGGTACATCCAGTCAGGCGCCGTAGGAGCAAATCCTCCCCAGGAATCTCTCAGGCCCATGTACCGCCGCGGGTAGGCAACTCTGGAAAGCAGTCCGGGTCACCGGGCTCACCGACGGTGCAAGCAGGAAACCATCCCTGCGGAATCTCTCAGGTCCAATACAGAGCGGGGAGGAACCCACGCAATCGTGGCGCTTAAGCAGGCGCCTGAATCATGGAGTTCCTTGTGACCGTTCAATCACATCACCCGCGGAGCGGCTTATCGGCGCACGACGCCGCGCTGGCAGCAGCCCCGGACGGGCAGCAATCCGGCAAGTACACAGCTCTGTACGAACAGCACAAAAAAGCCAACGCCTCCTTCACTGACTTCGGTGGCTGGCAGATGCCCCTTAAATACGAGTCCGAACTCGCCGAACACCACGCAGTCCGTAAATCAGCCGGCCTCTTTGACCTCTCCCATATGGGTGAAGTCTGGGTCACCGGCCCCGACGCTGCCGCGTTCCTGGACTACGCCTTGGCGGGCAAACTGTCCGGGATCCCGGTGGGCAAGGCCAAGTACTCCCTGATCTGCAATGCCGATGGCGGCATCATTGACGATCTGATCACCTACCGCAGGCCTTCTCCCCAGGAAAGCGTGGACAAGTACCTGGTGGTCCCCAACGCAGGCAATGCAGCTGCGGTGGCCGCGGCCTTGCAGGAGCGCGCGGCAGGGTTCGATGTCATGGTCGAAGATGCCTCTGCTGAAACGTCCCTGATCGCAGTGCAGGGGCCTGCCGCGGAAGCGATTCTGCTGGCGCTGGTCCCGGAAGAAGACCACGGTTTGGTGCGGGAGCTGAAGTACTACGCTGCGGTTGAGGTTCCGCTGACGTTCGACGGCGGGCCGCAGCACCTGCTCGTGGCACGGACGGGGTATACCGGCGAGGACGGGTTCGAGATCTACCTCTCCGCCGTGGATGCTCCACGTCTCTGGGAAGCGCTGCTTGGGGCCGGGGAGGGCCACGGCCTGATCCCCGCAGGCCTCGCTGCCCGTGATTCGCTGCGCCTGGAGGCGGGCATGCCGCTGTATGGCAACGAACTGACCCGGCACATCAATGCCTACACGGCGGGCCTGGGTTCGGTGGTGTCACTGACCAAGGACAGTGACTTCATTGGCAAGGATGCGCTGGCCGCGATCAAAGCAGCAGGTGTCGGCTCTGCACTGGGGCAGAAGCTCGTGGGCTTGAAGGGTGTTGGCCGTCGTGCCGCCCGTTCGCATTACGCGGTCCTGAAGAACGGTTCCCTGATCGGTGAGGTGACCTCCGGGCAGCCAAGCCCCACGCTGGGATACCCGATCGCTTTGGCGTACGTCGACGTCGAGCATTCTGCCCCGGGCACCACCGTTGAAGTGGATCTGCGCGGCAAGGCCGAACCGTTCGAAGTCGTCCAGCTGCCGTTTTATCGGCGCCAAAAACAAGCGAACCAGAAGACAGGAACGAAATGAGCAAAGTAGTTGCCGGGCTGAAGTACTCGGCCGAGCATGAATGGGTTGCCCCCGCTGAGGGGGACGGTCCCGTGGGGATCGGTATCTCTGCGGTGGCCGCCGACGCCCTGGGGGACATTGTGTACGTGGACCTGCCCGAGATTGGTTCTTCTGTGACCGCGGGGGCGACCTGCGGTGAGGTTGAATCCACTAAATCGGTATCCGATCTGTACTCGCCCGTGACCGGTGAGGTGACTGGGATCAATGACGCTGTTGTCAGCGACCCCGCACTCATCAACAACGATCCCTACGGTGCGGGCTGGCTGTTCAAGGTGGCTGCCACCGACGAAGGGCCGCTGATGAGCGCTGAAGATTATGCAGCAACCAATGGAGGAGAACTGTGAACGCTGAAACGTTGAACCATTACCAGCAGGTTGTGTCGGGGTCGTTGAATGCCCCGCTGTCCGAGCTGGATCCGGAGATCGCGGCGAAGATCGACGACGAACTGGGCCGCCAGCGCGATGGCTTGGAAATGATCGCCTCGGAGAACCACACTGCGGTTGCCGTGATGCAGGCACAGGGTTCGGTGCTGACCAACAAGTACGCCGAGGGCTACCCGGGGAAGCGTTACTACGGTGGCTGCGAACACGTGGATGTGGTGGAGCAGCTCGCGATCGACCGCTTGAAGTCCTTGTTCGGGGCCGGGTACGCGAACGTGCAGCCGCACTCCGGAGCGCAGGCCAACGCCTCGGTGATGCACGCGCTGATCAAGCCCGGCGACACCATCATGGGTTTGAACCTCGCCCACGGCGGGCACCTGACGCACGGCATGCGCATCAACTTCTCCGGCAAGCTCTACAACGTGGTCCCGTACGGGGTGCGCGAGGATACGCACACCGTGGACATGGCCGAGGTTGAGGCTTTGGCCCGGGAGCATAAGCCCGCCCTGATCGTGGCTGGCTGGTCCGCCTATGCGCGGCAGCTGGACTTCGCGGAATTCCGCAGGATCGCGGACTCGGTAGGCGCGTACTTGATGGTGGACATGGCCCACTTCGCTGGCCTGGTGGCCGCCGGGCTGCACCCCTCGCCCGTCCCGCACGCGCACGTCACCACGTCCACCACCCACAAGACCCTCGCCGGTCCGCGCGGCGGCATCATCCTCTCCAACGACGCCGACATCGCCAAGAAGATCAACTCGGCGGTGTTCCCGGGCCAGCAGGGCGGACCGCTGGAGCACGTGATCGCGGGCAAGGCCGTGGCGTTCAAAATCGCTGCCTCGGAGGAATTCCGTGAACGCCAGGAACGCGTCCTGGCCGGTTCCCGGATCCTCGCCGAGCGCTTGGTCCAGGACGATGTGGCAGCCAAGGGTATCGCCGTGGTGTCCGGCGGAACTGACGTTCACTTGGTGTTGGTGGACCTGCGCAACTGCGGGCTCGACGGCCAGCAAGCCGAGGACCGCCTCGCCGCGATCGACATCACCGTCAACCGCAACGCGGTCCCCTTCGATCCGCGCCCACCCATGGTTACCTCCGGCCTCCGCATCGGCACCCCGGCCCTCGCTACGCGCGGGTTCGGCGAAGCGGCCTTCCGCGAGGTGGCGGACATCATCGCCGAAGCATTGATCGCCGACGCCGGAACGGACCTTTCCGGGCTCCGTCACCGCGTGGAGGCACTCGCCGCTGCGCACCCGCTTTACCCCGGTACAGCCAACCTCAGCTGAACCCATTCCAGGGTCACCCTGCGGATTGTTCCGTTACACGGCATGATCCGCAGGGCCCCGGCCACCGGCCCCCGATCAACGGTGTGCCACCAGCTCTATGAAAGAAGTCCAGTGACTCTTGCACCTGAAGGCCGTAAGTTGCTGCGTGTTGAGCAGCGTAACGCGGCGGTACCTGTTGAGCGGAAGCCTGAGTGGATCAAGGCGAAGGTCCAGATGGGGCCTGAGTTTGTTCAGTTGAAGAACTTGGTGAAGAAGGAAGGCCTGCACACGGTGTGTGAGGAGGCCGGGTGCCCGAACATTTTTGAGTGTTGGGAAGATAAGGAAGCGACGTTCCTGATCGGCGGGTCCGAGTGCACCCGGCGCTGTGATTTCTGTCAGATCGATACCGGGAAGCCTTCGCCGGTGGACAGGTTCGAGCCCACGAAGGTGGCCCGCAGTGTCCAGGCGATGCAGTTGCGGTACGCCACGGTCACCGGGGTGGCCCGGGATGATCTGGAAGATGAGGGCGTGTGGTTGTACGCCGAAACGGTCCGGAAGATCCATGAGCTGAACCCGGGCACCGGGGTGGAGTTGTTGATCCCTGACTTTTCCGGCAAGCCTGAGCACATCGCGGCGATCTGCGAGTCCAAGCCTGAGGTGTTCGCGCATAACGTGGAGACCGTGCCGAGGATTTTCAAGCGGATCCGGCCGGCGTTCCGGTACGAGCGGTCCTTGGATGTCATCACCCAGGGCAGGGATTTGGGGATGGTCACCAAGTCCAACCTGATCCTGGGCATGGGTGAGACCCGTGAGGAGATCTCCGAGGCGTTGCGGGATCTGCACGGGGCCGGGTGTGACCTGATCACGATCACCCAGTACCTGCGCCCGTCCGAGCGGCACCTGCCCGTGGACCGGTGGGTCAAACCCCAGGAATTCGTGGACCTCCAGCACGAGGCCGAGGAGATCGGTTTCCTGGGCGTCATGTCCGGACCGTTGGTGCGTTCCTCGTACCGGGCCGGGCGGTTGTGGGCCACCGCGATGCGGAAAAAGGGCTGGGACATCCCCGAAGCCCTGGCCCACATCGAATCCTCCGGCACCACCCGCCAGGAAGCCTCCACCATCCTCGCCGCCGCCCACCACTAAGACCGCCGCCCCACTGGAACCTTCACGTGGCAGGACTCTCCGGTGACGTCGACCGGGTTGGGTTAAGCGCGCGGAGGGTGATGCCGCGCACTATCTGTCCCTTATCCCGGAGCAGCCCGGCGGCTGGAGCGTAACCTAGGAAAGGACGCCAGCGCCGTCGTCGTACGTTTGAATCTGCGACGAAAGGCGAGCCGCCCCTTGAAGGCTGTAGCGGAACTGTTCACCATGGGCCCGGGAAACAAGGACCACCATCCCGCCCTCCGCTGCGCTATTGGGGTGTTCGTTCCGCTGATTACGCTTGCGGTCCTGGGGCGCCTGGACCTTGCGGTGTTTGCCTCGTTCGGGGCGTTCACCGGCATCTATGGGCGCAACGAGCCCCACAGCGTCCGGTTCCGCAGCCAGCTGCGAGCCGGTACCTTCATGCTTTTCATCATTCTCTGCGCCACCCTGCTGGCACGCGCAGAACACCTCTGGGGGCTGGACAGCACCGCATATTCGTGGCTCCTGACTGCGGCAACCACCGTGGTGGCCGGTGCATGTTCAGTGGTGGTGGCGTTGTGGCGGCTCCGTCCGGGCGGTTCCCTGTTTCACATCTTTGCGTTCGCGGCCATCGCCTCCATTCCTGCGCAACCGCCGCTCTGGGAAGGGATGCTGGTGGCCGTGCTGACCACCGGGTTGTGCCTCCTGATAGGAATGTCGGCGCGGGTGGCGAAGAGCCACCGTACTCCGTGGAAGCGTCCCCCGCCCATCCGCCACACTCCTGCCGAACTCAGGGCCATCTGGCTGGAAGGCGGTGGCTACTTGATCGCCGCAGGGCTGGCCGGGACCATTGCCACCCTGGTGGGGGAGCGTTTGGGCTTCGGGCACACGTACTGGGCAATGGTTGCCGCGGTGGTGCCGCTGGTAGGCCACTCAACGCGCCATCGTGTGAGCCGGGGCATCCAAAGAATTGTGGGGACAGTGGCGGGCCTGGTGCTCTTGGCCGGCATTCTGTGGCTGAACCCTGCGCCCTGGGTGATGGTGCTGGTGATAGCCGCCTGCCAGTTCGGCGCGGAGATGTTTATTGCCAGGCAGTACTTTGTGGCCCAGCTTTTCGTGACGCCGCTGGCGCTCATTGCCACGCTTCTGGCGGCTCCCGTGGATCCGGGGTTACTCCTGAGGGATCGCATCATTGAGACCGTTATTGGCGCGGTGGTGGGTGTTGCCGTAGTGGTGGCACCGGCTCTTTGGAGGCGCTGGCGAGTGCGCTGACCGACGGTCCTTTAGGGCATTGGCTGCGTGATTTCAAGTATTCATCTATGCTTATTTGGTTAGACAACCGTGATACACGTCTACCAAAGGAACGGTGATGACAAGCCAAGCGGAGCGACAGGGTTACTGGTACCGGCTGGAGAGCCGCAAACAGATGGGGGCTGTGGATGTGCTGAACGCGCTGAGGGACTACCGTTCGGCGGAAGCTGAGATGCGCCGCCGCACACGCGCTTCCATGGGCATGGGTGAAACGGACCTGGCTGCGCTGCGTTATCTCCTGGAGGCCAAGCGCGGGGGCCGGGAAGTTGGCCCCAAGGAGCTTGCAGTTAACCTGGGCATCACCTCGGCATCCATGACATCGCTGGTGGACAGGCTGGTCCGTTCGGGCTTCGTCACGCGGGAGCCGCATCCCACTGATCGCCGGGCCCTCATTTTGAAGCCCACCTCGGGCTCCGAACAGGAGGTCCGGAGCACTCTGGGCGATATGCACTCCCGCATGATGGAGGTTGCAGAAACCCTGGACGGCGATGATGCGGCCGTCGTCGTGGATTTCCTCCGGCGGATGCGCAAAGCGATCGACAGCGTGGGCGCGCCCTAGCGGCCTGGGCAGGGCGTCGGTGCCTCATCTTGATTTCCCGCCGAAATGCAAACTGGACAAAAAGTACTAAGTACACATATAACTAGATAGCCAAGCTACTTACTAGTGAATGTGTGGAAGTCGATGACCGTCGAACTGCGTGAACCCAGCTCCACACCTGTCCGCTCCCTGTCCAACGCCGGCCAGGTAGTCGAAGACCTTCATGCCGGAGTTGCTCCCCACCAGCGGGCGATTCCTGCTGGTCCTGTTCATTGCGGTTCGCAGATGGCCATCTCCGCAGGACCTGCCTACAACAGCATGAAATGGGTCACTGTTGACCCCATCTGGCCGGAATGGGCCTGCGGGTGCGGCTTCCGCATGGACATCGAATCGGTTGACCCGGTCAGCGCCGTGTGGATCGCCGCCCTGCGGCGCCAAAGCCTGGAGCACGAACTGACAATTGCCCAGAACACTCTTGAACTGGCTTTCGGCAAGGCTGCAGCGGCTGGCGTCGACCCCTACGCGTTGGCTGAAGTTGCCGGCATCCCTGCCGCCGACGTGGAAATGCTCCTTCAATGACTCTTCTGGATGCAACGGCCGACCGCGCTGATCGCGGGGCCGCAGGCGCCAATGTGGTGCTTGGAGAACGTTACTGCCTGGGCGACCAGCTGGGTGGAGGGTCCGAAGCCACGGTTCATGAGGCTTTCGATCTCAAGACCAGCCGGGACGTAGCAGTCAAGATTTTCAGGGCAACAGAGCCGGCCAAGAGCGCTCCCTACCGCAGGGAGCTGGAGATCCACCGTCCCCTGCGCCACAAGAACATTGTCAGGGTGCTCGACGCCGGGATGACGGAGCCAACGGCTGCGGAGCCGGCCCGGAACTACCTGGTCATGGACAGGGTCAGCGGCAGGGACCTGCGGTGGTTCCTCCATGAGCAGGCTGCCTCGCCCGGGCAAACGGCGGAGTGGATGGCTGGCATCGCCCGGTCACTTGCCTACATCCATCGCCGCGGAGTGGTACACAACGACGTCAAGCCCGGCAACATCCTGGTGGACCTTGCGGCCGATCCCACCGGGCACGGCACGGCAAAACTGACTGACTTCGGCATCGCCATCAGCGGACGGCACACGGCGCCCGAGTCGTCGTCCGGAACCCCGCACTACCTCAGCCCCGAGGAAGTCTGCGGAGGCGAGGCCACTGCGGCCAGCGACATCTATTCGTTGGGTCTGGTTGCCCTTGAGTGCCTGACCGGAACGAAGGCTTTTCCTGGCCCTCCCTTGGAGTCCATGGTTGCAAGGACTCTCAGGGAACCCCGAATCCCCGGCACGGTGCGGCGGCGCTGGTCCATGGTGCTTCATGCCATGACCGACCCCGATCCTGCCGGTAGGCCATCTGCCAGCCAAGCTGTCGGTTTGCTCCGACGGCTTGACGGGTAGCCAACAACAAGGTCGATAGCGGAACGCGTCCTCGCACCGAACTGGGTCCTGACTAAGAAAGAGAGATTAAAAATGGGTTTCATTGGTTGGATTGTTTTGGGTTTGATCGCTGGCGCAATTGCCAAGGCCATCATGCCGGGCCGTCAGGGTGGCGGCTGGATCGCTACCCTGCTGCTGGGCATCGTAGGTGCCATCCTGGGTGGATGGATCGGCAGTGCACTGTTCAACGTTGGCATCAACGAGTTCTGGTCGCTGTCCACTTGGCTGCTGGCCATCGTGGGCGCACTGGTAGTCCTCTTCATCTGGGGCCTGCTGACGCGCAAGAAGGCATAACTGCCTGAACAACTTGGGGCCCGGCGCCGCTGACTGAGTCAGCAGTGCCGGGCTTTTTGGTGTAAAAGCTGCCCGCTCTCCCGGTCATATTCGGCCCCCAGGGGGCGGGTTTCCGAAGACTTCCACGCCACGGTTACGCTGCACCTCGTCACCCATACAGCTTGCGAAGGGCCAACGATGCACTCTTCGGACACAGCGCAGTCCACCGTCCCCCTCCCGGCCGAGCGGCCCGGCACGCGTCTTGTCGGTCAGCACCTTGCCGGTCCTGACCAAGAACGCGGTTTGGTCGGTATTGCCCTGGGCGCCTTGGGGGTGGCAGCCATGGTTGGACTCCTGGCCCTCCTGTTGGAAGCGCTCCGGGAGGCAGCTGCGCAAGGATCCTTTGCTCCGGGTGTTCCTGGCCTCGATGGCAGTTACAGCGACTGGCTCCGGGACGCCGCCAGCTTTCCGGTGCCGGCATTGCTCTGGGTCCTTGGCGACCTCACGGAGCCGTTGTTCTACAAGTCCTCCCTGGCTGCGGCGGGCCTGATCGCCGGTGTGCTTTTTGCCTGGACAGCCATCGCCGCCCGACACAGATGGGCAGGATCCCTGGGGGACGGCACCAGCCGCTGGCCATGGGTGGTGGCCTCCGCTGTGCTGAGCCTGCTGCTGTCCAACCTGGCGTTCGGTTGGATGCTCGACGGCGGATGGCAGCCGACGTTTGTGCCTCTGGTGAGCGTGGCTCCCGCGATAGTCATCCTCTACGGTGGTGGCTGGCGAACCTGCGTTACAGGGGCAGTCCTGGGTGCTGCATTCGTCACGCCCCTGGCCTTGGTGTTCATTGCTACGGTTTCGACGCCGCTGGATCTCCCACCCGTTGTGGCCAACGTCCTGGCCATGTCCGCAGGGTGCGGCCTCGCTTTCCTTCTGGCCCGGCGACTACCGTGGCTCGAACTGCAGAAGCCGGGACCGCGTGCACAACTTGATCAGCCGTCGTCGGGCGTCCGACTGTCACTCCTGGGCGACGCCCGGTGGGGTGCGCGCCGGGTCCTTAAGGATTTCACGGAAACTCATTTCATCGCCAATGAAGTTGCCTCGTTGGGCATGGTGCTGGGCGTATGTGTGGCGTGGGCGTTCAGTCCGGCTTTGCCCGCCTACGGCTCACACCTGTTGCCGCACATCCTGTTCGCGCAGGCGCTGACCTCAGCCATCGGCGTCGTGCTCTGGCGGAAGTGGTACCGGCGTGGCGGCTGGGCGGCCACCTACGCGTCGGTGGTCTCGGTGGCGCCGGCCGCGGTCCTTATGTACGGCGGCTCCTGGACTGGCGTGGTGGGCGGAGCTGTTCTAGGGGCAGTGCTGGCGCCACCGCTGGCTCGCCTCATCGCAGCCCGGCTGCCGGGAGATTTCCACCCGGTGGTTGCCAACACGGCGGCAATGGCAGTAGCCACGGCATTGACCCTTGTCGTGCTGGGATTTGTGCCTGGAGGCTAGCCGCCCACGTGGTGAATGGTGAAGGCGCTCAAGAACCCGACGGCGGCAGTCAGCCCGGTCAGGTTGTGATGCTCCTCGAATGCTTCGGGAATCATGGTGTCCGCAAGCATGGCCAGGATGCCACCGGCAGCGATGGCCGTAATGAACGCGATGACGGTCTCCGGTGCGTTTTCCAAGGCGGTGTAACCCAGGAGGGCCGCCAGACCGCTGAAAAGGGCAATACCACTCCAGGTTCCAAAAACGTAGGCGGGGCTGCGCCCGGACTTCTTCATCCCTGCCGTGCTGGACAAGCCCTCCGGAACGTTGGAGATGAACACCGCTGCCAGCATGGCAGGGCTCACGGCACCACCGGCCAGGAGGCCCACGCCAAGGACAACAGATTCGGGAATCCCGTCAATCAAGGCGCCTACCGCAATGGCGGTTCCGCTCCCCGGTGAATCCTTCTCTGATGGTTGGGTGCCCCCTGAACGCTTCCGGTGCTTTGCGCCCGCACGGGCCAACAACACATTGGAGCCAACAAAAATCAAGGCGCCCAGGAGGAAGCCCAGTACGGTGGGAAGCAGGCCTCCGCCCTGGACCGCCTCATCCACCAGTTCGAATGCCAACGCCGAGATCAGCACGCCGGCGCCGAAGGCCATGACCGTCGACACCACTTTGGGCGCTACCTTCCATATCCAGGCGATGCCGGCCCCAAGCACCAGCGCCCCGCCGGCCAGTGTGCCCCACATCAGCGCTTGCAACCACATCGGCATTGAACTGCCCTCTCATCGCCTGGTCATGTGCATCAAGCAGTGTTTCATAAGGAGCCTGTGAATTGTGAAACGCCTTGAGGGAACCCTGAGCAATCCTGAGTCAGTGTTGTGGGTTTGTGGTGGTGGTTCTTGATCCGGTCCCGGGAAAGTAGTTCTTGTCAGCCACACAGGCCGGCACCCAAGGGCACAAAGAACAGGCCGGCCGGAAGCGGTGGCCAACTGAAAGGACACTGATCCCCATGGCCATCAGCCTCAAAACCACCTCCGGCAAAATCCTCGCCTCCATCGCACTGGTCGGCACCGCAGCCGCCGTCGCCGGCATGGGAACCTACGGCGCGTTCACCTCCTCCACCTCCGCCTCCCAGGCCGTCACCGCAGGAACGGTCACCATCGCCCTGGGCGCCCCCGGAGCTGCGAACACCCTGAACGTTCCCGTCACCAACATCCTGCCCGGCGACAAAGTAGAAAAACTCGTCACCCTGGCCAACACCGGCAACTCAGACCTGAACACCATCACCCTCACCACCAACGCCGGAACCACCGCCTCCCTGCTCACCACCGACGCCACCAACGGCCTGCAACTGACCATCGAAAACTGCTCTGTTGCCTGGACCGGAACCGCAGCCCCCTACACCTGCGCCGGCACCAAAACCACCGTCCTGGCCAACGGCCCCGTCATCGCAGCGAACAAAACCCTGAACAACCTCACCGCCCTGACCAACACCAAAACCGACAACCTCAAAGTCACCACCACCCTGCCCACCACAGCAGACAACACCTTCCAAGGCGCCACCTCCACCATCGCCTTCGCCTTCACCGGCACCCAACGCACCGAAACCACCAAGTAAGAAATCCTCCAACCGCTGGGCCTGGTCGGGCGCCCCCCTGCCCGACCAGGCCCAGCGGCTTTCCTGATCAACTCTTGAGGCTCGGCCGCATGCTGGCTTGAGATCCACACGACAGACTGAAGTCACAACGAATCCCCGGAAGGAACGCCAGACATGAGCGCACTGAGCACCATCACCAGCCCCGCCCTTCACGGCCGGCGTTCCGCCACACGCACCAGCGTTGAGGCTGCGCCCCGTTGTGAGCCTGCCAATGAGGCTGCGCCCTCCCCGGTAGCCCAGCCTGCCGCCGTCGAGACTTCCGGTGACTCAGCGAGTTCCGGTGACTCCGCCGCCCGGCCCGCCGGCACCTTCCGCCGGGTAGCCGGCAAGGCCTTCAAGGGTCTGGGCGTGGGCCTGTTGGTGATCGCCGCACTGGTCTTCGTGTTCCTGGCAATCGGCCCACGCGTCCTGGGTTACCAGACGTCCACCATGCTCACGGGATCGATGTCGCCACTGATCAATCCGGGTGACGTGGTGGTCACCGTCCCGACTCCCGTCAACGACGTCAAGGTGGGCGACATCATCACTTATCACATCCCCGTTGAGGACCAGCGGGTGGAGACGCACCGCATCACGGAAATCACCACCACAGCGGATGGTGGCGTCGCTGTCCAGACCAAGGGCGACGCCAACAACGGCATCGACCCGTGGATTGCCACGCTGCAGGGCAAAACCGTCGACAAGCAGGTGGCCACCATCCCTTACGTTGGCAATGCCATCCGTGCCCTGCGCGAACCGATCGTCCTGAACATCCTCATGTACGGCGCGCCGGCCATCCTGGTCATCGGAATGCTGGCCTCCATCTGGACCAAGAACCCCACCGACACCTCCGCGAAGGACGCCATTGAGCCGCAGGTTGCCACCAGTGAGTGAAGCCTGTGGACTCCCTGCGCTGGAACCGTCGCGGGTGCGGATCCTGGCTGAAGAGCTGGGGGATTCCGCACCGGCTCACCGGTTCGTTGCCACCTATCTGTCCATGTTGCCGGCCAGGTTTTTGCGGATATCGGACGGCGTGTGCCAACGCGATCCGGACGCCAGCATGGACGCAATCCTGAGCCTCAAAATCTCCTCGGCCATGGTTGGTGCGTTGGAAACCGAGCGGCATTGCCGGGCCATGGAAGCAATGGTCCGTTGCGAGCAATTCGCTGATGCCGCCAGCGCTCTCCCGGCCCTTCGCCGATCAACCGAGGACTGCCTGGCCGTGTGGCCGCAGACCATCGGCTGACTGTTTCCCTTCCGTGGTGGGCTAGGCAGCCTCGCCGGTGCTGACCTTCAGCGGTACGAAGCAGAGCGCGACGACGGCCAGCACTCCTGCTGCTGCGAAAACGTAGAACCCGGCCGGGTAGGCGATATTTGCCGCTACCAGGGTTCCGGTCACGGCCGGACCCACAATCGCACCGAGCCGACCGACTCCGGCAGCAAAGCCCAGGGCCGTTCCGCGGAGCCGCGCTGGAAACAGCTGGCTCACCCAGGCGTACACCAAAACCTGCGAGCTGAAGACGAAAATGCCGGTGACAAAGACGGCTGCGTTGAGGAGCATCTCATTCGGAATTTTGACGCTAAGGATTGCCAGAAGCACCGCCGACAATCCGAACCACAGCAGCACAATCCTTTTGGTGCCATGCTTGTCGGCCAGGAATCCGGCCAGGAACAGTCCTCCTACGGCACCTAGATTGAGGACAAGAAGCAGGGTCAGGCCGGTGCTCACCGGGTACCCGGCGGCTGCCATCAACTGTGGAAGCCAAGTGTTCAACCCGTAGACCAGCAGCAGCCCCATGAACGAGGCAATGCCGATGCCCGCCGCGATCAGCGGATAGGGCTTTTGCAGCAGATCCTTGAATCCGGTCTTGGATTCCGCTTCCAGGGTTTTTGCGGAAGGCCCGACGCCGGACGCTCCTCCCGCGCTCGTCTCCAGTTTTGGCTGGGCTGCTGGGGGTAGCGACGTGGTGCCAGGAAGCGACTCGGGCAGCTTGGCCCAGAGGAATGGGAGAAGGACCAGCCCGGCGACGCCGCCGATGATGAACATCAACCGCCAGTTGGGGACGATGAGAATGGCCAGCAGCGCCGTAGCCACCGCCCCCACGTGATACCCGGTCATGGTCCGCGTTGTGGACTTCCCCGCGGATCCCGCAGGTGCGTAGTCGTTCATGTAGGCCAGGGCTGCGGGAAGGCACGCGCCCAACCCCAGGCCGGCCAGCAGCCGCAGGGCGGAGAAGACCGCGACGTTGGGCGCGAAGGCTACGGCGATAGTGAAAACCGAGAATCCGGCTACACAGGCGATGAGCAGCTTTCGCCGGCCGAAGGTGTCTGACAGTGGAGCGATGAACAAGGCGCCCAAGCCTACGCCGACCAGGGAAATGGTGGCAGCGAAGGTTGCCCCTACAGCATCGAATCCCAGCTCGCCGGTCTTGATCAGGGTGGGAATCACGGTTCCCAGGACCACCAGGTCGAACCCGTCCAGGACCATGGCCAGCCAGCATAACCACACAGGCCAGGCAGAGCGTTGGGAAGATGGCATCGTTGTCATGGCAGTCCTCGGTGATTCGACAGTGAATTCTTGACCGCCTGAACGATCGGTCAACTATGAGATTTGTATCACCGACTTGTGTCATCCGGCTCACGCTCTACCATTGAATGGAAGTGCGCAAGTGCGGCACCTCGTCCCAGGAGCGGAGGGTGACATGGCCAACTCATCCTCAGGAGACTCTGTGATCGACAGGGTCGTCCGGGTTATCGAAGCGTTCCCTGAAGGCGTCACGTCACTTCAGCTGTCCGAATTAGCTGACAGGGCGGGGCTTCCCTTGTCCTCGGCCCATCGGCTGATCCGTCAGCTTTCCCATCATGGCTTGCTGGACCTGGGCGCGGGCGGGAACGTCAGGCTTGGCTTGCGACTCTGGGAGCTCGTCAATCGCAATTCGCCCACACTCGCGCTTCGCCAGGCGGCCATGCCGTTCATGGAGGACATTCAGCAGGTCCTGAATCAGAACGTCAACCTGGCGGTTCTTGACGGATGGGAAGCCTTGTTCGTGGAGCGCCTCTCGCGGCGGGGATCCGTGGCCAACCGCGCTAAAATTGCCGGCCGCATGCCGGTCCATATCTCGTCGGCAGGCTTGGCCCTGATGTCACATCAACCACGGGAGCTGAAGGCCGAGTACCTGCAGCAGTTCCAAGACCCAGCCGGGAAGGTGAGTACCGACGTCGTACGTCACATTCTGGCCGAAGCAGCCCAGAATGGATACGCGCAACTTGCCGGCGTAGTTGATCCGGATACGTGGGGAATCGCGGTGCCGGTGGTGAATTCGAAGAGTCGGACTGTAGCGGCCCTGGGGGTGGTGGTGCCCCTGGCGGAGATGAGGCTCCAAGCCTTGGTGCCCGCTCTCCAGACGGCCGCGAGAGGAATCGGCCGCCAGCTCGCTTAGCCCAGTGGGTTCCGTTGAACGGAATCCCTGTAACGGAGATCACCTGGTCCGGGCCACACTGATGTCAGACCCATCCCGCCCACACCGCGGGAGCCGCGATGAAGCGAGGAAATCATGACACGCACACCGATCACCACCCAAGTAGCCATCATGGGCGCCGGCCCCGCCGGGCTGATGCTCTCCCATCTTCTGGCCAAGCAGGGCATCGAGTCCGTGGTGGTGGAAATCCGGAGCCGGAAGGATATCCAAGAGACTGTCCGGGCGGGAATCCTGGAACACGGGACGGTGGACCTTTTGGTGGACTCGGGAGTGTCCGACAGGGTGCTGCGGGAAGGTGACCGCCACGACGGGATCGAGCTCCGCTTCAACGGTGAGAGCCACCGCATCAATTTCAAAGAACTGGTGGGTGAATCCGTATGGCTTTACCCGCAGACCGATGTCTTCATGGATCTTGCAGCCCGCCGGGAAGCGGACGGCGGGGCGGTTCATTACAGCGTCACGGACACCGCGGTCCACGATCTCGAGGGTAAACCGAAAGTCTGGTTCACGGATTCCGAGGGCCGGGAGTTCGAGATCCAAGCCGACTTCCTGGTGGGCGCTGATGGGTCGCGGAGCCACTGCCGGTTCCAGATTCCCGAAGCCAACCGGAAATGGTACTTCCACGAGTACCCCTTCGCCTGGTTCGGAATCCTTGCACAAGCACCCCGAAGCTCCGACGAGCTGATTTATGCCAACTCCGACAATGGGTTTGCCCTGATCAGCCAGCGTACGGAAAACGTCCAGCGGATGTACTTCCAGTGCGATCCGAAAGAGAACGTTGCTGAATGGGACGACGAACGGATCTGGGGTGAATTCCGTAAGCGCGTCAACGGCAACGGATTCGAGCTCAAAGAGGGGCCCGTCCTGGAAAAGATGGTGCTGCCGTTCCGGAGCTTCGTGCACACGCCCATGCGATATGGCAACCTCTTCCTCGCAGGCGATGCCGCCCACACTGTTCCCCCGACGGGCGCCAAGGGCCTGAACCTGGCCATCCACGATGTCAAAGTGCTCTTCGAGGGCTTGGACTCCTTCTACTCCAACGGCTCCACTGCGCTGCTCGACTCCTACAGCGACAGGGCGCTGGAACGCGTATGGAAAGCCCAGCACTTCTCTTATTGGATGACGTCGATGCTGCACACCGTGCCCGGAGCTGACGACTTTGATCGCGCGCGCCAACTCGGGGAGCTGCGCTCGGTTGTTTCCAGCGACCACGGCAAGGCATACCTGTCTGAGGCGTACACAGGCTGGCCGACGTCGCGCTAAGTACCAAACGCGGGTTGTTGCAGGGATCCCCGGGTTTTCCCGGGGGTCCCTTTCTGTATGTGCAGCCCTGTGAGTCCCAGGACAACGGGGTCTGGGTGTGGGGGTGCCCGGGTTGTGGGTGGTGTTTAGGTTCTGAGTGGTGTGTGGTGGTGGTTTCGTCGGGGTGTTTGGCGGGGGTCGATGTGGGGTGGCGGGATGAACCAGGGGGCGCCGGTGGTCATGTCGATGCGCCATTGTTCTTTGTGGATGAGGTGGTGGTGGTGGCTGCACAGGAGGGCGCCGTTGTGTGTTCCGGTGGTGCCCCCTTGTGACCAGTAGGTGATGTGGTGTGCTTCGCACCAGGGTGCGGGCATGGTGCAGTCGGGGAAGGTGCAGCCGCCGTCGCGGGCGGTGATGGCTTTGCGGATGTGGGGTGGGAAGATCCGGGTGGTGCGGCCGATGTCCAGGATCTCGGAGCCGGTGCCGAGGAGGACGGGGAGGATGTCGGCGTCGCAGGCGATTTTGCGGATGGTGTTGGGGTGGATCGGGCCGGTGAAGGTGGCGATTGCTGTGCTGGTGGGGTTAGTGGCGGTTCTGGTGCTGGCGGGTCCTGTGTTGGATTGTCTTGGGTTGGTGGGGGTGAGGTGGTGGAGGAGGTCGCGGTGGTCGATGGTGACCATGATGTGGGGTTTGAGTCCGCCGTTGGCGGGGAGTTTTCCGGTGCTCATGGCGAGGCTGCAGGCTCCGACGAGTCCGTCGAGGAGTTTCTGGGCGCGTGATCGGCGGTCCAGTTCCGGGGCGGGGGCGCTGGCGCCGGCTGCTGTATTGCCTGCCGCGGTGTTGACCGCCGCGGTGTTGCCCGCAGTGTTGCCTGCCGCGGTGTTGCCCGCGGTGTTGCCTGCCGATGTGCTGCCCGCGGTGTCAGTGTCAGTATCGGTGGGTGCGGGGGTGAGTCGGGGGTTGGTGGCGACGTTCATGGCGGTGGTGAGGGTTTCGAATTGCTCGGCGGTGGCGAAGATTTCGAGGTAGTGGAGCCCGTTGCGGCGTCGATTGCGGACGAATGCTCCCTGCAGTTGCCGGAGTGCCTCTTCTGAGGGTTCCGGACCATCCTGGTCGAGTGCATCAACCCAACGCTTGGCAACCTTGTTCAGGAAATCGGGGTCGGCCTCGGCTGCTGTAGCGGTGAGGGCATGCTCCACTCGCGCCAAAGTGGCGGGGTCCGTGAGGTGCCGGACGGTGTCCAAAGTAGTGGTGATAATGCTCGCTGACCGTGAGGATATGTCTCCGGTGGCAGCTGCCGCGGCAAGTTCTTCGGTTCGGGCGGGAATCTCCTGCCCCAACAGCCCCGTCTGGGGGAGCAGGAACGGGGCAAGGGTGAGCCTGCCCCGGGCCTCGTGGATTCCGATCCGCAGCCGCGCGCGAAGGAACTCGGAGGCGTTCCGGTACCCGTCATTCAGTGAGCTGCCTGCTTCATCCCGGGTCCGAGCGACGGCATGGGCTGCGATGATCTTCAGGTATTCGAGGCTTCGGGAGATTTCTTCGATCCGGGCGGCGAAGTCGGAAGCCTCCGCAAGGCCGAACCCTCGAGCCAGCCCGGCTGCGTCCTGCCTCATCGCGGCGACGGCCTCCGCGCAGTCCTCAAGTGCGTCGGTCGGCGCAGTATCAGCAACGAGCGTGGCGCCAGCAGAATCTGCCGTCCCGCCTGCTTTCCACCCGTTGCTCTCCATCCCTCCACTCTGGCACCCGGCCGCCACCATCAGCAGGCCCCATTGCCCCTATGTGGAAAACCCCACCTAACAGGCCAAGGGGACCACGGCCTGCAAGTAGCCGAAACTCCGAAACCTACTCGGTGAC
The DNA here is from genome assembly GCF_016907545.1 of Paenarthrobacter ilicis. NCBI lineage: Bacteria > Bacillati > Actinomycetota > Actinomycetes > Micrococcales > Micrococcaceae > Paenarthrobacter > Paenarthrobacter ilicis. The sequence continues at coordinate 3,781,578 of NZ_JAFBCD010000001.1, read as the reverse complement.
ACCCAGCCTGTGGTCCATGCCGGCCTGATCCACCTTCCGGTGAAACCGCATGCCCGCCTTGCCCCCGAGGATTGCCCCAAGAAGGGGTGCCACCAACGCTATGGCCAGCCCGATAAGGCCGCTGGCGGTCAGAAGGCTTCCGTCGATGGGTATCTGCGGTGCACCGTTGAGGTTGCCGAGAATGTTGAACTGGCTCCCCGCAACTGCAGCGAGGATGGCAACCACCACGGCAATGATGATGCCCCAGAGCCACACTGCCAGGCCCTGCTTGGTGCCGTCGAAGCGGGCCATGCGGCCGGCAACGTAGCCGCCGCAGAAATACGCCAGGAGCAGGATGACAGCCAGGATGATGCCGCTGGCGATCCCCAGGGTTTGCACGCTATTTGCAGCCTGATCGGCGTTTGCTTGGTTCGCCGCGCCAACTCCCACCCCGATCGCGGTGGCCAGGGCGGTCAGCAGGACGGTCATTCCGATCGCTGTCAGCCAGCCAAAGAACGCCGAGCCCCACTTGATGCCGCCAAACCGCTCCTTTTCTGCGGCAACAACATCGTTCCTGAGTCCTCGCGCGGTGCTTGATCCAGCGGTGTTTTCCTCAACCATGTCAGCTCCTTCTCCGTGACTCTTCCAGAAAACACCGCCAACAGCCACAAAGCAAGGATGCTTACTAAGTTCGTGGAACGGTCCGGGTCGGAAGTGCCGGAACTCAGGGCGCCTGCGATGCCGCGGCCGAGGGCTCCAGGTCGGCCAGGGTGAGCAGATGCGCAGGCTGGTCTGGGAACGGCGTGGAAGATGACATCTCCAGGGTGGGACCAACACGGATCAGCTGCCCGGAATCCATGGGCAACCACCCGGGGTTGTGGTCCATGGGCTCGGTGGCGAAGAGGACGTGTTGGCTCTTGGCCAATTCCGTGCTCCGGGAGCGGATCCGGTGGCTGCGAGCGTCCATGGGTGCGGGGGGATCGGGGGCCAGCTCCGGGTCCCTTTTCAGTACATAGAGCGGGTGGGTGGCCGGATACCGCAGGGCCCACATCTGGCCGGCGGTGGACAGTATGAAGTTGAGGCTGAACACCGGTAACTCCTGGGCTATCCACTGAATGGCCTTCACGATCCCCAGTCCGACGTCGCCGTTGGATTGCCGGGTTTCGGCGGTGATGAGGGCAAACAACCGCTCGCTGTCGGATTGCCCCTTCACCAGATCCAACACTCCGTAGGACGCGAGCCGATCATCCAGTTCATCCAGTCCGTGCAGGACTCCGTTATGCGCGAACAACCTCCCGTCCTGCTCGAAGGGGTGGGTGTTTGCAAGGGTGAGGGCGCCGGTACTGGCGTATCGAACGTGGGCCAGGAACGTGGTGCTTCGCAGGTCGCGGGCTTCGCGGGCGAAGGCGTGATCCTCCCAGGCCGCCAAAGGCTGCTTCGCCACCCTGGGTGACCCGTCGGCGTCGAACGTTCCTATGCCGGCTCCGTCCGGCTCCCGCCTGCTTTGCTCGGAAAGGCTGTCCGGGGCGTCCAGGAGCCAGAAGGTGGCGCGGACGGGTACGGAACCGGCGTGCAACCCAAAGAGCCTGCACATGGTCAGCGGATCTTCATGGGGATCAGGGTCCTCCGGCGGGTCACGGGATGACGGCGGGTCAAGGAATTAACGACGAAAGCCAAGGAAAGCATCAGTGGTGGAAGCCCTCTGCCTGCTTGGTTGCGGGCATGGGAGCCGTGAGGCTGTCCAGATAGTCCACTTCCTTTTTGAGGTCCCCCAGGAAACTCGCCGCCAGGTCCTTGGTGAAACCGTTGCGGACCACAATCCGCTGCACCGTGACCTCCTGCAACCCGTCCGGCAGCGGATAGGCGGGTACCAGCCAGCCATTCATCCGCAGGCGTTCGGAAAGATGGTGCAGGTTCCAGTTTTCGGTGTGGCCCGGCGTGAGCTGCCAGGCGAAGACCGGGATATCGGAGCCGTCGCTCCACAGGGTGAAGGCATCCATCTGGCCGATTTCGTGGGACAGGTACAGCGCAACGTCCCGGCATGCGGCCTGGACCGCCCGGTAGCCGGCAAAGCCAAGCCGGAGGAAGAGGTAATACTGCAGCAGGACCTGCGCACCGGGCCGGGAAAAGTTCAGGGCGAACGTGGGCATGTCACCGCCGAGGTAGCTGACGTGGAAGATCAGATCCTCGGGAAGTGCCGCAGCGTCCCGCCACACCACCCATCCCAGTCCGGGGTACACCAGGCCGTATTTGTGGCCCGATGTGTTGATGGAAGCCACCCTGGGAAGGCGGAAGTCCCAGACGGTCTGTGGCTGCAGGAACGGCGCCACCATGGCCCCGGAAGCACCATCAACGTGGATGGGGATGTCCAGGCCGCGCCGGTCCTGAATGACATCGAGGGCGGCCGAGATGCGCTCCACCGGCTCGTAGGCGCCCGTGTAGGTGACCCCCATGATCGCCACCACCCCAATGGTGTTTTCGTCCACGTACTGGTCAAGGTCATGCCCATCCAGCACAGGGTGTTCAGTGGACACCGGGACGTACCGTGGCTCTATGTCCCAGTAATTGCAGAACTTTTCCCAGCACACCTGCACGGCTGAACTCAGTATCAGGTTTGGTTTATCCGCCCTCAATCCGGCCGCCCGACGAGCGTGCTGCCACCGGCGTTTCAGCGCCAGCCCGCCCAGCATGCACGCTTCCGAGGATCCGATGGTGGAGGTTCCGATGCTCTTTTCAGGGTCCGGGGCGTTCCACAGATCGGCCAGCATCCGCCAGCACCGTGTTTCAATCAGCGCAGTTTGCGGGTATTCGTCCTTGTCGATCATGTTCTTGTCGAACGTTTCGGCGTAGAGCTTGGACGCCTCGGGCTCCATCCAGGTACCCACAAACGTGGCGAGATTCAGGCGGGAGTTTCCGTCCAGCATCGCCTCGTCATGGACAACCTGATAGGCGGTGGAGGGAAGCGCCTCGCCCTCCGGGATGGTGAAGCGGGGGAAGATGCTCGATTCTCCGGGCCTGCAGAAAAGCGGATTAAGTTCGACGGCGGTATCCGGCTGATGGTGCGAGGTTCGGTGGGATCTGCTCATGCGGGCTCCTGGGACTCGTCTGCTGGATTGGTCCGTGGGCGCGTGCGCACTGCCACCAGCAATGCGCGCTGCCACCAGCACTAACCGCCAGGACCAAAACCTGTCTGCCGATCACGCTACCCGTGACGGACTCCTGGCCCAAGACTCCTGGGCGGCCACAAGGAGAATCTTTCGCCAAGCCCTTGCCACGCGAGCAATAAGCATGCTTATGATCATGGTGTTCCGTGGCCAGGCAGGTCGACTCCGGGTCCCCGCCGGCGTTCGGAAACCATGCCCGGTGATGAAGCCCGATTGGGACTCGGTGAACGCCCGACGGCGGGAGGGCGCCGTCGGGCGCTTGCCAACCTGCTGCCGCTACCGCAGCAGCAATAGCGATGGGACGATTTGAGCATGGGCGAACAAGAGCACGAGGAGCCCGACGCGCCGTCAAGTGCAGCGTTGGAAGACCGGGGGGACCCCACAACCCAGCAAATGAGGACAGTGGGGCAGCGGCGGCGTGAAGCCGAACGCAAGCTGGACCTGCATCTGGAAGAAGCCAGCCACAAAGGCCATCCGCAAGCTACCGAAGGCGGGGATCGTTCTGGAACATAGAGCCGCCTGCTTGTCCGGGATGCTTCGGCCGTCCCAAGAGGGTATCGCTGCTGTGGGCTTGCCCGTGGTGGAGTTGCATGGCGCTGTGGATCAGCGGGAAGTGGCTGAAGGCCTGCGGCGTGTTTCCCAACTGCCGGCCAACCGTTGGATCCCATTCCTCACTCAGCAGGCCCACATCGTTGCGCAAGGTGAGCAACCGTTCGAAGAGATCGGTGGATTCCTCTGCGCGGCCGATTCCCAACAACGCATCCACCAGCCAGAACGAACAGGCAAGGAAAACGCCTTCATCGCCCGGCAGCCCGTCGTGTCCTGATTCCGTCCGGTACCGGAGCACAAATCCGTCCTCGGTGAGGTCCCTCTGGATGGCTTCGACCATTCCCTCAACCCGGGGATGACGGTGCGGAAGGAAGCCCACCCGCGGTATGAGCAGCAGGCTGGCGTCCAGTTCCTTGCTGCCATAGGCCTGCACAAAGGTGTTGCGTTCCTGGTCGAACCCCTTGGTCATCACGTCGGCGTGGATTTCGCTGCGCAGCGCGGCCCACCTGTCGTGCGGGCCGGGCAATCCGGAGGAGCGGACGCCCTTGACCATGCGGTCCGCTGCCACCCAGGCCATGACCTTGGAGTGGGTGAAATGCTGCCGGGGACCCCGCATTTCCCATAGCCCGTTGTCCGGCTTGTCCCAGGCACCTTCCAAGTACTCCATGAGGGCAATCTGGATGTCCCAGGAGTTGTCCACGGTTCCGGCAGGTGAAGCCGCACGGGTCAGGGAGAGTCCGTCCAGGACCTCGCCCCAGACGTCCAACTGCAATTGCGGAGCGGCGGCGTTGCCTGTGCGGACCGGCGCCGAGCCTTCGTAACCGGAGAGCCAGGGGATGTCCGTTTCCGGAAGCCGCCTCGCTCCATCCACGCTGTAGACGATCTGCAGCTCGGAGGGATCGCCGGCGATGGCACGCAGCAGCCATTCACGCCAGGCGGACGCTTCCTCGGTGTAACCGGCGGCCAGCAAGGACTGCAATGTCAGGGTGGCGTCCCGGAGCCAGCAATAGCGGTAGTCCCAGTTGCGGGGACCCCCGATTTGTTCAGGCAGCGACGTGGTGGCGGCGGCAACGATGCCTCCGGTGGGTGCGTAGGTCAGGGCCTTGAGTGTGATCAGGGAGCGCTCCACGGGCTCCTTGTATTTGCCGGCCATCTCACTGCGGCCGATCCATTCCAGCCAGAAGGACGCGGTGGTGCCCAGGGCGCGGAAGGGGTCGATCCTCCGCGGCTCGCGCTCGTGGCTGGGTGCCCACCGGAGCACGAACGGCACCCGTTCTCCAGCGCGGACCGTGAAGTTGCTGTATGTCCGTTTGTCGCGGCCCTCCAGCGTCACCGGCGTGGTGAGGTAGGCCGAGTCCGGACCCGCTACCGCGCTGATTCCGTGCGGTCCGTGCCGCACCCACGGCACCACGCGTCCGTAGTCGAACCGCAACACCAGTTCCATCTGCATGGCAACCTCGCCGCTGACGCCTTCCACGATCCTCACCAGGTCAACGGCGTCATCCCGGACCGGCATAAAGTCGATCACCCGGACGGATCCACCGTCCACCTCCCACTCGGTCTCAAGGATGAGCGTGTCTTCCTTGTACCGGCGGCGGGTGGACATCCCGCCGTCGGGAGTTCCTGCCGGCGAGATGAGCCAGCGTCCTGCGTCGGGCGAATCGAGCAGCGCTGCAAAGCAGGCAGGTGAATCAAAGCGCGGAAGGCACATCCAGTCAATGGACCCATCGCGGCCCACCAAAGCAGCAGTATTCAGGTCCCCGATGAGCGCGTAGTCCTCGATTTTGGCCATGCGTCCGATCCTAACCCTGCTCCAGTGGAAGCAGCCGGGAGCGCGCGGGCTGTTCACGCGGGCAGGTGTTTCTGCACCTGGACCCTGGTCCCGGCGGTGGGCCCGTGCTACCACTGAGGGTAGGAACAATCCCCGGGAGTAGCCATGGCTTCAGATCTGCCCGTCCTTGTTGTTGGTGCCACTGGTTTTCTGGGCGGCCAAGTGGTTGATGAGCTTCTCAAACGCGGGAAAAAGGTCCGGGCTTTGGTGCGCGCCGGGTCCGCCGCGGACAAGCTCCGGGCCAAGGGCGTGGAAATCTCGCGGGGTGACCTGCTGGACGCCGGATCGCTGATTGCTGCCATGGCCGGGGTCTCAGCCGTGGTGTCCTCGGCGGCCGGCTACACGCGGAATGACAAGAACGCGAAAGCCATAGACACCTTTGGGTACAGCAACCTGGCCGTCGCCGCCCGGTATGCGGAGGTTCCCCGTGTTGTCCTGGTCAGCATCGTCACCAGCGACCAGACGCCGCAGATCCCGCACTTTTGGAACAAGTTCCTTGCCGAGGACGCCCTGGCACAACAGGGCGTCCCGTTCGTGGCGCTGCGGCCCGGAGCTTTCTTTGACCAGATGGCCACCATGGGAGGAAGCAACCCGTTCGCCAAAGGACGTTTAACGTGGCTGGGGTCCAAGGAGGTGCCGCTCACGTTCGTCTTGGCCAGCGATCTGGCCGGGTACCTTGCGGCTGCCGTGGATGCGGACGTGGCTGATGGGGAAAGGATCGACGTCGGCTGGTCCCGTCCCGTCAGCATTGCCGAAGTGGCCACGTTGATGGAATCCCATGCCGGTAAGCCCATCAAAGTCGTGGCCGTGCCGGAAAACCTCCTCATAGGACTGGGCAAAGTCACGTCCAAGGTGGTTCCCCTGGTCAGCGACATGGCCAGCATGGTGGCGTGGTGGGACACCGGCAAGTACGTCGGCGACACCACAAGGCAGGGTGAGGTCTTCGGACCCGTTCCGACGCCGGAGGAAGCTGTTGCGCGCTTGGCGGCCCGTTTCAACCGGTGAACCCGCCTGGCGGATGTCTGGCGAAGAATGCAGTAGATAAGTATCCTTACGTTACATATGCGGCCGGCACCCCTCCGCCGGCCGGACAACGCTGAGGAGCACGTCATGAGAATTGGTTCTTCCATTGCCCTGATCGCCATTGGCGCCATTCTGGCTTTCGCACTCGCCCCCGGACTCATTCCCTTCCTTGACCAGGTTTTGGTTGGCTACATTCTGATGGTGGTGGGCGTCATCGGCCTGATCATCTCCATAGCCATGTCCAGCCGCACCCGGCGCACCGTGGTGGAGCGGCGCACCGCGCCCGCCACCATCGTTGAGCACCGCCCGGAGGTCTAAAGCGCGTCGTCCAGCACGGCGAAACGCTGCGGCGCGACGGCGTAGGCTGATCCCATGGAGACAACTTTCGACATTGAGCCGGTCAACCAGAACGAGTATTTGGTGCGCTGGGCCTCCGAGGGTCAAACGGGTGAATCCTTGGTCCACACCAACCCCGACTTCCTTGCGGAGGCCGGCCTGGATGGATCTGATGAGCAGAAGATCGTTGAGGAAACCACGGCCTACATGGCGGAGCACCAGCCGGTGATTGATTTCCCCCAGACGGTTGATCTGGAAGAAATTGCTGCGGCGTATGGCGACTATGCCGAGAAGCTCAAGTCGCGCCTGGAAGCCCGCTAAGACTCAGCTGCGGAGCGGCGTTCCTTAGCTGCGGACGTCGGCAGTCAAACGCTCTCCGTTGAAGTACTCCAGTTCCCAGCCCTCGGAGACGTGATGGTGGGCCAGATTCAAGGCTGCGTTGTGGACGTGATCCAGGGTGCGTCCAATGGCCCTGTTCAGGGTGAGGCGGATCAGCGTTCCGTGCGCCACCACCAGAACCCGCTTGCCGGCGAATTCCTTGGCCAGATCCTCCAATGCGCCGATCCCACGGCCGGCTGCGGCGTCGTCACTTTCGCCGCCCTGGAAGCCGCCCGGAATCCGCAGTGCTTCAAGCTCGGGGCCGGCCTGCAATCCCTCTGCCGGGCCAAAGCTTCTTTCCGTGAGGTCCGGGACCAGCCGCGTTACCGTCATCCCCAGGCCTTCGGCGATGATTTCTGCTGTTTCAGCGGCGCGGCCCAGGGGCGAGGACACGATTGCGTCCCACGGCTGTCCGGAAAGGACGGCCACGGCATCACGTGCCTGGCCGCGGCCGACGTCGTTCAGGGGGATGTCCGTTGACCCTTGCAGCCGGCGCTCCGCATTCCAGTCGGTCTGGCCGTGACGGATGAGGGCAAACGTTGTGAGGGTCATGCCTTCCATTGTGCCCTGCAAGGAGGCCGGCCGCAGTTGGTCAGGTCACGTAGCAGTGCTGTTTATGAATCCACGCATTGCCTTTACCGCTAGTTAATAAGTATCCTGATTACTGATCTGGTGAACCGGATGATGCTGTTTGGGCTGGGTGCTGCCCTGGCCTGACGTTTGCTGAAGCAGCCGGCAACGTGGCCGCCGTGAAAGTTTGAACAACGGTATTACGTGGTGTCGGCAGACCGTCGTTGGTGTGCGCGGCCAGGTAGGGCCTGAAGGGCGTGACAATTCGTGGGCAACAAAGAACAGGCAGTGGACTCTCCTGTCCCCGATTCCATTGACGACACCTTGGACGGCCGGTACCAGTTGGGGCCGCTCCTTGGCAGGGGCGCCATGTCCACTGTGTACCGGGCAACCGATCTCTTGTTGGGCCGCGACGTCGCCATCAAGATTTTCCTTCCCGGCTCCGGCGACGACTCTTTCCGGGAGCGGCAAAAGACAGAGATGCGGCTGCTTGCCGCCTTTGACCACCCGGGACTGGTGGCCGCCTTCGACGCCGGAGTTGATACCCGCAACAACGAAGAGCGCGCCTACCTGGTGATGGAACTTGCCGAAGGCCGGGATCTGCGTGCGGTGCTGGGCGAAGGGCCCCTGACGATTCCGGAGGCGGTCCGGGTAGGCCTACAGATCGCCGGCGCCCTGTCCCAGGTTCACGGCCACGGCGTTATTCACCGGGATATCAAGCCGGCCAACATCCTGGTATCCGACGACGACGGCCTGGCCCGGATGGTGAAGCTGGCGGACTTTGGCGTGGCGTTGGTGATGAACGACAACCGGCTGACTGCCACGGGCTTTACCGTGGGCACAGCCCAATACCTGAGCCCGGAACAAGCACAGGGCCTTGCCCTGACTCCTGCCAGCGATATCTATTCACTGGGCTTGGTCCTGTTGGAAAGCCTCACAGGTGTGGCCGAGTACCCCGGAACCCCGGTGGAAACAGCTTCGGCCCGTCTGCACCGTGCGCCCACCATCCCCGCCGAATTGCCGGCGCCGCTGCGTGCATTGCTCGAAGCGATGACGGTCATGGACCCCTCGAAGCGTCCATCCGCAGCAGATGTGGAAGTCGCCTTGGCCCAGGACGACATCCAGGCCGGGCGCCGGACGGCGATCCTGCCCCCAGTGCCGACCCGCCAACCTGGCCGGTCGGCTGCGGAACGCAAGGTTTCGGCGGGAACCCGGAAGCAGGCCATGGTGGCCAGCGCCGAAAAGGGGCGCACCCGGCGTCGTGCTGTGTGGAGTGTTGCCGCAGCAGCGGTGACTGTGCCCCTTGCGTTGCTGATCGTCACCCAAGGTTTGAAGCCCGCCGGGACCACCGCTGATGACTCTGTCCCGGTGGAATCCGGAATTTCGCAGGCGGATCCGCAGCCCTCCTCTCCGCTGCCGTCCGTACCGACAGACAGTGAACCAGCCAACGGTGCAGCGGGAGACGGTGCAGCGGGAGACAGCGTGACGGGGAACGGCGTGCAGGACCCGGACGCTGGCCCCGTGGACGCCGTTAATCTCCAACAACCCGCCCAACAACCCGCACAGCAAGTGCCAGCCCAGCAGGATCCGGCAGTTCAGCAGCCAGTCCCGGGAGCCGGCCAGGGAAATGCCGGCCAGGGGAACAGCGGGAATATGGGAAATCCCGGGGCCAAAGGTAACGGCAAGAACCAAAAACCGGAGAACCCCAAGGAAAAGGGCTCCGGAAAGCCCTAGTCAGTGTCCGGACGGAAAACTGACGGACACTGTGGTTCCGCCTCCGGGAGTTTCTGTCAGGCTGAGCTCGCCTCCGTGCGCCTTGGCAATGTTGCTGCAGGTTGCCAAACCGAGCCCCGATCCGGGGCCGTCGCCGTCACGCCGCAAACGCACCAGCGGCTCCAGGACTTTGGCCCGGTCCTCCGGGGCAATGCCCTTGCCGTTGTCCGCCACGTAGACGGTGGCGCCGTGATAGTTGGACACACCACTGATCCGGATCCGCGGGTGGCGATCAGGGCTGCTGTAGTTCAGGGCGTTGGACAGAAGGTTCTGGAGCAGCGTCCGGAGTTGTCCACGGTCTGCCCGGAGGGCAAGGTCCTCCACGTCCACAATGTGCCGGTCTTCCAAGCCCAAGTCCCGGACTACTTCCTCGGTGACATCCCTGAGGGAGACTGTGGCCGGCTGGATACCGCCACCAATGCGTGAGTAGCTCAGGACGTCTTCCAGCATGCCCAGCATGCGCCGCCCGCTGGCGGCAATCCTTTCCAGGTAGTTGGCTGCGATGCTGTCCGTGGGAACATCCGGATCATCTTCCACCAGTTCCACGTAACCGAGGATGGTGGTCAGGGGGATCCGCAGGTCGTGGCTGACCCGTCCCGCGAAGCCGGCCAGTTTGGCGTTGCTGTTCTGCAGTTCCGCATACGCGCGGTCCAACTGCGCCGTGCGGTGCTGGAGTTCCAGCAGTTCAACCACTTGTTTGGCCAAGACCTCCAGTATGCCCACTTGTTCCGGGCTCAGCTCATTGGTTTTGTCCGAAAAAACGCAGAGGGTTCCCGGGACGAATCCTGATTCCGTCTGAAGGGGAACGGAGGCGTAGAAGCGGACTTTCCCTATTTCCCCGGTAACAAAAGGGTTGTCGGCAAAGCGGGGGTCCTTTGATGCGTCGGCAACCACCGTGCGCTCACGGGAGAGGAAAACTTTGGCGCACATGGAATCCTCGCGGGAGCACACGCCGGGCTCAACTCCCCACGCGCCAATTTGATGCTGGTATTCGGCGCTGATGATGTTCACCACGCCATAGGGAGCGCCGCACAGTTCGGTGGCCAGCCGCACCAGGTTCTGCAGGGCGCTCATCACGGCGGCGTTGGGAAGCAAGGTGGACTCCACCCGGGGATCCAGGCCGTACTCCAGCAATTCAAGATCGCGGCTCACGTCGTCGGTGAAGGACAACGCCCCCCGAACTTCAGTCATTAGATTCAAACCCCCAGGTCATTTCCGCGTTCCTGCCGATACTACCGGCCACGCGCCCCTTTCCAGCTGCTTCGCCCTGGCACTTTCCTGGCGGACGTCAATTACTGGCCCATCTGGACCACGGAAACGTCGACGGCGGCGCGGCGGGGCAAGAGGTGCCTGCGGACAGCGGCGGCTACTTCGCGGGCAACGGCGGGCGCCGGATGCGGAGCCGACACGCCGATCCGTGCCTTCACGGAGAGGGCGCCCTTGGACTCGGTGACACCGATCAGGGGGACGGCGTCACCGGTCACAGCGGACATGGCGGCGCCGGCTATCGACTGCCAGAGCGGCTGGGACGGATAAACGGCGCTGACTCCCGCCACAGCGTTCACCACTGCCAGCAGTTCCTCGGCCAGGCCTGGTGCAGGAATCGAGGCTACTGCCGGAGGGCGGGTGGCAGCGTTGGTATCTGCCGCTTCCAAGGGCTCGGTCATGGCTGCTCCTCCAGGTCGGATTGTGGTGGGTCGACGCGTTCCAGGATGTCGGTGACGCTGATATTGATGGCGTCGATGGTCAGTTCTGTGTGAATGGACAGTGCTTCCTCCAGCTGATCCCGCAACTCCGCGGCCCGTGTCACCAAAGGATTGCCGTAGACCACCGCAATTTCCACCTCAACGGTGATGGGTGCTCCGGGCACAGTGACGTCACCGTGGAGCCGGCATTTACCGGCGGCGGTTCCGGGCAGGGAATCAGCCACGGAGCGGATCAGGGCCGAAACGGAGCCTTCGGTCTCCCACAAAGTGTCTTCCGGGTGTTCTGCCTCAAGGGGGATGCTGCGCCCGGCCCTTAGCTCCAGCTTCAGGTTGTCCAGTATGGACTGCATCCAATCGTCGGTGCCGGATCCCGCCTCAGCTACGTCGGCTGAGACGAGGTCGCTGCCCAACGCGGACAGTTTGCGCAAGGATGCCAGGCCGGCCTGGCATTCAGGGCAACTGTCCAGGTGGCGGGGATCATCAATCTCTCCCGTGTCCAGGTAGGCACTCAACTCTGCCAGGCTGTGGCCGCATTCAAGGGTGTCGCCGGGGGTGTTCATCGCCATTCCTCCATCCTGCGTGCAAGGGTGATCCGTGCGCGGGCAAGCCGTCCACGGACACTGTCCGGGCTGATGTTCAACATCTGCGCGATCTCGTCGTAGCTCTGGTCATTGAATTCCTTCAGTACCCAACAACGCCGTTGTTCCTCAGGGAGCTCAGCAAGGGCTGCTTTGAGGGCCTCGACCCGGGAACTGTTCACAGCGCTGCACTCCGGGTCCTGGGGGCGGGGCCCCCTATCGTGGTCCATCTGGTTCTCAGCATCGTCAAGGTCAACGTGGTTGCGGCGCTTGCGCAGGTGGTCAATGCTTCGGCTGCCCACAATCCGCATCAACCAGCCCTTCACCGCCGCCGGATCCCGGAGGGTATCCAGTTGCTTCCATGCCTGTACCAAGGACTCCTGCACAACGTCGTCAGCATCAGCCAGGGAACCGGTCAACCGCCGGGCGGTGGCCCGCATCAGCGGACCGTGGCGCCTGGCCAACGCTTCAAAGGCGGCGGTATCGCCATCCACGGCGCGGCCGGCCAGCAGGGCGTCGGGCACCAGTTCAAGCTGGTACCGGGCTGCTGGTGATCCAGTCACGTTAGTCCTGCCTTCCTGTGTGCGGGGTTAGGGGTGATCCTCCGTGGGCGTCAACCGGGGAGGGGAACAAGGCCGGGACGGCCCCGCCGGCCATGTGCATGGTCAGCGAAACCGTCCCGGGGGAGAAGCTACTTCTTGCTGAAGCCCTCTTTGATCTTCTGGGCAGCTTCCTTGATGTTCTCGGTGATGTCCGCAGCAGCGTCCTTCACCTTCTCGCCGGCCTGCTGGACCTTGGCCTGCGCCTGGTCCTGCTGACCTTCACGCTCAAGGGTGGAATCGCCGGTGAGCTTGCCGGCGCCTTCCTTGGCGGCGCCCAGGTGCTCTGTAGCTGCGTTGTTGATCTTGTCGTTGATTCCCATGGTGTTCCCTTTCTGGTGTGATGCGCAGTCACCGGGGGTGATGCGTTCTTTCAGGTGAAAAGCTGTTGTTGCCGGGTCAGTTGGCACGGCGGGAACCGGACACCTTGGCACGGGCGCCACTGGTGATTCGCACCAGCACTGGCATTGGATGGCCCAACCATGCATCGATTTCCTTGACCAGCTGCTCAGCGGTGTCCGCCAATTCCCGGGGGGAGGTTCCTTGGCGGGCTTCCATGCGGAGCTTCAGTGCTGTTCCGCGCCGGGTTTCCCAGGCCGAAACGGAGGATGCCAAGACATCGCGGTTACCGCTCAGGGCCTCCTGGACGGCGGAGGAGATCAGTCCCACATCCACTACCGTCCGCCCGTCGGAGCCCTCGGACTTCTCTGCTGCCCGCGGGGTGCGGCCTCCGCCTTGTGCTGCGAGCCAGGCGGCGCCCAGCACGGCTCCGATGAGGAGGATCACGACGCCGGCTACCAGCCACCAGCTCCGTACCGGCTCCGGCAAGGGAGCGGTGGTGGCCAGGGTGCGGACCTGCTCTGTGACGTTCTTTCCGATGTCCGCCCACGTGGTGGCCACTCCCGGGATGGTTCCGGCCGCGATCAGTGCGGCTCCGGCTCCCAGCAGTACTATTCCCAGAAGGGCCAACAGGAGGCGGTTCAAAGCCCGGTTGGTCTGCCTCATTGTCCTACCACCCCTTCGTTCAATACCCGGACGTTCGGGGTGACCTGACGGTCCAGCGCGTAGGTGGCCAGTTCGTCGTCGAGCACCTTTTTGACCGAGTCAAGGTCCATGGTGACGCCCGACGTCGGACGCACCTGGACGCGTACGGATCGGTTGCCAACGGTGGTTGTCACCTGGCCGGGGGCCAGGCCCGCAGCCAGCCGCGACTTGCTCGAAACTGCTGCGGCGATCACTTCGTCGTCCACTACCGTGGCCGTGCGCTCGCTGGCGAGCGCACGCCGTGACCTGCGTCCCCTGCCCACGGCCAATCCGATGACCAGGAGTCCCACAATGCCAAGCCCCGCTCCTGTGGCAACCATGCCCGCGGGAAGGGTGGTGGCCGGAAGGTCCACCAGCCACTTCAGCATCTGGGCGGGGCTGGCCAACAGGGGCTGGTCCTTGAGCAACCAGAGGATGTACTCCAGTGCCAGCCAAAGGAAGGTGACGATCAGGATGCTTGCCGCTATTACCGAGGCCAGCGCCCGCGAGGAGTGGGTTTCCCTGCGGACCATGCGCCGGAGGATCCGGTCCTGGCTCATTGCACTCTCCCTTCCTTTGGCTGTTGTGTCTTGGCTCCCAGGAGCCTGATGTCCACGCGTCCCAGTTCCATGCCCGTCAGTTCCCGACCGCGGGCCACGAGTTCCGTCCGCACTGCCTGTGCTTTCTCGAAGACCGTGGCCCGCGGGGAGTTCCCTGCGGAACTGCCCGTTGCCTGCAGCAGTGGCATGGCCAGCTTCACGGAGATGCTGACGCCGAGTTTTCCGGAGTCGTCATCCAGGTCGGCTTTGACGCTGTTCACGTCCACGCGGTAAGCGCGGGCCGCGATCGCTTCCACTGTCTTCTGCAGGGCTGTCCGGGCGATCCGGGTGTGGCCTGCCCTGGTCATGTGGAGGAGCGCTTGCCCCGGAGGGCGTCCAGCACCCCGCGAAGGTCAAGCTTTCCCTCGGCGGACCGGCCCAGGACCGCTCCGATGCCCATGAAGAGTGCTGTCAGCAGCATTCCCCAGAATCCGAATGCCAGCCCAACGATGGCCAGGACCGCGCCTATTGCCAGGCCGGATACTGTGGGGCTCATGCGACCCTCGGCTCACGGTCGGCGTCATCGTCGTCATTGTCCTCGGACGGAACGTGGATGTCGGTGATGGTGATGTTCACTTCGGTGACTTCCATGCCCACCAGGTCTTCGATGGCGTTGTAGACGGCGTCACGTGCGGCGTCGGCGACTTCCTGGAGGGGGTGCGGGTACTCGACCACCAAGGTCACGTCCACGGCAACCTGGGTCTGGCCTACTTCAACGCTCACGCCCTGTGTGAGGTCCTTCTGGCCTACCTTCTCGCGGAGGTTTCCGATGGCCCGGGCTGCGCCGCCGCCCAGGGCGTGTACGCCGGGGATCTCCTGGATGGCGATGCCTGCGATCTTGGCTACAACGCCGTCAGCAACCGTGGTTGCGCCCCGGCCGTCCTTGCCCTTGCTGAGCTCGGAACCCGTGTGCTGCTCCGGTGCGGTGGCTGCGGTGTTCTTGGCGGGTACGTCTGCGGGGGTGTGCGTCTGGTTGGTCATTGCATTCACTCCTATGCGTTGTATGGGGCGCTGTTTGCGCCTTCATGAATAAGACGGGTCCGGCACGCGAATCCTCACGCTCTTTTTTGTGTGACCTGCATCATGTTCAAAAAAGTACTTCCGAGCGACATGGAGTAGCGCATTTACCTAGACTGACATATAACTAGTCTTTCAAGGTAAAACGCAACGGAAGGGCTTCACATGACTGCGGTAATCAGCGGAGAAGTGCAGAACGGAACGATTTCCGACGTCCTGCAGGGGCACGCGGAACTGACCGTGCACACGGCGCCAGCCGTCAGGACCGGCTTCCTGGGCGAAGTGTGGACCGCCTCGGCGCGGGTGGAAAGCCTGCAGTGGGAAATGGATTCGGCCCAGGACGATCTGCTTCAGGCCCTGCGCGACGCCGCGGCGGCGGGGGCTGGGCTCCCGGATCTTTCCATCGCCTCCGGTTTGCCGTTCGCGGAACTGGAAAAACTGATCGGCTGACGACGCCGAACCCGGGATAAACCGGGAGGCGGCGGTCCAGCAGCGTGGCTACCGGCTCCTTTCCCTTCCGTTCCAACGGTGGGCTGTACCCCCAGGCTCCAGCCGCCGTCGTGATCCATAAACCTTGAGCCAATCTTGAGATGACCCGGCGTTGTTCTTGAGTACCCCGCACCATGGTTGAAGCATCAGCCATCACGGTTGAGGGAACTCCCGGAAGGACAGCTGCCATGCCTGACCAAATCACCGATTCGTCCATCAACTCCGGCGCCGCCTACACCAGGTCCGAGTCCCGTTCGGGTGCATCGGACGGCATGCTGGCTGTTGGCGACGTGGCCGGCCAAGCACGGGCCGTGGTCACAGTGCGTGAACAATACAATCCCTTGGGTGCTGGACTCCGGAGTATCTGGCCGCAGTCAGTAGTAGGTTTCTAGGCCCTTCCTCCAGAACCAGGGCGGTGGGCGCCGCCTCGTGGTTTTGAAGTGCTTCCGGTGGCACCATGGTGTGCAGTCCGTTACCAAGGAGGCGTGTCATCAAAGAGGAGATGAAAAAGGCTGCTGACGTGGCCGAGGAGGCTTCGAACTCGCATGCCTTTGCAATGGTGGCCCGGGCCGGCTTTGCCGTCAGCGGGTTGCTGCATCTGTTGATCGGTGTGATCGCACTTCAACTCGCGGTGGGTGGGGGCAGCGGTGAAGCCGACGTTTCCGGGGCTGTTGCCTCACTTGCCAGCCAACCTGTGGGTCCGGTTCTTCTCTGGGCCTGCTTCGCCGCTTGCGCCGTCCTGGCGCTGTGGCAACTGGGCAACGCGGTCCTTGGCTACCGGAACCAGTCCGACAACAAACTCACTAAACGGCTTTCCGCCGCCGGCCAAGCCGTTGTGTTCGCGGGATTGGCCGCCACGATCGTTTCCTTCGTGATGGGCAACGGCCAGAGCAGCCGTGAGTCCAGCACCGATGGGACAGCCGCCCTCATGAAGGCGCCATTCGGGGTGTTCCTGCTGGTGGCGGTGGGCGCCGCCATAGCCATCACCGGAGTGGTGTTTGCGGTGCGTGGATTCAGGAAAACCTTCACAAAGGATCTGCAGCTGTCCAGCGGGCAGACAGTGCGCAAGGTCCAAAGGGGAGTGGGCGTGGTGGGCTACATCGCCAAGGGCATAGCCCTGTTCCTGGTGGGCCTGCTGGTGGTGATCGCCGCGGTCCGCGCCCAACCCGAGCAGTCCACGGGACTGGACGGCAGCCTGAAGGCCCTCAAGGAACAGCCGTACGGGCCCTACTTGCTGGCAGCGGTGGCCGTGGGACTCATCGCTTACGGTGTCTTCCTGATGGTCAAGGCCAGGACACTGAAGACTTAGCAGGGTCTTCGTTTAGTAGTGTTGGAGGACCCTCCATTGGAGTTAGGACCTTCCATGCACTCTGCTTCCGGCGCCACCACCGTGGACCATCATTACGACCTCGTCATCATTGGCACAGGATCCGGCAATTCCATTCCCGGGCCCGAATTCGGGGACCAGAAGATCGCCATCATCGAGGAGGGCACCTTCGGCGGCACCTGCCTCAACGTCGGATGCATTCCCTCCAAGATGTTCGTGCTCACGGCTGATACTGCCCTTGAGACTGCGGAGTCCGGACGGTTGGGCCTTGATGCCCAGGTCAATTCCGTGGACTGGCAAGGAATGGTGGCTCGCATTTTTGACGATCGGATCGATCCGATCGCTGCTGCCGGAGAGGAATACCGGCGGGGTCCGGAAACTCCCACCATTGACGTCTATGACCAGCACGCTGTGTTTGTTGGCGAACGAACCCTGCGAACAGGCCAGGGTGACCAGCAAAAAACCATCTCGGGGGAGCGGATTGTCATCGCTGCAGGCTCGCGCCCCATGATCCCGGACGTCATCTCCGATTCGGGGGTCCGCTACTACACCAACCAGGACATCATGCGGCTGCCGGAGCTGCCCAAGTCCATGGTGATCATCGGCGGCGGTTACATCGCCATGGAAATGGCCCATGTTTTTGACGCCCTCGGCTGCGCGGTGACCATCATTGCCCGGTCCACCCTCCTGGGCTACCTGGACGAGGATCTCCACCGCAGGTTCAATGACCTGGCCGTGGAGCGGTTTGATGTCAGGGCCGGGCGGACCACCACGGGAGTTGAACAGGGCGCCGATGGCGTCACTGTCAGGCTCGACGACGGTTCCTCCGCCACGGGGGAGGTGCTGTTGGTCGCCGCCGGCCGTATTCCCAACGGGGACCGCCTGGACTTGGCGTCCGGGGGAGTAGCAATGACCGACGACGGCCGGGTTGATGTTGACCAGTACGGACGGTCCACGTCCGCCGAGGGTGTGTGGGCCTTGGGGGATGTCTCATCCCCCTACATGCTCAAGCACGTGGCCAACGCCGAGATGCGCGCGGTAAAGCACAACCTCCTCAACCCCGGCAGCCTGAAGACGATGCCCCACAGCAACGTTCCGGCCGCCACCTTCACCCATCCCCAGGTGGCCACCGTGGGAATGACGGAATCGCAAGCCCGCCAAGCGGGCCACAACGTAACTACCAAAGTGCAGAACTACGGTGACGTTGCCTATGGCTGGGCCCTTGAAGACACCACCGGGATCTGCAAACTCGTGGCTGATCGCGATACCGGCAAGCTCTTGGGAGCCCACTACCTGGGCCCGCAGGCATCAACGCTGATCCAGCAGATGATTACCGTCCTGGCCTATGACCTGGATCTCCGTGATTTCGCGGAGAAGCAGTACTGGATTCATCCGGCACTTCCCGAGGTAACCGAGAATGCGGTGCTCGGACTGGAGTTCAGCTGATCTCCAGTCGCCGCGCTGCCCTGGCCGCGCTCCATCAGGTGGCCCGGTCATGACATGTGCGGGTTGCTCGGGCCCTGAAACTCTTGACGTTGACTTCAGCATGGCGTTCCAACCGATTTATGACTCCGTTGCGGACCGCGTGTGGGGCTATGAGGCGTTGGTCCGCGGAGTGGGCGGGGAGGGAGCGCCGGAAGTTCTGGCTAAGGTAACCCCCGCGCAAAAGTACCGTTTTGATCAGCAGTGCCGCGTCAAAGCGATTGAGCTGGCATCCGCACTGTTCCCTCCGGGGGAAGACTTGATGCTCTCCATCAACTTCATGCCCAACGCGGTGTATGAACCTGCCGCTTGCCTCAAAGCCACGCTGCGGGCTGCCCAGCGATGTGGATTCCCTGCGTCTTCCATCATGTTTGAGTTCACTGAGAACGAGAAGGTGTCCGACCCCGCCCATCTCCGGGCAATAGTCACGGAGTATCGCAAGCAGGGGTTTGTCACGGCAGTGGACGATTTTGGAGCCGGCCATGCCGGGTTGGGGTTGCTGGTCGATTTCCAACCGGACCTGATCAAGCTGGACATGGAGCTCATCCGGGGCATCGACGCCAGCCGCGCTCGTCGGGCAGTAGTGGCGGGCATGATCCAGATAGGCAGGGAACTCAATATCAGGATTCTGGCGGAAGGCGTCGAAACCGAAGCCGAGTTCCTGACTCTCAAGGAGGCCGGCGTGGAACTTTTCCAAGGCTATTGGTTTGCCCGTCCGGCCTTTGAGCAACTCCCGTCAACGCAAAGAACCCGGAGACTGCCTTAGCGGTCTCCGGGTTCCTGGCTGTTACTGGTTCTGACGTGGAAATCAGGTGCGGCTTGAGCCTGAGGCTTCCTCGTCCGGTTCGGACGAGAACGGCCGGTCCGCCGGCGTATCTTCCGTGTTGTCCTCGTCCAGTTCAGCCTCTGAGGACGGGACCAGCTTCTCGGCGTAATCTCCGGCGGTGTAGTCGCCTCCGGCGTCCTCTTTCAGCGTCTCGGGAGAGGTGCCGGAATCGCCATAGTCACCCTCAACATACTGGCCTTCCAGGTCTTCGCTGTCAGCAGCGGGGGTGTGGTTATCAGCCATGGTGGGTCCTGCGGCCGGTAACCAGGCCGTAGATCAGAAGCACGATGATGGAGCCGCCGATTGCCAGCAGCCATGTGGTCAGGGAGAAGAAGTCCTGCAGGCCCGTGTTGAAGATGAGGCCGCCGATCCACCCGCCCAAAAGTGCGCCAACAACGCCCAGAAGGAGGGTTACGAGCCAGCCGCCACCCTGGCGGCCGGGAAGAATAAGTTTGGCGATTGCGCCGGCAAGAAGGCCAAGAAGAAGAAATCCCAAGAAACCCATTTTGTTCCTACTTTCTCATTGATGGAAATTCCATGAACGTCATGAGGGTGTTCAGTTCACCGGTACCTGTTCCAACGTGAAGGCACCGAAATGGGGCCCGTGAAGGCCCTATGGAATATGGGGATTGAAACGGTGGCTCAATCCCCTATGAAGTTATTGCAAACGTTCAGCGGCCATTACTGCCGTATGTCCGAGTGCGGCGGTACAGCAGCAACGCTAGCGGCTCTCCGGCCAAGTAGCAAGCAACCTGTCTAATCCGTGATCTGTCCTCTACTCTTGTAACGGCGCGGTATCGGAGGGTATGGCGCTGAGTCGACCCTGAACTTCTGCGTAGCAGGAAGTCCGCGTGACAGCGCGGGGGCTGAAGACTACTGTCAAACAATAAAACTCTGGAGAGGGGTGATTCCTGTGAAAGGGAAAGTCATGTTCGCCGCCGGCGTCGCAGTCGGTTATGTCTGGGGATCAAAGTCCTGGCCTGAGGTATACCGCAAGATTCGCGGTGGTACCCACAAGGTTCTGACGGACCCCGAGATTAAGGACAATGTCCACCAGGCCACCGAAACGGTTCAGGAAACAGTTCCTGAAATACTGGACAATCTTTTTGACGCCGGCAAGAAGCTCTTTGAAAAGGCGGAGAACCTTCTTCCGGGTCTCGGCCAATCCAAGGGTGAAACGGCCGCGGGCTCCGGGAGTCATAAGCCCGTAGTCGCCACAGTTCCCACCGGCACTCCGGACGTCGTCTCGGACCCGGGATTGGGTGACTCGACCGGTGCGGACTGGACCAGCGAGGGTGGCGCAGCGCCTGAAGGCCCGGCAACCACTACGCGTCCACCCAAGGATCGATGACTCCGGCCTACCCCATGGTCCATGCGACCTACCCCGCGGCCGCCACAATCGCCTGCCCCAATTCCCGGGGCTTGGTGAACTGCGGCCAGTGACCAGTGGGCAGGTCCACCAGGTCAACGGTGCGGATCCGGGCGAGCTCGGCAGTGAACGGGTGCCCCGCGTTCATCCACTCCTGGAGAAGCGATGACGGAAATTCGCAGGCAATAATCGTCGCGGGAACTTCGTAACGGCGCTCATTGTGCAGGTGCTGCTGGTCGAACGCCACCCCCTTGGGCTGGGGAATGGCCCGTGCGCGGAAGGCGTCGCGCAGTTCCTGTGTCAGGTCTGTCAGGTCTTCGTCCTCAAAGGCTTCCCATGGGGGCAGGGGAATGCTGTCGCCTTCCTCCGGCAGCTCATCGTTGATGACACCGCCCTCTCCAAGGGGCCCGCTGTCCACGTAGATTGCCCGCGCCACTCGGTCCGGACGGGCATCGGCGACGCCATGAATGATGGCACCCCCACCCGAGTGGCCCACCAGGATGACTGAACCCCCCAAGCTGTCCACCTTCTCAACCACGGCGTCGATGTGGGTTTGCAAACCGATGCCTGCCTTGGGGGACTCGCGTGACTCCAGGCCCGGGAGCGTCAGCGGGTGCACCGAATGGCCTGCTTCCACCAACGCGGGAGTCACCCCTTCCCAAGAGGAGGCGTCCAACCAGAATCCGGGTACGAGGATGATGTCCATGCGGGTACCCTACGGGACCCCACCGACAGGGAACAGGACGTTCCGGCAAGAAACAGGCAAACCGGGGGTTGACGGGAGCTGCCACAGTGGTGATAGTTATCGTATATGATTTCATACTTGATGCAGCTCGACGAAGAGGAGGCGCCGTGACACTGGAGTTCCGGACCCAGGAACTAAGCCAGGACATGCTGGCCCGGACGCGCAAGGTCATTGCCGTCCACATCAATTACCCCAGCCGTGCCGCGCAGCGTGGGCGTACTCCTGAGCAGCCGTCGTACTTCCTGAAGCCGGCCTCGTCTTTGGCGCTCGGCTCCGCGGATGTTACTGGAACGGTTGAGCGCCCCGCCGGTTGCGAACTGCTCGGCTATGAGGGCGAGATCGCCCTGGTGATCGGCAAGTCTGCCCGCCGGGTTGGTCTCGAGGATGCCTGGAGCCACGTCGAATGGGTTACTGCGTCCAACGACCTCGGCGTCTACGATCTCCGCTACGCAGACAAGGGCTCCAACGTCCGGTCCAAGGGCGGAGACGGTTTCACTCCGGTGGGTCCCGCGCTGATCCCGGCCGATGCCGTGGACCCCACCCGGCTGCGGATCCGCACTTGGCACAACGGGGATCTCGTACAGGACGACACCACCGAGGATCTGCTCTTCCCGTTCGCGCAGCTCGTGGCGGACCTTTCCCAGCTCCTGACGCTCGAAGAGGGCGACATCATCCTCACCGGCACCCCGGCCGGCGCCTCGGTGGCCAAGCCGGGTGACGTCGTCGAGATTGAGGTCACCGGCGGTGACTTCAGCAGTGGCCGCTTGGCCACCAAAGTAACCGAAGGTACGACGCCGTTCGCGGACTTTGGTGCCCGGCCCAAGACCGATGACACCCAGCGGGAAGAGGCGTACGGTTCGCGCGAAGCCGCCGGCCTGGAGGCTTCGGAACCGGCACCTGCCGCGAGTGTGTTGGCACCGGAGCTGAAGGCGAAGCTGGAAAGTGTTGCTACCGCCACCCTGTCCTCCCAGCTGCGTAAGCGCGGGCTGAACAACGTGAGCATCGATGGCCTGCAGGCCACCCGACCGGACCGCAAAGTGGTTGGCCTGGCCCGGACCCTGCGCTATGTGCCCAACCGCGAGGATCTCTTCAAGACCCATGGCGGCGGATTCAATGCCCAGAAGCGCGCCATCGACTCCGTGAGGGAAGGCGAAATCCTGGTCATGGAAGCCCGCGGCGAGAAGGGAACCGGCACAGTCGGCGACATCCTCGCGCTGCGTGCCCAGGTCCGGGGAGCTGCCGCGATCATTACCGACGGCGGTGTCCGCGACTACTCGGCTGTGGCTGACCTGGAGATGCCCACCTACTTCGCGAACCCGCACCCGGCAGTGCTGGGCCGCCGCCACATTCCGTGGGACACGGACATCACCATCGCGTGCGGTGGAGCCACTGTGCAGCCCGGGGACATCATTGTGGCCGACTCGGACGGCATCCTGGTGATCCCGCCGGCCATCGCCGAAGAACTCGCGGACGACTCAATCCAGCAGGAAAAGGAAGAGTCTTTCATCTTCCAGATGGTCCAAGAGGGCAACAGTGTTGATGGGCTGTATCCGATGAACAAGGAATGGCAGGCGCGCTTCCAGGAGTGGTCCGCTCGCCAGCACACCGCGGAAGGAGCCCATAGTGACTGAAACCGCCGTCGGAAGTTCGCCTTTGCAAGCCAATCCTGAAAGCAAGTCCCAGCAGGCCTACGCGGCCGTCAAGGAGCGGATCATCCAGGGCACCTACACCCCGGGATACCGGCTGGTGCTTGCCAAGATCGCGGAGGACCTGGGGTTCAGCGTGGTCCCGGTTCGGGAAGCAATCCGCCGCCTGGAGGCCGAAGGGCTGGTGAAGTTCGAGCGGAACGTCGGCGCGACGGTCTCCGGAATCGACCCCACCGAGTACCTGTACACCATGCAGACCCTCAGCATCGTGGAGGGTGCTGCCACAGCGTTGTCCGCACCCTTGATCGATCCGGCCACCATTGAACGGGCACGCGCGGTGAACATGGAAATGCGTGAATGCCTGGACCACTTTGATCCCGTCCGCTTCACAACGCTGAACCAGGATTTCCACAGCATCCTGTTTGAACATTGCCCCAACCCGCACATCCTGGACCTGGTCCACCGGGGCTGGAACCGGCTGGCGTCCCTGCGATCGTCCACGTTCCGGTTCGTCCCCGGACGCGCCCAGGAATCAGTACGGGAACATGAGGCCCTGCTGCAACTTATTGAGAGTGCGGCGGACGCCGACACCATCGAAAAAGCAGCCCGACACCACCGCGCCGCCACCCTGGACGCGTACCTCGCCACCACCACGTAAAAGCAACGCGGGGTCACTTACGGCCCATAAACCCGCCTCGAATGGGCCATAAGTGACCCCGCGTTGGAAGAAAAGGAAGACAACGATGACGACCTCAGTAGAAACCTCCAAGCACTACGTCCCCCAGGACCTGCCCACCCACATCCAGCACTTCATCAACGGTGCGTTCGTTGATTCCGTGTCAGGAAAGACCTTTGACGTGCTGGATCCTGTGTCCAATGGCAACTACGCCACCGCGGCGGCCGGCCAAAAGGAAGACATCGACCTCGCCGTCGCCGCCGCCCGTGAAGCCTTCGTCAATGGGCCGTGGCCGAAGATGAAGCCGCGCGAACGCGCCCGCGTGCTGAACAAGATCGCCGACGCCGTGGAAGCCCAGGAAGCGCGCCTCGCGGAGCTTGAGACCTTCGATACCGGCCTGCCGATCACCCAAGCCAAGGGCCAGGCGCTGCGCGCTGCCGAGAACTTCCGCTTCTTCGCGGACCTGATCGTGGCCCAGTTCGACGACGCCATGAAGGTCCCGGGCTCGCAGATCAACTACGTGAACCGCAAGCCGATCGGGGTCGCCGGCCTGATCACCCCGTGGAACACCCCGTTCATGCTGGAGTCCTGGAAGCTGGCCCCGGCGCTGGCCACCGGCAACACCGTGGTCCTGAAACCCGCCGAGTTCACGCCGCTCTCCGCCTCCCTCTGGGCTCAGATCTTCAAAGACGCCGGCCTCCCGGACGGCGTGTTCAACCTGGTCAACGGCCTGGGCGAAGAAGCCGGTGACGCGCTGGTGAAGCACCCGGACGTTCCGCTGATCTCCTTCACCGGTGAAACCACCACCGGACAGACGATCTTCCGCAACGCCGCCGAAAACCTCAAGGGCCTGTCCATGGAGCTCGGTGGCAAGTCCCCGTGCGTCGTGTTCGCCGACGCCGACCTGGACGCCGCCATCGACTCGGCGCTGTTCGGGGTGTTCTCCCTCAACGGCGAACGCTGCACCGCCGGCTCCCGCATCCTGGTTGAACGAGCCATCTACGACGAATTCTGCGAAAAGTACGCCGCCCGTGCCAAGAACATCGTGGTGGGCGATCCCCACGATCCCAAGACCCAGGTCGGTGCACTGGTCCACCCGGAGCACTACGAGAAGGTGGCGTCGTACGTGGAGATCGGCAAGTCCGAAGGCCGGCTCCTGGCCGGCGGCGGCAGGCCCGACCACCTGTCCGAAGGCAACTACATCGCACCCACGGTGTTTGCCGACGTCGCGCCTGACGCGCGGATCTTCCAGGAGGAAATCTTCGGTCCCGTTGTGGCCATCACGCCGTTCGAGAACGACGACGAAGCCCTCGCCTTGGCGAACAACACCAAGTACGGCCTGGCGGCCTACATCTGGACCCAGAACCTGACCCGGGCGCACAACTTCTCCCAGAACGTGGAGGCCGGGATGGTGTGGCTCAATAGCCACAACGTCCGCGACCTCCGCACCCCGTTCGGTGGCGTTAAAGCTTCCGGCCTGGGCCACGAGGGAGGCTACCGCTCCATCGATTTCTACACCGACCAGCAGGCCGTTCACATCACGCTCGGCTCTGTTCACACCCCTAAATTCGGCGCTTAAGTCCTTTCAACGAAGAGAGAGCATCATGAGCAACAACTTCACCGGCCCCATCCCCACCCCCACGGTTCCTGCCCCGGATATTGTCCGCTGCGCCTACCTCGAGCTGGTGGTCACCGACCTGGCCAAGTCCCGCGCGTTCTACGTGGACCTCCTGGGCCTGCACGTCACCGAGGAAGACGAGAACACCATCTACCTGCGCTCCTTTGAGGAGTTCATCCACCACAACCTGGTCCTGCGCAAGGGACCGGTTGCCGCGGCTGCCGCCTTCGCCTACCGGGTGAAGTCCCCGGCCGAAGTGGACGCCGCCGAGGCCTACTACCGTGAACTGGGCTGCCGGGTGGAGCGCCGCAAGGAAGGCTTCACCAAGGGCGTGGGCGATTCCGTCCGCGTGGAAGATCCGCTGGGTTTCCCGTACGAGTTCTTCTACGACGTAGAGCACGTGGAACGCCTCACCCAGCGCTACGATCTCTACTCCGCAGGGGAGCTGGTCCGGCTGGACCACTTCAACCAGGTCACCCCGGACGTCCCGCGCGGCCGGGCCTATCTCGAGGATCTGGGCTTCCGCGTCTCCGAAGACATCAAGGACTCCGACGGCGTCACGTACGCCGCGTGGATGCACCGCAAGCAGACCGTGCATGACACCGCCCTGACCGGCGGCAACGGGCCGCGCCTGCACCACATTGCGTTCTCCACGCACGAGAAGCACAACATCATCCAGATCTGCGACAAGATGGGCGCCCTGCGCATCTCCGACCGCATCGAACGCGGCCCCGGACGCCACGGTGTATCCAACGCGTTCTACCTCTACATCCTTGACCCGGACGGCCACCGCGTAGAGATCTACACCCAGGACTACTACACCGGTGATCCGGACAACCCCACCGTCACGTGGGACGTCCACGACAACCAGCGCCGCGACTGGTGGGGAAACCCTGTGGTCCCGTCCTGGTACACGGAAGCCTCCCTGGTCCTGGACCTCGACGGCAACCCGCAGCCCATCATCGAACGCGAAGACAAGTCCGAAATGGCCGTCACCGTGGGCGCCGATGGCTTCTCCTACACCCGCCCCGATGCCGCTTCCGGTGAAGCTGCCGAGGGCTTCAAATTGGGAGCGCAGGTCTAAAATGCTGGACGCAAAGACGATCGAAGCCATAGCCGATGAACTGGTGGAAGCGGGGCGGAACCGCAAGCCGGTGCCGCGGCTGACTGCCCGTTATCCGGAGATGACGGTGGAGGATTCCTATGCCGTGCAGCAGTTGTGGATGCGGCGGAATGAGGAAGCAGGCCGCACGTTGGTGGGGCGGAAGATCGGCTTGACGTCCAAGGCCATGCAGGCCGCCACGGGCATCACGGAACCGGATTACGGTGCCATTTTTGATGACATGGTCCTGGACACAGGGTGCTCCGTGGAGTGGGACCAGTACACGCACCCACGGGTGGAGGTGGAACTGGCGTTCGTGCTGAAAAGCGCGTTGAAAGGCCCAGGCTGCACCATTTTCGATGTCCTCAATGCCACCGACTACGTGGTTCCGGCTCTTGAGATCCTGGACTCCAGGATCGAGATGGAGGGCCGGACCATCGTGGACACCATCTCCGACAACGCTGCGATGGGCGCCATGGTGGTGGGTGGCCGCCCGGTGCGGCCGGACGCCGTCGACCTTCGCTGGGTCTCCGCGATCCTGTACAAGAACCAGACCGTCGAGGAAACCGGAGTGGCAGCCGGAGTGCTGGACCACCCGGCCAACGGGGTCCACTGGCTGGCCAACAAGATCGCCGCGCACGGTGATTCCATGAAAGCCGGGGACATCATCCTGGCGGGTTCCTTCACCCGCCCGCTGTGGGTGTACAAAGGCGATACCGTGCACGCTGACTATGGACCACTGGGAGTTGTCACATGCCACTTCAACTAAGCCCCACTTTCTACTCCGCGTTGGGTGATGCCGGAAGGCCGCTGGCAGGCATGTGGGTGTGCTCCGGCAGTCCCCTGGTAGCAGAGATCTGCGCCGGATCCGGGCTTGATTGGTTGCTGATCGACGCTGAACACAGCCCCAACGGGCTCGAATCGATCCTCTCCCAGTTGCACGCCGTCAGTGGGTACCCGGTGCAGGTCATGGTCCGCCCGCCGGTGAACGATCCTGTGGTCATCAAGCAATACCTGGACCTCGGGGTGCAGAACCTCATGGTGCCCATGGTGAACTCGGCCTCTGACGCCGCAACTGCGGTTGCCGCGGTCCAGTACCCGCCGCACGGCATCCGCGGCGTCGGTTCGGCGCTGGCCCGCTCCGCACGCTGGAACAGGGTTCCGGACTATCTCGGCTCTGCGTCAGGTACCATCAGCCTCACCGTCCAGATCGAGTCCGAAGCTGCTGTTTCGGCAGTCCAGGAGATCTTGGCCGTCGATGGCGTGGACGGCATCTTCCTGGGCCCATCCGATTTGGCCGCCTCCATGGGTTTGCTGGGACAGCAGGAACATCCGGAGGTGAGGGCCGCCGTCGAGCGTTGCCTGCAAGCCGCAGCAGCGGCCGGCAAACCGGCTGGCGTGAACGCCTTCAACGAATCGACCGCCCGCGCCTACCTCGACGCCGGTGCCTCCTTTGTCCTGGTGGGCGCCGATGTTGCGGTGCTGGCCCGGGCCTCGGAAGGGTTCGCCGCGAAGTTCATCCCCGTGTCAGAGACGGCGGAGCGTGAGAGTTACTGACAGCGGTTACTTGCGGGCCATGTACCACTCGGTGAATTCGCGTGCCCGTCCGTCTTCGGCGAAGCGGATGACCCACAAGTTGTCGTAGGTGGGTTGGCCGTTGAGGTAGGTGGTGAGCCCTTGGACAAAGGCGGTATCGCCGTCCATGCCCATGAGAGTCCACTCAAAGGTCCAGTCTCCCGGCTGGTCCACGGAATCGCCGGTCCAGTGCTCAACAATCTCCTGGTGTCCGTTCCAGGGTTTGCCGGTGTGCGGCCGATCGTTGTAGACGGCGTCCTCCGTGAAGAGTGCCTTGATGTCGCCGGGCTCATTGGACGTCCAGGCGTGCTGGTACTTGTCCATCCAGGAGTTCACGTCAGAGGTCATCTACCCGTTCTACCCTTCACGGCTTCAGGGTTCAACGGCGACTGATGGTTTGGCCGGGTGATTCCCCGTGTTGATCTGCGGATATGGTCCGGGGTCAGCCCTGTCAGCGAAGCAAGCTCAAGGTCGTCGCACACGTGGTTCCGGAGCGCAAGGACAATCAGCGCTTCCCGTTGTTCGGTGATCTGTCCCCGATGCTGTTCCGCAGCCCGGAGCTCACTGCTCTTTTTCTTCAATGCCTCAACATGTGCGCCGCGGGGGAGTCCGCTCGGGTGCAGATCGTCATAAGCCAAGGCGATGGTCCTCACGGCCCTGATGTTCAGGCCGGTGACTGTTGAAAGGGTAGTCAGGGACACTCCGTCTTCCACTGCCTGCGCGATCATGTCGTTCCGCGCCGCCGTCAACGTCCTGATGGAACTGGCCGCGTGTGAGAGGAGTTGCCGGTGGACGCCCAGCGCATGGGCGAGGTGGGCGTGTTCGGCAGTGCTCGGTGCCGCCGGACGGGCGGACGTGTTGGCGCGGTAGGTGTACCTTCCGGTCGACGAACGCCCCTGTACGGGCCGGGTCCGGGCTGGCATGTGCTCCCTTTCGACGAGGACCAAGGACACTTTTGACTCCTCGAATCTAGGCAGCGTTTACCCGCGCATGGAAATACCAAAACCGCGTGAACCCATAAGTAAAGTGCATGGATGTGGTTGGTTTACGTGACTCACTGGGCGCCAAAGTTGCGGAAATGCGCCGGAGGGAACCCGCGTCATAAGGCGCCCTTATAGATCCACGCACATTAGGTCTTATCCACGGCGCGCCCGGATCCCTAGTCTCGAAAAAAGGGGATTCGCGAATCCGCGCGTCCCGGGTTCCATCTTTCTGGAGGAGACATGTCCGACTTCCTGCCGGCGTCGAGGGTCACGCGTATCAAGTCCTCTGCGAGCGTTGCCGCTGCCGCCCGCGTCCGCGAACTCAAAGCGGACGGCATCCCGATCATCGACCTGACGGTTGGTGAGCCGGACTTCGACACTCCGGACCACATCAAAGAAGCCGCAGTCGCTGCCATCAGAGATGGAGAGACCAAGTACACCTCGGTCACGGGTACACCGGAACTTCAGGCAGCCATCCTGAACAAGATCGAGCGGGACACGGGCCTGGGCTACGGCGCAAACCAGCTCACCATCGGCGGTGGCGCTAAGCAGGTCCTTTACGTGGCGCTGATGGCGTCGCTGAATGAGGGTGACCAAGTGGTCATCCCGGCGCCTTACTGGGTGTCCTACCCGGACATGGTGCTGGCCAACGATGGCACTCCGGTGATCGTCCCCTGTGGCGAGGATGTCGGATTCAAGCTCACCCCGGAAGCTCTGCGCGCGGCCATCACGCCACAGACCAAATGGGTCATCCTCAACGCACCGTCCAACCCGACAGGCGCCGTCTACTCCCGCGGGGAACTGCAGGCACTCGGCGCTGTCCTGGCGGAAAACCCGCACGTCTTTGTCCTGACCGACGAGATTTACGATGAGGTCTACTTCGGCGAAGGTCGCGTCACCAGCCTGGTCTCGGCGGTGCCTGCGCTGAAGGACCGGATCCTCCTGGTCAACGGCGTGTCCAAGGCTTATGCCATGACCGGCTGGCGTCTGGGCTACGGAGTGGGTCCCGCTCCGCTGATCGCGGCCATGAACAAACTGCAATCGCAGACGTCGTCGTGCCCGTCGTCCATCAGCCAGGCGGCCGCCGCAGCTGCCCTCAATGGTGACCAGTCCTTCGTCCGTGACTCGGTGGAGGTGTACCGGAAACGCCGGGACGCCGCCGTCGACGGTTTGAATTCCATCAACGGGCTGTCCGTGGCCCCGGCGGACGGCGCGTTTTACGCCTACGTCAATTGCTCGGGTGTGATCGGCAAAACCGCGCCGGATGGCCGCGTTATCGCCAATGACCAGGACTTCACGCTTTACCTCCTGGACGCTGCCCGCGTGGCTGTCATCCAGGGTTCTGCCTACGGCCTGGGCCCGTACTTCCGTATTTCCTTCGCCACTTCGCTGGAAACCATCACCGCCGGAGTGGATTCCATCCGCGACGCCGTGAACAACCTCAACTAGCCCCACCCAACCCAAGGAACCAACCATGATCCACGTCAAAACCAAGTTCGAGCGCCCGGAAGCCGATGTGGTGGCGCGCCTCGCCAAGTTCTCCTCCGCCACCATCCATGAAGCCCAGGGCCGCCGCGGCGCCTTGAGTTCCAGGATCAAGCCGATCGATCGCTCCATGTCCTTCTGTGGTCCGGTTGTCACCGTTGCATGCGCGCCGCAGGACAACCTCATGCTGCAGGTGGCCATCCACTACGCGCAAGCCGGCGATGTTGTGCTGGTGGGTGCGCAGGAAATGGCTGAGGCCGGCACGTTCGGCGACGTCCTGGGCAACGCCATGAAAGCCAAGGGGATCGCGGCCATGGTGACCGATTCCGGCGTCCGTGACACCCAGGACCTGATCGAGCTGGGCCTGCCCGTTTTCTCCGGCAGCGTCAGCATCAAGGGCACCGTCAAGGAAACCCTGGGTCCCATCAACCACCCGATCGTCTTCGGTGACGAGATCATCTACCCTGGCGACATCCTCCGGGGCGATGCCGACGGCGTCGTGGTGGTCCGGCGCGAAGAGGCCGAGGAAGTGATCGACCTGTCCCAGGCGCGCGATGACCACGAGCGCGAACTCATCAAGCTCTACCACGATGGCGGCAACACCATCGAGCTCTGCGGGCTGACCGAGAAGCTGAAGGAAAAGGGGCTGCTGGTGGAGGACTGATCCACCAGGACCCCAATAGCCAGCGGACGCACGGAAGGCGCTTGACGCCGGGAAGGCGCCTTGCCAGTGGGCAAGGCGCCTTCCGTGTGTGGTCGATTTGTTGATGCACGACGGCGGGTGGCCGGCACCGGGCGTACGTCCGGCAGGTGCCGGGTTCAGTCGAGCGCGGAGTGCCCGGGGCGGGTATCCACCATGTGCCATTCGATGCTCTTGCCGGCATGGGTGGGCATCAGGCTGCCTTCGAAGATGAACAGCGGTTCGCCAATACCGCCCACAGGCCGCCAGAATCCATTGCGCGGGCAGTGGAATCCGGTCCGTGCGCTGATTGCTTCACGGGTTGGCTGCGACACCCAACCGGCTGTGCTGATCTTTTTCACCGTTATTTCCTTAGAACGCGTCCACATGAAAGCGGACTGCTTTTATCGAATTGCTGGCTGATTCGATTTTAGGAAATTACAGCGGTCTTGAATAAGACCAAAGCTGTCTGTACGGATAAGGGTTTGTTATGGATGTGCAGGAAGTTGCACGGGGTCTGTTCCGTATTTGGTGATGAGCTGTTGGTGGAGCATTTCCTTGACCACCAGGAGCACGGCCGAAGCCGCTTCGGACAGCGGTTCATGATCCGGCGTGCACAGTGCGATCTTGCTCTGGAGGCCTGGTTCCACAATCCGGAGCACCTTGAAGTCCTGGTCCGGGAAGAGGGCGTCCGCTGCCGACTTCGGCAATACGGTCCCGCCAAGGTTGGCCCGGATGAGCCGGGTCAACGACGGCACCGATTCCACCTCGCCCACCAGCCGGAGCGGCAAGTCCTGGTCTGCCAGGCCCTTTTCGATGAGCTGGCGCAGCGTGTGGTTTTTCTCGGGAAGGAACAATCCGATGGCGCTGGCTTCGGCAAGGGTGATGGTGTCCTTGCCGTGGGTGACGTCCGCGTCAGGGTGCACCACCAGGTGGAGGTCCTCCACGATCATGGTGGTGAACTGCACGCCACGGATGGCTCCAGGCTCGTAGATCAGGGCCATGTCCAAGCGGCCGTTCTTGATGGCTTCACTGAGAACCCCGCCGAATATTTCCGTCAGATGGACCACGATATCCGGGTACCTGCGGCCCACTTCGCTGATGATCTGGGGGGTCAGGCTGGAGGCCATGCTGTAAGGGGCGATCGCGATGGACACCCTGCCGGACGGCGCCGCTCCCGAGGAGGCGACATCCTGCCTGGCCTGCTCAACCAAACGCAGGATCGACTGCGCGTGCCGGTAAAGGGTATGTCCGGCCGCGGTGGGTTCCACGCCTTGCTTGCTGCGGATCAGCAGGCGCTGTTTAAGATCGTTCTCCAAAGCGGACACGGTCTGGCTGAGTGCCGGCTGGGCAATGTGGAGTGCCGCTGCTGCCTTGGTGATGCTGCCCGAATCAACGATTTGAACGAAGTAGGAGAGCTTGCGCGTATCCATGTTTGCCTTCCTGGAGGGCCACGTCCCCGGTGGCATGCCGTGGGGAAAATTCTATCCGGAGCCGCTGTGGGACCCATGCCACAGTACAGCGTGGTGCAGGTCATAACGGAGACCTATCACGGGATAGTGAATAGGTCTTTGTGCAGCATGCCCGGCCGATGCGAGACTTTTGGAAAGAACTTCAGGCAACACTTTGGTTTCCCGGAGCATCTTCCCTTAAGGGGAAATTCAATTGACTTCCTGAATTTCTTCTTCCCCAACAGTAAAGCCATGGAAAGAGAATCACGTGAATCCGATGATTGATCTTGTAGCGGATCTGGGAGAGGGATTTGGCGCCTACACCATCGGCGACGATTCCGAGCTCCTGGACATCGTGACAAGCGCCAATATCGCTTGCGGGTTCCACGCCGGCGATCCCGATATTATGGCCGCCACCGTCGCCGAATGCGTTCGCCGCGGCGTCGGCATCGGCGCCCATCCCAGCTTCCCGGACCTGCGTGGTTTCGGCCGCCGGGATATGGGCCTCACGGCAGCAGAAGTTCAGAACGATGTTCTGTACCAGCTGGGTGCGCTCAACGCTTTTGCCGCTTTCCACGGCACCAAGGTGGAACATCTTGCACCCCACGGCAGGCTTGGCAACCTGGTGGCCGTCCGGCCCGACTATGCCAAGGCTGTTGCCGAGGCGGCCGCCCGCGTGGATTCCGGCCTCACAGTGGTAGCCCAAGAGGGCGAACTGGCCACAGCGGCCCGCGAAGCAGGCCTCAACGTCGCCATCGTGGGGATTGTGGACCGCGCTTACCAGGAAGACGGCACACTGGTTCCCCGCAGCCAGCCCGGTGCCGTCCTTCACGATCCCACCGAGATCGTGGACCGGACCCTCCGTATGGTCGCCGAAGGCAAACTCCGCTGTGCGAACGGGGTGGACATCGATATCACCGTGGACACCGTCCTTCTGCACGGCGACAACCCCGGGGCGGTGGAACTCGCGCGGTTGATCCGGACGGAACTGCTCGCCGCCGGCGTCCGGATCGCACCCTTGACCCAGGTCATGGCAGCACGGGAGAAGGTGGCCTGACGTGTCGCCATCCACAGCCTCACCCACCGAGATCCACGAATCCGGCGATTCCGCGCTCCGCGTGGTGGCGATCTCCCCTGACTCCGAAGAGAACTGGGCAACCGTCCACCGCCTGGCCAGTTGGCTGGAGGACTGCGGTGCCGAAGGGCTTTACGGCGCGGTCCCCACCTACGACTCCGTCCTGGTGGAATTCGACTCCGTCCTGGTCTCTGCCCGGCAGATGCGCGCTTTCGTGAAGCTCGGCCTCACAGAGCTGGGGCGCGCAGGTGGAGCAGCCGTTGCTCCCCGATACTTCGATGTCCCCGTTGTTTACGGCGGAGAGTACGGCCCGGACCTGGAAAAGGTAGCAGCGCACCAAGGCCTCACCACGGATGAAGTGATCCGGCTCCACACCGGAAAGACCTACACCATCCGTTGCTTGGGAGCGCCGGCAGGATCACCCATGATGGACGGCCCCGCTTTCCCCAGGCCTGTACCGCGCTTGAAGGACCCCCGGTTGAGTGTCCCCGCCGGCGCAGTCTCGGTAGCGGGCCGCCAAGCTGTCATCGCGCCGGCCGCAGCCCCCGGCGGCTGGTGCGTCATCGGTCAGACCCCCTACTCGGTGTTGAACATTCGGCGCGAACCACTGGTGCCATACCGGCCCGGCGACATCCTCACGTTCAGGCAGATCCAAGCAGAAGATTTCGGCGGCTTTGCAGGCATGGAGCTTCAGCCCAGCGACCTGCCAGCCGGCCGCCGATCCAGCGATCCGGGCGCGACGCCATGAGCGGCGGGATCCTGATCCAGCAACCCGGAAATTCCGTGGTTACCGATTTGGGTAGGACACGCGGACCCCGTTACGGCCTCCCCGTCAACGGCGCCGTGGACCAATACTCGGCCCGTGCCGCCAACATCCTGGCCGGCAACCCGGATAACGATCCCTTGGTGGAAATCACGGCCCTGGACTTCCGGATGCAAGCCACCACGGACCTTCTCATCTCCGTCACGGGTGCCCCGCTCACGCTCACAGTGGGTGGCCGTGCCTGCAGCCAGTGGGAACCGGTATCCGTCCGGGCCGGAGAAACCGTCTCCCTTCGTGGCATCCACCGCGGCCTCCGCGCATACCTGGCAGTTCACGGCTCGGTGGAAGCCGAAACCCTGCTGGGCAGTGCTGCGCCGGATACGGTCGTGGGCTTCGGGTTGCAGTTGCGTGAGGGAACCATCCTGGCCACCCGCCGCAGTGTGGGCCCCATACGCCAGCCCTACTTCGATCTTCCCCTTTTCCGGCTTGGCCTTGAACGGCCCAGCATGGGGCCCGATCTGTTGGTCGATGTGACCGACGGGCCGGACGTCGCCGAGTTCGGCGAATCCGGCCAACTCCTCTTCTCCTCGGAGTACACCGTCAGCGGACGCAGCAACCACATCGGGTTGCGGCTCGGGGGTGAACTGCCGGAAAGAACCTCACACGGCGAGGTACTTTCCCGCGGGGTGCCGGTTGGCGCCGTCGAGGTTCCCTCCAGGGAAGAATTGCTGGTCCTGCACCGCGGGCGCGGCGTCACCGCCGGATATCCCGTCCTTGCAGTGGTGACCAGCACCGGACTGGATGTCCTGGCCCAAGCGCGGCCGGGGGACAACGTCCGTTTTCGGAAAACCACCGTGGCAGAAGCAACTGCCGCCTACCGGCGCTCGCGGGCCCAACTCGAAACACTCCGCGAATCCGTCACCACCGTCTTCGGACTCCTCGGCATCGGATGCCATCCCCAGTGGCAGGACCTGCCAGTTGCGGCATGCAGCTAGAAACCTGTCGTCATCCCCAGTTGGCGTTGCTACGCTCATCCCAGTAAGGAAAAGTCATGACCGCAAGCACCAACGCTGCGCCCGCGCAGCATGAGCGGCTCACGGGCCGCCAAACCCGCAAGGTTGTCACCGCAGGGTGCGTTGGCATCTTTGTGGAACTCTACGACAACGGCATTTTCGCTTTCATGGCCGGAACGCTGGCGCTGGTCTTCCTCGCCCCGGGCAACCCTGACAACGCACTGCTCTTTGTGTTCGCCGGCTACGCCGTCTCCTTCTTCGTCCGCCCGCTTGGCGCGATTGTTTGCGGTTACCTGGGAGACCGGATCGGCAGGCAAAAGCTACTGGTCTTCGTGATCATGCTGATCAGCGTGGCCACTGCCGGCATCGGCCTGCTGCCGCCCTACGCGGCAATCGGCATCGCGGCTCCCATCCTGCTGGTACTTCTCCGCTTGGTCCAAGGCTTCTCCGTGGGTGGCGAGGCTGCCGGCGCCATGACCTTCCTTGCCGAACACGCACCCGAAGGCAAGCGCGGCATCATCACCTCCTACGCCCAGATCGCCTCCTTCGCAGCACTCCTGACCGGTACTTTGGTTGCCTACTCCATGTCACCGTGGCTCACCCAGGCAGCGATCGACGGCGGTGGATTCGGCTCGTTCGCCTGGCGCATTCCGTTCCTGGTCGCCATCCCCATGGGCATCATCGGCTGGTACATCCGCAAGGCCATCAGCGATACCCCCAACTTCGAAAAGCTGAAGGAAGAGGGCGGCCTTTCCAAGAACCCGCTCAAGGAAGCCCTGGCCAGCCCGGTCCACCGCCGCGCCATGCTCCTGGCCCTGTTCATCCCGCTGATGAACGGCTCCGGCTACTACGTCCTCTTCTCCTATATGCCCACTTTCCTCAAGGGCAAGCAACTGAACTTCACCATTGGCGAGGCCCTGCTGGTGACCGCCTGCAGCCTGGTGGTCATCTGCATCGCGATCCCGTTCATGGGCTCACTGTCTGACCGCGTGGGCCGCAAGAAAGTCATCGCCGGCTCCGCGATCGGCATGGCGGTCCTGGGCATCCCGTCCTACGCGCTGATCGCTACCGGCCAGATGGGCCTCGCTATCCTGGGCGCCTGCATCATGGCGGTCATCTTCGCCGGCCACACCGCCGTCATCCACATCCTGCTCGTTGAACTGTTCCCCACCCGGGTCCGGTACTCCGCTTACGGCGTGGGCTACAACATCTCCTCGGCACTCTTCGGCGGTACGGCTCCGCTGCTCATGACCTGGTTGATCAGCAGCACCAACAACATCTACATGCCGGCGTTCTATGCGGTCATCACCGCACTGGGCACGCTCATTGCGGTCAGCACGGTCAAGGACCGTGCACACGAGCCGCTGCGGGACGCCTAGAACCTACCAACCGGGCGGGCGCCATCCATGATGGCGTCCGCTCCTTCCCCACCTTTGGAGGACCCCATGACTTTTTCCGACTACACCACAGCCCTCGTTACCGGAGCTTCCACCGGTATGGGCGCAGCGATCACCGAGCGCTTGGCCAAGCGCGGACTCACCGTCCATGCCGTTGCGCGCAACGAGGAACGCCTCGCGGAACTCGCCGACCGCACCGGAGCCATCCCGCACGTCGTTGACCTGACCGACACAGCCGCGCTGGCCGCCGTCGTCAATGATCTCACCGTGGACGTCCTGGTGAACTGCGCCGGAGTGTCCCGGCCCGGCAACATCCTGGACTCCTCAGAGGAGGACATCGATGAACTGGTGGACGTGAACCTGCGCGGCCTGCTGCAGCTCACCCGCTTGGTGCTCCCGGGCATGGTGGAACGCGATCTGGGCCATGTCATCAACATCAGCTCCATTGCCGGTGTGTACAACTTCTACGGCCACACGGTCTATCACGCCACCAAGGCGGCCGTGCACCAGATTTCCCGCCAGCTCCGCAACGACACCGTTGGCAAGCGCATCCGCGTCACGGAGATCTGCCCGGGCCGCGTGGAGACGGAGATCTTCGGCCGCAACATGGGCGGCACGCCGGAAGCCATGGAAGAAGCATGGAAGACCTACTACGAAGGCTACGAGTCACTCACCACCGATGACATCGTCAATGCCCTGGACTACGCGATTGAAACGCCACGTCACGTCAACGTTGGCATGCTGGAACTCATGCCCACGTTCCAGGTGCCCGGCGGCCTGACGTTCGATCGTCGCTGAGTCCCCCCGAATTCCGGCGGCATCACTCCCGCTGCCGGAAATACAAGCTGGCGGCCGCATCACCGCGGCCGCCAGCACCCGTTTAAGGACTTTTTAGCTCACGACGCCGGACGGGTCAGTCCTCGTCCAGCGTTTCAGTGAGGTGGTGGCTGGGAATACGGTCACGGTCGTACGTGATTTCCGTGTAGCCGTGCGGTTGGGGCCGACCATCCGTCCCCAGGTTGACGAAGACGATTTCCTCGATGGTGAGGATGGGCTGCCGCGTGATCATGTTGCGGACTTCGGCGCGCATGGTCAAGGATGTCCGGCCGAAACGCTTGGCCGTGAGCCCCATCTCGATCAGGTCACCTTGCACTGCAGAGCTCACAAAGTTGATTTCGGAAATGTACTTGGTGACGGCACGGCCGTTGCCGAGCTGGAGGATGGCGTAGATCGCTGCTTCTTCATCGATCCACTTCAGCAGGCTCCCGCCGAAGAGTGTGCCATTGGCGTTAAGGTCCTCGGGCCGCACCCATTTGCGGGTCCGGAAGGTGATGTCTGCTTTTTCCATGATTCGAGATTATCGAACTGCTGGCGTCGCCGCTTGAAGTTGCCTCCAGATGTCGCGGTGCCGGTCGCGGACCTAAGCCATGGCCGTGTGGGAGGCACTGTGGGAGTCGATCCGCTTCGAGTAGCAATACGACTCGTCAACCCCAATGTACGGGCCAAAGTTGGGCACTGCAGCGAAACCGGCGCTCTCGTAGAAACTGCGCCCGTCTGATTGCGCGGAGCCTGCCTCTGCGGCGATGACACTGAAACCGTGCGAGTGGGCCTGGGCTTCCAGGGCGGCCAGGATGGAGCTGGCAACTCCTGATCCCCGTGCGTAGGGAACCACATACAGCCGCTTGATCTCGGCCGTCTTCTCATCCAGCATCCTCAAGCCACCGCACCCCAGGGGCTGGCCGGAACATTTCTCGTAAGCAACCACAAAAACGGCAGTATCCGCCTCCGATGGCGCCGGCCCGGGTTCGTGATCCGTGGTGCCAAACTTGCCGTCAAGCTCTGCCTGCTGGGCTGCGCGGAGATCGGCGCCCACAGGGTTGGCCCATGTGACCTGCCGGATGTTCAGCCGCGGGTTGGTCTGCATCTGTGCCTCAATTCGCCGGGGTTCGCTGGAGGTTCCTATGCTTCACAAGCCTAGGGAGCTGCGGTTACCGCGTTGTTTCCTGCGCGTAAGCGTCGGGAGAAATGAGTGGCCTGCGTGGTGTCAGCCGCAGGTGGTTGGGGACGGGACTAGTAGGCCTCGCCGGTGGGATCCTCGGCGGTCGGGTCCTTGAGGGCCGGGCCACCTGCGGGCGTCTGTTCCCATTCCACAACCCGCCAGCCCGCCAGTGGATCGCCCTCGAGCGCCACAAATCCCGTGTTGGGAAGCAGATGCGATTCGGCAAAGACTTCATCGATGCCCTCTGCCCGCAGGGCCGCCCAGCAACGGATGGCAGCGCCGTGGCTGACAACAGCCGCTGTGGAGTGACCCGCTGCGGCCACCCTTTCCACCGAGGCATCAAACCTGGCGAGGAACGCGTGGCCGTCAAAGGCACCTGGCATGCTGACGCCCAAATCACCGGAAGTCCACGAGAAGACCGTTCGCATGTAGTGCATGTGCGATTCGTGGTCGGTCAGCGTTTCCAACGCCCCGGCTTCGATTTCGTGAATACCGTCAAGGACCTCAGGGGTCAAACCCTTGGCCTTGGCCAGCGGCGCGGCAGTCTGGTGGGTCCGCACCAGGGTGGAAATGTACAGGGCCCCGATATCCTCGTTGGCCAACGCCTGTGGCAGTGCCTCGGCCTGGCGCTGGCCGAGTTCAGTGAGTCCAGGTCCGGGGTAGGCAGTATCGAGCTGGCCCGCCACATTGCCGGGTGTTTGGCCGTGCCTGATCAACAAGAGCTTCATGGGTAATACTCCTCACGCCGTCGTCAGCCGAAAACGGGCCGGGGCAGGTGGCCCCGGGCCCGCTTCGCTGGCTGCATCGCGCAGTTTCTTGCGCGGTACGTTGTTCCTACTTGAGGTGGTCCTGCTTGAGGTGGTCCACGAGCTGGTCGGCGATGCCCGTGTACTTGCCCGGGGTCAACGCCAGGAGGCGCGCCTCGGCATCCTTCGAAAGCCCCAGGCCCTGCACGAATTCCTGCATCCTCGCGCCATTTACGCGCTGGCCTCGGGTCAGGTCCTTCAAACGTTCGTAGGGGTTCTCCATGCCCTCAACGCCGGCGATGGCTTCGGCCCGCATCACCATCTGGATGGCTTCGCCCAGGACTTCCCAGTTGGTCTCGAGATCGCCCGCAAGGACTTCTTCTGCTACGTCCAGGGCCTTCAAACCCTTGGCGACGTTGGAGATGGCCAACAACGAGTGCCCGAAGGCCACACCAATGTTGCGCTGCGAGGAAGAGTCGGTGAGGTCGCGCTGCCAACGGGACGTGACCAGCGTGGCGGCCAGCGTGTCCAGGAGGCCGTTGGAGATTTCCAGGTTGGCTTCGGCATTTTCGAAGCGGATCGGGTTCACCTTGTGGGGCATGGTGGATGAACCCGTGGCGCCGGCGACGGGAATCTGGCGGAAGTAACCGATGGAGATGTAGCTCCAGATATCGGTGCACACGTTGTGCAGGATGCGGTTGAAGCGGGCGATGTCCGCGTACAACTCAGCCTGCCAATCGTGGCTTTCGATCTGCGTTGTCAGCGGGTTCCAGGTCAGTCCCAGTCCCTCGACGAACGACTTGGCAACGCCTTCCCAGTCGGCGCTGGGTACTGATGCCACGTGGGCGGCGTATGTTCCTGTTGCACCGTTGATTTTGCCGAGGTACT
Source organism: Paenarthrobacter ilicis (assembly GCF_016907545.1). Lineage (NCBI taxonomy): Bacteria > Bacillati > Actinomycetota > Actinomycetes > Micrococcales > Micrococcaceae > Paenarthrobacter > Paenarthrobacter ilicis. Next base: position 3,741,119 of record NZ_JAFBCD010000001.1, on the reverse strand, counting down.
CGGTCTTGGCGATGCGGTTGAGCTGGCGGTTCAGACGGTGGGCAATCACCGCGAGTTCCTTGCCGAGAGTGGTAGGGGTCGCGGGCTGCCCGTGGGTCCGCGACAGCATGGGAACCGAGCGGTTGGCTTCGGCCATCTCTTCGATCTGCTGTACCAAAGCCCTGGCGTTCGGAAGCCAGACAGCCTCCACTGCGCCCTTGATGCCTACGGCGTAGGAGAGGTTGTTGATGTCCTCCGAGGTGCAGCCGAAGTGCACCATGGCGGTCAGGTTCTCAATACCGATTGCCTCGAGCCGGCGGCCGATGTAGTACTCAACAGCCTTGACGTCGTGGACAGTGACAGCTTCAATCTCGGCGAGCTCATTGACTGATGCGGCGTTGAAGTCAGTGACGATCGCACGGAGCTTGGCGTTCTGTTCCGCAGAGAGCGGTCCGGCGCCGGGCAGTACGGACTGGCTCGTCAGGTGAATCAACCACTCCACTTCCACGTGAACGCGATCGCGGTTCAGGGCAGCCTCGGACAAGTAGTCAACGAGGGGCGCGACGGCGGCACGGTAACGGCCGTCAAGGGCGCCAAGGGCGAGCGGTTCGGACGCAAGGGAAACACGAGGGGATTCAGCCATGGTTCCTATTCTTTCATGCTCCACGGAGCTCACCGGGTTGGTTACGCAGCTATGTGGATGGACCCCGCCGTTATCCACATAGTCCGCCCCAGCACTTCCGGCACCTCGAGTGGTTCCGTAGCGTCGGGCCCATTGATCCGCAGAACCAATCACTGGAGTACCCGCACATGAGCGTTGGCTTGATGACTGCAGCCACCCCGCCCCTTTTCGATCCTCTTGAGTGTGCCTCCCGCAGCCATGAGGTGCAGAGACTTGCCTGGCGCATCAACGCTTGCGTTGACCAGGTTGACGGCGTCCTTGCCTCGCTGCGGCGGGCACAGCTGGAAAACTGGCTATCCCCGGCCGGACGCGCCTACCGGACGACCGTTGCCCTGCACGCCGCAGCCCTGATGCGCGCAAGGGAAACCCTGGAAGATGCTGCAGCCACCGTTCTGCGCCATTCACAGTCAGTTTCAGCCGCCGGCAAGGGGGGCCACTGATGACGGACGTGGCCGCGGTGGGAGCAGGCTCTGCTCCCACCCCAACAGAGCCGCCGCCTGACGGGTTCCTGACTATCCGGGGCGGGGTGGGAGGTATGTCCTTCCAACTCGAGGAGCTGCTCAGAGGCGCCGGCTATCTGGAGGGAATGGTTCAGCAGCTTCTTGAGGTGGAGGCAGAAACCCTTCGGATCCAGCACAGCTTGGAACCCTTCCTCCGCGACTCATTCCATACCGGTTGCCTGGCATTGGACGCTATCGCCGGCAGTAGGAACAGGCTGGCAACGGTGCGGCAAGACCTGGCGGAGGTGGGCTCTGCCGTGCGATCCAGCCACCATGACTACCTTGAGACCGAAGCCAGGAATGCCCGGCCACACGCGCCGGGGTTTGACCAATTCCGGGCTTCGGGCGCGCCTTGGCCGTTCAACCTGGGTCGTGACTTGGCCGAGGAAGCCTTCAACAGGCTGATTCCCGACTCTTTCACGTCTGCGGATGTGCTGCGTCCCATCATGGACAACGCGTTGTTGGCTGACCTGCAGCCACGCCATGTCAATGTCCTGAAAATGGAGGAGTCCAGCGTGGAGATCAACCCATCCATGGCGGAAAGCCTTCGCCGCACGGAGCAGCTTCATGCCCGCAACGACGGTGAAATCGAGGTCATTCAATTCGGGAGCGGCGGGTCATCCTCATGGATGGTGTTGATTCCCGGGACCCAGCCTGATTCCCCCTCCACCAACCCTTTCGACATCGCCGGGATCGGTGAGGCCATGGCTTACCACTCCGCGCAGGTCGCCCCGGCCATCCGCCAGGCACTGCGCGACGCCGGTGCCCGTCCAGGTCAGGAGGTGGTGGCCGTTGGGCACAGCCAAGGCGGTATCCATGCCATGAATCTTGCGCAGGACAAGGCATTCCTTGGCGAATTCAACCTCAAGTATGTTCTGACGGCAGGATCGCCGGTGGGAGACATAACGCCTGAACCCGGCATCAGCTCCCTTCATTTGGAGCACGTGCAGGATTGGGTGCCTGGAACTGATGGCCGCGTCAATCAGGACACCAAGGACCGGGTCACGGTCACCTTGACCAATGATGTTGCAACCCCCGGCGGGGCCGACCCCGGTTTGGGACCTGGACATGACCAGGAGAACTACGCCTCGGGAGCAGAGCTGGTTGCCCGCAGCAAGGACGAGTCCCTGGCGGCCTCCGCAGCGGCCTTCGCGGCTGTGGTTGGCGCTGGTGGCGCGGCGAAGGTTACCCGGTACAAATTGGAAAGGGCCCCAGTGACCGTCCACTCCGGCACCCCGGCGGACACGAGGCGCTCTGTCCGGGAAACCAAGCGTGAAGCGGCGACCCGATGATGGCAGGCGGGGTGACCCCAGTTCGTCCTGGGCTCAGCGCTTGCCGGTTCCCGGGATCAGCCCTGCTACTACAGAGACGAGGCTGATGATGATCGACGCAAGGATGGCCGTCCAGAAAAACGAGTCCAAAGTCAGGTGCACCGGCGTGAAAGTACTGAGCCATGCGGTGAGATACAGCATGGCAGCGTTGATGACAATGGAGAACAGCCCGAGGGTGAGGATGGTGACCGGGAGGGACAGCACCCTGACAAGAGGACGGACCAAGGCATTGACCACGCCAAAGATGAGGCCAATGAACAAGTACGCCAGCACCAGGCCCACGGTGTCGGCTCCCTGGGTCAAGCCGGCGCTGACTGCCGCGGATTCGGTCGCGCTGGTTGAAATCTCCATGCCTTGCAGCAGCCAGGTGGCAACCCACAAAGCGAGCCCGTTAATCAGGACACGAATGACGAATGAACGCATGAACCAATGCTTGCACACAGAAGCAGGAATAGGCCGGGCACGGGCGACCCCGGGCAAGTAGGCTTGAAACCATGACTATTACTGACAACGCACCGGAAGGCGTAACCCCCCGGCCGGTCGTGGACAGGCTCCCCAAATATGCAGCCGGTAAACCCCCGGCTGCCATTGAGGGCCTTACCAGCTATAAATTGTCGTCCAACGAGAATCCTCTGCCGCCCATTCCTGCAGTGTTGCAGGCCATTGCGGATCAGACCGACCTCAACCGTTACCCGGACCCGTTGGCCACCAAGCTCCGGGATGCACTGGCAGGATTTCTGGAGGTCCCGGCTGACGATGTTGTCACCGGTGCCGGCAGTCTTGGGGCGCTGAACCAGATTCTAGCTACCTTCGCCGGGCAGAACGACGACGGAAAGCCGGACGAGGTCATCTATGCATGGCGTTCGTTCGAGGCCTACCCCATTTCGGTGGGCCTGGCCGGGGCTGAAAGTGTCCGGATTCCCTTGTTGGAGGACGGCCGGCATGACCTCGACACCATGGCTGCCGCCGTCACTGTGCGGACCAAGGTGATCCTCCTTTGCACGCCGAACAATCCCACCGGCCCCATTTTGACCACCGAGGAAACTGAACGCTTCATCCGCTCGGTCCCATCGAATGTAGTGGTGGTCATCGACGAGGCGTATCAGGAGTTCGTGCGTCACACCGATGCCGTGGACGGCGTGAAGCTTTACAGGAAGTATCCCAACGTGGTGGTGCTGAGGACTTTCTCCAAGGCCCATGGGTTGGCCGGACTGCGGGTTGGCTACAGCGTCTCCGGACCGCTGTTGACCCAGTACCTCCGTGTCACCGCCACACCGTTCTCCGTTTCCCAAATCGCGGAGCGCGCTGCCGTCACTTCCATCGAGAATTTCGACCAGGTTGTGGAAAGGGTACAAAGCATCGTTGAGGAACGGGACCGCGTTTCTGCCGGCCTTAGGGAGTTGGGCTGGTTCATTCCTGAGGCCCAAGGTAACTTCGTATGGCTGAATCTTGGAGCCAACAGTGCCGAGTTCGCGGCGCTGGCGGCTTCGCAGGCCTTGTCAGTCCGGGCCTTCGGAAATGAGGGTGTCAGGGTGACCATCGGTGAGGTGGAAGCCAACACCCGGTTCTTGGAATTATGTGCAGGGTATACAAAGGCTCCGCAAGGTTCCTAGTGGTTAACAAATGCGCCGGCGTTACTTACTGCGGATAAAGTAAGGGACGAAAGCCAAAAGTATGCCCATTCCGGAATGTATTCCGGAATGGGCATATATCCCAGCTAATGACATTGCACGGCGCCCGGCCGTGGCAAGCAAGGAGACGGAATGGGCTCGACACAACTGCCCCCCGGAACGGAAGAAACTCTCGCGGCAACCACCGCGGAAGCAGCCGCGCCTGGCGAACCTGTGGAAATGGTTCAGTTGCTCGGCCCCGATGGAAAGCTGGGCAGCGACCCCGTCTTCTCGGATTACGCCAAACGGATAGATGCAGAGAAGCTCCGGGTTTTCTATGCGGACATGGCTCGCATTCGTCGCTTTGACCAGGAAGCCACAGCCCTTCAGCGTCAGGGAGAACTGGCACTGTGGGTTCCGTTGACTGGACAGGAAGCGGCACAGATTGGTTCGGGGCACGCCAGCGAACCCCAGGACTACATCTTCCCCACCTACCGTGAGCACGGCGTCGCACTGGTGCGCAACGTGGATCTGGCGGAACTGTTGAAGCAATTCCGTGGCGTATCCAACGGCGGTTGGGACCCCCGCGAGAACAACTTCCATCTCTATACGCTGGTGCTGGCGGCACAAACTCTTCACGCCGTTGGTTATGCCATGGGCATCCAGCGGGACCAGCAGATGCCGGCCGCCAAGGATTCGGCAGACCCGAACGCAGCTGTGATCGCCTACTTCGGCGATGGTGCCAGTTCGGAAGGCGACGTCCACGAGTCCATGGTCTTCGCTGCGTCCTATAACGCGCCCGTGGTCTTCTTCTGCCAGAACAATCACTGGGCCATCTCCGTTCCCACCGAAGTCCAGACCAAGGTGCCTCTGGCCAACCGGGCCAAGGGCTACGGCTTCCCGGGAATCCGTGTGGACGGCAATGACGTGATCGCAGTCCACGCAGTCACGGAGTGGGCACTGGAACACGCCCGCGAAGGCCGTGGCCCTGTGTTGATTGAGGCCTACACCTACCGGGTCGGGGCCCACACCACCGCTGACGACCCCACCAAGTACCGCGAATCGGCCGAAGAAGCCGCTTGGCGTGAAAAGGACCCGCTGGATCGCTTGGAGAAATATCTGCGATCCGAAGGCCTTGCGGACGACGCTTTCTTTGACCAAGTGGATGCCGACGGCGACGAATTGGCCAAGTACGTCCGCAGCACTACCCACGGGCTTGAAGTTCCGGACATCCGTGAAGCGTTTGCCAACGTGTATGCAGAGCAGCACCCGCTGATTGCGGAAGAGCTTGCCTGGTTTGAGGAATACTCGGCCGGCTTTGAAAGCGAAGAGGAGACAGCCAACTGATGGCAACAATGACCATTGCGAAGGCCATCAACGAAGGTCTCCGGGCATCACTGACCAACAACCCCAAGTCCCTGCTGATGGGCGAGGACATCGGACACTTGGGTGGTGTCTACCGCGTGACGGATGGACTCATCAAGGAGTTCGGCGACGACCGCGTCCTGGATACCCCCTTGGCTGAGTCAGGCATCGTGGGAACAGCCATTGGCCTGGCCCTGCGCGGGTACTCTCCGGTGTGTGAAATCCAGTTTGACGGGTTCGTCTTCCCCGCTTTCAACCAGATCACCACCCAGCTTGCCAAGATCCATTCGCGCAGCCTGGGCAAGCTCACTGTGCCTGTGGTTATCCGCATCCCATACGGCGGTGGTATCGGCTCGATCGAGCACCACTCCGAGTCGCCCGAAGCATTGTTCGCCCACACCGCGGGACTTCGCATCATCTCCCCGTCCAATGCCCATGATGCCTACTGGATGATCCAGAAGGCCATCGAGTGCAAGGACCCCGTGATCTTCTTTGAGCCCAAGCGCCGCTACTGGCTCAAGGGCGAGGTGGACGTGGAGAACGCCGGACTGGCAGAGGACCCCTTCAAAGCACACGTGGTCCGGGAGGGTACGGATGCCACGATTGTTGCCTACGGCCCCTTGGTGCCGGTAGCACTCGCAGCAGCCAATGCGGCCACTGAAGACGGCCGCAGCGTGGAGGTTATCGATCTGCGCTCCATCTCCCCGCTTGATTTCGACACGATTGAGGCGTCGGTTAAAAAGACCGGCCGGCTGATCGTGGCGCACGAGGCCCCGACGTTCGGAGGCATCGGAGGCGAAATCGCGGCACGCATCAGTGAGCGGGCTTTCCTGCACCTTGAAGCCCCGGTAATCCGTGTTGGCGGCTTCCACATGCCCTACCCGGTAGCCAAGGTGGAGGAGGACTACTTGCCGGATATCGACAAGATCCTCGACGCCCTGGACCGCTCCCTGGCCTACTAACCGCCCTGATCCAGCCCGGCTTGCGCCAGGTACCCGGAAACCGAGGACCACTGTGACAGTTAAAAAATTCAACCTGCCGGACGTTGGCGAAGGCCTGACCGAGGCTGAGGTAGTGGCCTGGAAGGTCAAGCCCGGAGACATCGTTGCCGTCAACGATGTCATTTGCGAGATCGAGACCGCCAAGTCACTCGTGGAGCTTCCCTCACCGTTCGCCGGGGTGGTCACCGAACTGCTCGTGGAAGAAGGCATCACGGTGGAGGTCGGTACGGCAATCATCGCGGTCTCGGAGGGCGCGGATGACGCTCCCCCTGTGACCCCCGAAGCCCCGCCTGCTTCTGCGGCCAGTGAGACATTCACGCCGGTTTACGGTCGGCTCGATACCCACGACGCCGCTGAGAACGGGCCCGCTGGCGGTCCGCTGGTGGGTTCGGGACCCAAGGCAGATGCCGTCAAGCGGCGGGCACGCAAGCGCCCCGCTGGATCAGCCGCGCCCGTGGCCGAGAACGCTGAGGGCACGGTCCAGGACACCCAAGCCCTTCTGGCCGCCAAGGCTGCTGAAACGCCGGTGGTGGAACGCTCGACGCCGGCCCCCGCCGCCGTCACCCCGGCACCCGCAGCGCCTGCACCCGCAGCGCCTGCACCCGCCGCCCCGGCACCCCAGACCGCACCATCCCGTGGCGCTGCCATCACGGGGACCATCAGTGGACTGGTCAACAAGGTGCTGGCCAAGCCGCCGGTGCGTAAGTTTGCCCGCGACATGGGCATCGACCTGGCCGACGTTGTTGCCACAGGGCAGCGCGGCGAGGTCACGCGGGAGGATCTGGTGAGCTACCAGGCCCAGCGCGACGCCGAGCTGGACCAGGCCGATTCGTTCTGGGGTGCGTCCAAGAAGCCGCAGGACCAAAGGATTGAGCGCGTTCCGGTCAAGGGTGTCCGCAAGGCCACCGCCAAAGCCATGGTGGACTCCGCTTTCTCTGCGCCCCACGTCAGCATCTTCGTGGACGTGGACGCCAGCCGCACCATGGAGTTCGTCAAGCGCCTCAAAGCATCCAGGGACTTTGAGGGCATCAAGGTTTCCCCGCTGCTCATCCTTGCCAAAGCCGTGATCTGGGCGGCCGCCAGGAACCCCAGCGTCAACGCGACGTGGGTGGATAACGCCGACGGGAACGGCAACGCCGAGATCCAGATCAAGCACTACATGAATCTGGGGATTGCCGCCGCCACACCGCGTGGGCTCATGGTCCCCAACATCAAGGACGCCCAGGATCTCTCCTTGAAGGAACTGGCATTGGCGTTGAACGAGCTTGCAACCAAGGCCAGGGCGGGCAAAACCCAGCCGGCCGAGATGCAGGGCGGGAGCCTCACGGTCACCAATATCGGTGCCTTGGGTATCGACACCGGAACACCCATCATCAACCCGGGCGAAGTAGCCATCATCGCCTTCGGCACCATCAAACAGAAGCCGTGGGTTCTGGACGGCGAAGTGATTCCCCGCTGGATCACCACTCTGGGCGGTTCTTTCGACCACCGTGTGGTTGACGGTGACCTCTCTGCGCGCTTCATGGCAGATGTTGCCGCCATCCTTGAAGAACCGGCGCTGCTGCTTGACTGATCCGGATGCAGCTGTTTCGGCTGAAGGCCCCCGGACTGGGCTTGGAAGCGCAGCCGGCAGCGGAAGCGCAGCCGGCAGCGGAAGCCAAGCCGCCCACGTGCCGCCGCAATTGGTGACGGGACGCTGGCGCAAGCTGGCGCGGGTTCTGACGGAGGTCTTCCAGCCACCGGTGGTGGTGTTTGCGTTGCTGCTGATCAGCCCGGCGAGGGAATCAGGGTTTCCGGAGTCCATCGGCTACGGGCTGCTGGGCGCGTTCTTTGTTTGCGTGCTGCCTCTTGCGTATCTGCTGCTCCAGATAAAGCTGGGCAGGATCACTGACCACCACGTCAGCGATCGCCGGCAGAGGCCCGCATTGCTGTTCATGGCCTTGGTGTCGGTGGTGGCCGGGCTGGTGGTTCTCCAGCTGGTGAACGGTCCTGTCAGCGTGTCCGTGATGATCATCGCGCTGATTGCCGGGATCGGCATTCTTGCCGTGGTGAGCGCCTTCTGGAAGATGAGCGGTCACGCTTCGGCGTTGTCCGCGGCCGTGGTCATCTCTGTGTTGATGTTTGGGCCGGCCTGGGCGCCCCTGCTGCTGCTGATACCGGCCGTAGGGTGGTCGCGCCTGGTTCTGCGTGCCCACACACTTGCCCAGGTCATTGCGGGCTCACTGTTCGGGTCTTTGGTGATCGCCGGGCTGTGGTGGCTGCTCGGGGAGTGGATGCTGTAGCGGCGCCAGTCCCTCGGCGCAGCGCGGGCAGCCAGCCTCAGGTCAGTACGAAGGGTAGTTGACCAGCAAGGCCTGAAGTTCGGTGCTGGACATGTGGTTTGCCATCTCCACGCTGATACCCATGGCAACGGCGGCCACTGTGATCATGGCGATGCAGGCCACGGACAGGAAACGCCAGTCTTTGCGGAACACGCTGCCAATCGTCTCGGGCATGTCCAGGCTGGGGGAGATCATGTTCGGCGCGCTGTCCCAGGATCCGTCGTCGAGCATGGCAATGATGCGATCGTTGGCGCGATCGAATCGCATGGTGCTGATGTTGTTGCCGTGACGGGCAAGAAGGATGTCGTGTCCCACGCGTTGGCGCGGCTGCAAAGTAAGCAAGAAAGATCCCCTGAAAAATCGAGAGTTTTGATGTGGCGCACGCCATTGGGGGCATCTCAATTTTATAACGGTGGCTGTGGCGGGGAGGCCCAAAAGACGCCAAACGCCGGGTGAGTCTCCCCACCCGGCGCCGTGACTCAGCTCGCTTTATGCCTGGTCGGTCTTAGCGATATAGACGTCGCAGGGAGCGGTGTGGGCAACAGTGTTGGCCACACTACCCAGCACACGGCCCAGTCCCTGCATGCGGCGGTTCCCCACCACAATCAAGGTGGCGTCCTGCATCTCGGCTTCCTTGACCAACGCCTCGCCCGGCTTGCCGCGCGCTGCCGAGTACGTGACTTCCAGCCGCTCGTCCTTGAGCCGTGCCGCTACGTCGCGAGCAACTTTCTCGGCCTCGGCGGCGTCGGAGACGATCCACTTGTCGGTACCGATTTCAACTACTTCAGTCCGGTTGCTGTCGAAAGCGCTGACCACCCGAAGGCTGGCACCCAAACCTATCGCCAGCTGCTGCGCGGCTTGGGCTGCCCTCATCGCTGTCTCGCTGCCGTCGACTCCTACAATCACAACTCCGGTCATTGCGCTGCTCCTTCATTGGTGGCTTTGATGGCTTCTGCCAGGACAGGGGCCAAACGGCGTACGCCTTCGGTAATCGTATCCGGGGGTACCGCGCTGAAAGCCAACCTGAGTTTGTTGGATGGGCCGTCGGTTGGAGTGAACGCGGCTCCGGGAATGAAAACCACGCCCGCATCGATGGCTTTACCCAGCAGCGGGTACGTGTCCACGCCCTCGGGGAGGGTGACCCACACAAAGAACCCACCGTCCGGGCGCGTCCAAGTGAGGCCCTGGGGCATGTACTCCGCCAAGGCCGCCAACAGGGCCGCGCAGCGTTCGGCATACAGCCCCCTATAGGTGTCGATCTGCCCCTTCCAGTCGTAGTCGCGGAGGTAGGCAGAGACGAGCATCTGGTTCAGGGGCGGCGGGCAGAGTGTTACGGCCTCGGAGGCAAGGTAGAAGCGCCGCTGCAGGTGGGCTGGAACCAAGGCCCAACCAATGCGAAGTCCCGGAGCAAAAATCTTGGAGAACGAGCCCAGGTAGATCACATCGTCCGGATTGGCAGCGCGCATGGGGTCGATGGGCTGACCGTCAAACCTCAGCAGTCCGTAGGGGTTGTCTTCAAGAACCAGAATATTCGCGTTCCGGCATATATCGACGATCCGCTGCCGGCGCTCCTGTGCCAGCGTGATGCCGGAGGGGTTGTTGAAGTTGGGGATCGTGTAGAGGAACTTGATGTTCTTGCCGTCTGCCTGGAGTGCCGCGATCCGGGCCTCCAGAAGCTCGGGCACCAGGCCGTCGTCGTCCATCTCGATTGGTTCCACCTGCACCTGGTACGCCTCGAACGTGTTCAGCGCACCCACATAGGTGGGGTTTTCCACCAGGACAACGTCGCCGGGATTGCAGAACACCTTGGTGGCGACATCCTGAGCCGACTGGGATCCGGCGGTGATGATGACGTTGTCAGGCTGGGCGTCCATGATTCCCTCGGCGGCCATGATCGCGCAGATCTGGGTGCGGAGTTCTTCCGTGCCCTGCCCGCCGCCGTACTGCAATGCCGTCATGCCGTGGTTGGCGATGATCTGCGCAGCCGTTTCTCCGAGCTTTTCCAGGGGCAGGGACTGCAGGTACGGGTTGCCTCCGGCGAGGGAGACCAGGCCGGGCTGCATGGAGATATCAAACACGTCCCGGACGGCAGACTGCTTGATGTTGGCAGCCCGCGCGGAGAACAGTTCCTCGTGCGGGTGGGCAGCCGTGGCGGCCCGCTCAATGGCGTCGATGGCTTCTGCGGGCAACGTTGCGCCGGCATCCAATGTTTCGTGGGTCACAGGGAACAGGATACTCCCGCCTGTTGCTTTGAAGGCAACATTTGTTTTCAAGGAGCCTCGAAGCTCCGTCCCGTGGGTTTACGTCGGGGGCAGGAGCGGCTGAAATGTAGCTATGACAGCGCACTCGGGGTCCTTGGCCAAAGCCGAACAGTTCCGTCAACTCCATGCCCCGGGTCCCAAGCCCCTGGTTTTGGTCAACGTGTGGGACGCCGCGTCTGCGCGCGTTGTGCAGGAAGCGGGAGCATCGGCAATAGCCACCTCCAGTTCCGCTGTCTCGTGGAGCCTCGGGTATCGCGACGGCGACCATGTGCCGTGGGGTCTTGCGATGGCTGCCCTGGGCCGCGTGGTGGCCGCAACCCCGCTTCCGGTGACGGCCGACATCGAGACAGGGTACGGACGCACTGACGATGAGCTCCAAGCCACCGTTCATGCGGTGTTGGACACTGGTGCGGTGGGGATCAATATCGAGGATTCCGGTGCAGATCCCCTCACGGATATCAAGGAGCAATCGCGCCGCATCGCCCTCATCCGCGCCGCGGCGGACGACCGCGGCATTCCGTTGTTCATCAATGCCCGCACCGACACCTATCTCTCGGGCCGTTTTCCGGACTCTGCGTATCAGGAAACGCTCACCAGGGCCGAGTCCTACCTCCTGGCGGGTGCGGACGGAGTCTTTGTCCCAGGCGTCGTGGACCTTCACGTCCTGCACCAGCTCTCCACCGGAATCAACGCACCCCTGAATGCTTTGGCGGGCCTGGGGGCGCCGTCGCCCATGGAACTGCACGACGCCGGGGTGCGGCGTGTCAGCGTGGGAGGCAATACCGCCAAGGCCGCCTACGCGAAAGTGGCCCGGGTAGCCACAGAGATTCTGGGCGATGGAAACTGGTCCGGTTTGGCAGGGACGCGCAGTCACCAGGAAATGGATGAGTTGTTCACGGAAGGACCCAAATACATCCGCTGAGGCGACGGGACGCCCGACGGCGGTCAGCGGCTTTTTTGTCTGACCCCACCGGTAGTTTTGGGTTCAGGGAGTCAGGGGAGACGGATGGCAAGGCGCAGCGTGCAGTTCTGGAGGATTGACCAGCTCAACGGCGAGGGATTGGAGCGTCCTTTCCCTGCCCGGCGGGTAGCTGAAGTACTGGACAATGCTCTGGAGGCCGGGACGGACAGGCATTTCGCCAGTGGCGATGGCACGGTGCTGCTCGCCCAGGCTGCCGCAGTGACGCCCTATCCAGTGCTGCTTCTGGACCGGGTCCGGGACACCAACCTCCCCAGTGTTGGTGATGCCTTGGGCCGGCGGAAAGCCCTGCCCTTGGCTCCGGGGGACCATCTCCTGGAGACAACCTATTTTGCCTTCCTCAAGCGCAACGTCATCGCTGTGCTGACCAGTGGCAACGGCCCCCGGGCATCGCGGCTGGGGGAGTACCTCGGAGGGATGCTGGGTCTCGAGGTGGGCCTGGTTCCCGTGGTCAGGGAGGACATTGAAGAGATCCTGAACAGGCTGGAAGTGAGCCGGTTCGAGTTCGCACTGCCTGCTGAGCGTCTGTCCGGCAAGTTACTGGAGGGCGAATGGGCCGATGTCCTGGACAGTGCTTCGCGGCTGATGACAGAGGGGACGTTCCGCATTTCCTTGGGCGTGGGCAGATCCGGCAGGGCCGAGGACAAGCAGCGGATCCGCGAACGGATACAGCGGCTGATCGAACTTTTCCGGGGCTCGGCATCCGTGGAGCACTTCGATCACGTGGTGGCGGAGGGAAAGGATTCCTTGACGGGGGACCGCGAGGTGGTGGACCTCCTGAAGGAACGCTTCGTCTCGCACATTGACGTGGACCCGGATACTTTCAACGATCCCCGGAAATCCTCTGCGGCAGCCATTGCCATCCTCAACAAACAGGCCAAGGACAACGAAGCGTTCTTTGCCAGGACTCTCCCGGACGTTGCGGGCACTGCCGATTCCGCACTGGTCCCGGACCTGGCGGACGGGGGCTTGGGGACCGTTCGCGCGGCTCTCGCGGCGGCTGATGATGGCTCCGGTGGTCCGACCGGCGGAGGGGACCATGGGCTTGTACGGCGTTGAGCTCCAGGCCACCGGTAAGCGGCGGGGGCTGTGGAGGTGGTTCCTGCTGCATCAGAGCGCCGACTACCTTCTGGCAACCGGCGTGGTGCTGCTCTGGCTGGGATGGGCCTGGCTCGCTCATCAGCCGTTGTTGCTGGAAGCGGTGGACCCGGGTGCCCGTCGGGCCCTCTTTCAAACACTGGCCACCCTGGCGGGAGCCACGGCCGGGCTCACGCTCACCAGTGTCTCCATGCTCATCAACGTGCTGGGCAAAAAGGCTGCCCCTGGCCAGCGCGAACTTCCGTTGGAGAGGCTGTCGCCGTTGCATCGACGGCAAATCGGCGAGGTCTTCCTCTTCGCGATCCCCGGGCTCGGGTTGCTGCTGGTGGCTTCCCTGGTCACTGTGGTGGCGGAAGGAAATGCGCCCACCGGGCTTTGGGTTCCCCAAGCCGTGGTCATGGTGTGCACCTTCGCCTCGGTGCTTGCCCTGCTTCGCATCGCGTGGGCACTCCGCCGGGTGCTAGCCATCGCCACGTCCTAGCGGGCAGGGCGAGACGGGCACCCCCGTGTCCGTTGCACGCCCGCAAATCCGTCGCTGGCCCGCGAATCCGTTGCGGCGCAACAACGTGCCTGCGGCGCAACAACGTGCCTGCGGCGCAACAACGTGCCTGCGGCCCAACGACGTGTCTGCTGCCCAGCAACAATGGCGTCCCGCTGCCGCTAAGCCAAGGCCTTCAAGTACCTCCGCCGCACAACCCTTTGGAACACTAACAGCACCGGGTAAAGGATGCGCCACGGCTGTTGACTGGCGGGACCGGTGAGGGAACGGATAGTGAGTCGAACATCGTTTCCGTCCCGGTGGACAATGAATGCCTCTTCCCCTGAGACCGGATGCCCTGGAAGTGTTCTGTAGGCAAAACCCACGCGAAGGGGCTCCTGGACCACTGCCACTACCTCCACGGGCTCATGCACGCGGAGTCCAAAAAACCTGGCGGTAACAAGTACTCGATCGCCGGTGCGGACGGGGCCTGGAATGTCGATGGAGAAACCGCTGGCTGTCTTGACCCCCCAGCGGAGGACTTCCGTACTGGCGCGGTCCCATGCGGCGTCTCCCCGCCCAATGCCAGCCGAAACCTCCGATCGGCGGTAGCTGCGGTCACTGATGGGCCAAGCTTCAGAGTGTGGACTGGTCATGGCTGCTTCCCCCGTTGTCGCTGGTGCCGCGCCGCCGTGATGAAAGCAGGCGTCCTGGGAAATTATGGACGTTCCTGCCCGGAAATGCCGAAAGCCCCCGCTCCGCACAAGCGGAACAGGGGCTGGCTAAAGCTCGTGCTGCAGCTGTATCAGGCTGCGGCTTCTTCGTCCTGAGCAGAGGTCAGCGGCTCGAAGATGCCCTTGATCTGCTCCACGACCTCAGCGTCATCCTTGGGGTGCAGCTCGGCGAAGCGGATCATGGAGCCGGGAACTGCCAGCTTGACGTCTTCCAGCACCTTGGCGCCGGCGATGCCTGCGGCCTTGCGGGCTTCGTCCTGGGCCCAGACTCCGCCGAACTGGCCAAAAGCGGTACCGACGACGGCGGTCGGCTTGCCGGAGAGGGCGCCGGCGCCGAACGGGCGGGACAGCCAGTCGATGGCGTTCTTCAGTGCAGCGGGCATGGTGCCGTTGTGCTCGGGGGTGACCAGGAGGATGGTGTCGGCCTCGTTGGCGGCGGCGCGGAGGGCTGCGGCTTCGGCGGGGACCTGGCCTTCAACGTCGATGTCTTCGTTGTAGAAGGGGATGCTGCCCAGGGAGTCGTGGATCTGGACGTCAACGTTTTCCGGAGCGTTCAGTTGGATGGCCTCGGCGAGCTTCTTGTTATGGGAATCAGCGCGGAGGCTGCCGACGAGGGTGAGGACGGTGCTCTTGGACATGGTGTCTCCTTTGGGGAAGTTTTCAGCGTTTGGCGCCTTCATCGATACTAAACGGACTGCGGTCCGTTTTCTATTCCCGGGGCTAGAATGTTTCTTGTGAGCTTCATCCCCCTGCGACCGGACCTGCCGCTTGGTTCGCCGCACGAGCGCAGCGACGCAGCGAGGAATCGTGAGCGGCTCCTGAGTGCTGCGCGTGAACTGGTGGATGAGTTCGGCGCCGAGGCGTTGACCATGGATGCCCTGGCCTGTAAGGCAAAGGTGGGCAAGGGCACCGTCTTCCGCAGATTCGGCAGCCGCGCCGGACTCATGATGACCCTGCTCAGCGATGCCGAATCTGACTTTCAGCGGGCCTTCATGTTTGGTCCAGCACCGCTGGGCCCGGGCGCCCCGCCCCGTGAGCGGCTCACGGCGTTCGGCGAAGGCCGGATCTACTTTGTCCTGGAAAACGGTGAGCTTCTGAAGGCCGCGGGCGCCGCCACCAGCAATAAGTTCGACGTTCCTGCCACCAAGCTCTCCCACCGCCACCTTGAACTCCTGCTGCGCGAAGCCGGCATAGCCGATCCCTGGGTCATGGCGATGTCCCTGACCTTCGCGTTGGATCCCGAGCGGATAGTTGACGACGTCCGCGTCCGGGGAATTTCGCCCACCAGGCTGACTGATTCCTGGCGTGACCTGGTCAATCGCCTGACGGCCACTTCCTAGGGGCTGCCTGCGTACCATCACGCAGATGCCCGCGCGCCATCCCGCCGCCGCCCCCGCACAAGTGCCGCAACACCGCTGATCGTGACGCAGTCTGCACATAACAATCTGGCCGCAGGCGCGAAACCGACCGTCTTGAAGCAAAACGTGAAGCAGTTATTGTGGTAGTCTCCTCTTGAATGTGACGCATGCCATACACGGTTGGTGATCACACTGAAGGGGTGCGGGGGACCCAACAACCGCTGCGCCAATTCGTAGCTGACGCCGGCCACAGCCGGGAACCGCGGAAGGACGAGCTTTGAGTTTTGCCACGATTCGGGGCAGCCACCCGACATGCTGAAATATCTGATGAAGCGGTCGGGAATCTACCTGATCATGATCTTCCTGACCACAAGTGCCGGTTACTTCCTGGCGGTCACGTCGCTCAAGCCGGCGGTCCTCGAGCAGGAGAAAATTCCGCGGCCCACCCCCGAACAAGTAGCTGCGTCGTTCCGCGGCCTGGGCCTCGACCCGGAGCTGAACCCCTGGGAACGGTACGTTCAGTGGCTCGGCGGGATCATTACCCGGTGGGACTGGGGACGCAGCCCCAACGGCGCATTCGTCAACGCCGAGTTCGCGGACCGCGTCCTGGTGTCCACCAGGCTGTTCATCGCCTCGATCATCCTTACCCTGATCATCGGCGTTGCCTTGGGTGTCTACTCCGCGGCCCGGCAATACAAGTTCCAGGACCGTGCCATCACGTCCTACAGCTACCTCGTCCACATCCTCCCGGCGCCCATCGCCTACTTCCTT
The DNA here is from genome assembly GCF_016907545.1 of Paenarthrobacter ilicis. Lineage (NCBI taxonomy): Bacteria > Bacillati > Actinomycetota > Actinomycetes > Micrococcales > Micrococcaceae > Paenarthrobacter > Paenarthrobacter ilicis. Next base: position 3,724,651 of record NZ_JAFBCD010000001.1, on the reverse strand, counting down.
GTGCAGCTCGGAGCGATCAGCATCAACGAAACCGTTGGGCAGCGCATCTTCTTCGTCACAGGAATTTCGACGCCGGGAATCGACCCCGGTTGGCCGGCGTTCGTTGACCTGGTGGCCCACTACGCCGTGCCCACCTTCGCGATGACCATCTTTGGTTGGGCCGGCTACCAGATCGCACAGCGCCAGTACCTGCTGGACAACGTCAACGCCGACTTTGTCCGCACAGCCCGCGCCAAAGGCCTCACCCGCAACCAGGCCATCCGTAAGCACGCGCTCCGCGTCTCCTTCATCCCGGTGGCCCAAAGCATTGCCTTCACCATCCCTGCGATCTTCACCGGCGGGTTCTTCGCCGAGGCCATCTTTGCCTGGCCGGGCATCGGCCTGTGGAGCATCCAGGCAATCGGACTCCAGGACGTCAACGTCGCTACGGCCACGTTGGCCTACGGTTCGGTGATCTTCGCGATCGGCGCCATCCTTGCCGACTTCGCCACCACGCTGGTCGATCCACGAGTGAGGGTCCAGTAATGACAAACATCATTGATCCCATCGCCGAAATCGACGAGTCCAGGGTGGCGGACCAGGACGTTGTCATTGGGAAGTCCCGGATCATCTTCCGCCGCTTCATGCGGAACCGGACCGCCGTCGCCGGTTTGTTCATCTTCCTGGCGCTTTTCCTGTTCTCCATCTTCGGCGGATTCCTGACCCCTTGGGACAAGGACACCCTGGATCCCTACAACATCGGCATGCCCCCGTCCCCGGATCACCTCCTGGGCACAACCCAGGCCGGCATAGACCTGATGGCGCTGATCGTTGACGGCACCCGAACCTCCATCCTCATCGGCCTGATTGTGGGCGGCGTGTCCGTTCTGATCTCAGCCGTCTATGGCTGCACCATGGCTTTCTTCGGCGGCAAAGTGGATGCCACCATGTTGTTCATCCTGGAAGCCCTGATCATGATGCCCGCCATCCTGGTGGTGGCCGTGGCAACCAGCGGCAGCGGCGGTCTCAAGGACCTTCCCAGCTGGCTTTTGCTGATCGTCGTCCTGCTGTTCTTCAGCTGGATGGGAACCGCCCGGTTGGTGCGTTCCCTGTCCATGTCGCTGATGCAACGCGATTACGTCAAGGCGGCAAAGTACATGGGTGTCCCGTCCCGCCGGATCGTGTGGCGCCACCTGGTCCCCAACATCGGCTCCCTGCTGGTGCTGGACTTCACCCGCGGCATCACCGGTGCGATCCTGGCCGAAGTGGCTTTCTCCTTCATCGGCATTGGCATCAAACTTCCGGACGTCAGCCTGGGTGTCCTGATCGGGCAGGCAACGGGGCAGGTTTCCTCGTTCCCTTGGATGTTCTGGGTGCCGCTCACCGTCATGTTCCTGCTGACCGGTTCACTGGCCATGATGAACGATGGCCTCCGTGACGCTTTCGATCCCAGCTCAAGTTCCGTGGGCCGGGCGAAGACCAAGACTGCGAAGAAGATCACCAAATGAGCACCAACACCTCCCAGAACCCCGCCGAGCGCCTCCGCGACGCAGGACTGTATGCACCAGGCGACGCCGTCCTGAGCGTGCGCGACCTCAACGTCCGCTTCAACTCGGAAAACGGTGTGGTCCATGCGGTCCGTGGCGTGGACTTCGACCTCATGCCAGGCAAGACCCTGGGCATTGTGGGCGAGTCCGGCTCGGGTAAATCGGTCACCTCCATGGCCATCATGGGGCTGCTCCCGGAGACCGCGGACATCACCGGATCCGTCCGCTACAAGGGCAAGGAACTGCTGGGGCTCAGCGATAAAGCCATGTGCAAGCACCGCGGCAGCGACATCGCCATGGTGTTCCAGGACCCGCTGTCCTCGCTGACCCCCGTGTACACGGTGGGCCACCAGATCATCGAGGCACTGACCGTTCACAACGCCTCCATGAGCAAGCAGGCCAAAGAAGCCCGCGCCGTCGACCTCCTCCGGATGGTCGGCATCCCCAGCCCGAAGGACCGGCTGAAGGCCTTCCCGCACGAATTTTCCGGCGGCATGCGCCAGCGCGTCATGATCGCCATCGCCATCGCCAACGACCCCCGGGTCCTGATTGCCGACGAACCCACCACCGCCCTGGACGTCACCATCCAGGCGCAGGTGCTGGAGGTCCTGCACAAGGCGCAGGAGGAAACCGGCGCTGCCGTCGTGATGATCACGCACGACCTCGGCGTGGTGGCCGGCATGGCGGACGACATCATGGTGATGTACGCCGGAAAGCCGGTGGAAACCGGCTCCGTTGAGGACATCTACTACAACCCGCGGATGCCCTACACACTGGGCTTGCTGGGCGCCGTGCCGCGTGTGGATTCCTCGGACAAGCAGTCCTTGGTTCCCATCGAGGGCACCCCGCCAAACCTTGCGCTGCCCGTCACCGGATGCTCCTTCGCGCCGCGCTGCCCCATGGTCAGCGACGCCTGCTTGGACGGCGAACCGGAGCTCTTCCCCGTTCCCGGCACGGCAACCGCCGGCGCAGCGGAACAGGCGCTGAAGCACAAAGCAGCCTGCATCAAAGCTGAACAGCTGTCCGGCGACGCTGATGCGCACAAGATCTTCCGCGCGCCGGAAAAGCCGGTATCAAAGTTCGACGGCGTTCCCCGCCTTGAGCGCGAAAAGGTCCTGGAGCTCAAGGACGTCAAAAAGCACTTCCCGCTGCTCAAAGGCGCGCTGATCAAGCGGCGGATCGGCACGGTCAAGGCCGTGGATGGTTTGAGCTTCGACATCCGCGAAGGCGAATGCGTCTCGATCGTTGGCGAATCAGGGTGCGGCAAGACAACCACCCTGTTGGAAATCATGGAATTCCATCCGGACCAGGTGGGCGAAGTGGTGATTGGCGGCGTCAGCAACAAGGCAGCCACCGACCACAAGACCACCATGGCCATGCGTAAAGAAATGCAGATGGTGTTCCAGGACCCCACCGGCGCATTGGATCCGCGCTTCACGGTGTACGAAGTCCTGGCCGAGCCGCTGGAAAACCTGGGCATGCCCAAGGCCGCCATCAAGAAACGCATCATGGAGCTCATGAAGCTGGTGGGCCTGCAGCCGGACCACGTGAACCGCTTCCCCAACCAGTTCTCCGGCGGCCAGCGGCAACGCATCGGCATTGCCCGTGCACTGGCGGTCAACCCCAAGCTGGTGGTCCTGGATGAGCCGGTGTCCGCGTTGGACGTCTCCGTCCAGGCCGGCGTGATCAACCTGCTGGACAAGCTCCGTGCGGAGCTGGGCCTGAGCTACCTGATGGTGGCCCACGACCTCTCAGTGGTCCGCCACATTTCGGACCGTGTGGCCGTGATGTACCTGGGCAAGATCGTGGAAACCGGGCACGTGGACGATGTCTTCGACAATCCGCGCCACCCCTACACCCGGGCCCTGCTGTCAGCCATTCCTGTTCCGGATCCCAACCTGGAGCGCACCCGCGAACGCATCATCCTGCAAGGCGACCTCCCCAGCCCGCTGGATGCGCCCAAGGGATGCAACTTCGCCACGCGTTGCCCGGTATTCGCCGCGCTTCCCGCGGCAAAGCAGGAGAAGTGCCTTAGTCTGGAGCCGCCACTGGCTTCCGAGGGGTCGCAGGACTTCGCATGCTTCTACCCGGATGGAGAGATAGATGCCGACATGCTGGTGGTGCATGCCTGACGACATATGACGCAACGAATAAATTCCGGTCTCAACTCGCAAAGATTTTTTAGTCGTAAACATGAAGGGCAAACCATGAAGAAGTACACGACGATCGGTGGCGTAGCGCTCGCAGCAACGCTCATGCTCACCGCTTGCGGCGGGGGAACGCCGTCGGGTCCGGCCTCCCAGAAGGCCGAAGAGAGCGGCGGCGACATCAGCAAGCTGATCAGCGTCAACGCCAAGGAAGCCAAGGACCTGGAGCAGGGTGGCACGGTCACTTTGGCTGTGGGCAGCATTGGTCCCGACTTCAACGGGTTCTCCAATGTGGGCAACAGCGCCGACAACTCCGCACTGATGACGCCCATCAACACCGCGTCCATCAACAGCGGCGGCATCGGCGGTTGCTGGAAGTTGGACTTCGACGGCAAGGCAGAGCCCAACAAGGACTTCTGCGAAGACGTCAAGAGCGAAGTCAAGGACGGCAAGCAGACCGTCACCATCAAGATCAACGACAAAGCGACGTGGAACGATGGGACCCCCATCGACGTCAAGACCTTCGAGAACACCTGGAAGATGCTCCGCGGTGAGGACAAGTCCATCGACATCGTAAGCGCCGGTGCTTACGCTTTTGTGGACTCCGTCAAAGCAGGGGCCAACGACAAAGAAGTCATTGTCACCACCACCCAGCCCGTCTTCCCGCTGGAGGGCCTGTTCTTCGGCCTGATCCACCCGGCCATCAACACCCCGGAAATCTTCAACACCGGATTTGCGGGCAACATGCACCCCGAATGGATGGCAGGTCCGTTCAAGGTGGAGAACTACGACACCACGGCCAAGACCGTCACCATGGTTCCCAACGACAAGTGGTGGGGCCAGAAGCCGGTTCTGGACAAGGTCATCTGGCGTCAGATGGAACCCAGCGCAACCATCGCTGCGTTCAAGAACGGTGAAATCGACGCAGCAAACGGCCGCACGCTGGGCCGCTACAAGCAGCTCGAAGGAACCACCAACTCCGAGGTCCGCCGCGGTCAGCGCCTGTTCGCTGGTGGCCTGAACCTGAACGCCAAGCGTCCGGCACTGACCGACGTGGCCGTCCGTAAGGCAATCTTCACGGCCGTGGACCGTAAAGCCATCCGCGATGTGCGCTTCAACGGCCTGAACTGGTCGGAAGAAAGCTCGGGCTCCATGATGCTCATGCCGTTCTCCGAGTACTACCAGGACAACTACCCCGTGAAGGACACTGGCGCCGAAGCTGCCAAGAAGGTCCTGACCGACGCCGGCTACACGGCCAACGACAAGGGCATCATGGCCAAGGACGGAACTCCTGTGTCCTTCAAGATCACGAACTTCGGTGATGACCCCACCTCCGCTGCCACCTCGCAGACCCTGCAGAAGCAGCTCCAAGCAGCCGGCATGGATGTTTCCATCGACCAGCGTGGTGACGCCGACTTCGGCAAGGTCATTGGTGGACGCGAGTTCGATGTGACCATCTCCGGTTACACCGTAGGCCCGGACGCCACCGACGCCGTGAAGCAGTACTACGATTCCGAAACCAACGAGAACGGCCTCGGCGATGCTGAGCTGGACGCTGAAATCAAGCGCCTCGCAACCATCTCCGATGACAAAGAGCGCAATAAGGCCGCCATGGAGGTAGAGAAGAAGCACATGGAGAAGTACTACTCCATGGGTACCGTGCTGAACGGCCCGGAGATCCAGTTTGTGCGCACCGGACTTGCCAACTACGGCCCGTCCCTGTTCAAGAGCCTGTCCAACGTTCCGGACTGGACCACCCTCGGCTGGGAAAAGGGCGCCAAGAAATAGCCCTCCCGCTGTAGTTTCCTGAAGGCCGGGAACCACCCCAACTTTTCACAAGGTTTGGGGAAGGTTCCCGGCCTTCGCCATGGTCGCTCTCTCACATCCCGCCGGGTTTAACCGGTCGCTCTCTCACATCCCGCCGGGTTTAACCGGTCGCTCTCTCACATCCCGCCGGGTTTAACCGGTCGCTCTCTCACATCCCGCCCACCGCCGCGCGGCCTGCTGATCTAACCTGAGGGCATGACTTCAACGCCGATCCGTACCGCAGTAGCAGGCTTTGGATAGTCGGGCAGCGTCTTCCACGCGCCTTTCATCCACGCCAACCCGGCCTATCAGCTCGCCATGATCGCCACCTCGGACGGGGCCCGGCAAGGTAACGCCAAGGAGCGGTACCCGGAGGCACGAATCGTCGAAACGCCACAGGACATCCTGACCCATGCCGATCAACTGGACCTGGTGGTGCTCGGGACCCCGCCAGCCACCCACTACCCGCTGGCCAAGGCCGCGCTGGAGGCGGGGCTGGACGTCGTCGTCGATAAGCCTTTCGTGACCCAGAGCGCCCAAGGGGAGGAACTGATCCAGCTGGCGGCACACCTGGGCCGGGTCCTCACCGTGTATCAGAACCGCCGCTGGGATGCGGACGCCCTCACGGTGCAGAAACTACTCGACGCCGGGACGCTGGGCACCGTGACCCGGTTCGACGTGGGCATGGAGCGCTGGGCGCCGGAGATCGCCAAAGCATGGAAGGCCGGTGCCACCGCGGAAGACGGTGGCGGCGTTCTGTTTGACCTCGGAACCCACGTCCTGGACCTGGCGTTGCACTTCTTTGGTCCCGCGGACGTGACGCACGCGGAAATCCAAGCCCGCCGTCCGCAGGAAAGAGCAGACGACGACGTCTTCCTGGTACTCAACCACCATTCCGGCGTGGTCACCCACGTCACCGTGAACCTGACCAGCCACATACACGGGCCCCGCTTCCGCGTCCTCGGGACCAAGGGCGGCTACGTGAAGTTCGGCGCTGACCCGCAGGAGCCATACCTTGCCAAGGGAGGGCTGCCCACGGACCCGGAGTACGGCGTGGAACCGTCCCACCAGCACGGCACGCTGGTGGCGGACGGACAACGCATCACGGTTCCCACCGAGCGCGGCAGCTATCAGGAGTTCTACCGGCTGCTGGCCGATAAAATCAACGACGGCGGTGCGGACTCAGCGTTGCCGTCGCCTGTGGATCCGGCTGGCCCGGTGGACGTGCTCAGGCTGATTGAGCAGGCACGGGCCCTGGCGTGATGTCAGTGCTGGCCACCACGGAGTAGATGGCTTTGAGGTCATCGTTACCCTCAAGTGGCTGGCAGCTTCCCGTCAGTTGGACAACATCCGAGGCTGTAGCCTGATTGACCACTGTGACAGCAGTGAACTGGGCCAGGCTCCCGGCTTCCGGATGTGTGTAGCGCGCTTCACGGACATGCCAGTCACGGCCGTTGATCACCACGGGCTCGGTGCCCAGCAGTACGGCGTCGGGCAGCTTGTCCAGGAATGAGTCCACGGACGCCGCGATGTCCTGGAGCTGATATCCGGGGGAGCGGCGGGACACGGAGATGACCACGTTCGCCGTGTACCGGCCCTCCACGGACGGCGCAGTCAGGGCCCCCACGGCGTCAGGGACCACCCGGCGTGTCCAGCCGTCAGGGGTGTTCAGGCTGATGGCGGGGTAGGCGGGAAATGCTGTGGACGGGAAAATCTGCTGAGACATGGGTGCCCTTCCGGTGCAGGTTGGTGGCGAAGCCTAGTTGTTCAGGAAATCGACGAAGCCAGTGACCGAATCCACGAAACCCTTGGGGCTGATGGTGATCTGGCCGCCAGCGCCAAGGCCGAGTTCCGCCGTGATCTTGGCGCCGGCTCCGAGCGTCAGTCCGTCCTCATCCATGGAAGCGGTGAAGTAGTGGCCCTCGCCAGCGCCCGCGGCCACGGTCCCGTTGAGAGTCAGGGTCTGTCCCAGGACCTCCACATACCGGCTCCCGGTCAGCTCCGCACCTGCTCCGGCACTGAACGCCGTTCCGGTCACGTCCTTGTTCTTCACGCTGACCTCGCCTTCGCCGGCGCTGGCCCAGGCTCCGCCGCGGATCTCTCCGCCTTGGCCCACACTGAACAGGCCACCGGCAAACTCGGTTTCATTGGTGGTGGTGATCTTCTGCCCGGCAAAAGCCTCGCCGCCGGCCGAAAAGAGGAAGGGGCTGCTCGCTTCGGCATGGGCGCTTGCCTCCACTCCGGTCATCGCGCGGGTAGTGGAGGTGTTGGTGACCCAGCCGTCAAAGAAATCCGACCGAACCGTGGTGGTGTTCTCAATCCCGGCAAACGCTTCGCCACTGGCGCTGGCGCTCGGGAGGCCGAAGCCGAGCGGCAAGGATCCTTCAAACTTGCCGTCAGCCCGGGCACCAATAAACGTTTCGTTGGTGATGGTGGTGTCCACCGGTCCGTTGCTGGTGGTGGCGGTCCACGTCATCTCGCCGCCGGTGGAGGCTTCACCGGATCCACCAATCGACCATCCGCCGGGGCCTTTGGTGCCATGGACTTCGCCGGTGGCCTGGCTGCCGATGGAGCCATTGCCCTCAACGGTGACAGGTCCGTAGGTGGTGGGGCCAAAGGTGAAACCGGGGGATCCTGGGGAGCCCTGCCCTTGCCCAGGCGTGGATGCTTGTTCCTGCTGGTCTGCGTTGAGCTTCAGTGCCCTGGCATTGTCCTTCAGGCACAGTGCAGCGGCGCCAAGCTTCCCGTAGAGCTGGCTGTGCCAGGTGCTGCGGAATTGATCGGCATCGTTGCCGCGCCAATAGTTGCCGTTGACCACCAAAGCGTTGAGTTGCTTCTGAAGCGCAGTGATCTTCTCTGCTTCGGAGTTCATTACTGCGGATAGCCGCCGGAGGTCCCCGACATCTGCGCCTACCAATCCCTGCCCCATTATGTACCCAGCCCCATAACGCATCCCCTGAACGTAGCGACATCAACCCCGGCCGACCGTTGTGGCCCCGGGCATTCCCTGAGCATAGTTGGCGTGGCAAGCAGCTGCCATGGGGAGATCTAGCCTGTGGATTACGCGTCAGGGCTGCCTGAACAACCGCGGCTTAAACCACGACGGCGGGGTGCGGCTTCTTGTGGAAGCCGCACCCCGCCGTCGTACGTGGTTCCTTAGGCGGAAACCAGGCTGTGCCAGTCCGTCACCAGCGGCAGGTTGTGTGCCTCGGAAACGGAGTGGTGTGCCACGTGGCCTGCGGCGATGTTGAGGCCGGCAGCCAAAGCGGGGTCGCGGTCGAAAGCGGCCTTGACGCCCAGGTTGGCAAGAGCCACGGCGTAGCGCAGGGTGACGTTGGTCAGTGCGTACGTGGACGTGTTCGGAACGGCGCCAGGCATGTTGGCAACGCAGTAGAAGATCGAGTTGTGGACCTTGTACGTGGGTTCCTGGTGTGTGGTTGCGTGGGTGTCCTCAAAGCAGCCGCCCTGATCAACAGCAATATCCACCAATACCGAGCCGGGCTTCATGCGGGCCACCAGATCATTGGTCACCAGCTTGGGAGCCTTGGCGCCCGGGATCAGGACGGACCCGATCACAAGATCTGCGTCGATAACTGACTTCTCGATCTCGTAGGCGTTGGAGGCAACGGTCTTCAGGCGGCCCTGGTAGAGGGCGTCCAGTTCGCGCAGACGGTTGATGTTGATGTCCATGATGGTGACATCGGCACCGAGGCCCAGCGCCATGGCAGCAGCGTTGGTTCCAGCGACGCCGGCACCCAGGACAACAACCTTGGCCGGACGCACGCCCGGTACTCCGCCCAGGAGGACACCCTTACCGCCGGCCGGAGCCATCAGGGAAGAAGCACCGACTACTACGGACAAGCGGCCTGCGACCTCGGACATCGGCGCCAGCAGCGGGAGTGCCCGGCCTTCCTGCACGGTTTCGTAGGCGATTGCCGTGACGCCGGAGTTGATGAGCTCGGCGGTGAGCTCTGGTTCTGCGGCGAGGTGCAGGTAGGTGAAGAGGATCAGGCCCTTGCGGAAGCGGTGGTATTCCGCAGCGATGGGCTCCTTGACCTTCATGACCATGTCCGCGCGGCCCCAGACGTCATCGGCCTCGTTGACGATTTCGGCGCCGGCGATCGAGTATTCCTCGTCGGTGATGCCCGAGCCCAGGCCTGCGCCCCGTTCCACCAGGACGGTGTGTCCGTGCGTGCGGAACTCGTGGACGCCGGCAGCCGTGATGGCTACGCGGAACTCGTTGTTCTTGATTTCTTTGGGGACGCCGATGATCATCTGCTGGCTCCATCGTTAGCGGCCTCTTTGGCCGAAAAATTTGCTGCGGGCTGTGATTCCAGAATAAAACCGGTTGTGAGGCAGGCGACATGGTTGAGCCCCCGCATTCCACGCCAAACCGCGTGGATACAGGGAACATTGAAACCGTTGCTCGACATTTGTCGAGTACTGCAGCGTCAGGTGTCGCCTGCTGTTGGTACGCTGTGGAGCATGCAGCAGGACGTGGAACAGATCGTGGAACGGGTGGCGTCCAGACTGGGCCGCGGCCTTTCCCTGGAAGACCTGGACGGCGTCCTCCTGGCCTACAGTTCCAACCAATCCCATGCAGACCGGGTCCGCGTGAATTTCCTCCTCAGCAAGCGCGTCCCCACTGATGTCAGTGCCTGGCAGCTCTCCCACGGCATCTCTACAGCCGTGCGGCCCGTGGTTGTTCCGGCCAACGAGGACCTGGGCATGCTGGGCCGGGTGTGCGTTCCGCTTCTGGTCCGCGGCTTCCGCGTGGGCTACTTATGGGTCCAGCAGGACCTTGAGGAGCAGAGCGCGACGGCGATCCTGGCCCAGTTGCCCGGTGTGCGGGATGAACTGGATCTGTTGGCAGGACTGCTCTTGGACTCCAACACCGCCGAGTCCGAGTTCCGGCGGCGCAGGGAACAGGAGTTCCTGTCGGCCTGCAGCGGGGAATCCAATGCGGTGGCCGCCGTAGCTGGGTGGAAGGAAGTCCAGGGCCGCGGCCCGTGGCAGCTGGTAACCATCCTGGACGCAGACGGTGCCGGGTCCGACGTCGACCCCATCGCGGCAACGCTCACGCACCGTTCCGCGGCACTGCAGTCAACCATCGGCGTCAATGCCGCCCTGTTCAGCGCCGGGACCGAGACGCATTCGGTGGTGCTGTTCCGGGAGTCGGGAGGCCGCGCGGACCACGCCCAAGTACTGGTGCACTACCAGCTGGAACTGGCCAAACGCGCAGGAAGATCCGTGGACCGGGTGATCCTGGGCATCAGCGAGCCCTTCCAGGTGATCCGCCAGCTCGCCGGCGCGTACCGGCAGTCCAAGGTGGCCGCCCAGGCCGCCGCCGTGGACGCGGTTCTTGGCGAGCTCGTGGACAGCAGGACGGTGGGGGTCTACCAACTGTTCGACCGGCTGGTGGCACCCGGAGGCTGGGACGACACCGGGTCGGTCCATTTCCGGACCCTGGAGGACCAGGACAAAAACGGCGAGCTGCTCCCCGTCCTGGAGCTGCTGTACGACAATGACGGCTCAGTGCAGGACGTCGCCGCCAAACTGCACCTCCACCGGAGCAGTATCTACAACCGCCTGGGACGGATCCGCCAAATCATCGGGGCAGAGCCGTTGAGCGGCGCCATCCGGCTTGAGCTGCACGCCGCGTTGAAGGCGCGCCGATGGGCTGGAAGACCCAGGATCTAGGATCCCAGGATTCCAGGATCCGGGGATTCTAGGACCGCCGGAGTCGCTGGCAGCTCCACCGGCCCCTCCGGAGCCGGAATGTTGCCGTCCGGCTGCTCCTGCAGTACCTGCCATGCCAGCCCACAGGCGCTGTGCGGGGGTCCTGGCGCCCAAAAGCGGGCAACGGCGTGCTCATCCGGTCGTCTTCTTGGCCGCCTCGAGGAGCGACTGAAGGCTGCCCTGGGGCGCAACGGGCGCGCTTTCAGTGCTCGGCTTCCCGCTGGGGCGGGGTTTGGGTGTCTGGGTGACGGTAGGGGTGGGAGTCGGTGTTGGTGTTGGTGCAACCGTGGGTGTCGGCGGCGTGGTGGGCGTTGGAGCAACCGTAGGCGCCGGCGGCGTGGTGATGGTGTCCGACGGGACGTCACCCGGAGCGGGGGCAGGCTGTGGTGGTGCCGGTGATGGCTGGGCCGGCGCCGCGGCGGCAGGGGCGGGGTTGGCGGCCGCTGCCTGCGCGGACGGTATCCAGACCGGTGCGGCCAAGGATACGTGCGGCGTGGGGACCGACGACGGCGACACCGCGGCGGGTGCCTCGGGAACCGTTGCGGGCTGGCCGGCATGGGATGACGCCGACGGGCTGGCCGCCGTGACGTACGAAGCGCGTGGGGCGGGGGCCGCGGATGACGATTGGCGGGCGTCGTCCTGGCCCGCTCCTGCTGCCTCGTGCGACGGGGTTTCCTGTCCGAAGAACGGCATGCCCAAGGCTTGACCCAAGCCACCGGCTGTCAGTGCCAGGCCCAAGGCGCCGGCCACCACTGCCATCCGCTGGCTCATGTGCTTGACCGAGGCGGCCTTCTGCAGCACTGCCTGCGGTTCTCGGCCCAGGGCCATGGCAGGTGCCGAAGCAGCCGTGGAGCCCCGACGGACGGCCCTGCGTGTTTCGTTGCGGCGCACTTCAGTCCCGGGCGTCTCGACGCGTGTGGTTTCGCGCGCCGGTGCGGCTGCACGCGCCGCGATGACGGGGATCACTGCTGTGGCGGGCTCTTCGGACGCGGGTGTTGTTGCCACTGGTGCCATGGACGTTGGTTCTGTTGCCGTGGCGTGGGCGCGCTCCCGCTCTGCAGCCCGTTCGGCGGCCCGCGCTGCTGCACGGGTGGTGGGGGCAGGGGCGGTGGGCGCAGGGGTGGTGGGGGCAGGGGCGGTGGGCGCAGCGGTGGTGGGGGTGCCCGCAGTGTCAGCGTCCGGCGTCGTGGTTGCTGCCCGACGGCGGCCGGTGGGCCTGGGGCGCTCGGCTTCAGTCCGGATACGGCGTGGCTGATCCATGGTTGGGGACATGGTGGTTGCCTCTCAACGCCTTCGAGGTTAGCTGTCGGGTTCGGACGAGGCCGTCCGGCCGCCGTAGCGGCTTCACCCCGAGGGCTTGGAATCCAAGCCCGGGAACTGTGGGTCCCCCGCCTCTGCCGCGGGTCTGGCGGATCCCGGACAGCGGCAGAGCTCGGCGTCGGTCCGGAAGCGGCCCTATGGAGATACGGGTCGCCCTACGACGGTACCTGAGCCGGAAAGTAATGTCACATTAATGTAACGGGCGGTAGGTCTCACAGTCCGTCGCAGCCGCATGACATAAGCTGCGGGGCCGGCGCTGAGTGGCAACACGGGGAAGATATCGCCGGCCAAGGCTGGCTTCGGGGGGCACCGGCAGGTAGACATTGTTTATGGACCTGCCAGTGATGCCACCAGTACCGCCCATGCTCGCCAAGTCGGTCCCGGACATCCCGGATGTAGGGCATCACGAGCCCAAATGGGACGGCTTCCGCACCATCATCTTCAAAGACGGTGATGAGATTGTCCTGGGCAGCCGCAATGAGAAGCCCATGACCCGCTACTTCCCGGAACTCGTGGAGGCCTTCACAGCGAACCTTCCGGACAGATGCGTGATCGACGGCGAGATTGTCCTGATCCAGGGCAACAGGTTGGAATTTGAGGTCTTGCAGCAGCGGATCCATCCGGCAGACAGCAGGGTGCGGATGCTGGCGGAGAAAACCCCGGCGTCCATGGTGGCTTTCGACATCCTGGCGCTGGGGGATGAAGACCTGACCGGCAGGCCATTCTCCGAGCGTCGGGCCATCCTCGAATCGGCACTGGTAAACGCCAAACCTCCCGTCTACGTGACCCCGGCGGTCTCGGAACTGGAGCAGGCCAAGGAATGGTTCATCCAACTTGAGGGCGCAGGGTTGGATGGTGTGCTGTCCAAGCCTTTGGACGGGATCTACCAGCCCAACAAGCGCGTGATGTTCAAAACCAAGCATGTGCGGACCGCGGACTGCGTGGTGGCTGGCTTCCGGTGGCACAAAACCGCCAAGGTGGTGGGCTCCATGCTGCTGGGCTTGCATGACGACTCGGGAAAGCTGCATCACGTGGGCGTGGTGGCGTCGTTCCCGATGGCCAAGCGCGAAGCCCTGGTGGCCGAGTTGGAGCCGTACCAAGTGGAGTTGGAAGACCATCCCTGGGGTGAATGGGCCAAGCAGGATGAATCCCCCGGTGGATCGAGGATGCCCGGAGGCCAAAGCCGGTGGAGCGCGGGAAAGGACTTCACGTTTGTTCCGCTGCGTCCTGAATTGGTGATCGAGGTTGGCTACGACTACATGGAAGGGGACAGGTTCCGGCACACCACCCAGTTCAAGCGGTGGCGGCCGGACCGGACCCCGAAGAGCTGCACGTACTCGCAGCTGGAGGAGCCTGCTGATTACGATCTTGCCGAGATCCTGAACCTGCCCAAAGACTGAGGCGGTGCCGGCCCGCTAAAACGTTGCCGGCCCGCTGCCACGTTGCTGCCCGGCGACGTGGCAGCGGCTCAGCAACGGAATTGCTGCCCAGCGCCCTGCTACTCTTCGTGCCCCTGGTCGCTGCTCATGCTGCCTTCGGCCGGAGGGGTCTCGCCCGGGGGTACTCCGCCTCCGGGTTCCAGGCCGGTGATGTTCCCATCCATGGGGTCCGGGTTTGCCGAGGCAGCGGGATCCTCATCCTCGTCCTGTCGCATGTCGGGGTCTTCGTGGATGCTGTCAGCGTCGGACGTAGTGTCGAATGGTCCGGTGGCTCCGCTCACTCCGAAGGCCTGGGGATCGTTTTCCGGGTCATTGCTGGTCATGGTCAAACCCTTTCGTAAGCAGACTTACTATTTAGCTTGCCCGGCCAGCCTAGCCTGCCCGAACCAAAGGCAACAAGTGGGCCAGTGGCGGGTACCGGCGTCGTGATCAGTTGTGATGCGGAGCGGCAGCGACGAAACTCCGGATGGCGTCCGCCACTGCCTTGGGCCGCATGTGCTGCGCAACGTGACCAACCCCCGAAATCTCCACCAAGCGCCCGTACGCGACGCACCTGGACAGCCGCAATGACCATTCCGGACCCGCAACCTGGTCCCTGCTGCCGCGGAGGACCAGCACGGGTGCCGTGACTCCGGCAAGCCGCTTCTCGGTGGGGTACTGCATCATCACCGGCACTTCGGTGAGGTACCAGCGGGGCCCACAGCGGAAGTAATCGGACACCACGATCCAGTTGGAGGACGCACTCTCCCTCAGCAACCCGTCCAGCGTCAGGGCCAGGGATTGCTGGAAGACGTTCTTGTGCCGCGAGTCCACCACCGGGCCCATCAGCACCAACCGCTGAACCCGTTCCGGTGCATGCAACGCGGCCTCTATGGCGAACTGGGCACCCATGGAATGGCCCACCAGAATGTAGGAGTCGATTCCCCGAGCGGCCAATGCCTCGGCGATAAACGCGCCGTAATCCTCAACCTGGAGTTGGTGGCCGGGCTTGGGCGTGCCCCCAAAACCGGGAAGATCCAGGGAAAAGGTGGGCGCACTGGCCGCCAGGCCAGCATGGAGCCGCGCCATGTACCGGTGCGAAACTCCGATGCCATGGATCAGTACATACGCGGGCCCCTCCGTGGACTCCGGATCCGCGGCAGGTGTCCCGTCCAGCCACAGGATCCGCCCGGTCAGGCCGCGGACCTCAACGTCGGCCGAGCGGAAGGAGGTCACTCGTTGCCCTGCTGGTCGGTAGCTTCCGGGGCGGCGTCCTCCTGGGCCCGCTTCTTCTTCTGCGCCGCCAGCCACTCCATGATGGCCGCCTGGCGGATCCGCCGATGCGTGCCCCGGTATTCCACCGGAATCTCGCCCCGGTCAGTCATGTTGCGCAGGAACGTGTGCGAAATTCCGGCGAGCTCGGCCGCCTGGGAGGTGGTGAGCATTTCCTCCACGCTGCTGACCGTCACCGTTTCGCCCCGGCCCAGCCGCGCCAGGAGATCGACGACGGCGTCCCTCGCCTCGTCGGGGAGGCGGTGGACAGTCCCGTCCACAAACACGGTGATGTCGTTGCTGTCCTGCAGGGAACGCGCCAGGTTCCGGGCATCATCGGCGGGTAGGCCTGCCGTGACGCGGGGAGCTATCAATGCCATGGCAGAAGCCTAGCCTGACGGCAGCGTGGCACCCATTTCGACGCTTCGCTGCGGATCAGACGACTCCTACCGTCTTATCCGCAGCAAGCCGTCGAAAGGGGCTGGCGTTGGACGTCAGAGGCCCATCTCTTCCAGCACGGGGAGCTTGGCGCGGACCCAGTCGCGTGCTTCGGTGGCGCTGGGGGCGGACAGGGCCAGCTGCGCCAGTTCCTGTGCCTGCTCCAGGCTGACGGTTTTCAGTACCGTGCCAACCGCGGCCAACGATCGCGCGGTCATGGACAGTGTGGTCACGCCCAGCCCGGTAAGGACGACGGCGAGCGCCGGATCAGCGGCCGCTTCACCACACACGCCGACGGGTTTGGCCGAGCCGCCACGGCCCGAGCCTTCCTGGACGGAACCTTCCACGGTGAGCTGGACCAGCCGGAGAACAGCAGGCTGCCACGGGGTGTTGAGCTCGGCGAGGGGGCCCAGCTGGCGGTCGGCTGCCATGGCGTACTGGGTGAGGTCATTGGTGCCCAGGGAGGCAAACCCGACTTCCTTCAGCACGGTGGCGGACGTCAGTGCTGCGGAGGGAACCTCCACCATGACGCCCGGCGTCTGGATCCCGGCGGCGGCGCAGAGCGAGGCGAAATGTGCGGCCTCGGCGGCTGTGGAGATCATGGGTGCCATGACCCACACATCGGCCTCGGAGCCGGACGCTGCGCGTGCGATTGCCTCCAACTGGCGCTCAAGGACGCCGGGAGTGGTGAAGTCGGTGCGGTAGCCGCGCACACCCAACGCGGGGTTGGGTTCGGTGGCATCGGTCAGGAAGGGGAGGGGCTTGTCCGCGCCGGCATCGAGGGTGCGAAGCACCACTTTTTTGCCCGGGAAGGCATCAAATACGGCCTTGTAGGCTGCGGCTTGCTCCTCCACGGATGGCTCGGTGTCGCGCTCCAGGAAGCAGAACTCGGTGCGGAACAGGCCAACACCCTGGGCGCCCAGGGCGGCAGCCGCCACGGCATCCTTGGCTCCACCAACGTTGGCGAGGAGCGGCACCAGGTGACCATCCGCCGTCGTGCCGTTTCCGTCGAATTCGGCCAGGGTTGCGGAGGTTTCGGCCCAGGCGCTCGCGGAGGAACGCTGTTCCTCTGAAGGTTCCAGGGTGACGGTTCCGGCGGCGCCGTCCACGTAAACCTCGGTGCCGTCGCCCACGGTGTCCACACCGTGGGCGGCAACTACGGCGGGCAGGCCAAGGGACCGGGCGATGATGGCGGTGTGGGACTGGGGGCCGCCTCCGGAGGTGACCAGGGCCAGTACCTTGGCGGGGTCAAGGGTGGCAGTGTCAGCGGGCGCCAGGTCTTCGGCCACCAGGATGAAGGGCGCATCCGCGGACGGGATGCCCGGGGCAGGCACGCCGCGCAGTGCCGCGACGATCCGCGCGCGCACGTCCAGCACGTCCGTGGCACGCTCTGCCATGTAGCCGCCGAGGTTGTGCAGCATTTCCGAAACAGAGGCGCCGGCTTCCCAGATGGCGCGTTCCGCCGAGGTGCCCGCGTTGACCAGCTTTGCGGCCGACTTGAGGAGCATGGTGTCCTTGGCCATCAGTGCTGTGGCTTCCAGAACGGCCTTGCCGTCACCGCTGGCGGATTCGGCGCGGGCCTTGAGCTCGTCGTGGACGGACTGGGCGGCGGTCTTCAGGCCCGCCACTGCGTCCTCTGCGGAGGTATCTGCAGCCAGGCGCTCGCCCGACGGCGGTTCGCTCACCGGCTTGGGCATCTGGCGGACGGAACCAATGATGCGGCCAGGGCTTACCCCTACGCCTTGGAAATTCTGCACTGAATCCTCTGTTCCTGCTGGTTGGTTCAGGCCCTCCGGCAACGGCACCGGGAGCCCCAAAATAACTCTTGTGAGCTACTTCATATAGCAACGCTATAGGTGCTAGGGTAGCGGTTATGAGTTTCGATGACCAGCTTCCGCCCAAAATTCGGTTGCTTCGCGCAGCTGCCGAATTGCTGGCGAATTCGGAAGGGTCAGCGGTCTCAACGCGTCAGATCACCAAGCTTGCCGGTGTTACGGCGCCCACGCTCTACCACCACTTTGGAGACAAAGAAGGGCTCTTTGACGCCGTCGTTTCCGCCGGCTTTGAGGAGTATGTGGCGGGTGAGCGCGATTTTGCACCGTCCGGGGAGCCCTTGGAAGATGTCCGGCGGATGTGGGACAACCACGTCCAGTTCGGGCTGACCCAACCCCATCTTTATCTGGTGATGTTCGGCAATATCCGGCCGGAAAGCCGCCCCGCAATCGTGGCCGATGCCGAGGCGCTTCTGGAGGAAATGCTGAACAAAGCCGCCATTGCCGGTCAGATCAACGTGCCGCCCCGCGAAGCGGCACGCAGCATCCTGGCAGCCAACGTGGGCGTCACGCTCATGTTGATTGCAGAACCGGTGGAAGAAAGGAATCTCGAGCTCTCAACGATGACCCGGGATTCCATGGTTTTTGCCGTCTCCACGGAAACCGCCCGTGGCGCCGCAGCAGAGGACTCCGGAAAGTCCTCGGTAGTTGTTGCGGCAATCGCCCTGAATGCGGCACTGCAGGCCTCGCATTCGGACCAACTGTCCAGCTCTGAATTGAAGCTGTTCCTTGAGTGGCTTCACCGCATTTCCAGCAGCTCCTAAAGCTGTTCTCTCTCGATCTATATCGACTGACCCCGCGCCGCAGCGGGACACACGTTAGGAATTCACATGGCAACAGAGACCGTTGCGAAGCCCCGCACCAGCGTGCGCGTTGGTGTCCAGAAGTTCGGAACATTCCTGTCCGGCATGATCATGCCCAACATCGGCGCCTTCATCGCCTGGGGCCTGATCACCGCACTGTTCATTGAAAAGGGCTGGCTCCCAGTCGCCGAATTGGGCGGCTTCGGAACTGACTCCGAAGGGGCAAAGAACATAGGCTTGGTTGACCCTATGGTGAAGTACTTGCTTCCTCTTTTGATCGCCTACACAGGCGGCAAGATGGTCCACGGTGTTCGTGGTGGCGTAGTGGGTGCCATCGGGACCATGGGCGTCATTGTGGGAGCAGGCATTCCGATGTTCATCGGCGCCATGATTATGGGTCCGCTGGGCGGATGGACGATGAAACAGCTCGACCGGCTCTGGGACGGAAAGATTCGCCCGGGTTTCGAGATGCTGGTGAACAACTTTTCTGCGGGCATTTGGGGTGCCCTGCTGGCCCTGTTCGGGTTCTTTGCCATCTCTCCCGTTGTTAAGGCCTTTACTGCTGGAGCGACCGCTGTTATTCAATTCTTGATTGACAACGGACTTCTGCCGCTCACCTCAATCTTCATTGAGCCCGCCAAGGTACTTTTCTTGAACAACGCCATTAATCACGGTGTTATGACGCCGCTGGGGGTCCAGCAATCCTTGGAGCAGGGCAAGTCCATCCTGTTCCTGCTTGAAGCCAACCCCGGCCCGGGCCTGGGCATCCTGCTGGCGTACATGTTCTTTGGCCGCGGCGCCGCCAAGGCTTCGGCTCCCGGCGCTGCGATCATCCACTTCTTCGGCGGCATCCACGAGATCTACTTCCCGTACGTCTTGATGAAGCCCATCCTCATTCTCGCTGCTATCGGCGGTGGCATGGCGGGCATCGCAACGCTCAGCATCACCAATGCCGGTCTGGTAGCTCCGGCTGCTCCGGGCTCAATCCTTGCGGTGATTGCCCAGACGGCCCGCGACAGCTATCTCGGCGTCGTCTTGGCGGTCATCATTGCAACCGCAGTGTCATTCCTCATCGCGGCCCTCATCCTGCGGACCTCCAAAGACAAGGGCGAGGACGATCTCTCTGCCGCAACGTCCCGGATGGAAGCCATGAAGGGCAAGAAGAGCTCCGTTTCCTCGGCCTTGACGGGTGACCGCGCCGCCGCCCACACCGGAACGGTGCTGACCCGCCCCATCCAGACGGTGGTTTTCGCTTGCGACGCCGGAATGGGCTCCAGCGCCATGGGTGCCTCGGTGCTGCGCAACAAGATCAAGGCTGCCGGGTTCCCCGAGGTCAAGGTCACCAACTCGGCCATCGCCAACCTGAGCGACACCTACGACGTTGTGGTTACCCACGAGGACCTGACCGAGCGCGCCCAGCCCCGGACGGCCAGCGCCATGCATTTCTCGGTGGACAACTTCATGAACAGCCCGCGGTACGACGAGATCGTGGAATTGGTCCGCACCAGCAACAGCGACGGAACAGCGGACAGCACGACGGCGGCATCCGCCGAAAGTGCCCAGCCAGCCGCGTCTGCGGGTGCTGCCGCCCCGGCAAGTGCCGGCGTCGACGGTAAATCCGTGCTGATGCGCGAGTCCGTGATCCTGAACGGCAAGGCGACCGACCGTGATGCGGCGATCGACGAAGCCGGGAAGCTCCTGCTGGACCGCGGCGCTGTGGATGTCAGCTATGTCCACGCCATGCACGAACGCGAAGAGTCAGTGTCCACCTACATGGGCAGCTTCCTGGCCATCCCGCACGGTACCAACGATGCCAAAGAGCACATTCTGCACTCGGCAGTGTCCATCATCCGCTACCCCGAAGGCATCGATTGGGGCGGCAAGCAGGTGAAGTTCGTGGTGGGCGTCGCCGGCATCAACAATGAGCACCTCCACATCCTGTCTTCCATTGCGAAGATCTTCACCAATAAGGCGCAGGTAGCCCGCTTGGAGGAAGCAACCACGGTTGAGGAAGTCCTGGAACTGTTCGGAAAGGTCAACGCATAGTGAAGGCAGTCCATTTTGGGGCAGGCAACATCGGGCGTGGCTTCGTGGGGCTGTTGCTCCACGAAGCCGGCTATGAGGTGGTGTTCGCGGATGTTGCGGACGCGCTGATCAACCAGCTCGCCTCGGCAAGCAGCTACGACGTGCACGAGGTTGGCGAGAACCCGGCGGTCAAGACCGTCACTGGTTTCCGCGCTTTCAACTCGGCGTCGCAGGAAGCCGCTGTTGTTGAGGAAATTTCGACGGCGGATGTGGTCACCACCGCTGTGGGTCCGCACATCCTGAAGTTCGTGGCTCCCGTGATCGCCCGCGGGTTGGCAGCCCGTCCCACGGACTTGCCGCCCCTCCAGGTGATGGCCTGCGAGAACGCCATCAACGCCACGGACCTCCTGCGGCAGGAGGTCAGTGCGGCCTGGGACGACTCCGCCGGTGACCTGGACGCCGTCGCTGTCTTTGCCAACACCGCGGTGGACCGCATCGTTCCCAACCAGGCGCCGGGCCAAGGCCTGGACGTCACGGTGGAGACGTTCTTCGAGTGGGTCATTGACCGCACGCCGTTTGGCGACAACGCCCCGAAGATCCCCGGCGCTACCTTCGTGGACGAGCTTGGCCCGTACATCGAGCGCAAGCTGTTTACGGTCAACACCGGCCACGCTTCGGCGGCGTACTTCGGCTATGCGGCAGGTCTTGGGAAGATCTCCGACGCCATGGCCGATCCGTCCGTGGCGGCGAAAGTCCGGGCTGTGCTGGAGGAAACCAAGGAATTGCTGGTGGCCAAGCACGGATTCGTGGAAGCCGAGCAGGAAGCGTACGTGCAGAAGATCCTGCAGCGCTTCACCAATCCGCACCTGCCGGACACAGTGAACCGCGTAGGCCGCGCACCCTTGCGGAAGCTTGGCCGGCACGAGCGCTTCGTTGGTCCCGCGGCTGAGCTTGCTGAGCGTGGTGTCACTCCCGTGGCCCTCCTGGAAGCCATGTCGGCGGCCCTTCGTTTCGACGACGGTGCCGACGACGAAGCCGTAGAGCTCGCAAGGATGCTGTCCGGGATGGACGCGCCTGCCGCCGTCGAACGCATCACCGGGCTTGCCCCTGAACATCCGTTATTCGCGGCTGTTCAGAAGCTTGTGGAGGAGCGCAAAGCCCACGCATAAGCGCGTCAACAAGGCTCTCCAGCGGGAAAGCGGCTTCGGCCGCTGTGGACCGTTGGAGGGCCTTTTTGGTGCTTATCCACAATTGGTGGTGCCCGGAACACGGGTCCGTCACGTTCTCGACATCCTGCTCACTACATAGGGGAAGGAGAGCAAAAGCTCTTCCCAACCCTCCTGGATCGCCAAAAAACCTGCCTGTTGGCAAGTGGGCCGTTCAGGACCGAGCAAAGGAGCTTTTGGATGTCAGCAGCACAATCCTGGGGCCGGCCCGGCCGGCTCGAGAAGTGGCGGGACCTGAGGCGGGGAGCGCGGGGGAGGCCGCGGATACCTCCCTCACCGTGGAGCCCGGTATCGCGGATGGTGGCGACGGCGGCGGCCTTGGCTGTCGCTGCCGGCACGCTGACGCTCGGGGTCACCCCGGCCATGGCGGCTGCAGGGGATTTCACAGTGACGCTCTCGGCGCCGCAAACGGTTCCCTTGGGTCAGAACTACAATTACACCGCCACCTTGGACTTTGAAGGTGTGGATTCATCAAATCCCGCCACCGGCGTGGCAATGACCACCACCCTTCCGGAGGGAACGATCTTCGCCGGACTTCCGCAGGGCGATTCGTCCCCGGTGCTCAGCCACACTTACGATCCCGCAACACGGGTGCTGACCATCACCCTGAAGGACACCACCAAAGAGTTGGTGAGTGTGGTCTATACGGTTGCCCAGGTGGACAACGAGCGTAAGTACGAGTCCATGCCGTTGAGCACAGTGATCACCGGTGACGGCGGACCCTCCGGCAAGGCATCGTCCCAGCCGGTCACCACCACCGTCACCGGAACCAACAATTACAGCGCGAAGAAATCAGCCACCACCGTGACGGGTTCAAGCAATCGTGATGTCACGTACTGGTTCAATGTTTGTTCGCAGGACCGCTTTACTGACTTCTCTTCCTACAAACAGAAGCTCTCCGATGTCCTTCCGGCTGAAGCCCGGTTTGTGGCCGCGTCCTCCGGGGTGGGCACATGGGACACCAGTGCTTGGCCCGCGGCCACGTGGACCAATGAAGAACGTTACGATCCCGATGGCTACTGCCTGGACCGGGCCGGAACCGGCATCTGGCTCACAGTGCGCTATCCGGACTCCGTTGCTGGCTGGGAGGATGGCCAACAGCCGCCGCTCAACACTGTGACATTGGAAACCACCGATGCCCATGGCGTTGTGCGGGCGGGTGCTCCCGCCACGGCCCAGGGTCCTGTCTTCAACCCCGGTGGCGGCGTCACTGCAGCCCTTGAGAAATGGTCGGCAGGGCAGAGTTCCGCAGGCATGATTGCCAGAAGCACGTACGTCAATGGCTCGTACCTGGGGCCGCTGAACAGCCCCAGCGCCGACGATTTGGTGATCACTGATTCCGGGGCCGCAGGTGCAGGGGGTGAAGAGTGGTACCACCACAACGACGTGACGGGTTTGACCGCAAATTTCAGCCCGGTCCTCTCGGTTGCCAACCTGCAGTACACCTTGGAGTACCAGAGCGATTACTCGAGTGACTGGAAATCCTTTGTTCCGCAGAATCCCACCACCAACACCAACCTGTCTCTGACAGTTCAGAACGCCGGGTCAACAGGGTGGGAGGCTTTCAATGGAAACAACACCCTCACCCTGCCGGTGGGATCTGTCCTGACCGGGTGGCGGATCAAGGTGGCACCCGGTGACGAGACCGTTCCTGTTGGTTCCGAGGTCCGGATGACCATGGGAAGCGTGCCGGTGTTCCGGGACGTCACTGACGGTGTGGTTCCGGCAGGCGAGCCGGCGGGTACGTCTCCAGGGCCAGTCAACAACACCGCAACCCTTCAAGCAGGTTCCCTCGAGCGTGAAGCGTCCAACATCTTCTCGCCGCAGGATTCTGTCTACCTGACCACCAAGGTGGCTGCTCCGGATGTCCTGAGCGTTGGCGACAACGGCGTTGCCAGGGCCGGGATCGTGAACCAGAACCCCTCGGAAACGTACACGAACGCCAAGATGTCGGTAGTGCTGCCCTGCGGGATCCAGTACGACCCCTCAAAACCCATTGCTCCGGTGACGGACCTCAATGTTGGAGTGGAGCCGATCCCCACGCTTGGCAAAGGCCTGAAGATCGATTCCACGCAGCGCGTCCTGGATCCGATTGGCTGTGAACTGCAGGTCATTACTTTCGCCTTCGACCAGATCAGCCCCATGCGTGATCCCGGGGAAGCTTCCGATCGCTGGGTGGAAAACAACGGGTGGCAATACGACATCCCCGTCACTGCACTGGCGAAGTCCTACGATCCCGCGCAAACGGCTGTCCAGGTTGAGTCCTACGCCTACACAGGGGACCCGCGCTTCCTCAGCGTTGCCGATGGCGGCACCCACCAGGAAACGGTGCAGATGACCGGCTACGGTCCCTTTTTCAGCGACGACGTCTATGACTTCGACGCCGCCCGCGCCAGCATCGCCAAGGACACCGCCCGGGTGACCATCAATACAGCCGGTGGGCTGTTGCTGGACAAGCTGTCCGGCGCAACAGCCGAAGGTCCGTGGTCCCTGGACACCACGGTGGACAAGGCTGCCTTTTGGCAGGTCTACGTCAGCAACGTCCTTCCCAACCCGGTGACCGGAACCACGTTCTTTGACCGGTTGCCGGCGGTAGGCACCGGGGACGACTTTGATGTTGTCCTCGCTGGTCCGGTAACCGGAGTGCCTGCCGGTGCCACGGTGGAATACTCCAAAGACGCGCAGGACGCAGCCTCGGGTACTTGGACGTCGGTCCCGGATAACGCCACTGCCTTCCGCGTGGTGGTGGATACCCTGACCTCCGGTGAGGAGTTCACCCTCACGGTTCCCACCGAGGTGCTTGGGGAACCTGGCTTTGCCGCCAAGGCCTCCAACATTGTGACTGCGGAGGGAAGCTACAACGGTGCGTCGGTGCAGTTCGCCACCAACCAAGCAACCGTCAACGTGGTTGGCCACCCGTCCCTGGGAATCGTCAAGAAGACCAACGGCTCGGCGTACACAGCTGCTCCGGGAGCCATTGTTGCCGAGGACTCGGAGGTCACCTGGACCTACGAGGTAACCAACACCGGCGATATCCCGCTGGCAGAAGTGAACGTTGCCGATGCGTTCACAGCCGGTGATGGCAGCAAAGGGACGTTGGCACCCACGTCTGCCGACACCGGAGTCCTGGATCCCGGCGCCACGCGGGTCTTCACCGCGCACGGCAAAGCGGTCCCGGGGCAGTACCACAACACCGCCACGGCCACTGCGGCTGCCTTGGACGGAGAAGGGGAGCGTTTGGAACAACAACCCAAGCCCGTCTCTGCCGAGTCTTGGTACTTTGCCGGCACCAGCGGATTGTCCGTGGTGAAGACCACCAATGGACACGAGGTTCCGGCAGCGCCGGGTCCTCAACTGGTACCCGGGAGCCAAGTCACCTGGGGATACACGGTGACCAACACGGGAACGTTGGCCCTGAAGGACGTCCTTGTGGTGGATAAAGACATGGATGGCAACACCGTCTTTTCCGACGTCGTGGCATCCTTGGCCCCCGGTGCCTCGGTGGAGCTAACGGCCCACGGAAAGGCGGTGGAAGGCCAGTATCGGAACACGGTCACAGCATCGTCCAAAAACCCGCTCGGTGGTTCGGAACTGACGTCTTCGGATGATTCGTTCTACTTCGGCGCTGTTCCGGGAATGTCAGTGTCCAAGCTCGTGTCGTTGTCGCCGGACGGGCCCTGGAGCGAAAGTGTCACAGTGGATTCGGGAGGGACGGTCCATTGGCAGCTCAGCGTGACCAACACCGGCAACACCGTGCTCACGGACGTTCGCTTTGATGATCCAGCCCTCGGGAACATCGATCCGGTAGCCAGCTTGGCGCCCGGCGAGACCGCCAACCGGGTTGTCACCCAGGACAACACCACCGAGTCATACGTCAACGTGGTGAAGGTCCAAGCGCACGCTCCAGGCGGGGAGACCCCTTCGGGCAGCGATTCTGCCGAGGTAAAGGTGCGGCCGGTGGTTGTTCCCCCGGCAGAAACGGAACAGCCGCCGGTCTCTGGAGGCGAGGTTCCGCCAACTGCCGGTGCCTCCGCTCCGCCCGCTGCTGGAGGTGAGGTTCCGCCAAGTGAGGCTCCGTCGGCAGGAGTTCCCGCGGCTGGGTCAGATGACCTTCCCGACACCGGAGCCGCTGGCCTGGTTGCCTCCCTGCTCGGAGCCTTGGCGCTCATGGCTGTGGGTGGGGTTGCGCTGGTGGCCAGCAGGCGACGCAAAGTAGCCTGACGATTCGTCCGGTGAATCGCTGGTAGATACCGGGTGCAGAGAAAGCCTGGCCCGCACCTCAATGGTGCGGGCCAGGCTTTTTGTCTGTCTCTTTGCCGTTGCCTCTGCCTCGGTCTTTGCTTTAGCGCGTTGCCGCGGTTTCGGCCTCTGCCATGGCTTTCCATTCCGCCACGCGGGCCTGGTGAAGCGGTGATCTACGCACCACAGCGTAGGCGATGCCCAGGACGGCGAACCAGATGGGTGTCACCAGCAGGGCTGTCAACGTGTCCGCTTGGGTGGTGAGTGCCCACACCAGGAAGGCGAAGAAGGCGAACACCACCCACACCATGGGAACGCCGCCGGGCATCTTGTAGGACGAGGATGCGTGCTGTTCCGGGCGGCGCTTCCGGTACACCAGGTAGCTGGCCAGGATGATCGACCAGACGAACATGAAGCAGACTGCGGACACGGTGGTCACCATGTCGAAAGCCACCCCTACGTCCTTGCCGGCGTAGAGCAGGGCGACGCCGGCAAGGAGGAGAACGCAGGAGAGGAACAGGGCGTTCTGGGGTACTTTGCGGCTGGAGAGCCGGCCAAAGAGCTTGGGGGCGTCGCCGTCGTTGGCCAGGCCATAGACCATGCGGGACGTTGAGTAGATTCCGGAGTTGGCCGAAGACATGGCGGACGTCAGTACCACCAGGTTCACCACGGTGGCGGCGATGCCCAGGCCAGCCAGGGAGAACATGGCGATGAAGGGGCTCTGGCCGGCTTTGAACTCTGTCCACGGGGTGACGGACATGAGGATGATCAGGGCGCCTACGTAGAAGAGCATGACGCGCAGCGGGATGGCGTTAATGGCGCGGGGGAGGTTGTGTTCAGGGTTCTTGGTTTCAGCAGCGGCCGTTCCCACCAGTTCAATACCGACGAAGGCAAAGACGGCGATCTGGAAACCGGCAACGAAGCCCATGAATTCCTTGGGGAAGAATCCACCATGGCTCCACAGGTTGGTGAAGCTTGCAGTGCCGGCGTTGGACTGGAATCCGGTGAAGATCATCACCAGGCCAACCACGATCAACGCCACGATGGCAACGATCTTGATAAGTGCGAACCAGAACTCGGTCTCACCGAAAGCCTTGACCGTGGGGAGGTTCAGCAGCAGGAGGATGATGATGGTGGCCAAACCGGGAATCCACAGCTGGATTCCGGGCCACAGCTCATTGGCGTAGCCCGCAATCGCGATCACGTCGGCTACGCCCGTCACCACCCAGCAGAACCAGTACGTCCATCCGGTGAAGAACCCGGCCCACGGGCCCAGGAGATCGCCCGCGAAGTCGCTGAAGGATTTGTAGTTCAGGTTGGACAACAGGAGTTGGCCCATGGCACGCATCACGAAGAACAGCATGAAGCCGATGATCATGTACACGAAGATCACGGACGGGCCGGCCACGGAGATCGTCTTTCCGGAGCCCATGAACAGGCCGGTACCGATTGCGCCGCCAATGGCGAGAAGCTGGATGTGGCGGTTGCTGAGCGAGCGTGACAGGTGGGGCTCGCTGTCCCTGCTGGAGGCGCGGAGCTGCCCCTGTGTTGTCTGGTCGGACATTAGTTTCAAGAACCCTTCGAAGGACCCGTCGCATTAGTGACGGCCGTTACAAATCTGTTCGATAAAGCTATAGCCAACCCCGGGAAAATGACCAATCGGTCTGAATGGCGAAAGCTCCCGCCCTCAGGAGGGGGGAGCTTTGGCCTGGTGTGCAGCGTGTCAGGAAATCTTGCGGCGGTAGGTGATGTTGGCGGCGATGAACGCTGCCACCAGGATGCCGGTGCACCATGCCAGCGCCACCCAGATGCCGGTTCCCACGGGCCGCTGGGCGAAAAGGTTCTGAATGGAGTCCACGATCGATGTGACCGGCTGGTTTTCGGCAAACCAGCGCACCGGGCCCGGCATGGTATCCGTGGGGACGAAGGCTGAGCTGATGAAAGGAAGGAAGATCAGCGGGTAGGAGAACGCGCTGGCCCCTTCAATGGTGCTGGCGCTGAGGCCTGCGATCACCGCAACCCAGGTCAGGGCCACTGTGAAAAGTGCCAGTATCCCGGCTACGGACAGCCACTCCAGGGGTCCGGCGGCTGTGCGGAACCCCATCAACAGGCCCACCAGCACAATGATTACCACTAAAGCAGGTTCGCGGCGACGGAGGTCAGGACGTGGGCCCACAGCACGGATGACCGGGCGATCGGCATGGAGTGGAACCGTTCAAAAATGCCGCTCTTCATATCCATGAACAATCTGAAGGCGGTGTAGGCGATCCCGGATGCGATGGCGATCAGCATGATGCCCGGCATCAGGTAATTGACGTAGTTGTCGGTGCCGGTTTTGATGGCTCCGCCAAGGACGAACACGAACAACATCATGATGGCGATCGGGGTGATTGCCGTGGTGATGATGGTGTCCACGCTGCGGAAGACGTGCCGCATGGAGCGGCCGGTCAACACCGCCGTATCAGCGAAGAAGTGGGTGCTCATTGCCTTTCCTTAATTGGTGTGTGGTCCGGAACCCGCGTGCCCACCAAGGCCAGGAAGATATCTTCCAGGCTTGGTTGCTTCTCGACGTACTCAACCGTTGCCGGTGGGAGGAGGTTCTTCAGCTCCGCCAGGGTTCCGTTGGCGATGATGCGGCCTTCGTGGAGGATGGCAATCTGCTGGGCCAAGTGTTCGGCCTCGTCCAGGTATTGGGTGGTGAGCAGGACGGTGGTCCCTTGGGTGGCCAGCTTCTTGATGATCGCCCACACTTCCAGCCGCGCTTCCGGGTCAAGTCCGGTGGTGGGCTCGTCCAGGAAGATGACGTGGGGCTCGCCGATCAGGCTCATGGCAATGTCCAGTCGCCTGCGCATGCCGCCGGAGTATGCCGCGACTTTCCGCGATCCTGCGTCAGTGAGGTTGAACTGCTCCAGAAGCCTGTCGGCGATTGCTCCCGGATCCTTCAAATGACGCAACCTGGCCACCAGCACCAGGTTCTCGCGACCCGTAAGAATCTCGTCCACGGCGGCAAACTGTCCGGTGAGGCTGATGACTTCCCGGACCCGTT
Organism: Paenarthrobacter ilicis; assembly: GCF_016907545.1. Taxonomy (NCBI): domain Bacteria; kingdom Bacillati; phylum Actinomycetota; class Actinomycetes; order Micrococcales; family Micrococcaceae; genus Paenarthrobacter; species Paenarthrobacter ilicis. Next base: position 3,695,814 of record NZ_JAFBCD010000001.1, on the reverse strand, counting down.
GCGGATGGTTGGCCACGTCAAAGCCCTCGACGGCGGCAGACCCACCGTCCGCTGCCAGCAGGGTGGAAAGGATCCTGACCAGCGTGGTTTTGCCCGCGCCATTGGACCCCAGCAAGGCGAAGATGCTTCCCGCTGATACGTCGAAATCCACGCCTTGAAGGACGTTGAGGTTCTTGAAGGATTTCTCGATGCCACGGACATGGATGGCGGCAGTCATGATTCCGCTTCCGTCGCTTTGTTGACGGCATCCACCAGCCGGGCTTTCTCTTTGTCGATCCAGCGCTTGCCGCCATATGCCAGAGCGAAAGCTTCAGCGAATTCCACCGGGTCCTCGCCAACAATGGCGTGCACGGGGGTGCCGTCAACGGCTGCCCGCTCCCAGAGATCGGCAAAGTCGGTGAACATCTGCACCATGGTGTCGCCCTCGGTGACTCCGCCGAAGTACATGAGATAGCGGTTGAACGCTGCTGCAACAGACAGGTAGGGCTCCGGCAGGGAGTCCAAGCGTGCTTTGGCTTGTTTGTACTGCTTCTTTTGCTCAAGCGATCCGGTGACCAGCTCGATCCATTTTGCTGCCATGCTATTTCCCTTCCTCGCGGAGGTGTTCCAGCCTTTCGGACAGGAAGCTCCAGGTGTTCCAAAATTCGGTCAGTTCCTTTTTCCCCTGCGCATTGAGTGTGTAGACCTTGCGCGGCGGCCCCTTCTCGGACGGTCGTTTTTCAACATCAACCAGCCCTTTTTGCTCTATCCGGACCAGCAGCGCGTAGACAGTGCCCTCGGCGATCTCCGTGAATCCCTGATCCCTCAACAGCGTGGTGATCTGATATCCGTAGGCTGCCTTTCCGGTGAGGAGGGCCAAGACGATTCCCTCCAGGGTGCCTTTGAGCATCTCCGTCATTTGCTTTCCCATGTGCACCTCCGTTCACTACTCTGTATTACTAGCTACCACTACATAGTAGGACTAAGTACCACTACTTAGCAATACTGAGTTCCAGCGTTTGGTGGCATGCTGGAATGGTGACCATGGACTCCGGCACTACGCCTTCCTTGATGACCGCCGCCGTTGCCGGAGGGACTTTTGCGCTGAGGCGCGCCCACTCCGGGGACTTGCCCAGGATTCTCGAGCTCCTCGCGGACGACCAGTTGGGCGCGGCTCGCGAGAACATGGACGACCCTGCGCCATACCAGGCGGCCTTCGCGGCGATCGACGCCGACCCCGCCCACCTTCTGGTGGTGGGGGAGCTCGACGGCGAGGTGGTGGCTACCTTCCAGCTCAGCTACCTCCAGGGCTTGTCGCGCAGGGGATCCTGGCGCGCCCAGATCGAGGCGGTCCGCGTGGCCGGGAGTCTCCGCGGGCACGGAGTGGGGGCGCTGATGATCGAGTGGGCCATTGATGCTGCCCGGCAGCGGGGATGTTCCCTGATGCAGCTGACGACGGATAAATCCCGCACGTCCGCCCACCGCTTCTACGAGAGGCTGGGTTTCGTCGCCAGCCATGAAGGCATGAAGCTCACCCTCTAGGGGTGCCTTGAATCTTGACTTTTAGGTACCCTAACTATTAGGCTACCTAAATATGACGAACACGCCGGATCAGTCCTACATCCACCTCGCGCAGGATTTCCGTGAGGCCCTGCGTTTGGGCGTGTATATGTTCCGGAGGCTGGATCCGGAAGGTGAGCTCACCGCAGCCCAGCTCAGCCTGCTGTCCATGATTTACGACGGCGGCCAGCGGGTGGGGGACATCGCCAAGAACCTCGGCATCAAGGTCCCCAGTGCCACGGAGCAGATCATTAAGCTCGAGCGTGCCGGTTTCGTGACCCGCCAGCCGGATCCTGATGACTCCCGTGCCGTCCAAGTGGCCATCACCCCGGCCGGTACCAGCGCCGTCGAGTCTGCCGACCAGCGGCGCAACGCCATGGTGGCCGCCCTGCTTCAAGACCTCAGCAGCGACGAAATCGAGCACCTGACGGCCGCCCTGCCCGTGATCGCGAAGCTCAACAGCTCGTTCCAGAACTAAAACCCGCGCGGACCAATACCGCGCACCGCTACCCATACCGCACCGACAAGGAGCATTTGAATGTCACGCCAATTGGCTGACGCTTCAGCAAGCGCCGAGAACACCCTGGAAGCCGAGAAGGTTTCACTCCTCAAGCAGCCCAAAGCTGTCTGGGCCACGGCCCTGGCGGCCGTGTTCGCCTTCATGGGCATTGGGTTGGTGGATCCCATCCTTCCCGCGATCGCCAAGAACCTGGAAGCGTCCACCAGCGAAGTCTCCCTGCTGTTCACCAGCTACTTCCTGGTGACGGCTGTGGCCATGCTGATCAGTGGATTCGTTTCCTCGCGCATCGGCGGCAAGAAGACCCTGCTTATTGGCCTGGCAATCATCGTGGCGTTCGCTTCCCTGTCCGGGTTGTCCGGCAGCGTGGAGCAGCTGGTGGGTTTCCGCGCCGGTTGGGGACTGGGCAACGCACTGTTCGTCGCAACCGCACTCGCAGTCATTGTGGGCGTCGCCAGCGGTGGCACCGGAACCGCGATCATTCTCTATGAAGCCGCGCTGGGGCTGGGTATTTCCCTCGGGCCGCTGCTCGGTGCGCTATTGGGCGGCTGGCAGTGGCGGGCTCCGTTCTTCGGCACGGCAGTCCTCATGGCCGCCGCATTCATTGCCCTCCTGACGCTGCTGCCCAAGACGCCCGCTCCGGCCAAAAAGTCACGCCTGCGCGATCCCCTCATGGCCCTCGGCCACAAGGGACTCCGGACCACGGCTGCCAGCGCCTTGTTCTACAACTACGGCTTCTTCACCATCCTTGCTTTCACCCCGTTCATCCTTGGCATGGACGCCTACGGAATCGGCGGCGTCTTCTTCGGTTGGGGCGTTGCGGTTGCCGTCTTCTCTGTCTTTGTGGCTCCCGTGCTGCAGAGGCGCTTCGGTGCCGTCAACGTCCTGACCGGTACACTCGCTGTACTCATGCTGGACCTGGTGGGACTGGGACTGGCCGCCGGGCACTCGGTGACTGCCGTCGTCGTGCTGGTTATTGTGGCCGGCGCCCTGCTGGGCATCAACAACACCATTTACACGGAACTGGCCATGGGCGTCTCCGATTCGCCGCGTCCCATTGCCTCCGCCGGATACAACTTTGTGCGCTGGATGGGCGGTGCGCTGGCCCCGTTCGCCGCAGCCCAGCTGGGCGAGCACTTTGGCCCGCAGGTTCCCTTCTTCGCCGGTGCAGTTGCCATGGTGATTGCCATTCTTGTGGCCTTCAGCGGCCGCCGGTTCCTGTCCTCACACGAGCCGCACCTGGTCTAGGGAGCTCTCCTCCCGCACGGACCCGGGCACAAAAGAACCCCGTGGAACCTTGGTTCCACGGGGTTCTTTTTGCGATGCATGACCCGCGGGACTACTCGGACCCGTCCGCCTTGACCGGGAGGGCTGAGACCTGCGCGCCCTTCGGGACAAAGAGGGTTTCGGCCTGCTCAAGGGACATGCCGTTGGTTTCCGGAACCTTGAACATCACAAAGAAGAACGACGCCGCCGCGAAAGCCGCGTACATGGCGTACGTCAGTGGGAGCGAACCTGCGGCCATGACCGGGAAGCTCAGGGTGATGGCAAAGTTGGCGATCCACTGGGCAGCGGCGGCCACGCCCAAGGCGCGGGCGCGGATCCGGGACGGGAAGATTTCGCCCAGCAGAACCCACACCAGCGGTCCCCAGGAAGCACCAAAGCTGACAACAAAAACGTTGGCGGCCACCAGGGCCACGGGACCCCAGGCGCCGGGGAGGGTGATGTCGGATCCACTGCCTATGGCTGAGGAGAAGGCCAACGCCATGACTCCCAGGGAGGCGGCCATTCCGATTGAGCCCGTGAGCAGGATGGGGCGGCGGCCGATCCTGTCCACCAGCGCAATGGCCACCAGGGTCACCAGGATGTTGGTGACGGAGGTGACAACGGAGATGGTCAGTGAGTCCTTCTCCTGGAATCCGACTGCCTTCCACAGCGTGGTGGAGTAGTAGAAGATCACGTTGATTCCCACGAACTGCTGGAGCACGGAGAGAATGATGCCGATCCACACCACCGGCAGCAGGCCAAAGCGGTTGCCACGGAGAGCGCCCTTTTTGGAGGACAGCTTCTCTTCTTGGATGGAGTCGCGGATCTCGCGGATGTGACGCTCAATATCGTCGCCCGGAATCAGCCTGTTGAAGATGGTGCGGGCCTGGTCTTCCTTGCCGTTGAGGACCAGGAAGTGGGGAGACTCCGGAAGGCGGAAGGCGATCAACCCATACACTGCGGCCGGAACCGCGCAGGCAATGAACATCCAGCGCCAGGCTTCAACGCCCCACCACAACGCGCCGTCTGCACCGCCCGCAGAGTTGGCCAGCACAGCGTCGGACAGCAATGCCGCGAAGATACCCGTGGTGATGGCCAGTTGTTGCAGGGAGGCCAGCCGGCCACGGACGTGGCGTGGGGAGATCTCGGAAATATACGCCGGCGCGATCACCGAGGCGAGGCCGATGCCCAGGCCGCCCACCAAACGCCAGAAGATGAGGTCCCAAACGCTGAAAGCAAAACCTGTGCCGATTGCGCTGACCAGGAACAGCAGCGCACCAAGCTTCATGGCAGGAATGCGGCCGTAGCGGTCCGCTACCTTGCCGGCCAGGTAGGCACCCGCGGCGCATCCCAACAGAGCCACCGCAACAGCGAAGCCTGTGAGGGCCTCACCCATGGTGAACTCCTTGGCCATGGCATCCACGGCACCGTTGACCACGGAGGAATCGAAGCCGAACAGGAAGCCGCCCACGGCGCCGGCAACGGCCAGGCCTATGACCTTCCGGGAAACGTGAGGAGCGCCTTCTTCGGTGCTGGGACTGGACATGAGTCTCCCTTGGGTGGTGGTGGGGGGTTGCGGTGCAGGACTTCGTCGGCTGTTCCGGCTCAGACACCGGTGCACACGCGCTTCACAGTGTTGCACGCCATATGGCCAAGTTCCAGTCAGGTGATGGAGGCTACAGTGGCTGGAACAAGGAAAGGCAGGCAGTCCGGGGACTGCCTGCCTTTGCCTGTGTATCTGGAACCTAGTGTGCCGGGACGGAGTCCTTGGCGGCAGCCTTGGGATCGGTGAGCTTCTTGTTGGGCAGCGCAAAGCTGATCAGGAAAGCAATGATCATCAGACCCGCAGCCGTGAGCATGACGACGTCGATTGCCTGCGCAAATCCCTCCGTGATGGGACGGGTAAGCGTGCTGTTTGCCGAGTGCAACCAGCTGGTGTCATTCAGCGAATCGTTGGTGGCGCCATTCTTGAAGAAATCAAAAAGCTTGGCATTGGCAGGATCCGATGCGACTGCCGGGTCCCGCATAACTGCCTGGTAGTCGGGCGTAGCAGCAGCGGTTTTCATGCCGTCGGCAATTTTGTCCGCAGCTGTGCTGAAGAGCATGGAGATGAACACTGCGGTGCCCACAGCGCCGCCCATGGAACGGAAGAACGCTGCGGTGGATGTTCCAACGCCCATGTCCTTGGGTGGGACGGAGACCTGCATGGCCAGTGTGAGTGGCTGCATGCAGAAGCCAAGGCCAACACCAAAGAAGACAGCAATCAGGCCGGGGACCCAGAGTCCGGTGTCCACGCCCAGGACCAGGCCCATGACCGTTGCAGCGCCGGCCAGCACGGCCGTGCCCAGGATGGGGAAGATCCGGTATACGCCCGAAGAGGAGATGGTGCGTCCGGCAGAGATGGACCCGAACAGGATGCCCACCGTGAAAGTGATCATCATCAGGCCGGCCTCAGTGGGGGTGAGTCCCTTGACCAGTTGCAAGTACATGGGCAGCATGGCGATCGCACCGAACATGCCAATGCCAATGATGAAGTTCAACAGGGAAGACAATCCGAACGTGGTGTTCTTGAACAGGCGCAACGGAATCAGGGCGTAGTCCCCGGCCCGCTTCTCAGCCAGCAGGAACGCCACGATGCCGATCACTCCCAAGGCGTAGCAAAGCCAGGCAGCCCCGGAGGTCCATCCCCACGTGCGGCCCTGCTCGGCCACCAGCAACAGCGGAACAATGGCCAGCGTGATGGCGGCAGCACCCCAGTAGTCGATCTTCTGCTTCACGTGGCGCACCGGCAAATGCAGGTAAAGGAACACCACCACCAAGGCGGCGATTCCAATGGGCAGGTTGATAAAGAAGACCCAACGCCAGCCATCGAAGCCCAGGATGTTGGATGCACCGGCAAAAGCTCCTCCGATTACCGGACCCAGGACAGAGGAGATGCCGAACACCGACATGAAGTAGCCCTGGTACTTGGCCCTGTCCTTCAACGCAACGATGTCGCCGATGATGGTGAGTGCCAGCGCCAGCAAGCCGCCGGCGCCCAGACCCTGGATGCCACGGGCAATGGCCAGCTCGGTCATGGAGTGAACCGAGCCGGCATACAGCGAGCCTGCCAGGAAGATGACGATCGCGGTGAGGTACAGCGGACGCCGGCCGAAGATGTCACTGAGCTTGCCGTACAACGGGGTGCTGACGGTGGACGTGATCAGATACGCCGTGGTAGCCCATGCCTGGAGTGACAAGCCGTCCAGGTCATTGGCGATGGTGTAGATGGACGTGGACACGATGGTCTGGTCCAGGGAGGACAGGAACATGCCGAGCATGAGTCCCACCATGACGGTGAGTGTCTGACGATGAGTCAAGACCTCGCCGGCGGCCCTGACGGGCTTGGTTTCGGACATATCTTCTCCAGAGGTAACAGAAAAGTGGAATTAAGCAGGATAGTTGCTTTCAGTAACTATCATACGGTCCGTTTGATTCCCGGCGGAAGAATATTTCTTCAGCTCCAGCCTTCGCTACGCTGCCCGAAAGCTCAGTGCTCCACCAGAATTCCGTCCAGGTCGCAGTAGATCATCACGCCCGGCCGGATGCGGACGGAATCGAGGATGACATCAACGTCAACCTCACCCGTCCCCGCCTTGGAACTCTTCCGCGGGTTGCTCCCCAGGGCCTTGACGCCCAACGGCAGGCGGGCGATCGCTTCACGGTCCCGGATGGCTCCGTTGATGACCACTCCGGCCCAGCCATTGGCCACGGCGCTTTCCGCGATCATGTCCCCCATCAACGCGGTGTGCAGGGAGGCATGCCCATCGACCACTAGGACAGCACCCTCGCCGGGAGAGTTGAGGATGGACTTCACCAAGGCGTTGTCCTGAAAACACCGGACAGTGCGGGCAGGTCCGCTGAAGTGGGTGTTTCCACCCAGGTCCTGGAACTGGATGGAAATGGATGCGAGTTCGTCCCCGCGCTCATCATAAAGATCGGCGGTGTTCTGCTGCTCAGTGGCCATGATTCTCCTTGCTGGGTTGAGCCCAGACTAGCGGTTGGATCATCGGCGAGGGGGCGGGAATTCCCGTATGTGCATAAACGTTGATGCGGCGGCCCGGTGCCTCTGCACCGCGCTAGGCTGGGTCCATCATTTGATTCAAGGGGGAAACCTAGCCATGAGCCTGTCCGACCTTCCGGGCCCGGTACCGGATCCCGCTGCCATCCGTGGCGGAAACACTACCGCGCTCGCCGAACCCGTTGACAGGGTCCGGCCCCTGTGGGTTACGGGCGTTGTGCTGGTCAACCTGGGCATCAATGCAGCGTTCTTCGCCCCTCTTCAGGTACTTCTGGGGCAGCAGGCCGCCCACTTCGACGAAGGGCAAAAAGAGGCCATACTCGCGTTGGTCACAGGCTGTGGTGCTGCGGTGTCAATGGTGGCAAACCCCCTGTTCGGTGCGTTCAGCGACCGCACCACCTCGCGGTTCGGCCGCCGGATCCCCTGGGTCCTCATGGGAGCGGTTCTGGGCGCAGTTGCCTTGGTGGCCCTCGCGGGCGCTCCCAACGTGGCTGTCATGGCGTTGCTGTGGTGCTTGGTGCAGGCAGGGGCCAATGCCATGTACGCAGCCATCACTGCGGCTGTCCCGGACCGGGTTCCTGTTCCCCAGCGCGGTACTGTCGGCGGCTTGGCGGCCATGGGACAAACAGTCGGCATCCTGGCTGGAGCCGTGATCGCTGCCGTTGTTGCCGGCGACTATGCCGCCGGTTACTGGGTGTGCGCCGCTGCGTTGCTGGCCGGCGTCGTGCTTTATCTTTTCAAAGGCGATGACCAACCGCTTCCGGCAGGGCGCCGTCCGGCCTTCGCCTTGGCTGCATTCCTCAAGGGTTTTTGGATTTCCCCCAAGCGCTACCCTGATTTCGCCTGGGCATGGCTCACCAGGTTCCTGGTCAGCACCGGAAATCACATGATTACCCTGTACCTGCTCTTCTTCCTGACCGACGCGGTGCGGCTGAAGGAAACCGAGGGCATCGACCCCGAATTCGGAGTGCTTGTCCTGACCGGCCTGTACGCCGTCACGGTGGTTATCACCAGCGTTGTGGGCGGCCGGCTGAGTGACCGGATGGGCAAAAGGAAGCCCCTGGTCATTGCGTCCTCGGTGGTCATTGCGTTGGCTTCACTGATCCTGGCCTTTTCACCCACCTGGGTGGGTGGGTTGCTGGGAGCCGTGGTGCTGGGGATCGGCTTCGGAGCGTACCTCGCGGTGGACTTCGCCCTGATCACGCAGGTGCTGCCCACCGCGATCGACCGCGGCAGGGACCTCGGTGTCATCAACATTGCAAATTCGCTGCCCCAAGTGGTGGCGCCCCTGATCGCCCTTCCCTTCGTCAGCCTCTGGGGCGGCTACGTCTCCCTGTACATAGCCGCCGCAGTGATTGGGCTTCTGGGAGCAGTCTTTGTGGTGAAGATCAAGAGCGTTGCCTAGTCCTAGAAGACGGCCGTGAAGCCACCCCAGCCCCAGCCGACTATCGCGGACCCTTTCCACCCTCCAGCCCCATTGCCGTAGTACATATGCATCCGGCCCGAGTAGTCGATGCCATAAATATCCTGATGTCCGTCGGCGTTGAAATCGCCAGCGGCTCCGATTCTGGCCATCACCTGCCACCCATTTCCGATGACTTGGGTTTGATCGATGCTGGAGCCGTTCAGCCGGTAGCTGTAGAGCAGCCCGGAGGGAGTCCGCCCCATCAGATCTTCCACGCCGTCGCCGTTGAAGTCACCGGCAGGGAAGACCGTGTTGAACATGTTCCACCCGGTTCCCACCGGGTATCCAGCGTAGGCCAGGCCGCCTCCGCTGTAGCTGGCGAAGTACCAAAGAGTACCGTTGGCGTCGCGGCCATAGATGCCGCTGTGACCACCGTCGCCGTTGGTGCTGGTTGCGGCAAAAATAGTGTTGAAGACGTTCCATCCAGTACCGATTTGCCGCTGCTGGAGCCAGCCACCCAGGCCGTTACCCGGATAGAGGAACAAACGTCCCGCCGCATCCCTGGCCACCACATCGTTCCTGCCGTCGCGATCAAGATCGCCCGTCTTGATGATGGATGTCATCCCGGACCATCCCTGTCCGATCACGCGTGGTGCCAGCCATCCGCCCTGAGTCGATGTGGGATACATGCTGAGAAGGCCGGACTGGTCGCGGGCCAAAACATCCGTTGTTCCATCGCCATCGAAACCACTGGACCAGTGGGAGTCCTTGATGTTTTCCTTCCATTGGCTGGTTACAAGCCGCAGGGTGTCCCACCCCGAGGAAACGGTGACCTCGGCGGCCACATAGTGGTTTGGGTAGTTGTGCGCTTGGTCCTGCGGGGTTGGGCGGTAAGTTGCTCCCCCCGGGCGCTCCGCGTAAGGAGGTCCCACCCAGCGGTAAGTGACCACTGGTTTCGCCCCGGACGGGACAGGAACTTCGGCGAGGCTGAAGTCAGTGCGGAGGATGGAACCAACTGCTCCTTCGCCCAATACTTTCGGGCGTCGTGGCTCAATGATGGGTCCTGCCGCTTTTGAAACAGTTTCCGTGGGCAGGTACCCGGGAGCATAGATTACAGCCCTGAAGGAAACCACTGAACCAACATCAAACGAAGAAAAGTCGTAATCGTATGTCTTTCTTTCGTGATCCACTCCGTTGCGCATCCACTGATAGTCAGCATGGGACACGCTGCCTTGCCATTTGCCAAGATTGGCTCGCGCCCAGATACCGGTTTCAGGTACCCCCTCAACGAAGGCGGGGGCCAGATTGACATTCTGCTGGAGTCGCACAGCCGGGTTGTTGACCTCGAAAGCCGCCTTTGGGAAGTCATCGGTCGCCGATTTATCCCCTCCGTATTTTCTGGGCTTTATGGTGGTGTTTGAGCCGTCTGCGAAGTCAACGGCGGCTTGCCGGAGTGTGTATTTCCCTGCTGCGTCATTCTCGTTGACAGTCCGCACTACGGATCCGGACTCCTGTGGTTCGCCGTCGGCGGGCATTCTCCAATGCAGGAATATCTCGGTAGCTTGTGATGGGTCGACCATCACGATGGTAAGACGAGTGGCCGGACGGGCTACCGTGAAGTTCACGCGCATCTCGCCGGACACAGGTAGTGGGGCCGTGGTTGCTGCCGCGAGCTTCAAAAAGGCAGGGTCAGGCGGCCAAACGTAAGCCTTAACGGCGGCCGATTGCGTTTCCGACGTTGATGCCTCAGCCGCCGTGCTGTGCTGCAGGAGACCGGCAAGCATGACAGTCAGGATCAATGCCAGGATGCGCAGGTGGCGTGTCCGGAAGCGCGCTGAATAGTTGGCCATAATTGGGTCTCCTGGTGAGAAGCTAGGATCAAACTCTGGAAGATTGCGGTCTAGAACACTGCTGTCAGGCCACCCCAGCCCCAACCGACAGTGGGAGTGCCTTTCCAACGGAAACCGGCGATTCCCCGGTCCCGGAAACCTGACGTGTCACCCAAATACATGGTGAGTCGTCCGCTGCGGTCAATACCGTAAACGTCGGAATCTCCGTCTCCGTTAAAGTCGCCGGCCATGCCGAAGCGCGTTATGGAGTCCCATCCCCAGCCAATGGTTCCGGCGTAGCTTCCGGGGAGGCCGTATTCTTCAAAGTAGCCATTGCGACTCGAGGTGCGCGCTTGGAGATCGCCCCAGAATGTCTTGGACAGCGTAACTACGCTGGAATATCCCAGGAAATGGCCCGCTCCCACCGAGTCCATCCCCTGCCAACCATGGCCAATCCAACGTGGCGTGAGCCATCCGCCGCGACCGTTTCCGGGATATAGAAAAAGGTTCCCTGCATTGTCTACGGCAAGAATGTCGTTGCTGCCGTCACCGTTGAAGTCTCCGGCTGCACTCAGCTCCCTGAAGCTCTGCCACCCCTGTCCTACTTGGAGTGCCTTCTTCCAACCACCGGAACCGTTGCCTTGATACAGGAAGAGCCCTCCCTGCGCGTCCCGCGCCAGGACGTCGACTGTGCCGTCTCCGTCAAAGTCGCCAGGGGAAACCATCAGGTTGAACTTGTTCCAACCCCACCCGATTACCTGGGTTGGCTGCCAATTGCCGTGCCCATCGGTGGGGTAGAGCAACAAGCGGCCGGAGGCATCCCGGGCGAAGATATCCAGGGTGCCGTCTCCGTTGAATCCACGTGCACGGGCCGCTGCGGCCACCCTAAGGGGATGGGCAGCCTGGACTGTACCCACTGATTCGGGATCGTAGACGGCGGTGACTGATGCACCCACAACGCGTCCCAAGTCCGCTGATGTCGCACGGTAGGTAGGGCCTGTTGCACCGGGGATCACCACCCCGTCGCGTGTCCAGGTGTACGAAACGGATGCGGACCCACCCTCCGGTGAGACGTGGGCGAACGTATTGGAGACATCCACTTTCAGAAGGCCACCCACGGTTGGGTCGCCACCGAGCTGCGGGGTTCCGCTGAGATACACGTAGCGGCTCGGAACAGCTGCGGTTGGCGCCGCAGCGCCGGCCGGGATGGCCGGAGCCAACAGGAGACTTGAAAGCAAGGACGCGGTGATAACTGAATACAAACGCCGGTGCTTACGCGCAGCGGCAGGCATAGGAGTACTGGTCTCCAAGGGATTCCTCCAAGGAAGGGGCTGCCTGAACGGCAACTAGAAAATGAAACAGGGAACTACTCAGCGGACGCCGTACGATGCTGCAGGATGATACCTGCGGCATTCGGTCGAGCTGTCTTTGACAGTGGCGCGCTGGACGCGGAGAAGTGCACCAAAATGTTCCCCCAATTCGGGGCGGTCAGAGATGTCCGCCCGGTGTAATTGAAATGAGAGTACATTGCCGAAACCCAAGTCTGGGAATTTCCTGGCAATATTTTCCGAACAAGACACGTCAAGCCCGAAATGCAACCGAAATCGGCTTAGAAAATGGCCGTGAACCCGCCCCAGCCCCAGCCAACAACTCCGGCGCCTTTCCAGCCTCCGGCGCCGTTGCCGTAGTACATGGTCAGTTGGCCGGCAGCGTCGATGGCGAAGACGTCGTTGAAACCGTCCCCGTTGAAATCACCGGAACCGCCGATCCTGGACATCACGTTCCACCCGGTCCCGATGCCCGCGGCAGTGGTCCAACCGCCCTGGCCGTTGCCTCCGTAGAGCCGTAGGTTCCCGGCCGCGTCCCGGCCCATGACGTCCGGGTTGCCGTCGCCGTCAAAGTCGCCCGGGGAGAAAATGTTGTTCAGCGCTTCCCAGCCCTGGCCTACTGCGCCGGGGGCTTTGAAACCGCCAACGCCGTTGCCCGGGTAGAGCACCAGGGCGCCCGCGGGGGTCCGTGCCAGGAGATCGTTGTTGCCGTCGCCGGAAAAGTCGCCAGCGGCAACGATGGAGTCGAAAACATCCCAACCCCAGCCGATTTCCTTGCGGGGCAGCCACCCGCCGGTCCCGTTGCCGGGGTACAGGTAGAGCGTCCCGGCGTCGTCCCGGGCCACCACGTCATTGAAGCCGTCGCCGTTGAAGTCACCGGCGGAGATAACCAGATCGAAAACGTCCCAGCCATAGCCGATCGTCCTGGCTGCCTGCCACCGGCCGGCGCCGTCCGTCGGGTACAGAAGAAGGTTCGCCGACGCATTCCGCGCGAACAGATCCAGGGAGGTACCGGCGTCGAACCCTGCTGTGTGGGCCTTGTTCCTCACCACCGACTGGCTGAAAGCGGTGTACGGCCGCGTTGCGGTGACCGGCTCTCCGGCCTGGATCACTGCGCGGAAGCCGACGACGGCGCCACGGTCCGCCGCGGTCAGCGTGTAGTTTTTGCCGGTGGCACCGCTGATCACGGTTCCGTTCCGCACCCATTCGTACCTGACGCTGGTGGGACCGCCGGCTGTGCCCGAGGAAATGCTGCCCTCGCTGAAGACGCCGGTGAGCTTCTCGCCAACCGTCAGTTTCCCCGAAAGCGTGGGCGCTGTTGCGGTGATGGGGGAGGTGGGCGTCAGGGGCAGGGAAGATGCCGAAACTGCCCTGTACCCAGCGCGGGTGGCAGTGACTTTGACGGACAGTGTCTGATCGAGGTCCGCCTCGGCAACCCGGTAGTTGTTGGTGGTGGCGTTCGCGATCGGTTGGCCGTTGCGCAGCCACTGGTAGGCGTACCCGGTGGGAGTGTAAGTCCACCCGCCGTTATCGGCGGTGAGCACTTGGTCGTAACGAGCCACTCCGGAGACCACGGGTGCCTTGGTATTGGGGTTGTCCACCAGCGGGAAGTTCGGATTGTTGACGGCGAAATCCACGCCGTCCAAAGCACCGGGCCGCTGGGTGGGAGCGCTGAGCCCGGAGCTGAGGAACGTGACGTTGCCATCCCTCCCGTAGCGCACAGTCCCTTGGCCGGAGTCCAGCACAATGCCGACGGACAGCAGCTTGTACCTGCCAGTGCGCTTGAACGAGCTTCCATTCACGGGCACCGTTGCCTGGGCTGAGTATGGACCTGAGGCTTGGCTGGTGGGGCCGTAAAGCGTCGCCTGCTCCAGGGTGTCCTCATTGACGAAGGTGAAACCCACCTCCTGGGCCGGGCCGCTGAGGGTGAAGGACAAAGCGATGGTGTTGCCCGGGCCTACTGTGGCAGCGGAGGTCCTGGCCACCACGGTGGGGAGGGGCGCGTCCGGACCGGCGGCAAATGACGGCGGCGGAGGAACAGCCAGGAACAGGGCAGAGGAAAGTATTGCCGCCAGGAGGAACCTCAACGGATTCCTTGCTTGAAGCTTTCCTGTCCTGCGTTGTGCTGAAAGTGTTGCCACGCTAGCCCCCAAACCTTGGATCCTGCACCGCCGAACGGTTCCGCGGAACCTCCTGCCCCCGCGTTAGAAGAGGGCGTTGAACCCGCCCCAGCCCCAGCCGATGGCGCCGGACCCGTTCCAGCCGCCGTCGCCGTCGCCGTAATACGCCACCAACTGCCCCGAGCCGTCCACAGCGTAGACGTCTACATTGCCATTACCGTCAATGTCTCCGGCAGAACCGATGGCGCCCATTCCGCCCCAGCCTTGGCCAACAACGGTCATGGTGGAAAAGCCGCCGGTGCCGTTGCCACGGTAGAGGCGGAGTGCTCCGGCGGTATCGCGCGCCAGGACGTCCACGGAGTTGTCGCCGTTGAAATCTCCGGGGGTGATGATCTTGTTCACCACGTTCCAGCCGCTGCCCACCAATGAACGTGCCAGCCAGCCGCCCTTGCCGTTGCCGGGGTACAGATACAGGAGGCCATTGGCGTCCCGCGCCAGGAGGTCGTTGGTGCCGTCACCGTTGAAGTCGCCGGGGACCACCATCATGGTGAACGCGTTCCAGCCGCTGCCGATCTGCTTGCCGGCAGAGAACCCGCCGTTACCCGTTCCTGCGTAGAGGAAGAGGTTGCCCGCGGCGTCCTTGGCCAGGATGTCGTTGATTCCGTCGCCGGTGAAGTCCCCGGGGGAAACGACCGTGGTGAAGCCATTCCATCCGGGGCCTACGGTTTTGGGTGATTCCCAGGCGTTGTTGACGCGGGAGTACATCATGAGGGTGCCGTCTGTCCGGCGGGCCAGGAGCTCGTGGGCGCCCCGGCCGGTGAACCCGTTGGCACGGTTGGACGCGGCGATGGGCGCGGTTTCCTCGCTGCTGACCTCTTGGGGATCACAGCCGTTCTGGCTGGCCACCACGTGGGCCGCAATGGTCTTTCCGCGGTCTTTTTCGTCGAGGACGTACTTGTAGAAGTTTGGATGGTCCGCGGCCAGGACGCCGTTACGGGTCCAGTAGACACGGAAGTCCGGGCCCGCAGCAGCGCCGCAGCCGGAGTAGGATCCCGGCTCAATTTCCAGCGTGAGCGTGGAACCCACAAACGGAGCGCCATGGATCACGGGATTGTCCGGATCCATCGCTGCCATGGCGGGTGCGGGTGATACGGCCAGCGCGGCAACCATAGCCGCGGCGATTCCCGCCACGATCCGGCGCACGCCGGACGTCGGGCGCATTGGAGCCTTCATGATGTCCTCCCCAGACTTATGGGGACAATTCTACCGTGGCTGGGCTTTGCCTAGAAGATCGCTGTGAAGTTGCCCCAGCCGTTCCCGGCAACCACGGAGTCCTTCCAGCCTGCCCGGCCGTTGCCGAGGTAAACCACCAGGCGTCCCTGTTGGTCCACTCCGTAAACGTCGTTGAACCCGTCGTTGTTGTAGTCACCGGCGGCCCCCACGGACTTCAGGGCGTTCCAGCCGACGCCGATCAGCCAGGACCGCGTCCAGCCGCCTGCCCCGTTGCCACCGTAGAAGTAGAGGTAGCCGTTGCGGTCCCTGGCGAGCACGTCCACGGCGCCGTCGCCGTTGAAGTCACCCGGCGTCAACAGGGCGTCCATCACCTGCCAGCCCTGTCCGACGGCGGTTCGCGCCAACCAGCCTCCGGAACCGTTCCCGGGGTAAAGGTACAGGGCGCCGCCCGGCTCGCGGGCCAGGATGTCGTTGGTGCCATCACCGTTGAAGTCGCCAGGGCTGACGATCTGGTCAAACACGTTCCAGCCCTTGCCGATCACCTGTCCGGGTTTCCAGCCGCCGGTTCCGTCGCCGGAGTACAGGTACAGGGTTCCAGCAGCGTCCCTGGCCAGGACATCCGACTTGCCGTCGCCGTCAAAGTCGCCGGGCGAAAGGACCAGGTTGAAGCCACCCCAGCCCCAGCCCACCGTGCGTGGAGCGTCCCAGGCGTTGCCTTGGCGGCCGAACAGCTGCAGGGAACCGTCGGTGGCCCGGGTAAGGAGTTCAAAACTGCGGCCGGAGAAGCCGGCTGCCCTGTTGACCGCGCCTACC
This sequence comes from Paenarthrobacter ilicis, assembly GCF_016907545.1. NCBI lineage: Bacteria > Bacillati > Actinomycetota > Actinomycetes > Micrococcales > Micrococcaceae > Paenarthrobacter > Paenarthrobacter ilicis. The sequence continues at coordinate 3,679,704 of NZ_JAFBCD010000001.1, read as the reverse complement.
GGTTTGGTCTCATTGCTGTGCAGCGATTCGCCGCCGCACGCGGTCTTGCTGGCGGTGACGTGCGCTGCCATGCGGGCGCCGCTGTCTTCCGGCTCCAGGGTGTAGCTTTGGGCTGTTTCGCCTGCCACCAGGAAGCCGTCCCGCGTCCAGTAGACGGTGAAGTCCGGGCCTTTTCCGCCTCCGCACCCGTAAAAGGTGTAAGGGCCGATTTCCGTTGACAGCTTCTGCCCCACGAACGCGTCCCCGGTGAGGATGGGGTCGGGACCGCTGGGAGCCGCCGACGCCGGCAGTGCGCCAAGTGCCATGGCCGCCGTTGCTGCTGTCAGCAGCGCCGCCACCATCCGCCGTCGAAATCCCTGCATGTGTTTCCTCCCGTGTACCAGACCTGCTGAGAAGTGTATGTGGGGGCGGCCACAATACGGGGGAGCGGCGTGCTTGCCGCGCCCCGGGCTGTGCTCTCAGGAAACGGTCATTTAGCTCCCGTATCATTGATGCGATTGGCCAGCCGGGCGCTTTTCCCGGCGGGCCGTTTCCTTGCCAGCCTGCCAAGAGATCGCCGGAAATGCCCGTATCAAACTCACTGGAACCGTATTCCCTTGACCTGACCACGGGGCTGCCCCGTATGGCTGCCGCGCCCACCACGCCGCGGCAGCAGCTGCGCTATGCCCGCATCCTCAGAACTGCCGCCGGGTTCGCCCAACGGCAGTTCGACACCCTGAGCCTCTCCGATATCGCGGCGCGGGCAGATGTCCCGCTGGGCACTCTGTACCGCTATTTCCCTTCCACAGCGCATCTCATGCTGGCCGTTTACCGGCAGCAACTGCGTGAGCTCAGGGACGGGGTGCGCCGGCGTGAAGGCAAGGGGCACGCGTTGGCCGGGTTGATGATGGAGATCTTCCACCTGAGGGTCATGCAGCCCGGAGTGGAGCACTGCCTGATCCGTCCCGCCGGGAAGGATGAGGACGCGGCGCAACTGCTGCGCGAGATCGATGCGATGTCCCAGGAGGTCGTGGGATCCCTGAGCAAGGACACCGGAAACGACGCTGTGCGGGCCCGCATCCTCCTGCATTTGGTAAGCGGCCTGGTACAAGCCGTCCGGTGCCGCAGGCTGTCCTTGTTTGAGGCCGAAAAGGACCTTAAGAGGGCGTGCAGCCTGCTGGTTGGCGACTGACCGCGCGCCATTCAGGCCAGGTGGTCTAGACCGAAGGGCGCAAATCCCGACTCTTTTTGGGTGTCACGGGTCACACTTTTGGTAGGTTAATCGATTTACTCTCGAATCGTCTCTCTTGGTATTGAATCTTGTCTCCTCGTGGCCTTCGTAGGCTTGAATCACCGAAGCGGCTAGCAGCCCCCTCTCTGCAGAAGCAACGCCGGGCCAGCCATCCTTGGCCCGCAAAAAGTTCTGTTCCTGCCCCATCCGTGCCGTGGGTCCACGGCTAGCCTGAGGAGACAACGACGTGTCCATCGAGACAATTGCAACTGACAACGATGACCTGGTCCTGAGCGAAGAAGAGATCTTTGCGGCCCACCAAGGCGGCAAGCTCACCATTTCCAGCACCGTCCCGTTGAACAACAAACGCGATCTTTCCATCGCCTACACCCCCGGCGTTGCGCAGGTCAGCCGCGCCATTCATGCCAACCCGGAGCTTGCCCGCACCCACACCTGGGCCGAGCGCCTGGTGGTTGTGGTCAGCGATGGCACCGCCGTCCTGGGCCTCGGCAACATCGGGCCCAGCGCCTCCTTGCCGGTCATGGAAGGCAAGTCCGCACTGTTCAAGTCCTTTGGTGACCTGGACTCCATTCCCTTGGTGCTCAACACCACCGATGTTGACCAGATCATCGAGACCCTGGTCCGCTTGCGCCCCAGCTTCGGCGCCGTGAACCTCGAGGACATCTCGGCCCCGCGCTGCTTCGAACTCGAAGAGCGCCTCATCGAAGCCCTCGATTGCCCCGTCATGCACGATGACCAGCACGGCACCGCCGTCGTGGTTCTTGCTGCGCTGACCAACGCCGCCAAGGTGACCAACCGTGAACTGGCCGGCCTCAAGGTGGTTGTGTCCGGTGCCGGTGCCGCAGGCATCGCCATCGCAGAGATCCTGCTGGCCGTCGGCATCCAAGACGTGATCCTGCTCGACTCCAAGGGCGTGGTGAACGCAGAGCGCGCAGACCTCGTGGCCGACCCCACCAGCGTCAAGGCGCGGATGGCCGCACGCACCAACCCCCGCGGCGTCACCGGCGGCCCGGGCGAAGGGCTCACCGGCGCGGACGTCTTTGTGGGCGTCTCCTCCTCCAAGCTGGCGGAAGAACACCTGAAGCTGATGAATGACCAGTCGATCGTGTTCGCACTGTCCAACCCGGATCCGGAAGTCCTCCCCGAGGTGGCCCAGCAGTACGCCGCCGTTGTTGCCACGGGCCGCAGCGACTTCCCCAACCAGATCAACAACGTCCTGGCCTTCCCCGGCATTTTCCGCGGAGCCCTGGACGCCGGCGCCCGCCGGATCACCCCGGCCATGAAGATCGCCGCTGCCAACGCCATTGCCGAGCTGGCCGCAGAGGATCTGTCCGCGGACTACATTGTGCCCAGCCCGCTGGATGCACGGGTGGCGCCGGCCGTCACCGCGGCAGTTGCCGCGGCCGTCGCGGAATAACGCGCACTAACAACCCGGGGTCACTTACGGCCCATAATTTGCCCCACAATGGGCCGCAAATGACCCCGGGTTGCATGGCCATAGACTGGCCCCATGAACGCCGAACTCATCGTGACCATCCTGTGCGGCCTGGCCATAGCAGTGGGTGTTGCCGGAACCATCATCCCCGTATTGCCGGGCAGCATCCTGATCGGTGCCAGCCTGTTGGCGTGGGCCATCTGGGGCGGCGCCGGCGGCATGGGATGGGTGATCTTTGCCGTGGGCATGCTGTTTGTGGTGTCCGGAATGGCGGCCAGTGCCGTATTGACCGGCCGCAAAATGAAGCAGCACGGGATCCCCAACAGATCGGTGCTGATTGGCGTGGTCCTGGGCGTTGTGGGCATGTTCATCATCCCCGTAGTGGGGCTTTTTGTCGGCTTTGCCTTGGGGCTTCTCTTGAGCGAAGTTCAGCGGACCCGAAACTTCAGGGCTGCGCTGCGGTCCAGTGGTGCTGCGCTGAAAGCAACAGGCATAGGGATGTTGGTGGAATTTGCTTTGGCCTGCGCCGCCGCGAGCACGTGGATCATCGGCGTCTGGGCAGAAGCGGTATACGGCGGCCCTTAAGCGACCCCGCTTAACGCGAAATCGCGGGTCCGCTGCGAATTGGCATGTTCAGGAACAGCGAACTCGCACCTGACCCGCGATCTCGGCGGGGCAAGCGCTACTTCAACACGATCGTCCTGTTCCCATTCAGGATGATCCGGCCTTCGCAGTGCCAACGAACGGCGTTGCTGAGGGCCTTGCATTCGGTATCACGGCCGGCAGCCACCAGATCCTCCGGCCCGAACGTGTGGTCCACTTCCACTACTTGCTGGGCGATGATGGGTCCCTCATCCAGTTCACCATTTACGTAGTGGGCCGTGGCGCCCACAGTTTTCACTCCACGCGCGTAGGCCTGGTGGTAGGGCTTGGCGCCCTTGAAACTCGGCAGGAACGAGTGATGGATATTGATGGCGCGGCCGTCGAGCTTCCGGGCGAGGTCGTCGCTGAGGACCTGCATGTAGCGGGCCAGCACGATGAGTTCCACGTCCAGTTCATCGATGATCTCCAGCAACCGCCCCTCGGCGGCCGGCTTGGTGGCAGCAGTGACCGGGACGTGGAAGAACGGAATCCCGTGCCATTCGGCCAAGCCTTGATGATCGGTGTGGTTGGAGACCACGCCCACCACGTCGATGGGCAGCTCGCCGATCCGTGCCCGGAACAAGAGGTCGTTCAGGCAGTGCCCGAACTTGGAGACCATGATCAGCACCTTGCGCTTGTAGCCCTGGCGTTCCAGCTGCCAGTTCATGGCGTATTTCTCGCCCACGGGACAGAAAGCGGAACGCAGCGCATCCACCGTGGAAGCATCGCCGTCGGACGCGAAGTGCACGCGCATGAAGAAGTGACCTTCAGCGCGATCGCCGAATTGCTTGTTGTCGATGATGTCGCACCCGTGGTCCAGCAGGAATCCGGACACAGCGTGCACAATTCCCGGTCCCTCGGGACAGTCCAAGGTGAGGACGTGCTCCACGGTGGTTCCGGAAGGGGACGCGGCGGAAGTTTCGGTTTGGATGGCAGTCATGGTTAGCACTCCACTACGTTGACGGCGAGGCCCCCACGGGAGGTCTCTTTGTACTTGGATTTCATGTCAGCGCCTGTCTCGCGCATGGTTTTGATGGCCTTGTCCAGCGATACCTTGTGGCTGCCATCCCCATGCAGGGCAAGGCGGGCTGCGTTGATCGCCTTGACGCTGGCAATGGCGTTGCGCTCGATGCAGGGGATCTGCACCAGCCCACCCACGGGATCGCAGGTGAGGCCCAGATTGTGCTCAATGCCCACCTCGGCCGCATTCTCCACTTGCTCCGGCGTTCCGCCAAGGACTTCGCAGAGCCCGGCGGCGGCCATGGAGCAGGCCGAGCCCACCTCACCTTGGCAGCCAACCTCGGCGCCGGAGATGGAGGCGTTGATCTTGAACAGGATTCCGACGGCGGCCGCCGCCAGCAGGAACCGCACGACGCCGTCGTCGTCGGCTCCCGGAACAAACCTCGTGTAATAGTGCAGCACTGCCGGGACGATCCCGGCGGCACCGTTGGTGGGTGCAGTAACAATCCTGCCGCCCGCGGCGTTTTCCTCGTTCACAGCCAAGGCGAAGAGGTTCACCCATTCCATGGCGAGGAGCGGGTCCGCTGAAGCACTACCGTTCAGGTCCGCGTCGGTTTCGGAAAGCTTCTTGAACAACGACGGCGCCCGTCGCCTGACGTTCAGGCCTCCCGGCAGGATTCCCTCGGCAGAGCAGCCGTTGTCCACGCATTCCCGCATGACGGCCCAAATGCCCAGCAGCCGCTCACGAAGTTCTTCCTCGGAACGCCACACCAGTTCGTTGGCCAACATGACGTCCGAGATGGACATGCCCTCGCGCTCGCAGATCGCCAGGAGTTGGTCCGCCGTGGTGAAGGGATAGGGGAGAACGGTGTCATCGGCTACCACTTTGTCGGCTCCGGAGACGTCGCCGTCCACCACGAAGCCGCCCCCTATGGAGTAGTAGCTGCGCTCCCGCAGGACAGTGCCGGTGTGGTCCAGTGCCCTGAACGTCATGCCGTTGGGGTGGGCCGGGAGTGATTTGCGGCGGTGCAGGACCACGTCCTCCTCCCAGTTGAAGTCCACCCGGTGGTTGCCGCCCAGTCGCAGCTCGGCGTCGAGTGCCGCAGCGGCTACCTGGTCATCGGCCGTATGGGTGTTCACGGTTTCGGGGGAGTGGCCCTGCAGCCCCAGCACCACGGCCTTGTCTGAGCCGTGGCCGCGGCCGGTGGCGCCCAAGGAGCCGAAAAGCTCAGCCTGGACGCGCACCGTGGCCGGGAGCTGGCCGGACGACTCAAGACCGTCCGTGAACTGCTTTGCCGCCCGCATCGGGCCGACCGTGTGTGAGGACGACGGCCCGATGCCAACAGAAAACAGGTCAAGCACACTCAGTGCCATCAGGGGACCTCGGGGGAGGCGTATTCCCTCATGGCGTCCAAGAGCCAGCGGCCCAGGAAGTCGGCAAACGAGGCCCGGGGAAAGATCCGGTAGGAGTCCTCGGAAGTCTTCCACAGCATCACCGGGATGTGTGCAAGTTCCGTGGAAACCGCGGTGCCGGTCTTGAAGACCCGGGGGTGGAGATCCAAGGAACAGGTCTTTTCCAACACTGCCCGGGCGTGGCTGCCGGAAAGCTCGAACGTGGTGCGGTTGGCGGACAAATCCACCACCTGGCCTGCGTCGTTGCCCAGTGCAGCGGTGAGATCGCTGACCAAGGAGCCGCCCAGGGAGTCGTGGGCTTCCTCCGGTGCAACCACCAGGAACTCGGTGGGGCCAAGCCACAGGGTATTCACGGAATCCGTCCCCGTCACCTCGCCGCAAGCGGCAGGCAAGCCGCCGGTCACGGACGCAACGCGGGCACCGGCGTCGGACGTCCGGTCAACCCGAAGCCCAACCATGGCCTGGTACGGGATCTCGGTGAGTGTCACTGTGCCCGGAACCGAGCCGGACGTGAACGCCTCAGCCAGGTGCTCGGCCGGACTGCGCCGTGCCCCACGAACACTGTTCACGGTTTCTGCGGGGGTTGCTGTTTCAGCCATCTTTGCGGGTCCCTTCAGCATCGAAAAGTACGGTTTCGCCAACAACCACGTCAACCAGTTGGTCTCCCAGCGAGGCCACCAGGGTCTCGCCAATGCGGTTGCGGCCGTTCTGGATAAGAGCCAAGCCGAAGGAACGGCCCAGCGCGGCGCTGTGGTAGCTGGAGGTCACGAAGCCCTCCATGGGGACGGGGCCGTTGGCCGGGTTGACCGGGATGCCCTTTTCCACCAGCTGCGTGCCTTCCGGCAACCTCAGCGAGTGGTCCACGGGAAGGACACTCACCAGGTGCTTGCGGTCTTCGCGGCTTGCGTCCTGCCGGAGGTAGGAGCGCTTGCCGATGAAGTCCTTGGCCTTGGAGACGATCCAGTCCATGCCCGCGTCCTGTGGGGTGACGGTGCCGTCGGTATCTTGCCCCACGATCGGGTAGCCCTTCTCGGCGCGGAGCACGTGCATGGTTTCGGTGCCGTACGGGGTGATGTTGAACTCCGCACCCGCAGCAGCAACAGCTTCCCAGGTGTTGAGTCCGTACCAGGACGGGATGTTGATTTCGTAGGCAAGTTCACCGGAGAAGGAGATGCGGCAAACACGTGCCTGGACTCCTGACGCCAACGTGGTTTCGCGGAAGGTCATGAACGGGAAGTTCCCTGCCTCCAGGCCACCGTTTTCGGCCAGCTGCGGAGCAACCTTGGCGATCACTGCGCGGGACTTCGGGCCAACCACGGCAATGGTGCTCCACTGCTCGGTCACCGAGGTGCAGACCACATCGAGTTCCGGCCACTCCGTCTGGTGCCACTCTTCCAGCCAGTCCAGCACCTTGGCTGCGCCGCCGGTGGTGGTGGTCATGAAGTAGCGGTCATCATCCAGGCGCAGGGTCACGCCGTCGTCGAAGATCATGCCGTCCAGGGTGCACATCACGCCGTAGCGTGCGGATCCCGGTGCGAGCTTCTTGAACGCGTTGGTGTACACGCGGTTCAGGAATTCGCCCGCGTCCTTGCCGCGGATCTCGATCTTGCCCAGCGTGGTGGCGTCCATGAAGCCCACGGAATCGCGGACGGCGGCACATTCACGCAGGACCGCCGTGTCCATGTCTTCACTGCCCTGCGGGTAGTACCAAGGACGCTTCCACTGTCCAACATCTTCAAACAGTGCGCCTTGGGCAACGTGCCACGGGTGGATGGAGGTGACTCGGGCGGGGTCGAACAGCTCACCGCGCTGGCGGCCTGCCAACGCTGCGAAAGCCACCGGCGTGAACGGTGCACGGTACGCCGTGGTGCCGATCTCGCCCACTCCCGGGATGCTCTCCGCGCCGCCGAACTTCAGCGCTGCAGCGATGACGCCGATCGCGTTGACGCCGGACGTCTTGCCCTGATCGTTGGCCGTGCTGATGGAGGTGTACCGCTTGACGTGTTCCACGGACCGCATGCCTGCCCCGGTGGAGCGGAGGACGTCCGCCACGGACTGGTCGCGCTGGAAGTCGACGAAGTGGTGGTGCCATTCGCCTGGCTCACCGCTCTGGCCGGGAACCAGCCAGAGCTGGCGGCTCGGTGCGCCGGCCACAGGGTCCTGGAGTTCTACCGGGGTGGTTGCGGACTCGAAGCCGGCAGCGATGGATGCTCCCGCGCCAGCCGAGATGCCCTCGGCCAGGCAGTCCTGGAGTTCGTAGCTGCCACGGCCTGCGCCCACAACCTGCTGGTCGCGGACCGGCTTGGTGGGAATGAACGCAGCGAGCGCATCATCCCAACGCAGCTTCCCTTGACGCTGGCTGTGGAGGTGGACCACCGGGCTCCAGCCACCGGAAACTGCAAGCAAATCGGCAGCCAGCTGTTCGACGCCTGAGGTGAGTTCGCCGTCGTCGTTAATGCTGCGGACGGTGACGCCGTTCAGGCGGCCATTCTCGTCCGCGGACGTGTCAGCGACTGCACTGCCGATGAGGACCCGGATACCGGACTCGACGGCGGCAGCGGCCTTCGCGCTGATCTGCGGACGGGCATCGACGACGGCGGCAACCGCCACGCCTGCTGCCTTCAGGTCCGCAGCAAGTGCGTAGGCGGAGTCGTTGGTGGTGCTGATGACCACGCGCGAACCGGCTGCGACGGCGTAGCGGTTGAGGTACGTGCGGGCCGCCGAGGCGAGCATGATGCCCGGGCGGTCGTTGTTTTCGAAGACCAGCGGACGCTCGTGGGCGCCCGGAGCCAGGACAACCTGCTTGGCACGGATGTGCCAAATACGCTGGCGCGAGACACCCGAGGCTGCCGGAACGCTCAGGTGGTCCGTGCGGTTCTGGGCTGCAATGAAGTAGTTGGAGTCGTAGGAACCGAAAGCCGTGGTGCGGTTCAGCACCGTGCATTCTGCAGCGGAAACCAGCTCGGCCTCCACGTCTGCCACCCATTCAAGGGCCGGCTTGCCTTCGATCTCTTCTGCCAGTTCCGGGGCCGTGGAACCGGAGAGCAGCGAGCCACCAAGTTCGGGCTGGTCATCAATGAGGATGACGCGGGCGCCGGTGCGGACAGCTTCACGGGCCGCGGCAAGGCCGGCAATACCGCCGCCGACCACCAGGACATCCGTGTGGACGTACTTCTTGTCGTACTCAGCCTTGTCCTCGTTGGGATCAAGCTTGCCAAGGCCGGACAGGAGTTCAATGTTCATGCCGTCCACCAACGAAACTGCCGTGGCGGGAAGCATGGACTCGGCAACGTGTCCGCGGAAACGGGGCGCGATCTTGACCAGGGCGTTGGACTCTTCCACACCGGCTGCCATGATGCCGCGGGGGCGGTCCTCGTAGAGGGAGTTGCCGGCGTTGATGTGGCCGTTCGCCAGCAGCGCCGAAGCGATGGTGTCACCCGGGTGGCCGGTGAATTCCTGGCCGTCCACGGTGAAGCGCCAAGAGATGCTGCGATCGATGCGTCCGCCGGTGGCGAGGCGTGCGTTCTTACTGGTCACTTCTAGACTCCTTCCGAGGAGATGGGGGTGGTGGCCGTAGGTGAGGCGGCACCGGGGGCGAGGCCTGGTTCGCCGGCTTGGCCGAACTCGCCGGCCTGAGTGAACTCGCCTGGCTGGTCCGGTTCGCTGCTTTGGCCGGGGGATTTGATGTCCGGCCGGGGCTGGCCCATCCCGTAGATCGAGTGGATGTCGTAGCTCACGGTGTCGCGGAGCATGTTGAACCACTGCCGGCAGCCGGTGCTGTGGACCCAGCGCTCAGCAAAGGTGCCCTTGGTGTTCTCGCGGTAGAAGAGGTACTCGGCCCACTCCCGGTCGCTGAGCTCGTTGGGGTTCTCCGGGTAGGCGATGTGCGCCTGGCCGCCGTAGTGGAATTCGGTTTCGTCGCGTGGCCCGCAGTTGGGGCATGAGATGAGGAGCATGTCTTTCCTGTCCTGGCTAGTGGGCCACGGCTGCGGCGCCGTGTTCGTCGATCAGGGCGCCGGTTTCGAAGCGTTCCAGCGCGAAGGGCTTGTTCAGCTGGTGCGGCGCACCGGTTGCGATGGTGTGCGCGAAGGTCAGGCCCGCCGCCGGGGTCCCCTTGAAGCCGCCGGTTCCCCAACCACAGTTGACGAACATGTTCTCCACCGGGGAGAGGCCAACAATCGGAGAAGCGTCCAGCGTGGTGTCCACAATGCCGCCCCAGGTCCGGAGCACGTGGGCCCGGGCAAAGATCGGGAAAAGCTCAACGGCTGCTGCCATCTGCTCCTCGATCACGTGGAACGAGCCGCGCTGGCCGTAGCCGTTGTAGGAGTCGACGCCGGCACCCATCACCAGTTCGCCCTTGTGGGCTTGGGATACGTACACGTGGACGTGGTTGGACATGACCACGGTGGGGTGGACCGGCTCGTGGAGTTCAGACACCAGCGCCTGGAGCGGGTGGCTCTGGATCGGCAGGCGGAAGCCCGCCATTTCCGCCAGGACCGAGCTGTGGCCGGCGGCGCAGAGGCCCACCTTTTCGGTGTTGATGGTGCCGCGGGTGGTCTTGACGCCCGTGACGCGGTTGCCGTCCTTGATGAAGCCGGTGACCTCGCAGTTCTGGATGATGTCCACGCCCAGCTCGTCGCACTTGCGGGCGAACGCCCATGCCACGTGGTCGTGCTTGGCGATGCCTGCGCGCGGCTGGTACGTGGCGCCCATGACGGGGTAGCGGATGTTGTCGCTGATGTTCAGGATGGGGCAGAGTTCCTTGACCTGCTGCGGGTCCAGCCATTCAGCGTCCACGCCGTTGAGCCGGTTGGCTCCCACCCGGCGGACGCTTTCGCGGACATCGCCCAAGGTGTGGGCCAGGTTCATGACGCCGCGCTGGCTGAAGAGGAAGTCGTACTCAAGTTCCTCGGGCAGGATTTCCCAGAGCTTGAGGGCGTGCTCGTAGATGGCTGCGCTCTCGTCCCAGAGGTAGTTGGAACGGATGATGGTGGTGTTGCGGGCCATGTTGCCACCGGCCAGCCAACCCTTTTCCAGGATGGCGATGTTGGTCATGCCATGGTTCTTGGCCAGAAAGTACGCCGTGGCCAAGCCGTGGCCGCCGCCGCCCACAATCACGGCGTCGTAGCTCTTCTTCGGGTCCGGGTTGCGCCAGAGGAAGTCAGGGTGTTCGGGGAGGTGGTCTGCACTCACTGGGCTGCTCCAATCAGTTCTGCTTCGGTTGCGGCGCCATTGCCGTTGGTGTTCAGGTGCGGGTAGAGGGGGAATTTGTCAGCCAATGCGGTGACGCGGTTGCGGAGTTCGACGGCGGTGCTCTCGTCCAGGGCGACGTCGCCTTCGGTGCCTGCTTCAGTTCCTGCGGAGGTGCCGCTGTTCGCCGCGGCGATCAACGCCGTCGCAATGATGTCCGAGACTTCAGTGAAGTCTTCGGCGCCGAACCCGCGCGCGGCGAGGGCCGGAGTACCGATGCGCAGGCCGGAGGAAACCATCGGTGGGCGGGGATCGAACGGGACGGCATTGCGGTTGACCGTGATGCCGATCCGGTGGAGTGTGTCCTCGGCTTGCTGACCGTTAAGTACTGAATGGCGTAGGTCGGCGAGGACCAGGTGGACGTCGGTTCCACCGCTGACCACGGAAATGCCGGCCGCGGCAACGTCGTCTTGCAGGAGGCGCTGGGCCAGGATCTTGGAGCCTTCAAGCACGCGGACCTGGCGTTCCTGGAACTCCGGTTCGGACGCCATCTTGAAGGCGACGGCCTTGGCTGCGATGACGTGTTCCAGCGGACCACCCTGCTGACCGGGGAAGACGGCGGAGTTAACCTTCTTGGCAATCTCGGCGTCGTTGGTCAGAATCACGCCACCGCGGGGTCCGCCAAGGGTCTTGTGGGTGGTGCTGGTGACGATGTGGGCGTGCGGGACGGGGCTGGGATGAAGTCCGGCAGCCACCAAGCCGGCAAAGTGGGCCATGTCCACCATGAGGTAAGCACCCACAAGGTCGGCAATGCGGCGGAATTCAGCGAAGTCCAGCTGCCGCGCATAGGCGGACCAGCCGGCGACGATCAGCTGCGGCTTGCTCTCAAGGGCCAGGCGCTCCACTTCGGCCATGTCCACGGTGTGGGTATCCTCGCGGACGCCGTAGGGGACAACCTTGTACAGCTTGCCGGAGAAGTTGATGCGCATGCCGTGGGTCAGGTGGCCGCCGTGGGCCAGGTTCAGGCCCATGATGGTGTCGCCCGGGGTGATGAGCGCGTGCATGGCCGAGGCGTTTGCCTGGGCGCCGGAGTGTGGCTGGACGTTGGCGAATTCTGCGCCGAACAAGGATTTCAAGCGGTCAATGGCCAGCTGTTCGATCACATCAACGTGCTCGCAGCCGCCATAGTAGCGCTTGCCCGGGTAGCCCTCGGCGTACTTGTTGGTCAGCACCGATCCCTGTGCCTGCATGACGGCTGTGGGTGCGAAGTTCTCCGAAGCGATCATCTCCAGCGTGGACTGCTGGCGGATGAGTTCCTGGGCGATCGCCTGATCAACCTCCGGGTCCGCCTGTGCCAGCGGGCGGATCAAGGGTTCAACCATGGTGTTCTCCTTCAAAGCGTGACTGGCTGCCGACTGTTAGGCAACTGATATATTAGAACTATTGCCATAGTATGTTGGAGATCACATAGTCGTCAACAGGTCCGCGGTAACCCATCCGGCACACTGGAAATGCGACTAACGGGAGAGAGCAATGAGCGCAGCACTGGAAGCACTGGAATCCGCTCCGCAGGGCACGTCCCTCGCGGAGAACGCCTACCTGCTGCTGCGCGATCGGCTCATCATGCTGGACATCAAGCCCGGCGATCCCATCAATGATGGGCAAATTGCCGCCGAATTGGGGATTGGGCGGACCCCGGTCCGCGAAGCCATCAAGCGGCTCGAAAGTGATCACCTGGTGGTCTCATACCCCCGGCGCGGTACGTTCGCCACCGGCGTGGACATCACCCAGCTCGCCGAGGTTTCCGAGATCCGGGAGCTCCTGGAGCCGCTGGCTTCCAGGAAGGCCGCCCGCATGGCCGGTCCCGCGATGCGGGAGGAGCTGCGCTCCGTTGCTGCCGCGATCAGTGCGCTGGACGGACAGGATAATTCCTCGCAGGAACTCATGCGGTACGACATTCAGGTTCACCGGCTCATCTACAAGGCTTCGGCTAACGCGCACCTGGAAGATGTCCTGATCCGCTACGACAACCTCGCCACCCGCATCTGGTGCCACATGCTGGAGAAGATGCCGTCCGTCTCAGGGCACATCTCCGAGCATGCCGACCTCCTTACGGCCATTGCCGACGGCGACGAAGAGCGCGCCGCCGAGCTCGCCCTGCACCACGTGGTCAGCTTCGAAGAGACCATCCGCAAGGTCCTCTAGCCCCCGGCCCCTCTCTCACGTCCCGCGGGTTTTTTGGCGTTCCTCTCTCACGTCCCGCGGGTTTTTTGGCGTTCCTCTCTCACGTCCCGCGTGCCTTTTGGCGTTCCTCTCTCACGTCCCGCGGGTTTTTTGGCGTTCCTCTCTCACGTCCCGCGCGCCTTTTGGCATTAGGTGGGGGTGGGATGTGAGAGAGGGATGCGTTAGGTAGGGGTGGGATGTGAGAGAGGGGTACGTGGGTGGGGGTGGGATGTGAGAGAGGGACGGGGTTGTGGTGTGTACAACTAAGGTCCCCGCCGGATATGTAGCTCTTGACTGTGTCGCCACTCACACTTAGTCTGGTGCAACAGCGTTGCGCTGAATGCAACCCCAATCAAATTTGGTGGACACATGAGCAATGAATCATCTGTGGCAGCCGCACCGGGCAGCCCCTCCCGCACCCCCCACGCATCAAGCTCCCAACCAGCAGTCAGCAGTGACACTCGACGGCGAGTGGTCACCGCAAGCTTCATCGGGAACTTTGTTGAGTGGTTCGACTACGCCGTGTACGGATACCTGGCCGGCGTCATCTCTACTGTTTTCTTCCCCGAGTCCGACCGGCAGACGGCCTTGCTCGCGACCTTTGGCGTGTTTGCCATCAGTTTCTTCGTCAGGCCCTTGGGTGGTTTCATCTGGGGCCACATCGGAGACAAGCTGGGCCGCAAGCAAGCGCTGAGCCTGTCAATCGTCCTGATGTCCGTCGCGACATTCTGCATAGCCCTCATCCCCGGCTACGCCACGATCGGCGTGATGGCGCCGATCCTGCTCCTCCTGGTCAGGGTGGTCCAAGGCTTCTCCGCAGCCGGCGAGTACGCCGGGGCGTCAGCTTTCCTGGTGGAGTATGCGCCGCCGAACCGCCGCGGACTGTATGCCGCCGTCGTGCCCGCCAGTACCGCAGCGGGTCTGCTGCTGGGGTCCCTGCTGGCCGCCCTGCTGAGTTCAGTCCTCAGCGCCGAGCAGCTCAACGAGTGGGGCTGGCGCCTGCCGTTCCTGTTGGCTGCGCCCATGGGATTGATCGGGCGGTATATCCGGACCAAGCTCGAGGACACGCCGGCTTTCCGTGAACTCGCCGCCAAGGACAACGCGGTCAAAGCACCCGCCTTCGCCATGTTCAGGACGTACCGGAAGCAACTCATCATTGCCACCGGCGCAGTGTTGCTGAACGCGGTGGGTTTCTACGTGATCCTCAGCTACATGCCCACGTACCTGTCGGAGGAACTGGGCTTTGGGGCAACGGAATCATTCCTTGCCACCACCATCGCCTTGGCCAGCTACATCGGCTTCATCTTCCTGACCGGCATGGCGTCGGACAGGTTCGGCCGCAAGCGGATGCTCATCACGGCGTCCGTGCTGTTCATGCTGTTGACGGTGCCGGCATTCATGCTTCTGGATACAGGCAATTTCCTGGTGATCGTGCTGGTGCAGATTCTGCTGGGCGGGATGCTCACCCTGAACGACGGCACGCTTCCAAGCTTCCTGGCCGAACTCTTCCCCACGAAGGTCCGCTACACGGGATTTGCCGTCAGTTTCAACCTCTCCAACGCCCTGTTCGGCGGCACTGCGCCCTTCATGGCCACCTTGCTTATCGGCATGACCCACAACCAACTGGCTCCCGGTTGGTACCTCGCGGCTGCCGCCCTGGTTTCCCTCATCGCTGTCCTGTTTGCCACGGAGTCTTCCAAGAAGCCCCTGCTGCAGGACTAGAACAACCAACCCATTGAAAGGAAAGACCATGACCATCACGCAGAACGAGGCCGTCAACGATGTGGCCAAGCTCGAACGCACCAAAGTCCTCAACAACGGCGAAAAGGTCTCGCTGACCTTCTCCGACGCAGAGTTCGAGCGCCGTCTGGCCGGACTCCGGAGCATCATGGCTGAGAAGGAACTCGACGCCGTCATCCTCACCAGCTACCACTCCATCAAGTACTACTCCGACTTCCTTTTCACCTACTTCGGCAGGTCTTACGGAATGGTGGTCACCAAGGATGACACGGTGACCGTTACGGCAAATATCGACGCCGGTATGCCTTGGCGCCGCAGCTACGGCGAGAACCTGGTGTACACGGACTGGCGCCGGGACAACTACATCCACGCCATCCAGGAAATCCTTCGGACCCGGGGCATCAACCCGCGGCGCATCGGCGTGGAAGACGATTCCCTGCCGTTGGACAACCGCAACAAGATCCAGGCCGCTTTCTCCGGTGCAACCCTGGTGGATGTGGCACAGGCTGCGATGCGTCAGCGCATGATCAAGTCCGCCGAGGAGATCGCGGTCATCAAGCACGGCGCGCGCATTGGTGACCTTGGCGGCGAGGCCATCCGCAACGCCATCACGGCCGGGATCACCGAGTACGAGGTGGCGCTGATCGGTACCGAGGCCATGGTCCACGAAATCGCCCGGACGTTCCCGGATTCCGAAATCCGCGACACGTGGGTGTGGTTCCAGTCCGGCATCAACACGGACGGTGCCCACAACTGGGCAACCACCCGCAAGATCCAGGAACACGACATCCTGTCCCTGAACTGCTTCCCCATGACCAGCGGCTACTACACCGCACTGGAACGCACCCTGTTCTACGGCGAACCCGATGCCCGCTCCTTGGAACTGTGGAACATCAACGTGGAGGTCCACAAGCGCGGACTGGAGCTCATCAAGCCCGGTGCTGTGTGCAAGGACATCGCGGCGGAACTCAACGAGATCTACGTCAGCCACGGCCTGCTGGCCAACCGGACCTTTGGCTACGGCCACTCCTTCGGTGTGTTGAGCCACTACTACGGACGCGAAGCCGGACTCGAACTCCGGGAGGACATTGACACCGTGCTGGAGCCCGGCATGGTGGTGTCCATGGAGCCGATGATCACGGTGATGGACGGCCAGCCAGGCGCCGGTGGCTACCGCGAGCACGACATCCTGGTGGTGGGTGAAGACGGTGCGGAGAACATCACCAAGTTCCCGTTTGGCCCTGAGTACAACATCATCGGAGCCTAGGTCTGATGGGCCGGCGGACGCTGCACCCAGTGCCCGCCGGCCACGTCAGGTCCATGGACACCGGACGCAGCGAAATATAGTGAACGCATGACTCCCACGGAAACCAGCCAGACTCCTGACAGCAGAAACGGCAACGGGGACAGCAAAAGCACCTCGGTGATTGTCAACGCCATCGCGGTCCTGAGGAGCTTCTCGGCGGAGGAGCCACTGCTGGGAGTCACCGAAATCGCGGGCCGCATTGGCATGCACAAGAGCACCGTCAGCCGCATTCTGGCGACGTTGGAGCAGGAAAACCTTGTGGAGCGCGACGTCGAATCGCGCAGGTTCCGCTTGGGGCTGGGCATGATCGCCATGGCGGGGCCCTTGTTGGCCGAGCTGGAAGAGCGCCGCGTGGCCTACCCCGTGCTCCGCGAACTGACCGAGCGCACAGGCGAAACCAGCGCGCTCATGGTGTGGAACGGCGTCGAATCCATGTGCGTGGAGCAGATCCCCAGCCGGCATCAGGTCAAGCACTTGGCGCCGCTGGGTGCCCGGTACAACGAGGCCCTGAGCTCGTCGGTCCAAGTGTTCCTGGCGGCTGAGGATGAGGAGCGCGTCCGTCAGTTGCTGCGCAGCGGTTCCATCACTCTGCCCGGCTTGGATGATGATGCTGTTGAGGCGTATCTGGCGCGGGTTGGCGATTCCAAGGAACGCGGCTGGGCTGTGAATTTCGGGGAGACGTCCATTGAGGAAGTGGGGGTGGCCTCGCCGGTGTTCGATTACCGCGGGGAGATTGTGGCCTCCGTCCTGATTCCGGCCCCGAAGTTCCGCGTTTCGCAGGACACCCTGGCCAGTCTGGGCGAGGCGTGTGCCGCGGCGGCGGCGAAGGTGACCACACGGCTTGGTGGGCGTCCCGCGCGGTAGCCGTGCGCCGCCGTCGAGCCTCAAAGCCCGAGCCATCCCGGCGCGAGGAAAACAACAGGCGACCGTCCCCCGGAAGGGGCGGCCGCCGTCGTCGTCAGTGGCTACAGTGTCCTTCGCGAAGTAGCCGTCTCATCCATGGCATCCCTGCCGAGCCAAACGCCCAGGCCCACCATGGCAATACCAAGGATCAGGTGGAGCCAGTTGTCGGCGGTGTTGAACGGGACAAAGTTGGCGCCCGTTCCCTGGTTGATGACCAGGCCGTAGATCCACAGGACGATGTACACAGCGCCGCCGCCCAGCAGGAACAAGCGCGCCATCCGCGCGTTGCGGGCCATGGTCAGGCCGGCTGCGCCAAACAGCAAGTGGACGATGTTGTGAAGTATGGACACTTGGAAGACTCCAAGCAGCATGGCGCCTGACTCATGTCCCGCAAAAGTCATGGCGCCGTAATTGGTGGTGATTCCCGGGATAAAGCCCAGTACGCCAACCAGCAGAAATACAATGCCGACGCCCATGGCGGTGTTACGCAGGGTCAAGCCCATCATGTGATGGTGTTCGGCGGGGTGCGAAGCGGTGGTCATCAGTCCTCCCTTTCACGCGGTTACCCGGCTCTTCTCATGGAGAGCCGACCTGCGGCAAGGGGTGTGGCAAAACCTTGCCGACGCCGCCATAATACTCCTCAAACGCCCTCAATAGCAGGGGATGTGCCCAGTTCAGCGGCGGTTAGCATGGTTGCATGAGCCATGTTCCCCACGGACGCGCGCACACCGTTTTCCACGACACCCGGGACTTCACTCCGTTCCGGGACGGTTATGTCCGCACGCCGGTCCGTGGACTTACCGACGGCGTGGGTGGAGTGCTGTCCGGCGTGCTGGGTGGCAGGGACCAAGCCCGGTTGTCCGTGACCGGCCGGGTGCCCCGGCTCCGGATGCTGTCCTCCAGGCAAGCCAAGGCCATGCACGAGGCCGTATTCACCTCCACGGCTCCGGATCCGCTCCTCTCACTTGCCCGGGCCTATCCGGGGTGGGCCGGTTTGTGCCACGTGGTGGCGGGCCTGATCGCGTACAAGCAGGGCGGTTTCCTCCGCGCCTCCGAGCTTCTGCAGCGCGGTTTAACAACAAGGATCGACGACGACGCCAGCCAGTTCTCGTCCATCTACCTGGGCCAGGTGGTCACCCGGGTTGAGGTTGCCGAGCGCATTGAGGTTCCGGTGCTGTTCAGCGAGGAATCGGTATTCCTGGCGTTGTCCCATTGCCTCCGGGAGATGGGGATGACCGAGGCGGCGCTGGAAGCGGTGGTGGGCCTGCCGCCGTCGTTGCCTTCCGCGTTGGCCCGTTGCACGGCGGCGCATGCGCTGGAACGTCACCGGGACGTGGTGCGCTGGACGGAAGGTTTGCTGAACACGGATGATCTCTCCGCGGCGTTGCTGCTGATCAGGGCGCGTTCGCAGCGGGCCAGGGGCGATGTTGAATCGGCCCAGGCGGCGTTGAAGGAGGTCCTTCGGCGGCGCAAGACCAGCTTGGTCCTCCGCAATGACGCGCTCACGGACAAGGCCTTGCTTGCGCTGGATCAGGGGCGCCGGACGTTGACCCCGTGGTCCAAAAAGGCTGCCCCGGCGGAGGAGCTGGAGACCCTGGAGTTCATCCGCAAGGACGCCGAAATGCGCCGCCTGTGGGAGAACGATTTCAGGCAGCTCGGCGGCGAGTAGGAATCCCTGGCGGACCCTGTGCGGCGCGCCATCGTTGCCCGCCTGGGTCAAGGAAAACAAGGAAGAGAACTGACATGAGCAATCCCACCACCATCACTGCAGAAACCGGCGTTCCCTTTGTAGACACCGTCCGGGACTTCGACGCTCCCATCAGCGCCGTCTTCAAAGCCCACGTGGACCCCGACCTGCTCGCCAAGTGGTTGGGGCCGCGCAGCACGTCCATGAACGTCACGGAATACAACGCCGTGACGGGTGGAACCTGGCGCTACGAGAATGGGGACGCAGGGAACCCCTTCTCCTTCCGCGGCGTCTTCCACTCCGTGGAGACGGATGCGCTGATCATCATGACCTCGGAGTTCGATGGCGCACCCAACCAGGTGGTCATCAGCACCACCACTTTTGAAGAAGTGGATGGCCGCACCAGGATGCAGGCGCACGAGGTCTACCCGACGGTTGAGGCGCGGGACATGGCTTTGTCCACCGGCATGAACTACGGCGTGATTGAGGGCTACGAGCGGTTGGACGAGCTGCTGGCGTCCTGAACCCCAGGGATCATCCGCCGGCCACTGATGCCAGCAGCGGGAGCACTTGTTCTGACAACAGCACGGCTCCCAGTCCGATCATGATGATTCCGCTGATGAGGGTAACAATCCGCGCTGCGCCGGGCCTTGAGGCGAGGAGCTTCCTGGAAGTCAGAGCAACGGCCGTATAAACGAGCCCGGCCAGGAGGACGAACGTCAGGCCCAGCAAGCCAGACTGCACCGGCACCGGGAGTGTGGCATCCGTGCTCACAAATTGCGGCACCAGCGCCACGAAGAACAGCAAACCCTTGGGATTGATGCCGCTGGTGCCCATGCCCTGGAAGAAGGTGCGGAGCTGGTTTCCGGAATGTACGACGCCGGCTTCCGCGCTGAAGGTGGCCCCGCGCCATGAGCGGATGGTGGCCACGCCGAGCCATAGCAGGTACGCGGCGCCGGCGATGGTCAACCACCCGAGGAGGCCTGGTACGCCGGCCAACAAAGCCGCCAACCCGGCCACCATCAACAAGGTGTGCACCACGTAGCCGCTGCACAGCCCCGCCACTGCGGGCACGAAGCTGCGTTGGCGGAGGCCGGCCGAGATGGAGTAGGCCCAGTCCACGCCCGGGGTGCACGCCAGGGTGACCGCAACGAGGATGAAGGCGAGGAACAGCTGCGGATTCACGGTCTCTCCAGAGTTTTAGGGAACGGGAAAACTCTAGGTAAAAACTGGCCATAAGTGTTCCCGTTTTTATCGCAGAGACAGCTGCTTTGGGTAAGATATATGCGTGATTGACGGAATCGACAGAAGTATTTTGCGCCACCTCAAAGAAGATGGCCGGATGACTGCCACGGCGCTCGCCTCCAAAGTGGGGTTGACTGTGGCCCCTTGCCACAGGCGGCTCCGCGATCTGGAGAAAGACGGGGTGATCCGCGGCTACCGCGCGGACATTGACCCCGGCGCTGTGGGACTGGGTTTCGAGGCGATCGTCTTTGTCACGCTGCGCCAGGTGGACCGGACCACCATGGCGGATTTCGAGGATCGGGTGGCCGCCAGCCCCAACATCGTGGAGGCCCAGCGATTGTTCGGTTCGCCGGACTATCTGCTGAAGGTCATCGCTGCCGACTTGCCCGCCTACCAGCGCTTTTACGACGACGAGTTGGCCGCGCTGCCTGCGGTGGAACGACTGACGTCCACGCTGGTGATGAAGAACCTCAAGACGAATATCGGGCCGCCTGTTTAGGCAGCCGCCCGTCTACCCGGCCAGGAGTCCCGTGGTCCGGTAAGGAATCACTTCGCGCAGGAACATGCTGGTGGACGTCCGCACGATCCCCGGACACAGCCTTATTTCCTCCGAGACCCGGTAGAGGTCATCCGGACTCTTCGCCACCACCCTGATCACCAGGTCAGTATCTCCGGCGGGGGCGTGGCACTCCAGGACCTCGGGGATTCGCCGCAGGGCCGCGATTGCCTCGTTGAGATGGCTCTGGTCCAGTTCTGCGCTGACCGCAGCGGCCACTCCGCGGCCCAGCGCAGAGGGGAGGACTCTGCTGCTGTTGGCGCGCAGTGCCCCGGAGCTTGTCATCCGCTCCAGTCGGGACTGCACTGTGCCGCGGGCCAGGTGAAGTTTCTGCGCAAGGACCATGATGGGCACCCGGGGATCCTCGTCCAAAGCCGCGAGGATTCGCCGGTCCGTGCCGTCGAGTTCCTGCAAAGTGACCACTTCCTGTCGTTGAATTCCATCCAGACTGGTCAGATCGATCAATCCACTCGAGGTCTGTTGCACCTACTGTATGTCTCCTGCTGAAATAGTGGCAACGAAGCAGGCAAGGGCTACCGCCCAAGCCCGCAGGCAGCAGGTCACGCGGAACACCACCCGCAGCCCTGTCACAGGCTTCCCGCAAGGAAGCAGCCGCTGATTGACTCTTGTTCACAGCATTGTCATTCCGCACCCGCCCGTCTTTGTCCGGGCAGCACCAAGAGCCCCTGAGCCACCGAATCGTTGCGGTAGCTGAGGGGCTCTTGTGCGTCCGGCACTCCCGCCCCGCCGCATAGGCTTGCTGTATGACTTCCGCTGGCCGCTTCGCCCCAAGCCCGTCCGGTGAGCTGCACGTTGGAAACCTCCGGACGGCCATCCTTGCCTGGCTCTTGGCCAAATCCACGGGCCGCGACTTCCTGCTTCGCGTGGAGGACCTGGACCGTGCACGGGCCGGAGCGGAGGCTGTGCAGCTCCGCGATCTGGAGGCTGTAGGCGTGCGGTGGGACGCCGCCGTCGTGCGTCAGACGGAGCGCGGGGCGCTGTACGACGACGCAATCGATCGCCTCACAGCGGACGGGCGCACGTACCCGTGTTTCTGCACGCGCAAGGAAATCCAGGAGGCGCCGTCTGCTCCGCACGCCCCGCAGGGTGCGTATCCGGGTACGTGCCGGAACCTGGGCCCGGCCGAGCGGGCCATCCGGAGTGCGTCGCGCCCAGCGTCCATCCGTCTCCGATCCGAGGTCTCCGCATGGACTGTGGAGGACCGGTTGCACGGCACCTATACCGGCGTGGTGGACGATTTCGTGCTGCGGAGGAATGATCACGTGACC
This sequence comes from Paenarthrobacter ilicis, assembly GCF_016907545.1. Lineage (NCBI taxonomy): Bacteria > Bacillati > Actinomycetota > Actinomycetes > Micrococcales > Micrococcaceae > Paenarthrobacter > Paenarthrobacter ilicis. The sequence continues at coordinate 3,657,884 of NZ_JAFBCD010000001.1, read as the reverse complement.
GCCTACAACCTGGCCGTGGTGGTGGACGACGCCGCCCAGGGAATCGACCAGGTGGTTCGCGGCGATGACCTCCTCCCATCAACGCCGCGGCAGGTGTATCTGGCCACGCTGTTGGGGCTGCCGGTGCCGGAATATGCGCACGTTCCGTTGGTGGTGAACCACGACGGCGTGAGGCTGGCAAAGCGCGACGGTGCCGTGACGCTGGGCGACCTTTCCGCGGTGGGACTCTCCGCCGATCGCGTGCGCGATGTGATCCTGGATTCCCTGGGGCTTCCGGCCGGACCGCTCTCCGCGGCGCTTCCGTTCTTTGACCCGGGGAAGCTGCCTTTGGAGCCGTGGGTGTGGAAAGCTCCAGCCCCCTGACGGCCCGGCCCTATACGCTGGCTGGATGCACTCACAGGTGGTCGCCCCAGGATTTGAACCCGTAGCCCAGCTCTTCGAACGTTTCCTCGCCCAGGACCCTGACTACTCGGCGCAGGTTGCCGCGTACCACCGGGGCGTCAAGGTGCTGGACCTCAGCGGCGGTCCCCACATCCGGGAAGATTCCGTCACCGGTGTTTTCTCCTGTTCCAAGGGCATGGCCGGGTTGGTCGTCGCGTTGCTGGTGCAGGACGGCCTGCTGGACCTGGAGGCCCGCGTGGCCGGTTACTGGCCGGAATTTGCTGCCAACGGGAAAGCCGGAATCACCGTTTCCCAGCTTCTTTCCCACCAAGCCGGGCTCTTGGGGGTGGAGGGTGGACTGACGCTGGAGGAGGTCAACAACTCCGAAATCGCCGCTGCCAGGCTTGCCGGGCTTGCTCCGCTGTGGAAGCCCGGCGCCGCCTTTGGCTATCACGCCCTGACCATCGGCATCTTCATGGAAGAACTGTGCCGGCGCATCACCGGATCCACACTCCAAGAGGTCTACGAACAACGGATCCGATCCGTGACCGGAGCCCACTTCTACCTGGGCCTGCCCGAGGCTGAAGAACCCCGTTTTGCACCGTTCCGCTGGGCAGCCGATCCTTCGTGGCCGTGGGTTGACCCCGCAAGCCACTTTGGCCTTGCCGCCAACTCCGCGGTGGGAGAGATCCTGGACCTGCCCAACATCCGTGAGGTGCGGGCAGCGGGCCTGAGTTCGGTGGCTGGGATGGCCAGCGCCGAGGGCATGGCGCGGAATTATGCAGCTGCGCTGACGGGACTTGCTGAGGTGTCCGGATCCGCCACGAGTGGTGGGCAAACCGCCGTCGAGCCTCTCCTGACGGAAGAGACCATCCGCAAGGTGAGCGCCGAGCAGGTGTTCGGCATTGACCGGGTGTTCGGGGAGTCCGGCTGCTTTGGAACTGTGTTCATGAAATCGCACAGCCGGATGCCGTTCGGCAGTTACCGCGCCTTTGGGCACGACGGTGCCAGTGCGTCGCTGGGCTTTGCTGATCCAGTGTACGGGCTCGGCTTTGGCTACGTTCCCCAGCAGGCAGAGCCCGGCGGATTGGGTTGCCGGAACTTCCAGTTGAGCAGTGCGGTCCGGCAGGTTATTGCCAGCTTTCCCGCGTAGTCTCACTGGGGACTGCGCCGCTGCCTTGACTTCCACAGATTGGAACCGCCATGACCATGACCTACACCGGCACTACTGCCCTCATCACCGGCGCCAGCTCCGGACTGGGTGCTGAGTTTGCTGAGCGGTTCGCCGCCAATGGCGCCAACCTTGTGCTGGTTGCACGCCGGGCGGAGCGGTTGGAGGAACTGGCAGGGAAGTTGCGCACCAAGCACGGAGTGACGGTGACTGTTTTGCCAATGGACTTGGGCAAACCAGGCGTGGGGCGTGAACTGTTCAAGGAGCTGGATGGTCGCGGAATCGCCGTTGACACGTTGATCAACAACGCAGGATTTGGCACCCACTCGCCTTTCGTGGAGGAAGACCCGGACGTTATTGCCTCGGAGATCTCCTTGAACGTGGCGACTCTGGTTGATCTCACCCACGCTTTCCTGCCCGGACTGATCAGCTCCGGCAAGGGCGCACTGGTGAATGTGGCCAGCACCGCCGCCTTCCAGCCGATTCCCGGCATGGCGGTTTACGGCGCAACCAAAGCATTTGTGTTGAGCTTCACCGAGGCCGTTGCCCACGAAACCAAGGCTTCGGGCCTCAATGTCCTGGCGCTCTGCCCCGGCGCCACGCGCACTGAGTTCTTTGATGTCCTGGGAAGCCAGTCCGGTGCTGTGGGTAAGATGCAAACGTCCGCCCAGGTTGTGGGCACCGCGCTCAAAGCCTTGGAGCGCAAGGGAACACCGGGAAGCGTAGTGTCCGGGTTGTTCAACCGCGTGGCCGCTGGGGTGGCGCAGCGTTTGCCGCGCGCTGTCACCGTAGCTGTTGCCGCCAGGGCCGTGCAGGACTGGTAAACGGCGCAAGCGGGCAACGGATAGCCTGAATGCGGGACAAGTCCACCTCATCCATCCGGAGGCCAGCATGACCGAACCACGATTTACCGTAGAAACAGCCCAAGTGCTTGCCGAGGTGGCGCATAACCGGCAGAAGGACAAACTCAAGCGCCCGTACCGTGAGCACGTGTTGGCCGTGGGTGATGCACTTGCTGACTTTGATGATGACATCCAGATCGCGGGGTACCTCCACGACATTGCCGAGGACACTCCCATCACCAGGCAGGCACTGCTGGACATGGGTGTCTCGGAGCGGGCGGTGGACATCATCGAGCGCGTCACCCGCCGCTTCCACGACGACCCGGATGATTACGACGCCGGCATCCGGCTGGTTGCGGAGGACCACGACGCCACGTTGGTGAAGATCGCCGACAACGCCCATAACTCCTTGCCGGAACGTGTCCGGGCCCTGGCGGAGAAGTGGCCGGACAAACCCCCAACAACCCGGTATGCCGATGCCCGTCCGGTGCTGTACGCGGCCGTTCCCCGGGAGGAAGTCGAGCTGATCCTGAAGCGGATCAACCCGCACCTGTTGCCTGAACTGGACCGGATCGCACCGGAATAGGACCCTCGATTCCCGTTGCGGGGCCCGCTCCGCGTGCTTGTCGGGGGATTTGGGGCGTAGAACGGGCCCCGCAACGCGAGGGGGATGGCTCAGCCCGCGGCGGTTTCCAGCCGACGGAGTGCCGCAGCCCGGCCTTTGTGCCCGCGCCGCTCGTCGTACACGATTGACAGGCCCAGCACGGCCATCATTTCCAGCATGCACAAGGGCACGGAGACGCCGGCAGCTGCCATGCCAATGCTGCCGGCTACGGCAACCACCACCACAGCCGAACTCAGCAGGAGCTCCCTGTCCGGACCCAGCATGATCGAGTACAAGGTGGTGAGTGAAACCTTGAACAGGATGATGGGCACTGCAATCGAGGCAATGGCTCCAGCAGCGGGGATCTGGGCTTCGTGGTCAATGAAGTACGCCGCAACGTGCAGCCCTGCTCCGGTGGCAGCGATCGCGGCGAAAACGAACATGTGGCCGTAACCGAAGACCCATGACCGGTGCCGCTGCACGTGCAGGGCCGGTCCCGCGGGCAGGATGAAGTAGATCCACCACATGGCAAAGGCCAGTCCGGTCCCGCCCAGGCCCACCAGGGCTGCGTCCATGGACCAGCCATGGGTGGCCACAATGGCGCGCAGCGTTTCGATGGCCCCAATAAGGCACTCGCCCAGCGCAATGATGGCCAGCAGCCCGTACCGCTCCGCGATGTGGTGGGCGTGCCACGGCGTCCGGATTTTCCGTTCCGCGAAGTAGGGAGTCGCCATCTCCAGCACGAACAAGGGCGCAGCCAGCAGGAAGGTGGTGAGGACGTCGGTCTCGATCACCAGCGCCAGGACCCAGCCGACTTGAACCACGGCCAGGTACTTGGCGTAACGGAGACACGTTTCCCGGCGCTCCGGATCCTGCCTTGCGGCACGCAGCCACTGGACGATCAGGGCCAGTCGCATCACGATGTAGCCAATCAGGATGGCCACGTTGTTCACGTGGTCACCGTCCACAATCGAGTGGAACATGGGCTCGATCCCCATGGCCAGAATCAGCACGCCCACCATCTGCACCATGGTGACAACACGGAATACCCAATCGTCGGTGTCGTAGGCGCTGGCGAACCAGGTGAAGTTGATCCACGCCCAGATCACGGCAAACATGGCGTAGCAAAACCCCAACAGGCCAGCAGCGAAGTGGGCTTCCGCCACCGCGTGCGCAAACTGGTTCCCCGCAACGCCGAAAGCGATGACGAAGGTCAGGTCGAAGAAAAGCTCCAATGGCGTGGAAGCGCGGTGCTTCTCATGAGGATCGCGGCCGCCCATCCGGGACAAGGCATGGCGCAGTGGATTCGTGGACATGTTTCATAGGGTAGCGACCCGGCAGGACTGCCGCCGAAATCGTGGGAATGCGTCGGGATCGCCCGGAAAGTTCCGGCGTACCCGCAGCATTCCCGCGAACTCGCGGAGAGGCAGCTTCTACACCCGTCCCAGTGCGTCGATGTCCTCCAGGAAGTCCTGGTGCACCTCCGGGCTCACGGTCGTCCGGGTGTCGGCGATCGCGTCGAGGTAGTCCTGGGTGACCGGTCCCTTACGTCCGTTGGACGCAAGACCGGAGCCGTCGTCGTACACCGCTTTTTCCAGCGCCCGCTGGGAGGCACTGCGGGCAGCGAACTCGATGTCCGCGGGGGAGAAGCCCTCGGTGCGGGACACCAGCAAAGGAATGTCCACTGCATCCACCACGGTTGCGGGGATGAAACGTTGCCACATGGCTTCGCGGGCGTGGACGTCCGGCAGTCCGATGGGAATCACGTAGTCGAACCGGCCGTGGCGCAGGAACGCCGTGTCCAGGGCCCGGATGAAGTTGGTGGCGCACACCAGCAACCGTCCGGGCTGTTCGCGGAACGCCGGGATGATTTTGAGGAGCTCATTGGTAACGCCCTGCAGTGGGGATGGCGGATCCCCGGCACGTTGGGACGCGATTTCCTCCACCTCGTCAATGAACACCACGGCGTGTTCCAGCTCGGCGATCTCCAGGAATGTCTCCCGCAAAGCACCGGCCAGGCCCTTGGGATCGGAGGCCAGGCGTGAAGGGAACACCTCAACGAACGGCCATTCCAGGCGTGACGCGATCGCCTTGGCAAAAGTGGTTTTGCCTGTGCCCGGAGGGCCGAACAGCACCACGGCCCGCGGCGGAACCACGCCGTACTCATCGGCAAGATCGGCCTCGGCCAGCGGCAGCACCAGCCGGCGTTCCAGGAGTTCCTTCTCGCGGCGCATGCCGGCCACGTTCTCCCAGAGGTCCCGCGCCAGGATGCGGCCGCCCAGCAGTCCCAGCGCCCCCAGTTCCTGCCGTTGCACGGGAATGGTCCGCTCGAAGTAGCGCAGGTTCTTCTTCACCACAAAGCCGCGGCCCAGGAATGCCTCCACGCGGGTCTCGGTTTCCGGCATCAGCGCGGACAACTTGTTGAGGCCGTGGGGTGCCATGCGGTTTTCGACGGCGGACAGCAGCGAGGTGCCTATGCCGCGTCCGCGGAATTCGGTCAGGGTGGCCAGGAAAACGATCCATCCTTGGTCATGGGCGGCACGTCCCACCGCGGCACCCACCACTTGTTCGCCCTGCACCGCCACCACGGCATGGTCCTTCTCGCAGGACGCCAGGACCTCGGACAAGGCGTACACCGGCTCGACTCCTTCGGCTTTCAGCGATTCCCAGAGGTGCAGGATGCCGTCGAGGTCGGACGAATGGAAATCCCTGATGCGCCAGCTGCTCATGGCCGTGTCTCCTTGGTAAATCTTGGTAAATCGCCGTTGATTCCGTTGGAGTTGAGCATAGGCGAACCGGGAACCAAGGACGTTGCGCCCCCGTTGCGTTACGTCACGCCTGCTGAACGGGACGCAACCGCAGTCCCTGCATGCCGCCGTCGACCGCCAATGACGTGCCGGTGGTGGAGCCGGACAGCGGGCTGGCCAGGTAAGCCACCGCGCCGGCAACCTCGGCTGCCGCCACCAGTCGGCCATGGGGTTGCCTGGCGTTGAGGGCTGCGCGCTCGCCGGCAGGGTCTGCGGCGGAATCCAGAAGCCTGGTGACCCACGGTGTGTCCGCCGTGCCGGGGTTGACGCAGTTGACGCGGATGCCCTCGCGGACATGGTCGGCAGCCATGGCCAGCGTCAGGGACAACACCGCACCCTTGGACGCCGAGTACAGCGCGCGCTGCGGCAAACCCGCGGTGGCCGCGACAGAACAGGTGTTGACGATCGCGGCAGCGGAGGATTGGCGCAAGTACGGCAGGGCGGCGCGGCTGACCCGGGCGATTCCCACCACGTTGACGTTGAGTACCCGCAGCCATTCGTCGTCGTGATTCGCGGCGATATCGCCTTGGGCGCCGATCCCGGCGTTGTTGACCACGATGTCCAGGCGGCCGAACTCCTGGCTGACGCGTTCGACGGCGTCCCGCACCGAGGCGTCATCGGCCACATTGCAGTACACGCCAAAGTGCGGGCTGGCTTCCGGGGCCAGGTCGAGTACCGCTACCCGCGCGCCTCCGGCGGCGAGACGGTCCGCGATCGCGGCGCCGATCCCGGACGCCCCGCCGGTGACCAGTGCTGCCAAGCCTTTGAACTCTTCGTTCCCGATGGCGGCCATGGTGTCAGGCCGTGGCCACAGCGGTGGGGCGGGAAGCTGTCGCCCGGAAATACTCTTGCCGCTGGCGGCCCAGGCCCTCGATCTCCAGTTCCACCACGTCGCCGGGCTGGATGAAGGGGAACCGGCCGGACATTGCCACGCCCTCGGGAGTGCCGGTGATGATCACGTCGCCGGGCTCCAGGACCATGTACTGGCTGAGGTGGTGGACGATCGTGGCGGGGTCAAAAATCATGTCCGCGGTGGTGGAATCCTGGCGGGCCTCGCCGTTGACCAGCGTCTGGAGTCGGAGATTGCCGGCATCGATGTCAGTGGCGGGTACCAGCCACGGACCCAGCGGAGTGGATCCGGGCAGGGACTTCCCCTTCGTCCACTGGCCCGCGGCGCCGGGGATCTGGTAATCGCGCTCGGAAAGATCGTTGGCCACGGCGTAGCCTGCGATGCAGTCCTGGGCCTCGTCCTCCGAGGAAAGGTATGACGCTTCCTTGCCGATCACGATGGCGAGCTCCACCTCCCAGTCGTATTTTTCCGATTCCGGCGGGATGGGGGCAGCATCGTGGGGGCCAGCGATGGTGTTGGTGGGCTTCAGGAAAACAACAGGGACCTCGGGTGGTGCAGCACCGGATTCGGCGGCATGCGCGGTGTAGTTCAGGCCGATGGCCACCACTGCTCCGGGGCGCGCTACGGGGGCGCCGATGCGCAGCCCGTCAGCGGAAATTTCCGGCAGTTTGCCTTTTTCCAGGGCTGCGCGGGTCCGTTCCAGGCCATCCGAGGCGAGGAATCCGCCGTCGATATCTGCCGTGAGGGACAGCAGGCTGAAGTATTTCCGGGTGCCGTGGGCGTCGGTGGCGATGACGGCCGGTTGTTCGCTTCCGGCAGCGCCCAGCCTGGCGAATTTCATGGTCATGGCTTCCTCCGTGCGTAGGGAACTAACATCCGAGCTCTAGTGTGGTGTTGTCACCCATAATACGGAAATGTGACCCGTTGACAAGGGATACATCCGATGTTTAGGCTCAGCGCAAGATTGCGTCTCACTTCAGGAGCCCCATGAGCGTCGTTACATCAGTGGATACGTTTGATATCCGCTTTCCCACATCCCTGGAACTGGACGGCTCGGACGCCATGAATCCGGACCCGGACTACTCCGCGGCGTACCTGATCATCGGGACCGACGCGGACGATGGGCACGAGGGCCACGGCTTCGTGTTCACCATTGGCCGCGGCAACGAGGTGGAAACGGCCGCGATTGCAGCGCTCCGGGACCACATCTTGGGCCGCTCCGTGGAGGACCTCCTCAATGACATGGGAGCAACATGGAAACTCCTGGCCCACGATTCCCAACTCCGCTGGCTGGGCCCGGAAAAGGGAGTCATGCACATGGCCATCGGAGCGGTGGTCAACGCACTGTGGGACCTCAAAGCCAAACGCGCCGGACTTCCCTTGTGGGAGTTGCTGAGTCGGATGGCGCCTGAGGAATTGGTTGCCCTGGTGGACTTCAGATACCTCACCGATGCGCTGACGCCGGACGAAGCCCTGGCCATCCTGCGGGCCGCTGAACCTGGCCGGGCGGCGCGGACAGCGGAGCTCCGGGCCGGCGGCTACCCCGCGTACACCACGACGCCGGGCTGGCTGGGGTACAGCGACCGCAAACTGACGCGCTTGGCCAAGGAAGCCGTGGCCGATGGATTCCAGCAGATCAAGCTGAAAGTGGGGGCCAACCTCGAGGACGACATCCGCCGGGTTCGGGCCGCCCGGGCCGCCGTGGGACCGGACATAAAAATCGCCGTTGATGCCAACCAGCGCTGGGACGTCCAGGAAGCAATCGACTGGATGGCCCACTTGGCTCCCTATGACATTGCCTGGATCGAGGAACCCACCAGCCCGGACGACATCCTGGGGCACGCAGCGATCGCCCGCGGGGTAGCGCCGATTCCGGTAGCCACCGGGGAGCACGTGCAGAACCGCGTGGTGTTCAAGCAGATGCTCCAGGCCGGTTCTTTGCAGGTGCTGCAGATCGATGCTGCCCGGGTGGCAGGCGTCAACGAGAACATCGCCATTCTCCTGCTGGCCGCCAAGTTCGGCGTCCGGGTCTGCCCGCATGCCGGGGGCGTTGGCCTCTGCGAAGCCGTGCAGCACCTGTCCATGGTCGATTTCATTGCCGTTTCCGGGACCAAAGAAGGCAGGACCATCGAATTTGTGGACCACCTCCACGAACACTTCGTCACCCCCGTGGATGTTCACCACGGCTCCTACTGGCCGCCGGCTGCTGCGGGAGCCGGGAACCAGATGCTCCGTGAAACACTGGCCGCATACAGCTTTCCCGACGGCCCCGTATGGAAGGACGCGCGTTGATCCAGCACGCACCATGGTTCGAAGAGGCACGTTTTGGCATGTTCGTGCACTGGGGCATTTACGCCCTGCCCGCCCGCCACGAGTGGGTCATGAACCGGGAGGAGATCAGCGTTGAAGCCTACGCGCAGTACTTCCGGCGTTTTGATCCGGATCTCTATGACCCCAGGGAGTGGGCCCGCGCCGCGAAGAACGCGGGAATGAAGTACGTGGTCCTCACCACCAAGCACCACGATGGCTTCTGCCTTTGGGACTCGGCGTTGACGGATTACAAAGCCACCAACACGCCCGCCGGCCGCGACCTGATCACGCCCTACGTGGAAGCGCTGAGGGCCGAAGGCTTGAAAGTGGGTTTCTACCACTCCCTGATTGACTGGCACCACCCGGACTTCACCCTTGACGGGGTACACCCGCAACGCAACACGGCCGACGTCGAACGTTTCAACGCCGGGCGGGACATGGCTCGCTACCGCGAGTACCTGCACGGCCAGGTGCGTGAGCTCCTCAGCAATTACGGCACCATCGATTACCTGTTCTTCGACTTTTCCTACGCCGGCCTGGGCGGGGAGGAATTCTGGGGCGGCAAGGGCCGTGAGGACTGGGACTCGCAGGCGCTGCTGGCCATGGTGCGTGAGCTGCAGCCGGGGATCGTGGTCAACGATCGCCTGGATATCCCCGGGGACTTCGTCACCCCCGAGCAGTACCAGCCAGCCGGTCCCATGATGCTCGACGGCGACCCACTCACCTGGGAGGCCTGCCAGACCCTCAACGGAAGCTGGGGCTACGACCGTGACAACCTGAACTACAAGTCCGTGGATCTGCTGATCCGGATGCTGGTGGATGGTGTGTCCAAGGGCGGCAACCTGCTGCTCAACGTAGGGCCCACGGGCAGGGGAAACCTGGACCCCCGGGCGTTGGCATCACTGGCTGGCATGGGGGAATGGATGAAGCTCCATGGACGCGCCGTTTACGGCGCCGGACCCTCCGCATTCACGGCGCCCCCCGATGCCCGCTACACCCAGCGCGGCGATTGGCTCTACGTGCACCTCTTTGCCTGGCCGTTCGAGTTTGTGCACCTGCCCGGGCTGGCAGGGAAAGTGGACTACGCCCAGCTGCTCAACGATGCCTCGGAGGTATTCCTCCGAGAAGTGGACCCCGAACAGCAGGCCATGAACCTTACCCCCGGTGGCCAGCCGCCGGGAACACTGACCATCAAGCTTCCAGTGCAGAGGCCGGACGTTGCCGTTCCCGTGCTGGAGCTGTTCCTGAAAGCAGGTGCGGACGATGAGTGAGTCAATTGCCCTCCACACCCGGCTCAAGCCAGGAAGTGAGGCCGAATACGCCGATGCTCACGCGCACATCCCCGCGGAGCTGGTTACTGCCCTCAAGAAAGCAGGCGTCCTGAACTGGCGGATCTGGCGCAGTGGGCTGGACCTTTTCCACGTGGTGGACGTGGAGGATTACCAGGCCATGCGGCATGCGCTCGCCGACCACCCTGCCAACGTCCCTTGGCAGGCCACAATGGCTGAACTCCTGGAGGTCCAGGACGATTACTCGGGGCAGGATGCGGGTATCCACAAGGTATGGGAACTGCCATGAGTGCATTGGGTGCCGGCCAACTGGGAAAGCTCGGCTTTGGCGGGGCCGGAATCGGGAACCTGTACCGCGCCATTCCAGACGGCCAGGCACTGGCCACCATCCTGGCCGCGTGGGATGCGGGAATCCGGTACTTCGACACCGCACCGCACTACGGCCTTGGCCTTTCGGAGCAACGGCTGGGTGCTGTCCTCAGGGACAAACCCCGGGATGAGTTCGTCATCTCCACCAAAGTGGGCCGTTTACTGGAGCCCTCGGCAGGGTCGGGACGGGATCCTGAAGGTTTTGACGTTCCCGCGGACAAAAAGCGCGTGTGGAACTTCTCGGAGGCCGGCATCCGGCGCAGCATCGAAGATTCCCTCGAACGGCTCGGCCTTGACCACGTGGACATCGCGTACCTCCATGACGCGGACGTTCATGACCTCCAAGCGGGAATAGCGGAGGGCCTGCCGGCCTTGGAGAAGCTCAGGGCCGAGGGACTGGTCAAAGCCATCGGCGTGGGACTGAACTCGGCGGAAGCTGCCTTGGAATGCGTCGAAGCCGCAGACCTGGACCTGGTGATGCTCGCCGGACGGTACACGCTGCTGGAGCAGCCCGACGTTCCCTTGCTGAGCCGCTGTGTGGAGCGCCGCACCGGCGTCGTCAACGTTGGCGCCTACAACTCCGGCCTGCTGGCCAATCCCGAAGTCCCTGACGACGCGCATTACAACTACCAGCAGGCGCCGCCGGCCGTCCTGGAACGGGCACGGGCGCTCGCCTCGGTGTGCCGGGACTTCGGCGTTGAACTTCCGACGGCGGCCATCCAGTTCCCGTTGCGGCATCCGGCGGTGGTGAACGTGACAGTTGGAGCAACCACCCCTCAACAGGTTCAGACCAATGCGGCCCGGATGGAGGAACCCCTCCCGGAAGGGTTGTGGGCAGCTTTGGAGGCTGTTGGCCGTGATTGATTCACACGTGCACCTGTGGAACCTGGACACGTCTGTCACCGGCGGCCAGCGGCAATACTCATGGCTGGGACCGCAGCACGGGGCGCTGTTCCGGAGTTTCGGCGCTCACGAAGCGCAGGAGACGCTGGAGGCAGCAGGAGTCCGCGGCGCGGTGCTGGTTCAAGCGGACGATTCCGTGGCTGACACGGAGAGCATGCTGGCAGTGGCCCGGGATAACCCCTGGGTGCTGGGCGTGGTGGGCTGGGTGCGGCTCGATTCGCCTGCGGTTGCCGCTGACCAGCTGGACCGGTTTGCCGCGCAGGAGGCCTTCAGGGGAGTGCGGCACCTGATCCATGACGATCCCCGCTCCGACTTCCTGGACCTCGCCGCAGTGCGGGAGTCACTGGGATTGCTGGCCCGCAGGGGTTTGGCCTTCGACGTTGCCGATGCGTTTCCGCGGCATCTGGACAGTGCCGCGCGCTTGGCCCGTGACCTTCCGGAGCTGACGGTGGTGTTGGACCATCTGGGCAAACCACCCGTGGCTGATGCCGCAGCGATGGACCTGTGGCTCAACGGTTTCCGTGCTTTCGCCGGGGAGCCGAACACGGTGGCCAAACTGTCCGGACTGCATCTGGCGGGCGTCGACTACACCGCCCAGGCTCTGCGGCCCCTTTTCGACCAAGCACTGGACTGCTTCGGTGCCGAGCGGCTGATGCTGGGCGTCGACTGGCCCGTCAGCACACTCGGCGCTCCTTACGGCCGGACCCTGGATGTGCTCCTGGAACTGGTGTCCACGTTGAGCCCGGCGGAGCAGGACGCTGTGCTGGAGGAAACTGCCATCCGCACCTACGGCTTGGCGGTCACACCGGTCCCACCGGTCACACCGGTCCCACCGGGTGCCGGGGTTTAGAGCGACTGCCGGAGCCAGTTCTCCACGCCGCTGACGTGCACAGTCACCAGCGCTTTCACCAGCTCAGCATCCCCACGCTCCAGGGCGTCCACGATTGCGTGGTGTTCTGCAAGGGTGTGCGCCACTGCCTTTTCCTGGGTCAGGCCGCGCCAGATCCTGGCCCGGACCGTGCTGCTGGAGAGAGCTTCCAGGAGGCTGCCCAGGTAGTCGTTTCCCGCGGCCTCAGTGATAATGCCGTGGAATTCGAGATCGTGGGCCACCAGCTCCTGCACGTCCGTGTTCTCATCGATCCCGTCCATGGTGCCGCGAAGCCTGAGGATCGCCTCGGGGGTGATCTTGCCGGCAGCCAGGTGCGCCGTGGCGGGCTCCAGGATCCTGCGGACTTCAAAAAGTTCAAGGATGGAACGGTCCTGGTGGAGGTCAACCACAAAAGCCACGGCCTCGTTGAGCAGCTTGGCATCCAGGCTGGTCACATAGGTGCCATCGCCGCGGCGGACGTCCAGCACCCGGATCAGCTCCAGGGCCTTCACAGCCTCCCTGAGCGAACTCCGCGACAGGCCAAGCCGTTCGCTCAGTTCCTTCTCGGGCGGGAGCCGGTCTCCGGCCTTGAGTTCCCCCCGGATCAGCATGTCTTTGATCTTGCTGATCGCCTCGTCTGTGACAGCCATGGACCAATACTAGTCAGGCAAGTTCCGATGTCTGCCTCCGCCACGTCCGCACCTCACTCCGCGTCTGTCACCCGGCTGGGACGGTAAACGACGACGGCGGCACCGCCGGTTCCGTTGTTACGGAACCTGGTGCCGCCGTCGTGAGCTGTTGGACGCTGCTACTTGTCTCCGCCCGGGAGGGGGCGGTTGGCGATCACGGGTGCACTGCCCGTGAAACCGTCGCGGGTAGCTGCGAGCTCGTGGATCTGCTTACGGCACAGGAACCAACCCCACACCATGAGAGCGCAGGCGATCGCGGTGACCAGCATGGTGAGAGGGGACTCGATGAACACCATAATCAGGACGCCCGCAAGGAAGACCAAGGACAACCAGCCCGTGTACGGGGCTCCGAACAATCGGAAGGATGGCCGCTTGACCCACCCCTTGTCCGACCAGCGCTTCAACTGCATCTGGCAGAGGACGATGGTGGCCCAGGTGACGATGATGCCCACGGAGGCCACGTTCAGGACGATTTCGAAGGCGTCGGAGGGCACCAGGTAGTTCAGGGGAACACCGAGGAGGGAGACGCCGGCCGTGATGGCGATGCCGCCGTAGGGAACACCGGCCTTGTTCATGCGCTGTGCGAACTTGGGAGCCGAACCTGCAACGGACATGGAGCGGAGGATGCGGCCGGTGGAGTACAGCCCGGCGTTCAGCGAGGACAACGCGGCGGTCAGCACCACGAGGTTCATGATGACGTCCACGCCCTGGACACCGATGGAGCCGAAGAACGTCACGAACGGGCTGACGCCCTTCTCGTAAGAGGTGTACGGCAGCAGCAAGGCCAACAGGATGACGGAACCGACGTAGAACACTGCGATGCGGAAGACCACGGAGTTGATGGCCTTGGGCATGATCTTTTCCGGATTGGGGGTTTCGCCGGCCGCGGTACCCACGAGTTCGATCGATGCGTAAGCGAACAGCACACCCTGCATCAGGATGATCATGGGCAGGACGCCGTTCGGGAAGACGCCACCGTTGTCGGAGATGAGGCTGAAGCCAACCGTTTGACCATCAACCGGCGTACCAAAGATCACGAAGTAGGTACCCACCAAAAGGAACGCCACCAAAGCAGCGACCTTGATCAAAGCGAACCAGAACTCCATTTCGCCGAAGACCTTCACGGAAACAAGGTTCAGGCTCAGCACAACCACCAGGGCGATCAAAGCCCAGGCCCACTGAGGCACGGCACCCATCCACGGGACGTATTTGCCGAAGAAGTTCATGTAGAGCGCCGCTGCGGTGATGTCCACAATGGTGGTGGTTGCCCAGTTGATCCAGTAGAACCAGCCGGAGATGAACGCTGCCTTCTCGCCGTAGAACTCGCGGGCGTAGGAGACGAACGAGCCGGAGCTGGGGCGGTGCAAAACGAGCTCGCCCAGTGCACGCAGGATCAGGAACGCGAAGAAGCCACAGACCGCGTAAGCGATGACCAGGGAAGGTCCGGCCGCGTTCAGGCGCCCACCGGCACCGAGGAACAGGCCGGTGCCGATTGCTCCGCCGATGGCGATCATCTGGATCTGGCGGGGCTTCAAGTCCTTGTGGTAGCCCGCGTCCTCTTTGTGGAGCGACTTCTCGTTGGCGTGGGCTTGGGGTGGGACCGTGTGGTCCGTGATGGGGTTGGTCATTGGAATCCTTTGGGGTGTCCTGTTGGGGCTGCCTTGGGCGCGTCCGGCTTGGGATCCGGGCACACAAAGCATCGCCACGTGGGGGTGGGCCTCATGGGGCGGGACGGCTGGCTAAAGCCGATTCATTCTGGCCAGTTTCGGCCTATTTGCTGAGATTTGCCAGACGTTCGGGGCTAAGAAGTTCCTCGAGCTGGGCTGCCGTCAGCAGGCCATGCTCCAGGACGAGTTCCGCCACGCCCTTGCCGGTGGCCAACGCTTCTTGGGCGATGGCGGTGGCGGAGGCGTAACCGATATGGGGGTTCAATGCCGTGACAAGACCGATCGACTGCTCCACGGTAAGCCGTAGCCGTTCGGTGTTTGCGGTGATGCCCCGGACACAGCGAGCCGTGAGGGTGCGACAAGCCGCTTCCAGGTGGGAGATGCTCTTGTGCAGGCTGTGCACAATGATGGGTTCGAAGGCGTTGAGTTGGAGCTGGCCGGCCTCCGCGGCCATGGTGACGGTGACATCGTTCCCGATGACTTCGTACGCCACTTGGCTGACCACTTCCGGGATCACCGGATTGATCTTGCCAGGCATGATCGACGAACCGGACTGGACAGCCGGCAGGTTGATCTCGCCCAAACCCGCACGCGGTCCGGAGGACAACAGGCGGAGATCGTTACAAATCTTGGAGAGTTTCACAGCCACTCGCTTCAGCACGCCGGACAGGTGCACAAACGCACCAACATCCTGGGTGGCCTCGATCAAGTCAGCGGCGGTGATGAGGGGCAGGCCGGTGATCTCGGCGAGGTGGCGGCACGCGGCGTCCGCGTAGCCCACCGGGGCGTTCAAACCGGTGCCGATGGCCGTTGCACCCAGGTTGATCTCGTGGATCAGCATGTGGGACTCGTCCAAGCGCGCCCGGTCCTCGCCGATGGTCACGGCGTAGCCGCCGAATTCCTGGCCCAAGGTCATGGGAACGGCGTCCTGCAACTGCGTGCGGCCCATCTTGACGACGGTCCGGAATTCCCGGCCCTTCTCGGCAAAGGCAACTTCCAGCTCTTCCAGGGCCTCCAGGAGTTCCTTCACGGAGAAGATAGTGGCCAGGTTGACCGCCGTGGGGTACACGTCATTGGTGGACTGGCTGAGGTTCACGTGATCGTTCGGGTGCAGCTTTGAGTACTCGCCCTTGGGGTGGCCCAGGATCTCCAGGGCACGGTTGGCGATCACCTCATTGGCGTTCATGTTGGAGCTGGTCCCGGCTCCACCCTGGATCACGTCCACCATGAACTGCTCGTGCAGCATGCCGTCCATGATGTCCTGGCAGGCCTGCTCAATGGCGCCGGCGCGCTCGGCGTCCAGCAGGCCAAGCTCGTGGTTGGTGCGTGCTGCGGCCTGCTTGACCGCGGCCAGGCCACGGACGAGGTGCTTGTTGGTGGAGAGTGCCTGCCCGGTGATGGGGAAGTTCTCGATTGCCCTGAGCGTGTGGACGCCCCAGTAGGCATCCGCGGGGACGTTGCGGTCACCCAGGAGGTCATGTTCGGAACGGAGGGGGATCGCCTGATCGACGGTGGTCATAGCTGTCCTTGCTTAGTTCTTATTGAAAATTTTGGCCGCGCGGAGCTCCCCGACCGGGAGGCCACCGCCCAACACGGGTGGGCTCTGGAGCGTATCCAAGCTGCCGCCGTCGATGCCCAGCGCGCGGAGTACTTCAACGGTGACCGGCATGCGGGCGCGGTCCCCGCCGTCGGAAATCTTGACTGCCACACCGGTGCCGTCCGGGAGGCCTACCAGCTGGAGGCCTTCAAAACCGTCCTTGGCCAGCAACCCCGGGACCGCACGCATGATGGCGGTGACATCGCGGCCCTCGCCGGCCACCATTTCCGGGAAGCGGCGCATGGCGTGCGCTACTTTGCCTTCATTGGAGTCCTCATCCGCAGCGGCCAAGCGGCCGTAAGCGCGGGCCATGCCATTCAGCGAGTGCGCAAAGAGGGGAGTCCCGCAGCCATCGGTGCTGACTGCCGCAGCTTCCTCGCCGGTCAGTTCCGTGATGGTGTCACGGACCAGGACCTGCAACGGGTGCTCCGGGTAGAGGTATCCCTCAACCGGCCATCCATTGATGACACAGACGGCAGCCATGGATGCGTGCTTTCCGGAGCAGTTCTGGGCAATGTGCGTGGGGCCATTACCGGCACGGAGCCATTCCTCGCGCTCCTGGACGCCGTAGGGAAGATCCGTGCTGTTGGCCATGGCTTCTTCAGTGAGGCCGTGGAGTTTCAGGATTTCCCGGGCGCCTTCCTGGTGCATCGCTGCGCCCGAGTGGCTCGCCGCAGTGAGCGCAAGAAGATTTTGGGGAAGGTCAAGGCCTGCCTTCAGCAATGCGACGGCCTGCATCGGTTTCAGGCTGGAGCGGGGGTACATGGGGGCTTCGGGCTCGCCTGCGGAAGCTGTGATGCTGCCATCTGCGGCGACTGCAACCAACGAGCCGTAGTGGACGCTCTCCACCAAGCCGTCACGGGTCACTTCGACCAGTGGGACGTGGCGGGGCGCTTCGATTTCCGGTGCGTGGGCCTCTTGGGCCGGTGCTGTGGGGACGGGCATGGTGTCCTTTGAATGGTTCATTTGCTGAGAATCGTGTCCAGGGCAACGCTGACTGCGTTCAAGTGGTCAGCCATGGCGTTGCTGGCGGCATGGGAATCGCCGGACTCGATCGCCTTGAGGATGGCAACGTGTTCTTCGTCCGAACGCTTCTGCCTGTCGGCCACCAGGTTCAGGGTTTCCGACTGATGGGCCAAGGCTTCGCGAATATCCGACACGACGCTGGCGAACACCCTGTTTCCGCTGGCACGGGCCACCGCCGAATGGAAACTGGCGTCCAGGGACACCCATGCTTCCGGGTCGGTCTCGTTGAGCATCTCCTGGACGATGTCCTTGAGGTGCTCGAGTTCTTCGTCCGTCCTTCGCTGTGCTGCGAGGCCGGCTGCGGGGATCTCGATGTGGGGACGGGCCTCGTTGAGATCACGCGCGCTGTACTGACCCAAGGTAAGGTCATTTGCAACCTTATTGGCCACGATGAACGTGCCCTTGCCGGTCTTGGTCATGGTCAGGCCCAAGGTGTTGCAGGACCGCAGCGCCTCACGGATGACGGAGCGGCTCACGCCGTACTGCGCTGCGAGGGTGGCTTCCGAGCTCAGCTTGGTGCCAATATCGAATTGGCCGCCCTCGATCGCACGCCGCAACGCTGCGAAGACCGCTTCTGCCGCGGAGATGCGGGAGATCGGCGTATGTGCAGCGGCGTCGCCCGGAAACTCGAGCTGTCCAGCTGTCCGGCTGTCTGACAGGTTCACGCTTTGAATATGGCACGGGTCACAAGCGGCTGTCAACGCTGAAAGGACTGCTTCACGGTTTGGGGTCCGTCAGTTGCGATTCAGGCCGAACTTGCGGGTCATGAGAGCGGCTTTGCAGTGGGACTCAGCGGCAAGGACGCGCCTGCTTTGCATAGGTTGCCGTGCGGCGCGACAGGTAAACCCGGACGGAGCTGCCGCTTCCTGCGGACGGCGAGATGCACTGCTGTCGTCGGCCTTACGGAATGGAGGCGTCGTCGTGTCCACCACAGGGACAATGGAGCATGCTCTTCACCAAAAAGTCGCTTACCGATGCAGGCTTCGCAGGCTTTCGAGCCCTGGACGAGCTCGATCCAATGCGCATTCCCATGGGTCCCGGCATCTGGGTCCTGCTTCGCCCCTCAGATTTTGACGTCGCGTTTCTCACCAAGAGCACCGCTGGCACATTCAAGAAGAAGGACCCATCCCTCAGCCGGGACTCCTTGGAAAAAGAGTGGGTAGCCGAAGCCTCCGTGCTCTATATCGGCAAGGCCAGCGCCGGAAGCCATGGCAACCGTGGTCTGCGGAAGCAGATACAGGAATTTCTGGACTACGGCCGTGGGCGGCCCACCGTGGTGTGGGATGCACGGCTTGTCTGGCAACTGCGCGATGCGTTGGACCTGGTGGTTGCATGGAAGGAGCTCCCGGCGTCAGAGGTAAACGCTGCCGAGGCTTCCCTGCACGCCGAATTTGTGGCTTCCTTCGGGCGGCTTCCGTACGCCAACCTCGTCCAAGCACGCTCCAAGAGGTAACGAGTCCCGCGCTTCCACGTGTAGTTCTACGGGCGATAGAATAAGGTGTCTCCCCGCTTTCTACCCGAGGACTCCCATGCAGCCGCGCACCCTGTTCCGTACCGTCGCTTTCGCCGAGGCCGTGACATGGACGCTTTTGTTGATCGGGTTGTTCCTGAAGTACGTCACCAAAACCACGGATATGGGAGTGAGCATCGCCGGTGGCATCCACGGCTTCGTGTTCCTTTGCTACGCCGCCACGGCTGCATTCACCTGGATCAACCAGAAGTGGCCCGCAAAAACCGGTCTTCTTGCCATCGCCTCGGCTGTGATTCCTTATGCCACCGTTCCCATGGAGAAGTCCCTCGACCGGCGTGGACTGCTTGCCGGCGCTTGGCGTTTGGCCGAAGGCGGCGAGACCCCTCGCGGTGGATTCGAGAAGGCACAGGCCTGGGTTTTGAGGAACCCCATTCTGGCCATCGTGGTGACCCTTGTTGCGGTGGGGGCTGTTTTCAGCTTCCTGCTGTTGATGGGCCCTCCCGGCACCTGGTTCTCCTAGACCTGTTCTCCAGGTCCGCACGCGAACCACTGGCCGCTGACTGGCTCGTCGTGGTTCGCAGGCGTTCGGGGGTATTAGAGGAGACTCGCCGCCGTCAGGCTGCTGGATCGTAAAAGCAGGTGGGCGGCCCGACAGGAACCCAATCGTGCCACCCGGGGTTGGCGATCGCCCTCGGCGCACGTTTCCAGATGACGGTTCTTCCTTCCCGGGCGCTGCTGGCCATAGCCGGACAGCTCAAGGTGAGGCACCTGGAGTCCTCAGAATCCGGTCCGTCATCACGGCAATGGAAGTCCGGCATCAGTTGGTACAACCCGTCAGCGGAAACAATGACGCCCTGGTCTGGATAAGCAGAGTCGAAGGCGGCAACTGTCGTCGGGGTGGCGGGTGCCCCCTGCCCGGAGCTGTTCCCGGGACTTTGGCAGGAGCTGAGCAGCGCCATACCTGCCGCCGCCAGGGCAAGGCTGCGCAAGCGGCGGACTTTTGAACCATGAGAAGCAAGAGTTCTTTTCAATTGTGAATCTCCTTCGGTTTGTTGTCGTGCACAATCGGGGTAAAGCTTCATAGCGGTTTTTGGGCACAGTTATCCAAGGCAAATGACATGGAGGACTTGTCAGGCGTCAGCCGTCAGCGTCTGGGCAGCCCCAGGAGTTGGGGTTTTCTTGGCAGGTGTCTGCGACGAGGGCTCGTTGTGTTTTCCAGACGTGGATGGTGGTGGGTGGTGTGGTGAGGTCCAATGTGCCGTTGATGGGTAGGGGTGGGCCGTTGTTGACGGAGTAGGTTCCGGTGTAGGTGGTGGTTACTGCTGCTTGGTAATTGCCGGTTTCTGCGTAGGTGTGGCTGGTTGGTGTTTCGGTGGTCAGCCATTGGGGTTGGGCGATGGGGTATCCGGTGGCTGGTGTTGGTCCCAGGGTGGTGCCGTCCCCGTAGTTGTAGGTGTGGTTGGTGGGGGTGGCTGTGAGGTGGACTGTTTGGCCGAGGATGGTCAGGTCGAAGGTTTGTTGGCCGGTGGTGGTGTAGAAGTTGGTGGGTCCGTCTTTGAGGGTGTTGGGGAAGGGTTGGGCTTGGATGGTGCCCGGGTTGATGGGTAGTTGTCGGAAGTCGTTCAGGATCCGCGCGGCGATATCCGCCAGCACATTTTCGGGTTTCTCGCCGTAAAAACACGTAGGCCCCGTAATTCCGCGGTAGTCAGTCCAGTCAGGGTTTTCGATTGCTTTAGGGGCGCGCTTCCAGATGACGGGCGTACCCTCTTGGCCTCCAGCCTCGGATGGTGGGCATTGGAGGCCCTGGCAACCCAGCTCCCCTCCACCAGCTCGGCAAAAGGTGTCGGGCTTGTATTGATAGGGGTCGTCGCTGGTCAGATTTGCGCCGGCCAGCCTGGGTGTCGACTTTCCGGATTTTGGATCGAACTTCCACAGGGAACCAACATCGATTGATCCCGCAGACCTGTTGATGGTGGCCCAGGTTTCATCATCCGCCGCAAATGCCGGCGCGTGCGATGCGTACAGGACTGTCGCTGCCAGAAGGACGAGTGTGACTCGCCGGAGAGAGTCAGCGAATGACACCCGTGTCCACCACCCTCCACGTCGACTGGAATGAGGCAACGACAGAGAAAGCGTCATTTGTGGCAGGGTCAGCAGGGCGACCCTCTGTGCCGTCTGCGTTGTAATACTTGATGGACTCTTGAACCACCTGCACCGTCGCTTGTTGGGTGGCAGAGGATGTGTCCCAAGTGATGTCTACCTTGGGAGTGCTGATTTCCCCGCCCGAGATCCATCGACCATTTCGGTTACTGTCTGTTGAGGCTTGAATGTAGTATGCACAAGCCTTGCAATCGGACGCGCTCAGGGTACTGAGAACAGAGACATCCCCGGTCTGATCGGCATACTGCCCCACCGCGTACCAATACCCAATAAATGCCTCCAACCCCGCCTCCGAGTTCTCCTTAGCCAACTCCGGCATCACGGGAACCGGCACGTTCTGGGCTTTACCGTGGGCATCGGCCGGCTTGTACACAAGAGGTGTCGATAGCGCAGCAGCCGACACCGAAGGCGACGGTTCAACTGAGGCGGGCAACGCCGTCGTCGTGCTGGTTTCCGAGGGTGGGACGCCCTGAATGGTGGTCCCGCTGCAGCCTGTCAGGAGCATGGCAAGCGCCACGGCGATGGCGCTCAGACAGGCGTTGACAGGCGAAAAAGTGGCATACGAATGGCGTGACATGACGGGCTCCCCAGCAGCTTTTTATGGTGTGGCGGCCAGTCTAAGCAGGCGTCTGCTCCAGAATCATGTCCAAGAATGGGGCCTGTGGACAACCAACAAAATATTCTGCTGGATGATTCGTATCCGGTCAGCAGGAAACCCCCGAGATTTCGCGGTCGAGCGGCTGTGCCAGTGGCGATGATCCAGCAGAATTGCGCGGCCTGCCCGGAAACCTGTCAGCCGATCAGCCGCGCAGCTTGTCCATGTCCCGGCGGTCCTTCTTGGTGGGCCTGCCAGCTCCGCGGTCGCGTTGGGGGAGACCCAGCTTGGGTGCGACCGGTCGGGGAGGGGTGTGGTCAGTGAAGCAGTGCGACGCAGCTTCAGCCCCAACGCGTTTCGCGATCAGCCGCCGCACTTCGAGGATCCGTTCCCACCCTGATTCACGCACACGGATGGTGTCGCCGATGATCACGCTTTGTGAAGCCTTCACAGGGTTGCCATTGACCCGGATGTGCCCTGCCCGGCATGCGGCGGTGGCAGCGGATCGGGTTTTGTAGGCGCGGATAGCCCAGAGCCACGCGTCAACGCGGACATTGGCTGGCGAGGAAGAGGGGATGCTCATGGTCCAAACGAGTCTAGTAGGACCGCTCGCCCGGAGGCAGCAACTACCGCACTGTCACCTCAACTACCTGTGCCATGTTGTTCCCGATGCCCTGATAATTCCAGACCTGCTCCATCGGCTGCAGCGCGCCGGAAGTATCCATGGCACGGCACCGCAACACATGGTCACCGGGGCTGGCCACCCACACCATGGACCACCTCCGCCAAGCAAAATCACCCATGGTGGGTTCCATGTGGGCGGGCATCCATTCGCCGTCGATCCCCACTTCCACACGTTCCACCTCGCCGTGGCCGGACCACGCGCGCCCGTGCAACATCACGGGACCCGCATCCACCACGCGGCGCCGGGTAAAGAAATCGGGTATGCCCGGCGGCACCATCAGAGCGCGCACTCGAATGTGCGTCACGGGCAGGCCGGGTCCGTCGGGCCCCTGCAGATAGTGGTAGGCCACGGCTTGCTGGAACCCCATAAAACGTGAAGTAACAGCCTCGATTGAGGTCAACCACTTCACACTTGCCATCCCGTACCATCCAGGCACCAGCAGCCTCACGGGAAAACCGTGCTGAGGCGGCAAAGGCTGGCCGTTCATGGCGTAAACCAGCAGGACTTCGGGCTGCATCGCCTCGGCGACGGTAAGGCTCCGCGCATACGGTTCTTCCACGCCGTTCTGGATGCCGCGGTCCGCGCCGGTGAAGACGAGCTCGACGGCGTCACCCGCCAAGCCTGCCCCCTCCAACAGGGGCGCCAAGGGAGTCCCGGTCCACTCGGCGGTGCCCACCGCACCGAGGACCCACGGTTGGCTCAGGGGACGCGGTTCCAGCAGCGACCGCCCGTTGCCTGCACATTCCATGGTCACGGGCATGGTGACTGCGGGCCGGGCTTTGAGGTCTTCCAGGCTCAGTTCAAGGCCACGATCCACGGCGCCGCCAAGCCGCAAACGCCAAGTGTCAGCTGCGACGTGCGGGATGTCGAAATGGATCAGCAGATAGTGCAGGCCGGCCGGGGTGATGTCATCCTGCAGGATTTCCAGCGGCATGGAGTGGTTCCTGCCGGCGAGCTGCAGTTCCTCGTGTGTCAGGGGACCGGAGGTGGGCCGACCGGACGGAGTGGCTGTTTCGGCGTCTCTTTTGACGTGGTGTTCGGACATGGGACGGCGGCGTTCTACTGGAAGCTAAACGCTGCGGAGTGCCGCAGCACCTAGGACAAGGATCACGCCGCGGCCGAAGCTGCGTCAATAGCTCGTTGTGGGGCCCGCTCTGCGCGCAAAAGCAAAGACGGAGGGCGCAGAGCGGGCCCCACAACGGAAGGGGACTACCGGCGTCGCAATTCCGGGTACTCGAGGTGCGGGGCCACCGTGCCGGCGTCGCGTTCCAGGAAGTTGACGGCGGGCGCAACGATGTCGTCGATTTCGTCCAGGATTGACTCGCTGAGGACGACGTCGGCCGCTTTCAGGTAGTCGGTCAGGTGCTCTTCGGTGCGTGGTCCAATGATCACGCTGGTCACCGCAGGATGGTTCATGGCGAAAGCAACGGCGAGCTGGATGAGCGTCAGGCCATGCCGGGCCGCCAACTGGGCAAGGGCGTCTGCCGCGTGGAGCTTGGCCTGGTTGAAGGGAGCATTGACATCGAACCTGCCTGGCAGGGCGGAAAAACGCGAACTTTCCGGCTGCCCACCGCCAACCCGGTAACCTCCGGCGAGCCACCCGCCGTCGAGCGGTCCGTAACTCAAGACGCCGACGCCGTACTGCTGGGTGATGGGCAGAACGTCACGTTCGTTGGCGCGCACCAACAGCGAATAGGGAACCTGGTCCACCACGGGAGGGGTCAGGTGATTGGTGTTGGCGATCCACTGGGCCTCCACCAACTGGGCAGGGCTGAACACCGAGGTGCCGTAGTAGAGGATTTTGCCTTGCCGGATGAGGTCGTTCAGGGCAGTGATGGTCTCCAACAGATCAGTGTTGTAGTCCGGCCGATGAGCTTGGTACAGGTCAATCCTGTCCGTGTTCAAGCGGCGCAAGCTGTCCTCCACAGCCCTGACAATCCAGCGGCGGGAGTTGCCCGCGTGCGCAGGGTTGGACCCCATTTGGCCGTGGAACTTGGTGGCCAGGAAAACGTCATCGCGGCGGCTGTGGATCGCCTGTCCCACTACCGTCTCGGACTCGCCTTGGGAGTAGATGTCCGCGGTGTCCACGCTGGTGATGCCGGCGTCCAGGGCAGCCTTGATGATCCTGATGCTGTCGGCAGGACCGGTAGGCGCGGCGCCGTTGCCAAAGTTCAGTGTGCCCAGGGTGAGTGGACTGATCAGGGCGCCAGTGCGTCCAAGCGTACGTAGCTCGTTGATGCTCATGGTGGCTTCCTGTGGAGGGGTGGACCGGATATCTCATCGAGGCTACACAGGGCCTTCCGGGGCACGAACGCAAACGGTAGAACTTCTTCGTTTTTCGTCTTGTGGAGTAACGCTGGTTGTCTTTGTTCGCGATATTTCTTGACATGCGGCAACACAAATGACTTCCGGATCAACAAATATCGCTGAACCGGAAAGCCCGTGAATTATGGGAAAGGAACGCAGGCAACGCACGAAGGGGACAGCGGAATGACACAGACAACAGTGGAAGAATCGGCGGCGATCAAAGCGGCCTTTGCGCAGTTTCCGTCCGGAGTTGCGGCCTTCAGCGCCATGGTGGATTTCACTCCGGAAGCGCTGGTGGCATCGTCCTTCACAGTGGGCGTTTCCTTGGAGCCGCCGTTGGTGATGTTTGCTGTCCAGAACTCGTCCACCACTTGGCCCAAACTCCGCCAGGCAAGCCGTCTCGGTGTTTCGGTTCTTGCCGAGGACCAGGCTGCAGCCGCGCTCCAGCTGGCATCCAAAACCCGCGATCGTTTTGCCGGTTTGGACACCAGCGTGAGCGACTCGGGAGCCGTCTTGATTGATGGGGCTGTTCTGGGCTTCGAATGCGAGGTCGTGTCAGAAACGCCCGCGGGCGATCACGCGATTGTGGTCCTGGAAGTCAAGGCGACAACGGTGAACCTCGAATCCAAGCCACTGATCTACCACGGCGCGGCGTTCCGCCAGCTTGCCGCCTAGGAGTTGCGGCTGGCGCTGCTGAGCGAACCTTTACGAATCGGGCTCGGAGACTTTCCATTCTTGGAAGTGTTCGAGTCCGATTTTTTGTTAGCGCCCGACGTCGGCTTGCCGCCGCCCGTGGCCGGCTTGGCGCCTGCACCGGCAGGCCCCTCAACCTCTCGCACGGTCACCTTGATGGCCGGAGGCTTCTGGGATTTTTCCCGCTCGGCGGCACGCTGATCGGCTTCCGCCACGGCATCCGCCCAGTCCTTGGCCAGCACGGGTGGCTCCTTGGCCGCTGCAACGACTATGGGGTGATGGGCTGTCTGGTGTTCCACCACGGACTTGACTTCAGCTGGTTTGGGGAGCTTGCGGGGGTCAACCTTGGTCTTCCACCCGCCGTCCTTGGCGGACGCCACCGCACTGGCGATCCGGCGTCCTGCCTCTCCCAGGCGGTCCCGCTTGGGAGATGCCACGGAAGGGGCCTCAACCGAGGGCGCAGCGGAAGGTACCTGGGCAGAGCCGGCAGCGTCAGTTACGGCAGGTTCGCGGGGCCGCCCGGAAGGCAAATGAACAATGGGGGTGGTATCCCTCTTGGGGAGCAGCCCGATCATGGCCATGAGGATCACGGACACAAGCCTGCCTATGCCGGCGATGACCAGCGTGATGATGATGATCACCCCGAGACCCAGGAACATGAGCACGGCAAGGCCCAGGGTTCCCACATAGGTCAAGTTGATGGCGAGTGTTGTCGGATCCTCCACGTAGCCCCCCTGGCTGTCGTTTTGTGATGCGCGCATTGCCCACCCAGCTTGCTTATCCAGCGTACGGTCCAGCACCGACGGAATCACGCCGCGCGCCGCTCTCCGGCCGTGTTGTTTCAAAGCTGTTATCTCGCATGCGAAAATATGTTGCCCAGCTCTCATTTACAGCCCTGGATTAGGACTTTTGTGACCATTGACCTGACCCGCCTCCGCAACGGCACCTGCCCCTGCCTCTCGGGGGAGCAGTACCAGGATTGCTGCGGCCGCTTCCACAGCGGAAACGCGGACGCGCCCACAGCGGAGCAGCTCATGAGATCGCGGTATTCGGCGTTTGTCGTCCTGGATTCCGACTACTTGTTGGACACGTGGCATGCGGACACCCGGCCGGCTGCCATGGAGCTGGACCCGGACACCGAATGGCGCCGGCTGGACATCGTCTCCACCCGCAACGGTGGCCCGCTGGACACCAGCGGAACCGTGGAATTTGCTGCGTATTTCAGATCCGACGGCGGTCGCGGAGTCCAGCGCGAAACCAGCCGTTTCGTCCGCGAAGGCAAGCGCTGGTACTACGTGGACGGGGACGTCGCCTAGAACCCGGGGAAGGAGCCCGTCACCGGTATTTTCTGTGCAGGTTCTCCTTGGTTGATGCCCCCGGAGTGGCATCGGCAATCCACGGACCGGTCCCTTCGGATTGGTCCAGCACCCCGTCCTCAAGCCACGTGTAGTCTCCGGCCAGGACCTTGCGGGAGAGTTGGTGGTCGCCGTCGTCGGTATTGCGCCACAGCTGGTCGAAGTATTCGTCCACCCGGACCCGTGCCTGCTCGCAGAAAGCATCGGCCAGTTCGAATGCCCCCGCGCCCTGCGCCGGATTGGTGCGGAGGATCATCTCGGCACGGGAACAGCACGCTGCCATGGCAAAAAGCTCCGCGCCGATGTCCACAATCCGTCCCAGGAACGCCTGCTTGTACTCAAGCTTCGCCTGCCAACGGCCCATGCCGTAGAAAGTTTGCCGTGCCAGCCGGCGGGACGATCGTTCCACGAACCTCAAGTGTCTGCCCAAGCGGCCGAAGTCGCCGAAGGATCGCGGATCCATGCCTGCTCCGGCTACCAGCTTGGGCAACCACCGGGCGTAAAAGCCTGAGGCCCCGACGGCGGCCCGCGCCTTGTCCTGCATGCTTGCGTCCGCTGAGGCCAGGTCACCGGCAGCCGCCAGGTGTGCGTCCACGGCTTCGCGGGCGATCAGCAATTTCATGATCTCGCTGGACCCTTCAAAGATGCGGTTGATCCTGAGATCCCGGAGGAGCTGCTCAGCGGCAACGGCTCGTTCGCCGCGGGCCTCCAGGGAATCGGCCGTTTCATAGCCCCTCCCGCCGCGGATCTGCACGAGTTCGTCGGCAATCCGGCAGCTCAGTTCCGTGGACCAGAGCTTGGCCAGAGCGGCTTCAATGCGGATGTCCTTGAGGCCGGCGTCCGCCATTTCCGCTGACAACTCAAACACTGCCTCCAACGCGAAGGTGGTGGCGGCGATAAAGGCGATCTTCTTGCCCACCGCCTCGTGCTCGCCCACCGGCCTGCCCCACTGCGTCCGGGCGTTTGACCATTCACGGGCGATCTTGAGGCTCCATTTTCCGGCGGCCACGCACAGCCCGGGTATGGACAGCCGTCCTGTGTTAAGGGTGCTCAGTGCGATCTTCAGCCCTTGGCCTTCGCGCCCCAATCGGTTGGCCACAGGGACACGGACCTGGTGAAACCGGGTCACTCCGTTTTCGATTCCGCGCAGGCCCATGAACGCGTTCCGGTTCTCAACCGTGATCCCGGGGGAATCCATCTCCACCACAAATGCCGTGATGCCTCCCCTGTGCCCGGTTCCGTCGGAGTCCGTGTGCGCGGGGACCCGGGCCATGACCACCACAAGTTCGGCAATCACGCCATTGGTGGTCCACAGCTTCACGCCCTCCAGAAGGTAAGAACCGCCGTCGTCCGAGAGCACGGCAGTGGCGCCCATCCGCGCGGGGTCGCTGCCGACGTCGGGCTCTGTCAGAAGGAAAGCCGTCACGGCCCCCGCGGCGCAACGCGGCAGGTACTCCTTTTTCTGCTCCGGGGTACCGAATTCCTTGACGGGCTCGGGAACGCCGATGGATTGGTGGGCGGAGATCAGGGCGCCCAGGCTTGGATGGACGGATCCCAGGAGAGCCAGTGCGCGGCCGTAGTACACCAGGGAAAGCCCCAGACCGCCGTATTCGCGCGGAATTTTCATGCCGAAGACGCCCAGATCGGCCAGGCCGGTGAGGTATTGGTCCGGGATTTTGGCATCGCGTTCTATGACCCGGCCGGACATGGTTTTGGCGAACGCTTCCAAACGGACCACGAACGCCTCGCCGCGCTCCACATCGCCGGCTTTCGCTTGCGGCCAGGGGTGGATCAGGCTGAGGTCGAAGCTTCCCAAGTACAGGCCTTTGGCGAAGCTCGGCCGGTTCCACTCTGTTTCGCGGGCGGCTTCAGCCACGGCGCGGGCTTCCTCTGCGGAGGCGTTGACGCTGGCGGCATTGAGGCTGTTGTCAGTGGCGGACGTCATGGGATTACTCCTCTATCCGGTTTCCGGATGGAGCCAGGGTCCGCCGGGGGTGGGAACCCTTCAGCTGTCCCTCAAGGCTACCCGCGGGTAGCTACCCGTGCCAGAGGAAATCTGGGGTTGGAATTCGGCGGGGATTTCAACCTGTCCGGCATGGTGGACCACGCGGTCCCAGGCGAAATTGATGCCGTGGACCAAGGTGCCCAGGACGCCCTTGACGGCGTACCAAGCCAGCCCGCCGGCCCCAACCAAGACAATCGTTGCCATGGCCGCGACGGCTATGAATGCCACCAGCAGGGCAGCAAAAAAGAGCGTTGCGATCACTACATAGGTGCCGGTTTCAAGCGCAGTAACATCGAAATCCATGGTTCCCCCCTGGGCGACGGTGCGTGGGTCGGCGCGGCGTGGCGGCGTCGATGCTCTGAGACTAGGGGTGCTTATGCGTTCCGGCCAGAGCTGGAGCGCGCCGCCGGGGCGTTGATACGGGATCGAAACCATACCCGGCGGTAGGTTACGGAATGGTTGCGGCGGGCGCCGTGGATACGTTCGACGGCGGCATCCAGTGCTGCTCCGCCCTCCCGGCGACGCTCTGCGTTAACCTTGTACGGGGCAGTTTTCGCTGCCAGCCAGGTTTCGCAGCAGCTGAAGGAGAGTAATTGTCCCGCTCAGCCATGTCCTCGGCAGATGCGATCGGCGCCAGGCTCCGTGACCTGGAGCAACTGACCAAAGGTCCTGCCTGGGCGTTGACGCGTTCGGCGCCGTGGGTCATCGCGGTGCTTCAGGCTTCCTTTACCCGCACCCGCCCGCAGCTTCCGTTGGAAGAGTTCCACGCCGACGTCGACGCTTTCCTGGAGCAGCTCCGCCGGCAGGATCCGGCGCTGGGCGGCCAGCAGAACGGCAAACTGTTCGGGGACGAATGGACGCGCAAGCAGTTCCTGACCCGCCGGAACCAGTCGGGGCAAATTGTTT
This sequence comes from Paenarthrobacter ilicis, assembly GCF_016907545.1. Taxonomy (NCBI): domain Bacteria; kingdom Bacillati; phylum Actinomycetota; class Actinomycetes; order Micrococcales; family Micrococcaceae; genus Paenarthrobacter; species Paenarthrobacter ilicis. The sequence continues at coordinate 3,628,334 of NZ_JAFBCD010000001.1, read as the reverse complement.
ACGAAGTGACCGAACCCGCAGCGCGCGTGCTGGCGTTCCTGGACAGCCTCTCCAGCGAGCGTTCCACGCTGAACGGTTCGCGGCTGGGTACGCTCCTGGGCGATGTTGAAAAGCTGGCGAATGAGACCAACCCGGACCAGAGCGCCCGGCTTGAGGCTCTTGAGGAGGAGATCCAGGAGCGCCAACAACTGGTGGAGGACATCAGTTCCGGCGAGTTTGACGGACTTCTGGATGACGAAGACGCAGTGGAAGCGGCAGGCAACATTCTTGACCTTGCCGCGAGCCTTCCCGCGGATTACAAGAAAATGCGTGACCGCATTGAAGAGTTGGTGGGCGAGCTCCGCAACCAGATCATCGAGGAATCGCTGAGCAAGGGTGCCACCATGGCCCAGGTGCTTGAGGCGGACAAGCGGCTGCGGCAAAGTCCGGAGGGCCGGACCTTCCGTTCCTTCACGGCTTTCCTTGAGGATCCACAGCAGCAACTGCGGTTCCGATCGGCGATCGGGGAGGTCCTCAGCCGGCAGTTCGCCGATGATCTCTCGCCTGAGGACCGGGAAACACTGAAGAACCTGGTGGCCGAGCTGCGTTACCAGCACGGCCAGATCCAGCGGATTTACGGCAAGTTGTCCGAGAGCCTGAATACGTACATCCAAAGCGATGACGTGCGGCAGTCCGTGAGCCTCCGCAAGGTTCTGGCCGAAGCTGAACAGGCCATCCGCGCCTTGCCCTACGAGCGCGACCGCCCGGGACTGGTGCGTGGACCTGTCCTCTACAACGCCGGCTTCGAGTCCTTGGCCATGGTCAAACTCTTCGACCCGGACGAGTTCGCCACCCCGCCCCGCTTGGCGGACCCCATTGCTTTCAGCGATTCGGACCGCGCCCGCTCGGCCCGCACGGGCAAAGCCAAACCGGCGGTGCTCCGGGCCGCGATGGCCGGGGCCGGAACGGTGGGCGATGCTTGGGAAAACCTTCCCGCCGAAGAACGCCATATCAACACCGTCCGCGCCATTCTCTCCATGGCTTTGCAGGACGGCGCCGGCTTCAACAGGGCTACGTGGGAACACCTTGACTTCGAACAAATCGACGGCAGCATCCGCACGGCATACCTGCCGGTCGTCACGCTGAATGAGGACTCTGATGACTGAGGAAATCACGACGACGGACCCCACCCAGGAGGGCGGCGTCACCGACGAGACCCCTGAGGTGCCTGCGGAGGCAGCCCATGTGGACCCCTTCCGCGTCACGCCGCGGGATTCTTTTGTTGACGGCGCCGCGCTGTTCCCGGGTGACACGGGGGTGCTTCCGTTGAAGGTCCGGCACGCCCTGGTAAAGCTCCTGAAGGGTCCGTACATCGACGGGGGCCGTGATGAAAAGTTGTGGACCACCCTCCTGGACAACCAGCTGATCCTTCGCAGCCGCTTGTCTGAGCTGTTCCTCACCCTGCAACTGGACCACGACCGCAAGATTGCCGTTCTCCGTCCCGTGGATCCCGAGATCATTGGTGCCAGTTCCCGTTCCAGCATCCTCCGCCAGCAGCGGGCACTCAGCAGGGTGGAAACCATCGTGTTGCTGCGCCTGCGTCTGTTGTTGGACCGGCATGTCACCGCGCAGACCGATCCCACCATCACCCGCGAGGAAATTTCCGACCTCGTGGCCAACTACACGCCGGCCGGCCAGCAGGATGCCTTGCGCGACTCGGACGTCGTGACCCGGACCATCAACAAGCTCCTGGCCCGTCAACTCCTCCTCCCCACCCCGCTGGAGGACACCTTCACCATCAGCAACGCGCTGCCGCTGGCCCTTCCGTTCGAGAACATCGGTGACATACCGGCGCAGATCGAGGCGTTGGTGGCAGTGACGGCAGACGAATCCGGAACCGAGCCGTTGCTGGACCTGGACTCGCCGGACTCCGCCGCTGAAGACGACGACGGCGACGCCGGAACCGCCGCGGACGCACCAACTGAAGGACAAACCAAGTGACCATCGCAAGCATGCTCCCCCTGGGTGAGCTCACCAATCCCGGCCAGATGCGGCTCGCTTTGGTGCAGGTGGTCAACTGGGGCACGTTCCACGGCGCCCACACCATGCACGTGGACCGGAACGGCACCCTGCTGACGGGCAACTCCGGCGTGGGCAAATCCACCTTGTTCGATGCAATGCTCCGCGTTTTCGATGCCCGGCCGCGTTCAAACGAGGCAGCAGCGCAGCGTTCGGGTGGTGCTGTGGAGGACAAGAGGACCACGTTCACCTATATGCGCGGGAAGGTAGGTGATAAGGCCGTTGGGGACAGCTCGGCCAGTGCCTTCCAGCGCCCCGGTGCCACCTGGTCCGCCGTCGCTCTGACGTTCGACAACGCCGCCGGCACCAAGGTGACCGTGTCGGCCCTGTTTGACCTGCCCAAAAACGGCACGGAGTCCAGCGTCGGCCGCTTCTACGTGATCGACAGCAAACCCCTGGACCTGGAAGCGATCGAAGGAATCGCGCAGAAGCGGTTCACCAAGGGTGCGTTGGAAGGGATCTTCCCGGACGGCCAGGTGTTCGATGTCCACAAGGCGTTCGCCGAGCGTTTCCGCCGGCTCCTGGGCATCAACTCCGACCAGGCGTTGCCGTTGCTCCGCGTGATCCAGGCAGGCAAGGGCCTGGGTGGCAGCGTCAACACGTTCTTCCGCGATCAGGTGCTGGATGCACCCGCCACGCTGGCCGCTGCGGATGATGTAGTGGAGGAGTTCAGCAACCTCATGTCCATCAGGCAGAGGTTGGAGGATGTCCGGCAGCAGCGCGATCAGCTGGCCCCCGTTCCGGCACTCAACAAGGAGTACGCTCAAGCCCTCCTGGATGCCAACCGCCTCCGTGAGCTGGCCGGCGAGGAGTTCGAGGCCTACAAACAACAGCTCGCCGTGACGGTCCACGCCAAAACGTTGGCGCGCTACAAAGAGCTGGCACAGTCCAAGGCCCAGGAATTGACAGCTGAGCGTGCAGTTCGGGATGCCTTGTCCAAGGAACTCCGCGAGCTTGAGCTGGATTACAACAACCGTGGCGGCAACGCGATTTCGGCCATTGAACAGTCTTTGGAGAACGCCAAGGTCGGGCTGAAGCTGCGTCAACAAGTGGAGGAGGCCGCCCGCAAGGCCCTGGCCGACGCCGGGTTGAACCTGGAATGGTCCGCTGAGGGCTGGGAGCAGGCACACGAGCAAGCTGCCGCCCGCTCGGCGGAGTTGAAGGACGATTCCGAAGCCTTGAAAGAGCTCCGTTTCGAAGCCTTCGACGGCCACGCCACCAAAAAGCGTGAACTGGCCGCGGCTGAACAGGAATTGCTGTCCTTGCGGACGCGCAAATCCCTGTTGCCGCCGTCCAGCATTGAAAACCGTGCGGCCATTGCTGCAGCCACGGGCGTACCTGAAGAGCGGATGCCCTTTGGCGGCGAACTGATCGACCTCGCGGAGGGACAGGAACAGTGGCGGCCCGCGGCGGAACGCGCCCTCCGCAACCTGGCCACCACGCTGCTGGTTCCGGGCGAACACTTTGCCGCAGTAACGCGGTACCTGAATGACAACAAGGTCCGTGGCGCTTTGCGCGCAGTGGACGTCTCAAAGCCGCTCGCCGGCGGCGCCCTGGCTGTGGAGGATGCGTCCGACGGTGACCTCTTGACCAAGCTGAGCATTCTCACTTTTGGGGCCAACGCCGACGCCGGCGAATGGATCCGCGAGCGGATCGCCGTGGACTTCGCGTACCCGTGCGTTGAAAACCCGGACCAGTTGGCGTCCCTGGACAAGGGATTGAGCCTGGGCGGTGTGGTCAAACGCAACCGGCACACGGTGGAGAAGGATGATCGCTTCACCAGCCGCCAGGATTACGTCCTGGGCTTTGACAATGCCTCGAAACTGGAGCTGGTGGCGGCCAGGGTGGGAGAGCTGGAAAACGAACTCGCCAAGGCCGCGGAACTCGCGCAAAGCCGCGAAGACTCCCACCAAGGCATGGCCCGTCAGCTGGAAGCACTTCGTCGGGTTGCCGAGGATGAGCGGCCCTGGGAGCAGGTTTCTGCTGCCGTCGCCGCGGACGAGTTGGCTCGGATCGAGCAACGGTTGGCAGATGCCCTGGCAGCACAGGCCGATCTTGAGCCGCTGCGTGCCACCATTGAGTCCGTTCGGGAGAAGCAGCAGTCCTCCACAGGTGCCGCGGCAGTGCTGCAGAGCGAATACAAAGCGCTCGACCATCAGATGACCACCGCTGACGGCCTGCTCGATGCCGCACGGCTCAAACTCGAGCAAGCTCCGCCGTCGGCCGCCACGGTGACCGCGCTGGAACCGTACTTTACCGGCGTCGCAGACATTTCGGAGCTGTACCAGCTGGACAACCTGGCCAACAGCGTCCGCAACAAGCTCTTGGACGAACTTCATGCCGCGGAGTCACGCGGCCAGGCGACTGCCGAGCGGTTGACCCGCATGTTTGAAGCATTTGTACGTGACTGGGGGAGCGCCATCAGCGCCGATCACGGCACGTCGATCGGTGCTGCCGGCGACTTCGAAGCCCGGTACCACGCGATTGTCAGCGACGGCTTGCCGGCCCAGGAAGCCGAGTTCCGGCGGTTCTTCAACCAGCGCACGCATGAATCCTTCAGCACGCTCCTGCATCTGCTGGACGAGGAACGGCGGAGCATCACCAGCCGCATCTTGCCCCTGAACGGCATCCTGTCCCAGGTGAACTTCCATGAGGGAAGCTACCTGGAACTGGACATCAAGCAGACGCTTCCACCCACGGCCAAGTTGTTCAAGGACGCTATCCAGAACGCGTTGAAGGCCAAGCACTCCCGGCCAGCCCGCGGCGCTTCAGCCCCAGCTGCGGAGATGGACGACGACGCCGAACTCACCGCCCGCTACAAGTCACTGGAAAGCCTGGTCAAACGGCTCGGATCCCAGACTCCCGAGGACCGCCGCTGGCGCGCGGAAGTACTTGACGTCCGCGGGCACTTGTTCATCCAATGCAAGGAACACCGCGAGGTGGCCAAGGCCGTTCCGACAGGAAAAGCAGCTCCAGCCGGAAAGACCGGCAAGAAGAAGACCGAGGTCTTCATGCATGCCGACACCGGATCCATGTCCGGCGGTGAGCGTCAGCGCTTTACGGCGTTCATCATGGCCGCTGCCCTCAGCTACCAGTTGGGCATTGCCGAGCAGGGCTTCACCACCTACGGCACGGTCATGATGGATGAGGCATTCGTCCTGGCTTCCGAAGAATTTGCGGGTGCCGGGATCAAGGCGCTTCACGAATTCGGATTCCAGCTGTTGCTGGCTGCGCCCGAAAATGTGATCGACCTGTCCCGGCACCTCGGCTCTGTCACGGAGATCCTCAGGGACAAACGGACCAACCGCTCCGGGGTTCTGACGGCCCCGGTGATCTCAGGTCCGGGTGAGCCCGGAGCCTGGCGATCCGAAGCCAACCCCGTGGACATCGTCCTGCGGTAGTTTCAGCTGGCCACTTGGCCGGGCCACTCCGGTCATTTTGCCCGGCGCTTCGAGTCGCCCAGCACCCTGTCCAGGAACAATGCGGTCCGCTCTCCAAGACCTGCTATTTGGCGGTCCACCACCACGGCGGGATCAGGATTGATTTCGTTGACGGGCGGAGCCTTGCGGACGTTGGTGCTGCAACTGAATTCCGCGCAGATCAGCGTGCCCACCGTGTTGCCGTCCTTTCCTGACTGGCCAGCCTTCTTGGCCACCCAGAGGTATACGTCTTCTTTGGAGTAGACGTCGCGGCAGAGTTCGCAGAGGACAACGCGCTTTTTGCCGGAGCCGCCCTCAGGGGCCCTCAGCAGGATGCCGGTGAGCTTGCCTTGGTGTTCAACAACCAAATAGCCACGCTGCGGCATTTTTTCGTCCCGCCATCCCAGGAACTCCAGGTTGTCCCAGTCCAGCGTGTCAAAGGTGGTGGGGAGGTTGAGTTTTGCAGCCTCGGAGCGGCTGGCATTGATGAAGGACGAACGGATTTGCTGGGCGGTGATTTTCTGCATGGCAGTGCTTCTTTCGGAAAAGTTCGACGTCGGCGCGCGCTGAAGGGCGCGCCGGATGGCACGGGGCGTCGGTCACCGAAGGGAAGCACTGTGGGGAACCCCAGGCAGGGTTCTGACCAGCGAAAGTGGTGCTCTAGGAAGGGACCGACGTGCGGGGAAGTGCCAAGCAGGCCAAAGCGGCCACCTCGCCAACCATGGCAGCGGCAACTGAAACAGCGCGCATGCTCATCCCCTCGTCGTGATTCCTGGAAGCGGTAGTCCGCTGCCGCTATCTTCCCAAAACCCACGCGCCGCTGTCCACCTCTGGGCCTTTTAGCGGCAAAGATGCCCTGTCGCCGGCAGTGCGTTGGAAGATAGAATGTGCTTTTAGGGGGAATTATGGAGTGGATAGTTTTAGGCGTCGGCGCATTGGTCATCATTATTGGATCCATTTGGCGGGACATTGCCAGAAAGTCGGTACGACCGCCTCGGGGATCCGATCCAGATTCGGAGCGCGAGCTCCGCGATTTTCACCGCGGGCGTACCTTAGGCCATTCGCATTTCGTTGGGCTGGATAACACCGGTCATCGCCGCTAGCCCGCTGGCTGTCCCGCTCCCGTTTAGCCCGGGCGAGCTTTTGCAAGAGCCTGAACTCAGGGTCTCGCAATCCCTGAGTTCGAGACACATGGGTGCGATATGGCCTCTTTCAGGCGTCCGGTGGAGGATCCTTCAGCGGGCACTCTTGACAGTATGTCCAGGATCGCATGAAGCCTCCTCACAGTCGTGGGCGGTCGCGCCCTTGCGGTTCGGCGCTACACGTGCCGCTAGGCTGTAAGGAATAGGACAGTTTAACTCGTCAATCTTCAAACAACTGGGCATGGGGGCAGCAGTTGAATACGGAAATCATCGCGATCATTGTCTTGGTCGTCATTGTTGTGATGTTCGGAGTCGGGTCCTACCTCGTAAACGATATCCGACGTAAGAAGTGAAGCGTCGGGAACTTTGACCGGAGGCAAATGTGATCAGGATTCTTGGGGGTAATGCACGTACCGAAATCGTCAGGGGCGGCTGGGACGCAGACTACCAATGGATCGTCTTCGCTGTAGTAGGAGCAGTTTTCCTCGCCATCATAATCGCGGCCGTGCGCACCTACATTCGACGCAGAAGATAACCCCAGATCATTGGGCAGACAAAGTGAGCCCGCTAGCTGATCGTTTACCGGGACGCCTCGAAAAGAACGAGGTCTGACCGACCGTTGTCGGCGGTCACTCAGTGAATCTCCGCGACTCGGGCGATCGGCCAGAAGTTGAGAGCCTCGTGCATCCTGATGGATGCAGTGTTGTGTTCGTTCGTGAAGTAGTACGCAGTCGAATCCCGGGACCGTGACATGCGTCTCACTTCACCCACTTTTTGGAATACGTGACGCAAACGTTTCGTAATTATCCAGAGGGTAGGCTAGCCTTACTTAGGTTCGCATCACTTACCTAAGGAGTCCCGTGGCTTCCCTTCTCCCACGCCGCGCCCTGCTCAAGACAGCAGGAACCGCGACGGCCGCCCTGGCCGCCGTCGCCCTCACCCTCACTGGCTGCTCCACCGGCCCGGCCACCACGTCGCCGGCGTCTGAGCAGGCCGAGTCCGCGGCTTTCCCCGTGACCATCAAAAACGTCTTCGGCGAGACCACCATCAAGGAACAGCCCAAGCGCGTAGTCACCGTTTCGTGGGTCAATGACGATGTCGCGATTGCTTTGGGTGTCGTTCCTGTGGGTGTGCCCAAGAACGAATGGGGCAATAACGACAAGGGCTCAACCCCCTGGAAGGACGCCGCACTGGAGAAGCTCGGTGCAGGTTTCGGCACGGACAAGGCTCCCGTCCAGTACTCCGAGGCAGATGGCATCAACTTCACCGAGATCGCCAAGCTCAACCCGGACGTCATCCTGGCCGCCTACTCAGGCTTGGAAGAAGCTGATTACAAGAAGCTCAGCGAAATCGCTCCCGTGGTGGCCCAGCCGGAGCTCGCGTACGGCACCCCGTGGCAGGAAAGCACCACCCTGATCGGCAAGGCCTTGGGCAAGGAAGCTGAAGCCAAGAAGCTGGTTGAAGACACCGAGTCAACTGTCAAGGACAAGGTTTCCAAGTTCCCGCAGATCAAGGACAAGACCTTCATCTACGGCAACCTCGAGCCTGCCAAGGGTGACGGCGCCAACGTCTACACCGCCATCGACAACCGCCCCCGTTTCCTCTCCGAAATCGGCATGAAGCTGGCCCCCGTGGTTGAAGAGAACACCAAGAGCAAGACCGAATTCTTCATTCCCTGGTCTGCTGAAAAGGCCAATGAGCTGGAATCAGACATCTTCGTGACCTGGGTCCCCGACGCTTCCACGGCCGATGCCATCAAGGCAGACCCCCTGCTCGGCCAGATCCCGGCCATCAAGAAGGGTGCCCTGGTTGCCGACTCGGACCAGACGCTAACGCTCTCCATCTCCGCTTCTTCGCCGCTCAGCCTGCCGTGGGCACTGGATACCTTCCTCCCGCAGCTGGGTAAAGCAGCAGACGCAGCAGGCAAGTAACTGCAATGAAACTGAGTACGACGACGACACTTCGGGGGCGGAGCGGTGGCACTTTGGTGTCTGCCGGTCCGGGAGGCACCACCCCTGATTCCGTGGAAGCCGGCAGGGGAGCCGGCTCCCGTGGAACAGCGGACAAGCGCACTGCAGCCACGCGCAGCGCTTGGCTGTTGGTGGCCGTCGTCGTACTCGCAGCAGTATCTGCCGCATCCTTGGCGATCGGCGCACGCGGACTTCCCCTCGCCACGGTGTGGGAAGCACTCACCAACTTCAACGCTGCGGACGGCAACCATGCTGTGGTCATTGCCCGGATTCCCCGCACGGTCCTGGGCCTTCTGGCCGGCGCCGCGCTGGGCCTCGCAGGTGCGGCCATGCAAGGCGTGGCCCGCAACCCGTTGGCGGATCCAGGCATTCTTGGCCTCAACGCCGGTGCGGCACTGGCCGTCGTCATCGGGATCTACGTCTTCGGCATTGGCTCCCTGACCGGCTACATCTGGTTCGCCTTCGTCGGAGCCGCAGTGGCCGCCGTCGTGGTGTACGCCATTGCCTCCCGAGGGCGGGACGGTGCCACTCCGGTCAAACTTGCGCTTGCGGGAGCGGCCCTCAGCGCCGGTCTTTTCTCCCTTTTGAACGTCATCCTTGTGTCCAGCCAGGACACTTTTGACCGCTTCCGCTTCTGGCAAGTGGGCAGCATCGGCGGCCGCGACTGGTCCGTGCTTCTTCCCGCACTTCCATTCCTGGCAACGGGTGCAGTGATCATCCTGGCTGGCGGCCGTGTCCTCAACAGCCTGGCGCTGGGGGACGATATTGCTCGCGGACTTGGCCAGAACGTTGGCTTGTCCCGCGGAGTGACCGCCTTGGGTATCGTCCTGCTGTGTGGTTCGGCCACGGCGTTGGCTGGCCCCATCGGTTTCCTCGGCTTGGTCATTCCGCATGCTGTCCGCTTCCTGACCGGCCCGGATTACCGCTGGATCCTGCCGTTTTCCATGGTCTCAGCACCCATCCTGCTGATCAGCGCGGACATCATTGGCCGCGTGATCCTGCTCCCGGGAGAGGTCCCCGCTGGAATCATGACTGCCCTGGTTGGCGCGCCGGTGTTTATCTGGCTCATCCGTCGTGGAAAGGGGGCCGGACTGTGATCACCACCAAAACCGCCCCCGTGGTGGAACTCAATGACAATGTTTCCGCCAAACGCCCTCGCCCTTTGGCGCTTGGGCGCGTACTGAGCCCCACCTTCTGGCTCGGATTCGCCCTCCTGGCCATGTTTGCCGTGTACGTCCTCCTGGGCAGTTACACCGTGACCATCCCGGATTTCTTCACCATCGTAATCAACCACCTGACCGTCGGGGAGAAAATCCCCGGTGCCAGCTTCATCGTCATGGAACACAAACTGCCCCGGGCGGTGGTGGGCACCATGATCGGCGTTGCCTTCGGCTTGGCCGGTGCGCTGTTCCAAACAATGCTCCGCAACCCCTTGGCGAGTCCGGACATTATCGGAATCAGCTACGGTGCCAGCGCTGCCGCAGTGACGGCAATCGTGATTTTTGGCGCTTCAGGTGCCGTGGTTTCGGGGGCTGCGTTGGGCGGCGCCTTGGGTGTTGCCGCTATTATCTACGCGATCTCCCGCGGATCAGGGGCAGGCGCCGGCGGAGGAAGCCGCGGCAACGCTGCCGGCAACCGGCTCATCCTTGCCGGGGTCGGAATCGCCGCGGCCCTTCACGCGGTGGTCAACTTCCTCATGACCCGCGCCGATATCCGCACCGCTGCGGATGCCCTGATCTGGCTCAACGGTTCCCTCAATTCGTCCACGTGGGACCGCGCAGGTGTGCTGCTGGTTTCCCTGCTGGTCCTGATACCTGCCGTCATTGCCCTCGCGGGACCGTTGCGCATCCTCGAATTGGGGGATGACACCGCCGCGGGACTCGGTATCAAGGTCAACGCAGCCAGGCTGGGCCTGGTCCTGACCGCCGTCGCGCTGGCTGCGGTGGCAACGGCCGCTGCTGGTCCGGTAGCGTTTGTCGCTTTCCTTGCCGGGCCCATATCCCGGCGGATTGTGCGCAAACCGAGCCTCCCGGCGTCGGCCCTCACCGGCGCACTGATAGTGCTCCTGGCTGATTTCTTCGCATCCAACATCGCACCCGTCATCCTTGACGGGACCGTCCTCCCTGTCGGCGTCGTCACCGGCGCACTGGGTGCTCCCTTCCTGCTGTGGCTGCTGGTCACGTCAAACCGAAAGGAGGCCTGACATGGCCGTCCTTAATGCCCAGGACCTGACGCTGCAATACGAGCAGCGCAAAGTGGTGGAGGGCCTGTCCACCGAAATCCCCGAAGGCAAAGTGACCATGATCGTGGGCGCCAACGCCTGCGGAAAGTCCACTTTGCTCCGCGGCCTGTCACGCCTATTGAAGCCCGCCGGTGGCACCGTCACGTTGGACGGCAAGGATATCCACAGCCGCCCTGCCAAGGAACTTGCCCGTACCCTCGGCCTGCTGCCCCAGCACCCCACCGCCCCGGACGGCATCACCGTCCGCGACCTGGTGGGCCGGGGCCGGTACCCGCACCAGGGCTTCTTCCGGAGCTGGAGCGAGTCCGACGACGCCGCGGTGCAGCGTGCGCTGGACGCCACGGACACGCTGGAGCTCGCTGAGCGGGACATCGATGAACTCTCCGGCGGGCAGCGCCAGCGCGTGTGGATCGCCATGGCCCTGGCCCAGGAAACCGATGTGCTGCTGCTGGACGAGCCCACCACCTACCTGGACCTGGCGCACCAGGTTGAGGTCCTGGACCTGATCACCGACCTCAACCGCAGCCGCGGCACCACCGTGGCGATCGTGCTGCACGATCTCAACCTTGCTGCGCGCTACGCGGACCACGTCATCGCCATGAAGGGCGGGCGCATCGTGGCCGAAGGTGCTGCCACGGCAGTGGTCACGGAGGAACTCGTGTTCAACGTTTTCGGCTTGGAATCACGGGTGGTCCCGGATCCCATTTCAGGCACACCGCTGATCGTCCCCATCGGACGCCACCACGCACGTACCGCTTCAACCAACGAACTGGAGATCGCATCATGAGTGCACAACCGACCCAGGCCAAAGCAAGCGCCGCAGTGGAACCCATGACCCTCGCCTTCGATGTCACCGTGACCGCGGTGCAGGAGCTCAGTCCCAACTTCCGCAGGATTACTTTCGGCGGCTACTGCCTGCGCGATTTCGGAGTGGCCGGTGACACCCTGGACCTGCGCGTGAAGCTGATGATTCCTTCCATCGACGACGCCGGCCGGATCATCCCCCTGCCTGTCTTCACCATGGAGGAGGCCGGCTGGTACCAGGAGTGGCTTGCCATGGACCCGGCCGTCCGCGGCAGCATGCGTACCTACACCGTGCGGTCCGAACGCCTGGATGCCGTGTACCCGGAAATCGACGTTGACTTCGTGATGCACTTCGACGACGCCGGTAATGGTGGACCTGCAGCCAATTGGGCCGCCGCCGCCAAGCCCGGCGATGCCCTCACCATCATTGGGCCCAACAACCGGGCTGCCCAGTGCACCACCGCCGGAGCTTACGGCGGCATCGAGTGGCGGCCGGGCCTGGCGCAGCGCATTCTCCTTGCGGGCGACGAAACTGCCGTTCCCGCCATCAGCGCCATCCTGGAGAGCCTGCCTGCGGACATGACCGGGCACGCATTCCTGGAAGTACCCTCAGCTGCTGATTTCCAGGACATCTCCACCGCTGCAGACATCCAGATCACATGGCTGGCGCGTGGGGCTGCCATTGGCCGCTCCCGCCCGCACGGTGAGCTGCTCAAAGAGGCTGTTGCAAAGGCCGTTCCAGTTCCCGGCTGGGTTGGACTCAAGGGCGCAGGATCAGCGGCGGGTCCCGAGCCCGAGGACGTCAACGTGGATCAGGACATCCTGTGGGAAACCCCGCAACGCATGGACGCAGCAGCCATCGAGGCCACCAAGAACCCCACGCTGCCTGCCGGCGCGTTGCCCTTCTACGCCTGGATCGCCGGTGAAGCATTCGTGATCAAGGAAATGCGTCGCTACTTGGTGCGGGACGTGGGAATCGACCGCAAGCAGGTTGCCTTCATGGGTTACTGGCGCAAGGGCAAAGCCGAGGGCTAACCCGTCCCTCTCTCACATCCCTACCGCTTTCTCCCATCGCTCTCTCACTTCCTGCTCCCCGTTCACCTTCCTTTTGCCCCGATGTAACTTCCCAGGGCTAGCGTGGCGGGGTGGGTGCTGGGGAGAACGGTCGACGGCGGTATGTCGCCTTGGGGGACTCTTTCACCGAGGGCGTCGGGGACCCCAGCCCTGTGTTGCCCAACGGGGTGCGCGGCTGGGCCGACAGGGTTGCCGAGAAACTGGCTAAAGCAGAGCCGGGGTGGGAGTACGCCAACCTGGCAGTCCGCAGCAAGAGGCTCCGGCACATCATCGATGAACAGCTGGCGCCGGCACTGGCCATGCGGCCAACGCTCATCACGCTCTACGCCGGCGGCAACGACATCCTGGATTTCGGCACGGACATGGATGCCCTGCTCACCGACTACGAACTCCTTGTGGCACAGCTCAGTGCCACCGGGGCAACGCTGGTGTTGTTTACCGGGTTCGACGTCAAGGTCTCAGCTGTCCTGGAACCCTTCAAGAAGCGCAACACCCTCTACAACCAGCGGGTCCGGGATATTGCGGCAAAGTACGGTGCGGTACTGGTGGATTACTGGTGCTTCGATGCCTACAAGGACAAACGGATGTGGGCCCCTGACCGCCTTCACATGTCCAAAGCCGGGCATAAATACCTGGCCGCACAGGTCCTGAACCACTTGAATGTGCCCCACAAGATCAAGCCCAAGGAATGGGAGCCACCATCGCGCCTGACGCTCCGGGAGTGGGAGCGGGCCCAACGCCGCTGGGTCAACGACTGGGTGGTGCCGTTGTTTGGGCGGAAACTGCGGGGAGTGACTTTGGGTGATTCCACCCGGGCCCGCTGGCCGGAGCCGGTCACTGTGCCACGCAAAGGCGGTTTAAGGAAGCTGGTGGAAAGGAGCGCGCGGGATGTGAGAGAGCGTCCGGCGGGGGATGGCGGGATGTGAGAGAGCGTCCGGGGTGGGCTCAGCTGTCCAGCAGGTTCTCGTATCCCTCAGCCACGCTGGTGGCATTGAACTCAATGATCTCGAACTCCGCCACACCATTGGCGTAAAAGGGATCCTCAGCCAGTGATGCGTCCAAAGTGGGCCGATCCACCTTGGAGAGCAGGACGCCGCCAGTGGCTGGAACGCGACGCCCGGACGCCAGGAAGATGCCGGCGTCGAACGCTTCCTTAAGCCAGGCCATATGGCCGGCGCGGTGGAAATCGACGATTTCGTCGGGAACCTTATAGGTCAGCGAAACAACGAACATGCGCACAGCCTATCCGGTGGCATCGACAGGGGCCTTGTTATGCGGTTGATTCTCATAAGATGGATTCATGACTCAACCCCGCTGGCTCAATGCCGACGAACGCCGTGCCTGGCTGGCTTTGCTGAGCATCAACACTTTGCTGCCCTCGGCGTTGGATACGCAGCTGCAGTCGGTGGGAAAGCTCTCGCTGTTCGACTACAACGTGCTGGCGATGCTGTCCGAAACCGATGGGCGCTACCTGCCCATGAGTGAGCTCGCTGCACGGACCAGCGCCTCGCTGTCACGGCTTTCGCACGTAGTCACCAAGCTGCAAAAGCGCGGGTGGGTGGAGCGGCAGACGCATCCCGGCGACGCCCGTGTCACGGTGGCGCACCTGACCGATGCCGGCATGGCAACCATCGTGGAGCTGGCGCCGGCGCACGTGGAATCCGTCCGCGCGCTGATGCTGGATTCTTTGACCCCGGACGACGTCGCCGACCTCGCCCGGATCGGTGAGAAGATCGTTGCCCGCCTGGACAACAACCACTGGATCCTCCGCGACTCCTGATGCGCCTGCGCTTTGTAGGTCCCGGCTTTCTGGTGGCAAACTGGCGGCATGGATTTTTCTGCCCGTTATGTGGCCCTGGGAGACTCGTTCACTGAAGGCGTGGGGGACCAGGACTCCGCCCGCCCCAACGGTGTCCGCGGGTGGGCAGACGTCGTTGCCCAACAACTGGCCCGCAGCAATCCGGGATTCGGCTACGCCAACCTGGCCATCCGTGGCCGGAAGCTGCGCCAGATCATGGCCGAGCAGGTGGATGCCGCCGTCGCAATGAATCCCACCCTGGTAACGCTCTACGCGGGTGCCAACGACATCCTGCGGCCCAAGATCGACATCGACTCGCTGTTGGCGGAGTACGACGCCGGGGTGTCGCGTTTGAGCGCGACCGGTGCCACGGTGGTCCTCTTCACGGGCTTTGATGCAAAGGGCTCCAAAGTCTTCAATGCCATGCGCGGACGGACCGCCATCTACAACGAGCTGGTGCGCGAAATCGCGGACAACCACGGTGCGTTGCTGGTGGACTACTGGCGTTTTGATGAATACGACGATTGGCGGATGTGGGACGAGGACAGGATGCACATGTCCTCTGCCGGGCACGTCAACATGGCCAAGCGGGTCCTGGATGTCCTGGAACACGAGCACGCGGTGGAGGTGCCGGAACTGGCCCCGATCCGTTTGGCCAACCGGGTGGAAACGCTGAAAGCCAACGCGCGCTGGGTGAAGGAATCGGCCGCGCCGTGGGTAGCCCGACGCCTCCGGGGAGTGTCCTCCGGTGATGGACTCAGCCCCAAGTACGCGGAACTGATCAAGCCCTTCTAGGTGCGGAAGCCTTAGGCGCGGAAGCCCGGTGTGGCCAGCAACGACCCGTCACGATGGACCGCCAAGACATCCACACCCCAGCGCTCCACGGCGTGATCCAACGCCCGGGTGCCGCCAGCAACAATTGCCGTTGCCAGCACGTCCGCTGTGACGATCTCCGTCGCCGCGACCGATACCTGGATGAATTCCGGGCGATCCGAGCCGGCTGTCCAGATATGCTCTCCGCGCTCGGCGGACCCCGAGGTAGCAAGGGCCCTGTTGGCCGCCAGCGGGTAGGCGCCCAGCAGTGACTGACGGTCCCCGGGGTCCACGATGCCGGCCAACCAAGGATCTCCTGCCGCATCTGCCGCAGGGGATCCGCTGACCAGGACGTCCCCGCCGGCATTCACGCACCAATCCTGAAGCCCCAAGGCCCGGAGGGACAGCTCAGCTTCCCGGACTGCATGCGCTTTGACGATTCCCGAAAGATCGAGCCTGCCGTCGGGGCGCTCTGCCGTGAAAGCCCCATCCGTGGCCAATCGCCATTCCGAAGCCTCTGCGTACAGATCCCGGAGGGACTCGGACGCATAAGCCAGGGCCAGCTCGCCGCTGTTGACCTTGTTTGCTTCGGACCCGGACCGGTAGAGGCTGAACGTCAGGTCGAGGTTGGCAAAGATCCCTTCGAGGACCTCGACGGCGGACTCCAGCTCGTCCACGGCAGTATCAGGTGCGGAGGTGCTCGCCACCGTCAGGCTCACCACGGTGCCCATGCTGTGGAAGGTCCGCGCACGGAGCTGCGGGCGGCTAGAAGTTTGCTGCATCGAGGGCCGCCTGGAGGGAGGTGAGGTAGGCGTCGCTGGTGATGGTTGCGCCACCCACCGTCTGGACGGTGGCCGATTGTGCCTGGAGAACTTCAGACCGCAATACGGGGGCCGCACGGCTGCTGATCTGGGCGGACTTTCGTTCCGCGTCGGTCAGCTGCAGTGGGGTGATCTCGGTGATTTTGCCGGCTTGGATGGTGACCCGGACCTGAACTGAACCGTAGCGGGTCTGGACGGTGGAGCCGTCGTACGTTGCCGCCGTCGTACTTCCCGTCCCTGTGCCGCTGCTGCCCGTACTGCCGGAGCTGCCTGAGCCGGTAGACCCGCTCCCGCTGGACCCGCTGCTGCTTGTCCCGGAACTTCCGCTGGCTGCCGAACCGGAGCCGCCGCTGGTTGTGTTGCTGCTGAGGCTGGTGGTGATCGCCGTGCCCGTCTCGGCCACATGCGAACCCGATTGCCACCCCGCCAGCAGGATGCCTGCCGATGCCAAGGCTGTTGCCAAAGCTGCCCGTATTCTCACCAGTCGAACCTTTCGTAGTGGAGTTGCTGTGCGGGGACGCCGGCCAGTTCGACGTCCCGGAGGACGGACGCCGCCCACGGGGATGGCCCGCAGACATAGACATCGGCGTCCGCGATGCCTTGAACATAGGAGTGGAGTCCAAAACCGGCCTGGACCGCGTCGTGGGGAAGCCAGGCGTGATCGCCCTGGGAACGTGGCCCCAGGAGGTGGAACAGGGTGACTCCCCGTGCCTGGCAGAGGGCCATGATCTCCTGGCCAAGGAACAACTCCGAGTCTTGATGGCCACGGAGAAGCACGGTTGCTTCGCCGGGCTGGAACGGTGTTGTTTCGAGCAACGAGCGCAGGGGAGTAATCCCAATGCCGGCACCGATCATCACCACCTTGTTCCGGGTCCTGGCGGCCGTGCTGAACATGCCGTAAGGTCCTTCGATTGCCACTTTGGTGCCGGGCCTGATGTGCGCCAGCTTGGCCGTGCCTTCGCCAAGGGTGCGCACGGTGATGCGGAGTTTGCCGGGCTGATTGCCCCTCCCTGGAATGGGCTCTGCCGACAGGCTGAACGGATGGGGCTGCCACCAATGCCCGGGGGCCAGGAACCTCCAGAAGAAGAACCGGCCGCCGGCCCCGGACAAACGCTCCAGATTCCTCCCCGCCATCTCGATGCTGAAGACATCCGCCGAAACACGGACCACCCTGCTCACCGTGAGCTGGTGCTTGAAACTGGCGGCAATGGGTTGGCAGATCCGGAACCAAAGGAGGGCCGCGCCGGTTCCCACACAGAGCAGCAACCAGTACCAGCGCTGCCACGTGCCCTCCGCAAACAGGCCGCCAACGCTGAATTGATGCGGGATGGCAGTCCCCACTGCGGCGTAGGTGAGCAGGTGGACTGCGTACCAGAATTCATAGGGGAACTTGCGCCGGACTGCCACCAGGGACGTCACCACCACGGCAATGAACAGGACCATGGAGACGAAAGCCAGCCACATGTCCGGAACATTCACCCACAACGAGATTGATTCACTGACAGGATCCAGTCCTTCCGCGGCGCCGTACCCGATAGCCAGGAGGATGCCGTGGGCAAGCAGAAGGTAAAGCGCCGGCTTGCCCAACCATTTGTGGACTTCCAAGGCGCGGTCATGGCCGATCGTGTTGTCGATGAACGGGATCCGGGCCGCCAGGAGCAGCATCAGCAGGACTACGTCCATGCCGATCAGCCCTGCAATGATTCCCAGCGCCGTCATGGTTCCGGCGAACGAGGAGAACCCGCTGATACCGCCATCGGCCAGCCACAGCGCCACCGCCGCCACGGGTGACAACCACGCAAGGAAACCCAGGATGTCGGTCCGGGCCAGCCGCCGTCGTGCCTGTAAGTGGAAACGTTCGACGGCGGCGGGCCGCCTGCGTTTGGCCCCTTCCGGAGCGCTTTTCACCGGGGAGCCGGAGTTAAGTAGCGAGGTCATGAATCAAGACTCGCCATGATTCCTTTCATTCTGCTGTGAAAGGGCTGGCGGGGGCTTATGATTCCTGATTGGTCTTAATTTGGCCTGGCCCGTAGAATGGTTAGGCGCTAGGTAGTGCGGATCGTGTGCAATTGCTCCGGTTGGTGGTGAAGGTCAGTCTGACTGACGTCCCGTTGGCCGGTAGTTAGGGGCTCAAGTTGCGTGCATTCCTGTATTCGCCCGGTATCCCAGGTTTTGATCCAGTGGTTTCCACTGCCCGGACCTGAGGCCAACCCTCTTCGCCGCAGTTGCTGCGGAAACTACCGAAATGGTTTGGAACGGACGCGGACGCTGCCTGTCGCACGGTAACGCAGGAACATCTGCACGCCGTTACATTCAATCTTTGGAGGAGAGTCATGGCAGCACACTGCCAAGTGACCGGAGCCGAGCCGGGCTTTGGACACAGCATTTCGCACTCGCACCGTCGCAACAAGCGTCGGTTCGATCCGAACATTCAGAAGAAGCGCTACTGGGTTCCGTCCCTGCGCCGTAATGTCACGCTGACCCTGTCAGCACGTGGCATCAAGACCATCGACGTACGCGGCATCGACTCAGTCGTTGCTGACATCCTGGCACGAGGAGTAAAGCTCTAATGGCAAAGGACAAGGACGTACGTCCGATCATCAAGCTGAAGTCCACTGCGGGCACCGGTTACACCTACGTAACCCGCAAGAACCGTCGTAACGATCCTGACCGCCTGGTCTTGAAGAAGTACGACCCCAAGATCCGCCAGCACGTCGAATTCCGAGAGGAGCGCTAAACACATGGCAAAGAAGTCCAAGATTGCTCGCAACGAGCAGCGCAAGGTCATTGTTGAGCGTTACGCTGCCAAGCGTCTCGAACTGAAGAAGACCCTGGTTGACCCCAACGCGACTGACGAAGCACGCGAAGCTGCACGCCTCGGCCTGCAAAAGCTGCCCCGCAACGCCTCCCCGATCCGTCTGCGTAACCGCGACCAGATCGACGGCCGTCCCCGTGGCACGCTCCAGAAGTTCGGTATCTCCCGTGTTCGCTTCCGCGACATGGCTCACCGCGGTGAGCTTCCGGGCATCACCAAGTCTTCCTGGTAATCACGAAGTCCTGAAAGGGCCGGCAACCGTTACGGTTGCCGGCCTTTTTTGCGTTTAACCCCACCCCCCTTTGCGTTCCTCTCTCACTTCCCGTCGGGGTTTCGGGGGTTGCTCTCTCACGTCCTGTCGGGTTTCGACGGCGGCGGGTTGGGTGGTGTGATGGGCTTCACCTTGACTGGTTTTGGGTTGTTTTTGGTGGTTTGGGGGTTTTGGCCTGTGTTTGCGGGGGGTGGGGCTGGGTGTTGGGGGCGATTTGTGTGCGGGGTCGTTGGCGTGTAATGTCTTCTGAGTCGCCGCGAGTGAGACAGCCTGGAGCTGGAAGCCGCGGAGGCCAACCCCCTTCTAAACAGCCTGAAATATGGTGCGCTTCCGGGTGCGCCGTGGTCGGGTGGGGCCGATTGATTGCCTGGTGAACGCGGAAACGCTGATTTGCTTGGGGCTGGTTGATCGGGTAAGTTTGAAAAGTTGCTCCGGAGCGATCTTGGACCCTGTTGGGTGTGGGTGGTGCCGGTTAGTGTCTGTTGTTTGAGAACTCAATAGTGTGCCAAGTTTGTTGATACCGATTGTTTTATTGATTGGTTGAAATTATGGCTGGATCATTGCGCACCCCCGTGTGTGGTGGTCTGGTTTTCAGCTGGTTTCGAATTTTGTGCAGCCGCGTTTTGCCGTTATTTCCGGTGGGTGTGGTTGTGTCTGTTATTTTTCAACGGAGAGTTTGATCCTGGCTCAGGATGAACGCTGGCGGCGTGCTTAACACATGCAAGTCGAACGATGATCCCAGCTTGCTGGGGGATTAGTGGCGAACGGGTGAGTAACACGTGAGTAACCTGCCCTTGACTCTGGGATAAGCCTGGGAAACTGGGTCTAATACCGGATACGACCATCTGGCGCATGTCATGGTGGTGGAAAGCTTTTGTGGTTTTGGATGGACTCGCGGCCTATCAGCTTGTTGGTGGGGTAATGGCCTACCAAGGCGACGACGGGTAGCCGGCCTGAGAGGGTGACCGGCCACACTGGGACTGAGACACGGCCCAGACTCCTACGGGAGGCAGCAGTGGGGAATATTGCACAATGGGCGCAAGCCTGATGCAGCGACGCCGCGTGAGGGATGACGGCCTTCGGGTTGTAAACCTCTTTCAGTAGGGAAGAAGCCGTAAGGTGACGGTACCTGCAGAAGAAGCGCCGGCTAACTACGTGCCAGCAGCCGCGGTAATACGTAGGGCGCAAGCGTTATCCGGAATTATTGGGCGTAAAGAGCTCGTAGGCGGTTTGTCGCGTCTGCTGTGAAAGACCGGGGCTCAACTCCGGTTCTGCAGTGGGTACGGGCAGACTAGAGTGCAGTAGGGGAGACTGGAATTCCTGGTGTAGCGGTGAAATGCGCAGATATCAGGAGGAACACCGATGGCGAAGGCAGGTCTCTGGGCTGTAACTGACGCTGAGGAGCGAAAGCATGGGGAGCGAACAGGATTAGATACCCTGGTAGTCCATGCCGTAAACGTTGGGCACTAGGTGTGGGGGACATTCCACGTTTTCCGCGCCGTAGCTAACGCATTAAGTGCCCCGCCTGGGGAGTACGGCCGCAAGGCTAAAACTCAAAGGAATTGACGGGGGCCCGCACAAGCGGCGGAGCATGCGGATTAATTCGATGCAACGCGAAGAACCTTACCAAGGCTTGACATGAACCGGTAATACCTGGAAACAGGTGCCCCGCTTGCGGTCGGTTTACAGGTGGTGCATGGTTGTCGTCAGCTCGTGTCGTGAGATGTTGGGTTAAGTCCCGCAACGAGCGCAACCCTCGTTCTATGTTGCCAGCGGTTCGGCCGGGGACTCATAGGAGACTGCCGGGGTCAACTCGGAGGAAGGTGGGGACGACGTCAAATCATCATGCCCCTTATGTCTTGGGCTTCACGCATGCTACAATGGCCGGTACAAAGGGTTGCGATACTGTGAGGTGGAGCTAATCCCAAAAAGCCGGTCTCAGTTCGGATTGGGGTCTGCAACTCGACCCCATGAAGTCGGAGTCGCTAGTAATCGCAGATCAGCAACGCTGCGGTGAATACGTTCCCGGGCCTTGTACACACCGCCCGTCAAGTCACGAAAGTTGGTAACACCCGAAGCCGGTGGCCTAACCCTTGTGGGGGGAGCCGTCGAAGGTGGGACCGGCGATTGGGACTAAGTCGTAACAAGGTAGCCGTACCGGAAGGTGCGGCTGGATCACCTCCTTTCTAAGGAGCTGCTAGCAACTGGTTGCTGTGCCTGTATGGGTGTGGTGGTGGTTGTCAGTGTTGCCCATTGCGCAGGCGTCTGTTCTGCGGTGGGTGCTCATGGGTGGAATATCAACGAATCATTTTTTTGGCATGGTCTTCTGTGCTGTGTCCTGGTGTGAGTACGGCAACGTGCGTCTTCCTTTGTGGGGGGTGTGGTGTTGTTGGGAAAGCGTTCCGGGGTGTGGTGTGTGGGGGTTGTGTTTGGCGCACTGTTGGGGTTCTGAGGCAACAGGACCTTGTGCAGCAATGCATGGGACGGTTGTTTCTGTGTTTCCTGCTTCTGGTTCTGTTCTTGCACGTGTGTGTGGGGGTGGTCTGGTTGATGGGGTTGTTGTTTGAGAACTACATAGTGGACGCGAGCATCTAAGAACACACATGCCTGTGGTGTGGGTGTTCTTATACAGCAATTTCTTATGAATGAACCCTGGGCCCAAGTGGCTCGTGGTTCTCTCGAGTAAGTTTTTGATCTTTGTGTGGTCAAGTTTTTAAGGGCACACGGTGGATGCCTTGGCATTAGGAGCCGAAGAAGGACGTAGGAATCTGCGATAAGCCTGGGGGAGTTGATAACCGAGCGTTGATCCCAGGATGTCCGAATGGGGAAACCCCGCACAACGCTGCAAGGTGATTGTGTGACCCGCATCTGAACACATAGGGTGCGTGGGGGGAACGCGGGGAAGTGAAACATCTCAGTACCCGCAGGAAGAGAAAACAATAGTGATTCCGTTAGTAGTGGCGAGCGAACGCGGATCAGGCTAAACCGTTTCATGTGTGATAGCCGGCGGGCGTTGCATGGGCGGGGTTGTGGGACTTTCCGTTCTGGTTCTGCCGGACCAGTGAGGTGATGTGCGTGCATAGGTGAACGGTCTTGAAAGGCCGGCCAGAGAGGGTGTGAGCCCCGTAACCGTAATGTTGTGTGCAGCCTGGAGAGTATCCCAAGTAGCACGGGGCCCGAGAAATCCCGTGCGAATCTGTCAGGACCACCTGATAAGCCTAAATACTTCCTAATGACCGATAGCGGACCAGTACCGTGAGGGAAAGGTGAAAAGTACCCCGGGAGGGGAGTGAAACAGTACCTGAAACCGTGTGCTTACAATCCGTCGGAGCAGTCTTGGTTACTGTGACGGCGTGCCTTTTGAAGAATGAGCCTGCGAGTTAGTGTTACGTCGCGAGGTTAACCCGTGTGGGGTAGCCGTAGCGAAAGCGAGTCTGAATAGGGCGAGTGTAGTGGCGTGATCTAGACCCGAAGCGGAGTGATCTACCCATGGCCAGGTTGAAGCGACGGTAAGACGTCGTGGAGGACCGAACCCACTTCAGTTGAAAATGGAGGGGATGAGCTGTGGGTAGGGGTGAAAGGCCAATCAAACTCCGTGATAGCTGGTTCTCCCCGAAATGCATTTAGGTGCAGCGTTGCGTGTTTCTTGCCGGAGGTAGAGCTACTGGATGGCCGATGGGCCCTACAAGGTTACTGACGTCAGCCAAACTCCGAATGCCGGTAAGTCAGAGCGCAGCAGTGAGACTGTGGGGGATAAGCTTCATAGTCGAGAGGGAAACAGCCCAGACCACCAACTAAGGCCCCTAAGCGTGTGCTAAGTGGGAAAGGATGTGGAGTTGCGAAGACAACCAGGAGGTTGGCTTAGAAGCAGCCATCCTTGAAAGAGTGCGTAATAGCTCACTGGTCAAGTGATTCCGCGCCGACAATGTAGCGGGGCTCAAGTACACCGCCGAAGTTGTGGATTTCACACAGTACCCTAGCCTTCGTGGTTCAGGGGTGTGGAGTGGTAGGGGAGCGTCGTGTGGGCAGTGAAGTCGCGGTGGAAACCAGCGGTGGAGCCTACACGAGTGAGAATGCAGGCATGAGTAGCGAAAGACGGGTGAGAAACCCGTCCGCCGAATGATCAAGGGTTCCAGGGTCAAGCTAATCTGCCCTGGGTAAGTCGGGACCTAAGGCGAGGCCGACAGGCGTAGTCGATGGACAACGGGTTGATATTCCCGTACCGGCGAAGAACCGCCCATGCCAAGCGGGGGATACTAACCGCCCGGAGCCTGCCCTAGCACCCTTGTGGTGTGTGGGTTTTGGCCGAGCGCGGGACCTGATCCCGGGAGGTAAGCGTATTAACAGGTGTGACGCAGGAAGGTAGCCGGGCCGGGCGATGGTTGCCCCGGTCTAAGGATGTAGGGTCAGGGATAGGCAAATCCGTTCCTGTGTGCTTCGAGCACGATCCTGAGATCTGATGGGACTCCCGTAAGGGGGGATCCGGTGATCCTATGCTGCCGAGAAAAGCATCGACGCGAGGTTCTAGCTGCCCGTACCCCAAACCGACACAGGTGATCAGGTAGAGAATACCAAGGCGATCGAGAGAATTATGGTTAAGGAACTCGGCAAAATGCCCCCGTAACTTCGGGAGAAGGGGGGCCTGCCCCGTGATACAGACTTGCTCTGTGGAGCGGGTGTGGGCCGCAGAGACCAGGGGGAAGCGACTGTTTACTAAAAACACAGGTCCGTGCGAAGTCGCAAGACGATGTATACGGACTGACTCCTGCCCGGTGCTGGAAGGTTAAGAGGACCGGTTAGCCCTTACGGGCGAAGCTGAGAATTTAAGCCCCAGTAAACGGCGGTGGTAACTATAACCATCCTAAGGTAGCGAAATTCCTTGTCGGGTAAGTTCCGACCTGCACGAATGGAGTAACGACTTCCCCGCTGTCTCAACCATAAACTCGGCGAAATTGCAGTACGAGTAAAGATGCTCGTTACGCGCAGCAGGACGGAAAGACCCCGAGACCTTTACTATAGTTTGGTATTGGTGTTCGGAGTGGCTTGTGTAGGATAGGTGGGAGACGTTGAAACCCGGACGCCAGTTCGGGTGGAGTCATCGTTGAAATACCACTCTGGTCACTTTGGACATCTAACTTCGGCCCGTGATCCGGGTCAGGGACAGTGCCTGATGGGTAGTTTAACTGGGGCGGTTGCCTCCTAAAAAGTAACGGAGGCGCCCAAAGGTTCCCTCAGCCTGGTTGGCAATCAGGTGTCGAGTGTAAGTGCACAAGGGAGCTTGACTGTGAGAGAGACATCTCAAGCAGGGACGAAAGTCGGGACTAGTGATCCGGCGGTACATTGTGGAATGGCCGTCGCTCAACGGATAAAAGGTACCTCGGGGATAACAGGCTGATCTTGCCCAAGAGTCCATATCGACGGCATGGTTTGGCACCTCGATGTCGGCTCGTCGCATCCTGGGGCTGGAGTAGGTCCCAAGGGTTGGGCTGTTCGCCCATTAAAGCGGTACGCGAGCTGGGTTTAGAACGTCGTGAGACAGTTCGGTCCCTATCCGCTGCGCGCGCAGGAAATTTGAGAAGGGCTGTCCTTAGTACGAGAGGACCGGGACGGACGAACCTCTGGTGTGTCAGTTGTACTGCCAAGTGCATCGCTGATTAGCTACGTTCGGATGGGATAACCGCTGAAAGCATCTAAGCGGGAAGCTCGCTTCAAGATGAGATTTCCATACACAATTTGTGTGAGAGGCCCCCAGCCAGACCACTGGGTTGATAGGCCGGATGTGGAAGCGAGGACTAAAGACTCGTGAAGCTGACCGGTACTAATAGGCCAACAACTTACACCACACACAAAAAAACACTGCACGCGTCCACTATGTGGTTCCCGAACAACAACCGTTCCAGGAACCAACAACAACTACATAACAACCAAGCACCACAGTTGTAACCAAAGATTTCCCACCCACCCCCACCACCACGGGGGCGGGACGGGTAACAGAGTTACGGCGGTCATAGCGTGGGGGAAACGCCCGGTCCCATTCCGAACCCGGAAGCTAAGACCCACAGCGCCGATGGTACTGCACCCGGGAGGGTGTGGGAGAGTAGGACACCGCCGGACAACCATTCACGAGAAGGCCCCGAACCACCCGGTTCGGGGCCTTCCGTATTTAACCTCCAAAAACCAACCATCACGCCGAGACAGACACCTCCCCGAGCATCTTCAGGTAGTAATCAACGCTGCCGAGGTCCACCACACCGCTTCCGGCCGCTCGTTCTCCCTCGGCCGGCTCCAGCGCGGCCAATGCCCTGTGGATGAGGGAGGGCTCGCCCACTTCGCAGGCTGCCTGGGCAACGATGCACCAGGTGGCCTCGAGCAAGAGATCACGTGGGGGATCCGGAAGGTGCCGAAGAGCTTCGGCCGCCTCGCTACGAGCTCCCGCCCTCACCAGAAAAAGGGGCCGAACCCAGCGTTCATATGGGCCAAAGTTACCGTCGCTCAGCTGAGCACCATGCGGTTCAACACCACCCAGGTCAGCCTCCTGGCGTAATTGGCGGCCGAGCGTGGCCAACGCCGCGATTCCGTCAGCGAAGCCCGGCATCTCTGTCGGTAAGGGAGGAAGCTGGGTGCCGGCAAGGAAAGTCCACCGGAACCAGTGGGTGAACACGCTGGCCAACGGTCTCTGGTGCCTTAAGGCCAGCCGGTCTACTGCATCCGCTTCTGTACTGGCCGAGTTGATGTCATTCATGGCGCACAATGCCTGCATACGAATCAGCCGCCCGTTGATCTCAAAGGTGGGCGAGTCGGCGTCGAAAGCGGCTGCTATCAGCTGTTGGCCAATATCCGCGCGTTGGGCTGCAAGCCCGGCCACGGCGAACGTTTGCATGAACCGGGCGCTGAGGGCAAAGCAGAGCAGCTGCGCGTCTCCCAATCGTCCAGCAATTGACTCCGCTTCACAGGCCTCCAGCTGGCGACCGCCTGTTCCTCGGGACTCCATGGCTATGGTTGCCAGAAGGCGGGCACGGCTTCGGTCGCTGAGTCCTGGGTTGGCGGCCAGCGCTTCCTCCGCAGCTGCTATGACAACGCCGGCCGCAGCCGAATCATCCGTGCGGGTCCATATTCCAGGTACGTCGTAGCCTCCGATTATTCGGACGTTGAGTTCAGGATCGCCAAGGTCTGCAGCGGCTTGAATGGCTGCAAGGCGTTGGGTGCGGGCTGTCTGAAGGTTGCCGGCAACGGCCAAACTGCCCAACACTGCGTTCGAGGCCTCCAACTGAACTCTGGTGCCGCTCCGTGAGTAGGCGGCGGCAGTGATGGCCAGACCGGGGGTTTCGAAGCGATACAACTCCGCATCCCCGCGAAGAATCCGGCTCTCCAGGTCAACGAGACCAGGACTGGGGTCCAGCCCGAGTTCGTTGACAAGCTGAAGGCGTGCCCTCCGAAGGGCAGCCAGCGCATCGCCTTGGCGTCGGGCCCCATGCAGGGCCAGCGCCAGCAAACGCCACCCTTCTTCACGCCAGGGACTCTCCTCCACGTGTGCTTCGAGCATGGCCACTGCGTCCGTTGGACGGCCACAGTCCAGCCGCGCTTCCGCGCATCGTTCGACGGCGGTCTTACGCAGCTCTGTTAGTCGCTTCACCTCAGGGACAGCCCACGGCCGTTCGACAAATTCTTCAAAGACGCCATGCCAGTTCTTAAGGGCTTTGGACAATCGGGAGTCCACCTCCTCAGGAGATGTTCCGACTGCCGCGGCCACCGCGGCTTCGAAGGCCCAAGCGTCCACCGCCTCGGCATTGAGCCGTAGTGCGTATCCGTCACCGACGGTGAGGAGGATTTTGGGCGGTGTCCGGGGAGGCCTGTGCGGTTCGAGGATACGGCGAAGCTCGCCGATGAAGGTCCTGAGTACTCCCACGGCTCCTTCTGTGGGGCTGTCATCCCATAACTCTTCAATCAGCGATGCCGTGGAAATAGCCCGGCCCCGCTGTGCCACAAGAATCCCGATGATTTCCCTATGCCTTCGCTTGGTGGGTTCCCGCGACTCTCCGTCAGCGATTACTGAGATGGGGCCGAGGACTCGGATGTGGAGGTTGCTCACAGGTCAATCGTATTCAGGAGGTGCGACACCCTTGGTTGACAGCCGGACCGTATGGCGCCGGCTGATTGAGGGCTGATTCGGTAGCGGGAGAGTGGACTGACCACCAACGAATGGAGACTCCATGGCTTTGACCTTGCTGCCCGACGCCACATACCACCGCGTGCCCGTAGCACCCGATATCCACCTGAACGTAGCGGTGGCAGGCAGTGGACCCGCCGTCGTACTTTTGCATGGTTTTCCGCAGACGCATCTCATGTGGAGGCACGTGGCCGATGATTTGGCGAAGGACCACACGGTTATCTGCCCTGACCTTCGCGGGTACGGAGCGAGTGACAAGCCCGCGGAAGAAGACGAGGCGACGTACTCAAAGCGGACCATGGCTGCCGACGTCGTCACGGCCGCCCGATTTCTTGGTCATGAACAGTTCGCCTTGGCCGGTCATGACAGGGGTGCCCTTGTGGCTGTTCGCGCTGGCTTGGATCATCCTAAGACCGTGACGCACCTTCTCGCCTTGGAAGTGCTCCCGACGTTGGATATGTGGGAGATACTCCGCGGTGCGGACGCCAAAGTGGCTTGGCATCTATACCTGATGGCCCAAGCGGCCGGGATTCCGGAGCCCATGATCGAAGCGACGGCTGACTCGTTCTTCGCGTCGTTCCTGGACGGCTGGACGAATAATCCGGAAGCCATTTCTGCGGACTATCGACAGGAGTACCTGCGGGCATCGCGCGAAGCAGTGTGGTCGATCGTCGCGGACTACCGGGCCTCTGCAGGAATCGACATCACGCGTGATCGCGCGGATAGGAACGCGGGACGCACGCTGGCCATGCCAGTCGCTGTAATGCAGCAGGATTGGGGCACGGCGTTGGGCTACGACGCGGCTTCACTTTGGGGCGCATGGGCGCCGGCACTCGAACACATGACACTGGATATAGGTCACTTCATGGCTGAGGAAAATCCTGTGGCGGTGATTGCGGCGATGCGGGAGTTGATGGACCGCTAAGAAGCAGGGTTCGACGGCGGGGTGGCGGGGGTTGGGGGTGGATTTGCGTTGGGGGTTGGGGGCGTGTATTGTTTTCTGAGTCGCCGGGTGCGAAACGGAAAGCCGGAAGGTGTGTACGGTTCGGTAGGCGGCCAAAAATAACTCTTCTTTTCCAATGGCCCTGTTGTGGTGCGCTGCTTTGTGTGGTGTTTCCTGGGGTGATGTTTTGGGGGGTCTGTTGTTTGAGAACTCAATAGTGTGCCAAGTTTGTTGATACCGATTGTTTTATTGATTGGTTGAAATTATGGCTGGATCATTGCGCACCCCCGTGTGTGGTGGTCTGGTTTTCAGCTGGTTTCGAATTTTGTGCAGCCGCGTTTTGCCGTTATTTCCGGTGGGTGTGGTTGTGTCTGTTATTTTTCAACGGAGAGTTTGATCCTGGCTCAGGATGAACGCTGGCGGCGTGCTTAACACATGCAAGTCGAACGATGATCCCAGCTTGCTGGGGGATTAGTGGCGAACGGGTGAGTAACACGTGAGTAACCTGCCCTTGACTCTGGGATAAGCCTGGGAAACTGGGTCTAATACCGGATACGACCATCTGGCGCATGTCATGGTGGTGGAAAGCTTTTGTGGTTTTGGATGGACTCGCGGCCTATCAGCTTGTTGGTGGGGTAATGGCCTACCAAGGCGACGACGGGTAGCCGGCCTGAGAGGGTGACCGGCCACACTGGGACTGAGACACGGCCCAGACTCCTACGGGAGGCAGCAGTGGGGAATATTGCACAATGGGCGCAAGCCTGATGCAGCGACGCCGCGTGAGGGATGACGGCCTTCGGGTTGTAAACCTCTTTCAGTAGGGAAGAAGCCGTAAGGTGACGGTACCTGCAGAAGAAGCGCCGGCTAACTACGTGCCAGCAGCCGCGGTAATACGTAGGGCGCAAGCGTTATCCGGAATTATTGGGCGTAAAGAGCTCGTAGGCGGTTTGTCGCGTCTGCTGTGAAAGACCGGGGCTCAACTCCGGTTCTGCAGTGGGTACGGGCAGACTAGAGTGCAGTAGGGGAGACTGGAATTCCTGGTGTAGCGGTGAAATGCGCAGATATCAGGAGGAACACCGATGGCGAAGGCAGGTCTCTGGGCTGTAACTGACGCTGAGGAGCGAAAGCATGGGGAGCGAACAGGATTAGATACCCTGGTAGTCCATGCCGTAAACGTTGGGCACTAGGTGTGGGGGACATTCCACGTTTTCCGCGCCGTAGCTAACGCATTAAGTGCCCCGCCTGGGGAGTACGGCCGCAAGGCTAAAACTCAAAGGAATTGACGGGGGCCCGCACAAGCGGCGGAGCATGCGGATTAATTCGATGCAACGCGAAGAACCTTACCAAGGCTTGACATGAACCGGTAATACCTGGAAACAGGTGCCCCGCTTGCGGTCGGTTTACAGGTGGTGCATGGTTGTCGTCAGCTCGTGTCGTGAGATGTTGGGTTAAGTCCCGCAACGAGCGCAACCCTCGTTCTATGTTGCCAGCGGTTCGGCCGGGGACTCATAGGAGACTGCCGGGGTCAACTCGGAGGAAGGTGGGGACGACGTCAAATCATCATGCCCCTTATGTCTTGGGCTTCACGCATGCTACAATGGCCGGTACAAAGGGTTGCGATACTGTGAGGTGGAGCTAATCCCAAAAAGCCGGTCTCAGTTCGGATTGGGGTCTGCAACTCGACCCCATGAAGTCGGAGTCGCTAGTAATCGCAGATCAGCAACGCTGCGGTGAATACGTTCCCGGGCCTTGTACACACCGCCCGTCAAGTCACGAAAGTTGGTAACACCCGAAGCCGGTGGCCTAACCCTTGTGGGGGGAGCCGTCGAAGGTGGGACCGGCGATTGGGACTAAGTCGTAACAAGGTAGCCGTACCGGAAGGTGCGGCTGGATCACCTCCTTTCTAAGGAGCTGCTAGCAACTGGTTGCTGTGCCTGTATGGGTGTGGTGGTGGTTGTCAGTGTTGCCCATTGCGCAGGCGTCTGTTCTGCGGTGGGTGCTCATGGGTGGAATATCAACGAATCATTTTTTTTGGCATGGTCTTCTGTGCTGTGTCCTGGTGTGAGTACGGCAACGTGCGTCTTCCTTTGTGGGGGGTGTGGTGTTGTTGGGAAAGCGTTCCGGGGTGTGGTGTGTGGGGGTTGTGTTTGGCGCACTGTTGGGGTTCTGAGGCAACAGGACCTTGTGCAGCAATGCATGGGACGGTTGTTTCTGTGTTTCCTGCTTCTGGTTCTGTTCTTGCACGTGTGTGTGGGGGTGGTCTGGTTGATGGGGTTGTTGTTTGAGAACTACATAGTGGACGCGAGCATCTAAGAACACACATGCCTGTGGTGTGGGTGTTCTTATACAGCAATTTCTTATGAATGAACCCTGGGCCCAAGTGGCTCGTGGTTCTCTCGAGTAAGTTTTTGATCTTTGTGTGGTCAAGTTTTTAAGGGCACACGGTGGATGCCTTGGCATTAGGAGCCGAAGAAGGACGTAGGAATCTGCGATAAGCCTGGGGGAGTTGATAACCGAGCGTTGATCCCAGGATGTCCGAATGGGGAAACCCCGCACAACGCTGCAAGGTGATTGTGTGACCCGCATCTGAACACATAGGGTGCGTGGGGGGAACGCGGGGAAGTGAAACATCTCAGTACCCGCAGGAAGAGAAAACAATAGTGATTCCGTTAGTAGTGGCGAGCGAACGCGGATCAGGCTAAACCGTTTCATGTGTGATAGCCGGCGGGCGTTGCATGGGCGGGGTTGTGGGACTTTCCGTTCTGGTTCTGCCGGACCAGTGAGGTGATGTGCGTGCATAGGTGAACGGTCTTGAAAGGCCGGCCAGAGAGGGTGTGAGCCCCGTAACCGTAATGTTGTGTGCAGCCTGGAGAGTATCCCAAGTAGCACGGGGCCCGAGAAATCCCGTGCGAATCTGTCAGGACCACCTGATAAGCCTAAATACTTCCTAATGACCGATAGCGGACCAGTACCGTGAGGGAAAGGTGAAAAGTACCCCGGGAGGGGAGTGAAACAGTACCTGAAACCGTGTGCTTACAATCCGTCGGAGCAGTCTTGGTTACTGTGACGGCGTGCCTTTTGAAGAATGAGCCTGCGAGTTAGTGTTACGTCGCGAGGTTAACCCGTGTGGGGTAGCCGTAGCGAAAGCGAGTCTGAATAGGGCGAGTGTAGTGGCGTGATCTAGACCCGAAGCGGAGTGATCTACCCATGGCCAGGTTGAAGCGACGGTAAGACGTCGTGGAGGACCGAACCCACTTCAGTTGAAAATGGAGGGGATGAGCTGTGGGTAGGGGTGAAAGGCCAATCAAACTCCGTGATAGCTGGTTCTCCCCGAAATGCATTTAGGTGCAGCGTTGCGTGTTTCTTGCCGGAGGTAGAGCTACTGGATGGCCGATGGGCCCTACAAGGTTACTGACGTCAGCCAAACTCCGAATGCCGGTAAGTCAGAGCGCAGCAGTGAGACTGTGGGGGATAAGCTTCATAGTCGAGAGGGAAACAGCCCAGACCACCAACTAAGGCCCCTAAGCGTGTGCTAAGTGGGAAAGGATGTGGAGTTGCGAAGACAACCAGGAGGTTGGCTTAGAAGCAGCCATCCTTGAAAGAGTGCGTAATAGCTCACTGGTCAAGTGATTCCGCGCCGACAATGTAGCGGGGCTCAAGTACACCGCCGAAGTTGTGGATTTCACACAGTACCCTAGCCTTCGTGGTTCAGGGGTGTGGAGTGGTAGGGGAGCGTCGTGTGGGCAGTGAAGTCGCGGTGGAAACCAGCGGTGGAGCCTACACGAGTGAGAATGCAGGCATGAGTAGCGAAAGACGGGTGAGAAACCCGTCCGCCGAATGATCAAGGGTTCCAGGGTCAAGCTAATCTGCCCTGGGTAAGTCGGGACCTAAGGCGAGGCCGACAGGCGTAGTCGATGGACAACGGGTTGATATTCCCGTACCGGCGAAGAACCGCCCATGCCAAGCGGGGGATACTAACCGCCCGGAGCCTGCCCTAGCACCCTTGTGGTGTGTGGGTTTTGGCCGAGCGCGGGACCTGATCCCGGGAGGTAAGCGTATTAACAGGTGTGACGCAGGAAGGTAGCCGGGCCGGGCGATGGTTGCCCCGGTCTAAGGATGTAGGGTCAGGGATAGGCAAATCCGTTCCTGTGTGCTTCGAGCACGATCCTGAGATCTGATGGGACTCCCGTAAGGGGGGATCCGGTGATCCTATGCTGCCGAGAAAAGCATCGACGCGAGGTTCTAGCTGCCCGTACCCCAAACCGACACAGGTGATCAGGTAGAGAATACCAAGGCGATCGAGAGAATTATGGTTAAGGAACTCGGCAAAATGCCCCCGTAACTTCGGGAGAAGGGGGGCCTGCCCCGTGATACAGACTTGCTCTGTGGAGCGGGTGTGGGCCGCAGAGACCAGGGGGAAGCGACTGTTTACTAAAAACACAGGTCCGTGCGAAGTCGCAAGACGATGTATACGGACTGACTCCTGCCCGGTGCTGGAAGGTTAAGAGGACCGGTTAGCCCTTACGGGCGAAGCTGAGAATTTAAGCCCCAGTAAACGGCGGTGGTAACTATAACCATCCTAAGGTAGCGAAATTCCTTGTCGGGTAAGTTCCGACCTGCACGAATGGAGTAACGACTTCCCCGCTGTCTCAACCATAAACTCGGCGAAATTGCAGTACGAGTAAAGATGCTCGTTACGCGCAGCAGGACGGAAAGACCCCGAGACCTTTACTATAGTTTGGTATTGGTGTTCGGAGTGGCTTGTGTAGGATAGGTGGGAGACGTTGAAACCCGGACGCCAGTTCGGGTGGAGTCATCGTTGAAATACCACTCTGGTCACTTTGGACATCTAACTTCGGCCCGTGATCCGGGTCAGGGACAGTGCCTGATGGGTAGTTTAACTGGGGCGGTTGCCTCCTAAAAAGTAACGGAGGCGCCCAAAGGTTCCCTCAGCCTGGTTGGCAATCAGGTGTCGAGTGTAAGTGCACAAGGGAGCTTGACTGTGAGAGAGACATCTCAAGCAGGGACGAAAGTCGGGACTAGTGATCCGGCGGTACATTGTGGAATGGCCGTCGCTCAACGGATAAAAGGTACCTCGGGGATAACAGGCTGATCTTGCCCAAGAGTCCATATCGACGGCATGGTTTGGCACCTCGATGTCGGCTCGTCGCATCCTGGGGCTGGAGTAGGTCCCAAGGGTTGGGCTGTTCGCCCATTAAAGCGGTACGCGAGCTGGGTTTAGAACGTCGTGAGACAGTTCGGTCCCTATCCGCTGCGCGCGCAGGAAATTTGAGAAGGGCTGTCCTTAGTACGAGAGGACCGGGACGGACGAACCTCTGGTGTGTCAGTTGTACTGCCAAGTGCATCGCTGATTAGCTACGTTCGGATGGGATAACCGCTGAAAGCATCTAAGCGGGAAGCTCGCTTCAAGATGAGATTTCCATACACAATTTGTGTGAGAGGCCCCCAGCCAGACCACTGGGTTGATAGGCCGGATGTGGAAGCGAGGACTAAAGACTCGTGAAGCTGACCGGTACTAATAGGCCAACAACTTACACCACACACAAAAAAACACTGCACGCGTCCACTATGTGGTTCCCGAACAACAACCGTTCCAGGAACCAACAACAACTACATAACAACCAAGCACCACAGTTGTAACCAAAGATTTCCCACCCACCCCCACCACCACGGGGGCGGGACGGGTAACAGAGTTACGGCGGTCATAGCGTGGGGGAAACGCCCGGTCCCATTCCGAACCCGGAAGCTAAGACCCACAGCGCCGATGGTACTGCACCCGGGAGGGTGTGGGAGAGTAGGACACCGCCGGACAACCATTCACGAGAAGGCCCCGAACCACCCGGTTCGGGGCCTTCCGCACTTAACCACCACCCCACCAAACACACCCGTTGAGACCCCGGTAGAGTCTCAGGATGGATTTCACCCGCACGCTCCATGCCCCTGAGGCGACTGAGGCGTCCACTGACAGCCTCACTGAGCTCATGATCCGCCCGCTGAAGGTCAACGATGCTGGGCTCCTCGCAGCAGCCTATGAGCGCAACCGTGGTCACTTGGCACCCTGGGAACCCAGGCGCAGTGACGTCTTCTTCACCAGGGAAGGCCAGGAACAGGTGGTGCAAGGGAAGCTCCAGCAACAGGAGCTGGGTTCCGAGATGCCGTGGGTCATTACTGACGGGCCAAATATAGTCGGTGCGATGACGTTGTCCGGGATTGTGCACGGGCCGTTCAGGAGCGCGAACCTGGGGTACTGGATCGATCACGGACTCACAGGCCGGGGCCTCGCAACCAAAGCCGTTCAAGAGGTCCTGGAGATGGCACGCAACGGGTTGGGGCTCCATCGTGTCCAGGCAGCCACACTGGTGCACAACGACGCTTCCCAGGCTGTACTGAAGCGCAGCGGCTTCGAACGGATCGGTGTGGCGCCCAGCTACCTGAACATAGCGGGGCGCTGGCAGGACCACATTCTCTTCCAGCGAATTCTGTTCTGAGGGGCGGATCCGTCCAAACCACGGAAATGCAGGGCCGTCGTCGTCTACGCCAATGGCTTAAAGGGACCCCTTAAACCCCCTAAAATCGGTGATTTTGGTCAAAAAGGCGCGGAAACACGCGGAATTTGCTGGCCACGCCAGCCCAAGCTGGTAAGTTTTCGAACAGTGGCTTGCTCGCATTCCGCTTGAAAGCTCAAAAACGTATGAGTCCAGGAGGACGTAAATGGCTAAGAACCGTAGTGAACTCGTTGCAGAGGTAGCAGGCAAGGCTGGCACCAGCCAGGCTGCTGTCAACTCCGTGCTCGATGCACTGTTCGAAGTTTTCGAGACTTCTGTCGCTGCCGGCGAAAAGATCACCATCCCGGGCTGGCTCGCAGTTGAGCGCACCGACCGTGCAGCTCGCACCGGCCGCAACCCGCAGACCGGTGAGACCATCCAGATCGCAGCAGGCCACAGCGTCAAGCTGACCGCCGGCTCCAAGCTGAAGGCTGCTGTCGCCAAGAAGAAGTAATTACTCTTCGGCATATGCCTTAAGTAGGGACGGAAGCCTTGCGGCCTCCGTCCCTTCTTTGCTTTAAACCTGGGGCTGACCGGGCCGCCAGTCGCACTGCTCCTCCCCAACGCTTGCCCGATTCGCAGCCGGGGAGCAGGTAGCGGACAATGGATAGGTGCCGTCAGCAAGAAGTTCCGCAACCGTCCCTTCACCAGTTCCCAAGCCGGGGACCCGGGGAGGCGATGCTGTGGCGGGTATTTCCGTTCCGTGGCAGCTTGCCGGCTTGGCCGTGCTGTTCCTGGCGCTTGCGGGCGCATTGATCTTCTCAGGTGCCTCTGCCGCCCGGCAGGTGTCCGATCCCGGCGAGCTGGTTCGGTGGGGTCTTCCCATCGCCAAAGCCATTCACAACGTCTCCGTTGCCACAGTCGTTGGCGGATTGATCTTTGCTGTCGGAATTCTACCCAAGAATCTTGGAGGCTCCCGGTCGAGGGAGAAGGATCCCGAGGCGCCGGAGCATCCAGCCTTCGCGCGGGCACTGGCCGTTGCCGCGGCCGCCGGCGCTGCCTGGACGCTGTCCGCCGTCGCAGTCCTGGTCCTTACCTATGCGGACGTGGCCGGGCAACCACTCTCGGGAGACGCTGAGTTCACCCGTTCCTTGGTCTACTTCATGACGGACATTGACACCGGCAAAGCCTGGCTCGCCGTCACGATCATCGCCGCCGTTGTCACCACGGCCTTGTTTGGTGTCCGGTCCCTGACAGGCCTGGCGTTCACGCTGATTCTTGCGCTGATCGGGCTCATTCCCACCGCACTCATCGGGCACTCGTCGAGTTCAAGCGACCATGAAGGTGCCATCAACTCCTTGGGGCTGCACCTGGTGGGAGTATCCACGTGGGTGGGTGGGATCATCATGCTGGCTGTCCTTTCCGGGATTCTCACTGGGTCCAGAAGCAAGGGCACCGCGGACATCACTGAGCAGACCTTGCGTCGATTCTCAGCCCTGGCCGGTTTTGCCTTTATTCTGGTCTTTGCCTCTGGTGTCATCAACGCAGCCATCCGCGTGACCAACCCTGCTGATCTTTTCGGTTCCCCCTACGGACAACTCATCGTCGCCAAGGCCCTGGCCACGCTGGTCCTGGGTGGTATCGGTTTCATGCACCGCCAATGGGTGATCCCCCAACTGGGTAAGAACGGCTCCATGTCGGCACGCCGGGTACTTTGGCAGCTGGTTTTGGTTGAGCTGCTGGTGATGGGCGCGACGTCGGGCCTTGCCGTTGCGCTGGGACGCTCGGCTCCGCCGCAGCCCACCACCTACGCCCCGGATGCGTCGCCGTCGTTCATCCTGTCCGGTTACGAACTGCCTCCAGAGCTGACGCCGGAGCGGTGGCTGACCGAGTGGCGCTTTGACTGGCTGTGGGTGGGGGTTGCCCTGTTCGGCGCCGTCACGTACATCATGGGCATCGTCAAGGTGCGTCGTCGTGGGGACCAATGGTCCTTGTTCCGGTCTGTCAACTGGTTCGTTGGCCTGGTGGTGCTGACGTTCATCACCTCCGGTCCACCGGCTGTTTATGGCCGTGTCCTGTTCTCCGCCCACATGATCGACCACATGGCGTTGACCATGGTGGCGCCCATCTTCCTTGTGTTGGGTTCGCCGATCACCCTGGCCCTGCGTGCCCTGCCCGTCAGAGGGGAAGGCCCTCATGGCTCCCGCGGCCTGCGCGAGTGGCTGCTGCTGTTTGTGCACTCGCGATTCTCCAAGCTGGTGACACACCCGCTCTTTGCCGCAGCCAACTTTGCCGGCTCGATTGTCCTTTTCTACTACTCGGACTTGTTCGGCCTGGCGATGCGGGAACACGTGGGCCACGAGCTCATGAACGTGCACTTCCTGCTGACCGGCTACATTTTTGTTCTGGGCATGATCGGCAGCGATCCCCTGCCCCGCCGCGCCCCTTACCCGATGCGATTGCTGCTCCTGCTGGCCACCATGGGTTTCCACGCCTTCTTCGGTGTGTCCATCATGGGCGGTACCGGGTTGTTGGCAGCTGACTACTTTGGGAACCTGGGCCGCACCTGGGGACCCTCGGCACTGGGGGACCAGCAACTGGGTGGCGCAGTGGCTTGGGGGATCGGCGAAGTACCCACGCTGCTGGTAGCCATTGGCGTGGCTGTGATGTGGTCCCGTTCCGATGAGCGGGAGACGCGACGCGTGGATCGTGCAGCCGACAGGAATAATGACGCCGACTTGAGTGCTTACAACGATATGTTTGCCCGACTGGCTGACCGCGACGCCAGGATGGGTCCGGCCGCTGGGACGGCAGGGCGCCGCCAAGCCGGTGAGGGAGCGAACGTCAATGCGACAGCCGTTGATCCCGGCGGCCCCAGGCCCACGCCAACAGAAGCTGTTGACCCAGAAACAAAGACTGAACCGAACACCACGCTGGAAGGACGCTGATGAGCGAAACCGTACGCACCCAACTCCGGGTCAGGGCCTCCGAACTTGAGGGCCGCGGCTGGCTCAATACAGGCGGAAAGTCCCTTGATCTTGAGTCCCTGCGCGGCAAGATTGTGCTCCTGGACTTCTGGACGTTCTGCTGCATCAACTGCCTGCACGTCCTGGATGAGTTGCGTCCACTCGAGGAAAAGTACTCGGACGTCCTGGTCACGGTAGGTGTGCATTCACCGAAGTTTGAGCATGAGGCTGATCCTGTGGCTTTGGCTTCCGCCGTTGAGCGCTACGAGATCCACCACCCCGTCCTTGACGATCCCGAACTGGCAACGTGGAAGGCCTACACGGCCCGCGCCTGGCCCACCCTGGTGGTTGTGGATCCCGAGGGCTACATCGTGGCCCACCTTTCCGGCGAGGGCCACGCTGACGGCTTGGCAGTCCTGCTGGAGGAGCTCGTGGCCGAGCACGAGGCAAAGGGAACCCTCCACCGGGGCAACGGACCCTACGTGGCTCCTGAGCCGACGTCGGGCACTCTTCGTTTTCCTGGCAAAGCCACACAGCTCGCCAACGGCAACTACCTGGTGGTGGACTCCGGTCACCACCGGCTGGTGGAACTCCGGCCGGACCTTGAGACCGTAGAGCGGGTCATTGGCTCCGGAACCAAGGGTTACCTGGATGGCCAGGCTGAGATCGCCCAGTTCAACGAACCCCAGGGTGTCGCACTGCTCCCGTCGGAGATTGCCTGGAAGCTTGGCTACGACGCCGTAGTGGCGGACACGGTCAACCACCGCCTCCGGGGCGTGACGCTGAGCTCAGGCTATGTCCAGACCGTGGCCGGCAACGGTGTGCAGCGTTTGCTGGACGTGGGCCCTGCCCGCGTGACGGACTCGGGAGCCGGAACGTGGTCCGAGCACCTCGACGGCGGCCCGGCTGACTTTGAGGCCGCGTCCTCCGAGCTTGGTGCGTTGGGCCTGGGCAGCGAGGTGTCCCTGTCCTCGCCGTGGGATGTGGTGTGGAGCGAAAAGCTGCAGAAGGTTGTGGTGGCCATGGCCGGCACACACCAGATCTTCGCTTTCGATCCCCTGACCAACGTTGTTTCCGTCCTGGCCGGATCAGGGCTGGAAGGCCTGCTGGACGGTAAGGCCGGGGAAGCCTGGTTCGCCCAGTCGTCCGGCCTGGCTGTCGATGGTGAAGACAACATCTGGGTAGCTGACTCAGAGACGTCCTCGCTGCGCCGTCTGCTGGTCACCGATTCGGGTGTCACCGTGGAAACCGCGGTGGGCAAGGGTCTGTTCGACTTTGGCTTCCGCGATGGCGAAGCAACAGAGGCCCGGCTCCAGCACCCCTTGGGCGTGACGGTCCTGCCTGACAACTCCGTTGCTGTCGCTGACACGTACAACGGTGCCGTTCGCAGGTACGATCCCGCAACCAAGACCGTCTCCACGTTGGCGCGGGGCCTGGCTGAGCCCAGCGACGTAGTGGTGGTCCAGGTGGAGGGTAGCGATCCGCTGCTTGTAGTGGTGGAGTCCAACAAGCACCAACTGGTTCTGGTGCCGATCCCCAAAGAAGCACAGCAGGTTGATGAGGGCGCATCGCAGACCCAGCGTCCCAAGAGTCCCGTAACGCCGGGCAACCTGGAGCTCGCTGTGCGCTTCAAGGCTCCCACGGGCCAAAAGCTGGACGACCGCTGGGGTGACCCCACGCAGCTGAAGATTTCCTCCACGCCTCCGGAGCTGCTGCTCTCAGGAGGCGGAACCTCGGTGGGTTTGCTTCGCACTTTGGAACTCTCGCCAGATGTACCTGAGGGAATCCTCCACATCACTGCCCGTGCGGCCGCCTGTGATGGACCGGAGACCGAGGACGGCGAGATCCCCGATCACGCCGCGTGCCACCTCTACCAGCAGGACTGGGGCATCCCCGTTGTCCTGCAGGCTGATGGCGAATCCGAGCTGGTGCTGGACCTTCGCGGCATGGACTGACACATTGTGAAAGTGGCCCGGCTTCCACCTGTAAAGGGTGGGAGCCGGGCCTTCTTTGCTTTCCTAGAAACTCAGCAGCGGCGTCACTGTGATGGTGTCTCCGGAGACGTCCAACTGGGTGGTGAAGCTGAAGTCGTGCTCAACGCTGAGGTCCTTGCCGAAACCGGTGAACAGATCGATTTCGCGGGCCGTCAGCGTGGCCTTGCCGTTCAAGGGTGCAACCACCCATTTGCCGCCGAAAGGCTCGATGGAGATCTTGGGATACTCCGTGATGGTCCACTTGATGGTTCCGTCCAACACCCTGGCATTGCTGACATGGTAGAACGGGCAGTCTGGCTGCAGCCGCTGTTGTTCAGTGGCTTGAACCGCGCAGTTGTCCAGGAACTCCCGGACCTTGCCCGCCACGGCATCGTTCATGGCCTTGGTGGACCTGGTCATCAGATTCAGTGGCGCCTGGCCGCCGTCTCGGGATGAAACCACTGCCGAAGCCGGCGGTGCTTCAAAGTAGGTCCCGTTCAGGCTGGCCTCGTACTTTCCAGGAAAAAACACGGCGAACGTGTTGCGCCCATTGGGCATGTTGACGGGGACGCCGTTGAGGTTGGCTTCGTTGCCGTTGACCACTGTGACGTCAATGGTGGGCAAGGTGGTGGGTACGAACGCCCACTTGGTGAAGAACAGCCACTGCGTTCCTGTTTTTTCCATGAGGAATTCAGTGTGGAGAGTGTTGCCATCCAGTGTGTAGTCAACGGGCACGGAGGTCCGGTTGCTGCCGCGTGCTTCGGGGTTTCCCACCTTGACGTCCGACATCTTGGACGCGGCAGTCTGCAACGCTGTTCCGTCCAGCATGGCTGCGTTGGCGTTGGGCACCTTGGCCCGCAAAAGCCCCAGCGCTTCCGCGCCGTTTCCTTTTTGCAGGGCCGCCAGATACTCCTTGACCGGCTGTTGAGGGCTGGCCACCGATGAACTCACCAGGTTGATGGCCACAATCGCTCCGGCGGCAGCAAGCATCAGACCGAGCAGCCACCCGGCTGCGGTCTTCACGAATGCTTGACTCAACTGCACGCCCTTTACGTTACCGGTCACGGCAGCGTTCACCGCGCAGGTGAGCGTTGGAGCGCGTTATCTCCACCGTTTGGAAAAGCCCGACGCCGGGCCACGCCCAGCGCCCGGACCGCACCCAATGCGGACCTCACCTGAGCGCTCCGCGCCGCAGGTCAGCGTCGACGGCGCTTGGATGAGGTACCGAAGACGCCACGCATCAGGTCCCTGCCGAGCTGTGTGCCCATGGACCGGACCATGCTCTTGAGACCGCCACCCAAGGCACCGCCCAGTGCGCCCGCGATGTCCCCGAACATTCCGTCCTGTTGCGAAGAAGGTGCCTGCTGGGGAACAGGCGCAGGAGCCGGCGGGGCCGGGTAGGACTGGGGGGTGGCAGCGCGCGAACTGGGCCGACCCAGGATTTCCTCTTCGATACGCCGGGCTTCGGCGTCGATGTCGGCCTGGGAAGGACCAGCTGGTTCGGAGCCGGAAACAGGGTCCCCGGAACCGGCAGGAGCGCCGGTGGAGGCTACGGACCCACCTGCAGCAGAACCACCGCTGAGCTTTTCATAGGCAGACACGTTGTCCACGGCCGTCCCGTATTTGGCCAGGAGGGAGGACGCGGCAACTGCACTCTTGACGAGGTCGTCCGTGCTGGGGCCCATCACGGATTCCGGGGCCCGGAGCCGGGTCAGGGCAACGGGTGTGGGCGCGCCCTTCTCGTTCATGACGGTGATGACGGCCTCGCCAATACCGGCGGATGTCAGCGTCTTTTCGAGATCGTAGTCGCTCACCGGGAACGTGGACACAGTGGCTTTGAGTGCTTTGGCGTCCTCGGGGGTGAAAGCGCGGAGGGCGTGCTGCACGCGGTTGGCCAGCTGCCCCAGGATGTCCGCGGGAACGTCCTTGGGTGTCTGCGTGACAAAGAAGATGCCTACGCCCTTGGACCGGATGAGTCGGACGGTGGTAGTGATGGCCTCGAGGAAGGCTTTGGAAGCGCCATTGAAGAGCAGGTGTGCCTCATCCAGGAAGAACACCAGCTTGGGCTTGTCCAGGTCTCCGGCTTCGGGCAGGTCCTCAAAGAGGTCGGCCAGGAGCCACATGAGGAACGTGGAGAACAGCAGGGGCTTGGTTTGGAGGGTGGGGAGTTCCAGGCAGCTGACCACACCGCGGCCGTCCGGGGCGTTGCGGAGGAGCTCGGCGGTGTCGAACTCGGGCTCGCCGAAGAACTTTTCCATGCCCTGCGCTTCGAGTCCCACCAGCTCGCGGAGAATCACTCCGGCAGTGGCCTTGGACAACCCACCCAGGTTTGCCAGCTCCGGCTTGCCCTCGTCTGAGGTGAGGAACTGGATGACAGCCCGCAGATCCTTCAGATCGATGAGTTCCAGGTTCTTCTGGTCCGCAAAGTGGAAGATCAGTTGGAGGCTGGACTCCTGGGTGTCGTTGAGGTCCATGATCCGCGAGAGCAGGATGGGCCCGAACGAGGTGATGGTGGCCCGGACCGGGATGCCGTTGCCGTCACCACCGAGCGACAGGAACTCAACGGGAAAGTTCTTCGCGGACCAATCCTGGCCAAGCGCCGAGGTGCGGGCAGTCAACTTTTCGCTGGCGGTGGCCGCCGTTGCCAGTCCTGAGAGATCGCCCTTGATATCGGCAAGAAAAACCGGCACACCCGCCGTCGAAAGCTGTTCCGCGATCATGTGCAGCGTAACCGTCTTGCCGGTGCCGGTGGCGCCGGCCACCAGGCCGTGCCGGTTCATCATGGCCAGGGGAAGGCGGACTTGCGCTTCTTTGTGGACTTCGCCGTCCACGATCGCGGCACCCAGCTCAATCGTGGCGCCTTCAAGGGTGTATCCCTGCTGGATGGTGGCAAGTTTCTCGGCAGTTGTTGCGATGCGTTCGTTGGCCATGCGCATAGCTTAGCTGGGCAATGCAAGATCCTTGGTGAAGGCCAAATGCATGATTTCCTCGGGGTCGGCGGCCAGGTCGAACAGCGCTTGGTAACCGGTGGCGAGGTACAGGTGCTTCGCTTCCGGCTGGCGGGGACCGGTGGTGAGATAGAGCTTTGCGTACCCGCGGCGTCGGGCTTCATTTTCAAGTTCCGCGAGCACCAGGCGGGCCAGGCCACGGCGGCGGTGGGCGGAGTGCGTCCAGATTCGCTTAAGCTCGGCCGTGTCCTGGCTGTAGCGGCGGAAGGCACCGCCGGCCACTGATTCGCCGTTTTCCTGGATGATGAGCAGCGCGCCGTGCGGGGCTTCGAATTCTTCAGCCGGGTACCGGTTCAGTTCCTCGGAGGCACCTTCGCTGCTGAAGAGGTCGCCGTAGCGTGCCTCGTATTCCACGGCGAGTTCGTCAAGGAGCGGACGGACGCGGGGGTCGCTCATGGGCAGGCTGAGGACGGTGAGGCCCGACGGCGGCAGGGTTGGCGTTGTTGTCATGTCATACCTTTCGTACGTGGTGCCCAAGTAGGTGACAGTTGTGCGCGTTATGAGGGCTCAAAACGCGCACAAGTGCGACCTAGTTGGGTTGGGGTGCAGGTACCGCGGCAGCCACGGAGGCCAGGATACGGCGTGCCAAGGCGTCATTTTCCCGGAACGGTGCGGCGTTGGTGTTGGGACGGGCGAAGGCCCCGGCACCCCAGCCGGAGGTCCAGGGACCCACTGCGAACAAACCCTTCTGTGGTGTTCCAACAGGGGAGAGAACCTCGTGATTCCCGGAGACCAGCAGTTTTCCGGTGGAGTGTGTGCCTTCGGAGGTGAGCAGCCTCTGTTCGGTGCCCACACCGGCGTCGTGCAGGTCTGTGAGGGCCGGATTCGCCGAACGTTCCACGGACGCGGAAGGCAACCGGGCTTCAATGTACGCCGAAGCGTCAACCACCACTGGCGACTGGAAGGTCCCGGCAACGAACCGGCCAACTGATTCGTCGGCCCTGACCCACATGCCCGGCCCCAGGAACTTGAGGAAACCGGCCCGGTGCAGTGCGAGCATCTCGCGGAGCCGGTGGGCCGGCGGGCCCGAGTCGACGAAGCTGAAGAAGCCGTGCCACCAACCATGAATGGCTTGCTGGGAGCGCGCATTCAGCCGCTCCTGCGGGACAAGCCGGCCCAGGTCCATGTAAACGAAAAGCAGCGCCATGAACAGGGCAAGGGTTTCGGAATGGTCCTCGCTGGTGCGCAGATCCAAGTCCCGCTGGATGTAGGCGGCCACGGAGCGCTGCACTGTGGCGTGGTCAGAGAAGGCACATCCGCTCAGGGGGTGGTCCAGCTTTTCCAGGTCCAACCGCAGTGTGGGGTCCGGAACGGCCGCGGCTACCAGCTCTTCCCGCGCTGTGCTGTACCAATCCAGGGCATCCAGCCGCGCCTCGAAGTCCGCCCACGTCCCCTCAACCCGCGACGGGTAGCCGGTGAAAAGCTCGCGGTAATAGGCGTACCCGGCGTCCTTGGCGATCAGCGGCCACAGGTGCGCGCGGAAATCGAGTT
The DNA here is from genome assembly GCF_016907545.1 of Paenarthrobacter ilicis. NCBI lineage: Bacteria > Bacillati > Actinomycetota > Actinomycetes > Micrococcales > Micrococcaceae > Paenarthrobacter > Paenarthrobacter ilicis. The sequence goes on along the minus strand of NZ_JAFBCD010000001.1, from coordinate 3,584,053 downwards.
CCGCGTGGGAGGCCAAGAGGGAATCGATGGCATCGGCCGTGAAATACCGCGGACGGGCAACGGGCTCGCCCTGCAGCGTGGACGAGATTTTGGAGTGGTACGGCACTCCGCGGCGGGAACCGGCCCAGACCCGTGGCTCGGCGCCGGACGGCACGTAGCTGAGCTGGCCGTCCGTGCCTTCTTCGAACCGGCCGCCGCGGCCCTCGAACAACAGCACCAGCAGGTCCACGAACGCCAGCCCCATCCCCGAGACGATCACGTCCTGGCCGGCGCTGATGGGGGAGTAGTCAACATCGGTGGTGTACGACGGCGGCGCATGGAACCTGTCATGCCGGGCAGCGAATTCGCTGAAGCGGGCGGACTCGTCGTCAGGAGCGGAATCGGTGTGGCCCAAGGCGTAGACCACGACGTCGGCAAGCACCTCCGCGCCGGAGGCCAGCCGCACGCGGTGCGCACCGGCGTCGGGCCCGCGGTGGTCCGACGGAGAAACCGTGGTTGCCGTGTCCTGGTGGACGGTGACGGAGACGTTTTTCCCCAGGGCGGAGACGGCGCGGCGGAAGAACCATTCCAGGTATTTGCTCTGCAGTTGCCGGCTGGGGAAGGACGCCGGCGTCAAGGCGTGAAGCTGCGCGAGCAGGTGCGGCTCCAGCACGGGAACGTCACGGATGCTGCCGTCGAGGACCCCGGCGGCCCACGCGGCGAGCCCGGGACCGTCCACGGCCGGGCCGTCGCAGGCCACGGAACCATCAGTGAACATGGTGACGTCCGCGGCAGTGGAGTTCAGCAGCAGGCCCGGGCTCTGGTCATAGCGCCAGATCCTCCCCGATCCCGGCTGGTGCGGTTCAATCACGTGGATGCGCAGGGGGCCGTGGAACAGTTCGGGACGGCTGGCCGCAATCCGTTCCAGGACGCCGGCCGTACGCGGGCCGCCGCCAATGAAGGCAATGGTGGGAACTCGTGACGGCATGGAATCTCCTGAAACAACATGAAAACAAGGGGTGGTAGAGCCCAATCTAGGGAGCGCGGGGTGGGCTGGTCGAGGCGCTGGTAACGCCCGGTCACTGCACGTCACGGAGCGTCAAGGGACGCAAAATCCCGACTCAAACCACTGCAGGCGTGGGCAATTGTGACGTCATGAGAACCCCCAAGAAGCAGCGCTAAGTCCGGTGAAGAAGTGCAAATTCCTGCCTTGCCGGGGTCTTTGCCACGCCCCTAGATTGGCAGCCAACCAATAAACCCCAACCGATCTGAAATGAGGTGGCGCATGAGTGCAACAGCACCGCCTGCCACGGCGGAAACTGCACCGCCCACCCCGGACTATTCCGACTACAAGCTGGTCCCGGCCAAGCATCCCTGGCGTTGGGTGGGCACCGTGCTGGTTGCTGCCGGCGTCGCGGCCATCGTGTGGTCCCTGGCCACCAATCCCCGCTGGGAGTGGGGCGTGGTGGCCGAATGGTTCACCGCGCAGTCTGTAGTGAAGGGCTTGATCGAAACCCTCAAGCTCACGGCCATTTCAGGAGTGCTGGGGTTCATCCTCGGTTTCATCCTGGCCTTGATGCGCCTCTCCGCTTCGCCACTGTTGGTATCGGTGTCGTGGACGTTCTCCTGGATTTTCCGTTCCACCCCGCTGCTGGTCCAGTTGCTGCTCTGGTACAACCTGGGATACCTCTACGAAAAAATCAGCCTGGGCATACCGTTCACGGACGTCAGGTTCTTCGAAGCGCAGACCACCACGCTCATCAGCCAGTTCGCTGCGGCGGTCCTGGGCCTCACCTTGAACCAGGCCGCATACTCGGCAGAGATCATCCGTGGAGGCATCCTCTCCGTGGACCAGGGCCAACTGGAAGCTGCCTCCGCCTTGGGCATCCCGGCCTGGAAGCGTTCCACCAGGATTGTCCTGCCGCAGGCCATGCGGGCCATCCTGCCCAACGCCTTCAACGAGATCATCGGCCTGGTGAAGGGCACCTCGATCGTTTACGTCCTGGCCTACTCGGAGCTCTTCTACACCGTGCAGGTGATCTACAACCGGACCCAGCAGGTCCTGCCGCTGTTGCTGGTGGCCACGCTCTGGTACGTGGTGATCACCTCGGTGCTGAGCGTTTTCCAGTACTACATTGAACGGCACTTCTCCAAGGGGGCTGTCCGGAACCTGCCGCTCACGCCCCTGCAGAAGGCCCGCAAGTTCTTCTCCACCCACGTTGCCGCTTCTCCCGCAAAGGACGCCCGATGAGCATCATCGCCGCACGCAAGCAAAACACGAGGGCGGCACAGGCTGCCGCTGGAACCGCGGCCGGGGACGTTGCCGGGGAAGCCCCGGGCACCACCGGTTCGGCCGCGGCTGCCAACCGTTCAGCCGAAGGAAAAGCCGGCACCCGCGGCCAAGTGGACATCACCAACGTCCGCAAGTCTTTCGGCGCCACCGAGGTCCTCAAGGGCGTCTCCTTGTCGGTCCCGCCCGGCGGCGTCGCAGTGATCGTGGGTCCCTCCGGGTCCGGCAAGTCCACCCTGCTGCGGACCATCAACCACCTGGAAAAAGTCGACGGCGGGTACATCACCATCGATGGCGACCTGGTGGGCTACCAGGTGCGCGGCAACAAGCTCCATGAGCTCCGCGAAAAGGACATCCTCAAGCAGCGCACCAACATTGGCATGGTGTTCCAAAGCTTCAACCTGTTCCCGCACCTCACCGCGCTGGAAAACGTGATCGAGGCGCCGATCGTGGCCCAGAAGCGTTCCAAGGCCGAAGCCCGGAAACGTGGTTTGGAACTCCTGGACCGTGTGGGCTTGAAGGACAGGGCGGACGCCTACCCCCGCCAGCTTTCCGGCGGGCAGCAGCAGCGCGTGGCCATTGCGCGGGCGCTGGCACTTGATCCCAAGATCCTGCTGTTCGATGAGCCCACGTCCGCACTGGACCCTGAGCTGGTCAACGAAGTCCTGGACGTCATCCGGGAACTGGCAAAATCCGGCACCACCCTGATCATCGTTACCCACGAGATGGGCTTTGCCCGTGACGTGGCGGACACCGTGGTGTTCATGGACGACGGACTGGTTGTTGAGTCCGGCTCCCCACAGGACATCTTCGCCAACCCCCGCGAGGAACGCACCCGCAGCTTCTTCTCCAAAGTCATCGAACCAGCTTTCAACATCTAGGACATCCCCATGCTTCGCACCACCCACAGCCACTCGTCCTCTGAACCATCCCGGGGCTCCACCAAACGCAGGTTCCTGGCACTCGCTGTACTTCCCGCCGTCGTACTTCCTGTTCTGGCGGGTTGCTCCGATCCCGGTGCGTCGGCTGCCAAGCCGGAATCGGAAGCTGCCAAGAACGGCGTCGTGTACAACACCTCCGTTGACCAGAACCGGATCCGCGATGAGAAGGATGCCGCAGCCGCAGCCAAGGTTCCGGCCGCCATCTCCAAGGACGGCAAGCTGACGGTAGCCACCACGGCCGGCTCCATCCCACTGTCCTTCCACGCCACGGATGACAAGACCCCCATTGGCGTGGAGGTGGACATCGCCCAGTTGGTGGCGGACAAGCTGGGCCTGGAACTGGACCTCCAAGTGACCTCCTGGGAGAACTGGCCGCTGAAGACGCAGTCCGGCGACTTCGAGGCAGTGTTCTCCAACGTGGGCATCAACGCCGCACGCGTGAAGCTGTTCGACTTCTCCACCTACCGCGCTGCCTACATGGGCTTCGAGGCTAAGAAGAGCTCCAGCTACGACATCAAGGGCTCGGACGACATCTCCGGCTTGAAGATCTCCGTGGGCTCGGGCACCAACCAGGAAAAGATCCTCCTGGCGTGGAACAAAGAACTCGAAGCCAAGGGCAAGGCCCCCGCTGCGCTCCAGTACTACTCCTCCGACGCCGACACCATCCTGGCGCTGTCCTCAGGCCGTACCGACCTGAACCTGGCCCCGTACCCGTCGGTGACGTACCGCGAGAACACGCGCGACGACCTCAAAGTGGTGGGCAAGGTCAACGCCGGCTGGCCCGCTGAGACACTGGTTGCTGCCACCACCCTGAAGGGCAACGGGCTGGCCCCGGCCATCACCGACGCCTTGAACTCCACCATCAAGGACGGCTCCTACGGCAAGGTCCTGGAACGCTGGGGACTCTCCGAGGAAGCAGTGCCGGAATCCAAAACCGTTACCGAGGCAACGTTCGTCACCCCGGCAGGGACCACCAAATGAAGTTCCAGGTCCTGGACATCATTCCGCACCTGAAGCATCCGGTGACGGGGGAGATCGTCTCCACCGCTGACCGTTTGAACCAGGTGGTGGAAACGGCCCACCGGGCTGAGGAGCTCGGCTTCGACAGCTTCTCAGTTGGGGAACGTCATGCCGGCGAGTTTGTCTCGTCCTCCCCGACGACGGTCCTCGCCGCGATTGCCGCCGTCACCAGCCGTATTCGCCTGCAATCCGGGGTTACCGTGCTCTCGGTACTGGACCCGGTGCGCGTTGCCGAGGATTACGCCACCATCGACCAACTGAGCCGTGGCCGCCTGGAACTGGTGATCGGCAAGGGCAACGAGATCCTTCAGTACCCCCTGTTTGGTTTGTCCTTGGACGACCAATGGGACCTGCTGGCCGAGAAGTACGCCTTGCTGCGGACACTCTGGCGCAAGGAAAGCGTCACGTGGTCAGGCCGCTTCCGCCCGGCCCTCACCGAGCCGACCACGACGACGCCACGCCCCTTCGCGGGTTCACCCCGGATTTGGCACGGCTCGGCTACAACCCTGACATCCGCTGCGCTCGCAGCCAAGTGGGGCGATCCGCTGTTCACAGCCAACGCCATCCAGCCGCGGGAGAACTACAAGGTACTGATTGACCACTACCGCGAGGAATACGAACGCCACGGCCACGATCCCCGCCACCAGTACCTTGGCTCGGGCAGCGGGGCCGGAGGAGTGTTCATTGCGGACACCACGCAGGAGGCCATCCGCCAGTACGGCCCGGTGTACGAGGGTTTGACCGCGGGCCGGAATGTGCCGGGCAACAACTCGCCATTCCGCGACATTGAGCACGCCGTGGCCGAGGGCCCCGCCTTGGTGGGAAGCCCGGAACAGGTGATCGACAAGATCCTCAGCTACCACTCCCTGTACGGCCACGATCTCCAATCGATCTCCCTGCCCACCACGCTGCCGTTCGAACAGCAGCTGGACATCCTGGAGCGCTTCGCCCTGGAAGTCATCCCCGCCGTCCGGGCCGCGGCCCCCACCACACTGTGGGAAGCGGTGGACCCCTTTGGCGGCCGCCCGGAATTCGCCGGGGCCACCGAACCGGACGCCGCAGCAGCAGTCACCGCCGATCATGCTTTGAACAGGAGCGATACCGCCTATGTCTACGCAAGGTAACACCACAGCCACCCTGGACTCCTTCGAGCAGGAGTGGCAGGAATGGCACGCAGCCCACGAACGCAAACGCGCCCACCCCCACGGCTTCCTGGCCGTGACCCATCTCCACTGGCTCACCGCTGAACCGGCCCGGCTGGAAGGCGCCCCGGGAACCTGGAGCGTGGAGTCCGGCGTCGTCCGCGTTGTCCTGGAGCCGGGAGAGAGCCTGGAACAAGATGGTGTGCAGCTGGGCTCGCCTATCGAGCTGGGGCCGATCGCTGAACGCGGCGGCATCAACCTGGTGTGGGGCGACACCGTGATTGAAGTAGCCAAGCGCGGCGGCGAGTACATTGTGCGTCCCCGCAACCCCGCCAATGACCTGCTGGCGGAATACCAGGGCACGCCCACGTATGCGCCCACTGCAGCATTCGCGGTGGAGGGTACGTTCGTTCCTTTTGACCAGCCGCGATCCACCACGGTGGGCGCTGCTGTGGAGGGCATCCAGCACGTCTACGAAGCGCCCGGACAGATCCGGTTCCAGCTGGACGGCGAGGAACTGGCCTTGACGGCATTCAACGGATACGCGCCCGGATCCCTGTCCGTGCTGTTCACTGACCGGACCTCGGGCAAAACCACCTATGCGGCCAATCGTTCGCTGTCCGTGACCCCTGCCGCCGACGGTACCGTGCAGCTGGACTTCAACCGCGCGGTGAATCTGCCCTGCGCCTACACGGACCTGGCCACCTGCCCGCTCCCCCCTGCCGAGAACCGGTTGCCAGTGGCCATCGAAGCCGGAGAAAAAATCCCCTACGAACGTCAGGACCAGAAGTGAGTATTGCTGAGAAGGCCGGATTCCTGGCCATTGAACTCGACGGAGCCGGGTATGAGGACCTTGCCCGGGCTGTCCTCGCCGCTGAATCCGCGGGCTTCCATGTGGCGACCTTCCAGGACGAACCCGCCGCGGGGCGGACCAATGCACTGCAGCGCGCAGCCTTCGCCGGTCCGCTCACCCGGACCATCGCCGTGGTGCCGGAAGTGGACACCGTTTACACGGAGCCCTTCCACGTCTCCACGCAGCTGGCCAGTTTGGACTATGTGTCAGGAGGCCGCGCCGGCTGGATCGCCACCGCGGCCGAGTCGCCCGAGGCCGCAGCCGCCGTCGGACGTTCCTTTGTCACGGGCGGGGCGCTCGCAGAAGAAGCTGCCGCTTCCATTGAAGTGGGCCGGCGTTTGTGGGATTCCTGGGAAGACGACGCCGTGATCCGCGACGTCGCCACAGGCCGCTACATTGACGTTGACAAGCTGCACTATGCGGACTTCGAAACCCCTGCCGGCTTCAGCGGCAAGGCCTACTCCGTCAAGGGCCCGTCCATCATTCCGCGCCCGCTGCAGGGCCAACTGCCGGTGCTGGCTGCAGCCTCGCTGGTGGGGGATGGCCTGGTTCCGGTGTCGGCCGTGGACGCAGTCCTGGTCAGTGCGCCCACCACGGAGCTGCTGGTTGCGGAAGTCCGCGACGTACGGGCGCGGCTGGGTTCCCCGGTGGCGATCATCGCGGAGCTCGACGTCGTGCTGGACTCGCGCGGGCAAAGCGCACTGGCGCGGACGGTCGCCTCGGAAGAGGCGCATCGTGCACGGTTTGTCGGCTCCGCGGCCGGACTTACCGATCTTCTGGACGGCCTTCTGAAGGAAGCCGACGGCGTTCGCCTCCACCCTGCCGACGTGGACGTTGAGCTGGAAGAACTTTCGCGGCTCGTCCTCCCTGAGCTGCGCCGCCGTGGGGCCTTGCGCCCACTGGTCCAGGACGGGACTTTCCGTGATGTCCTCGGGCTTGCACCTGCGGAGAACCGCTATTCGACCACTGCCGCGGCTCCTGTTGCCGCCGGAAAGTAGGGGAACACCATGACACGGGACATTTTCCAGCCCTCCGGCCAGATCCAGTTCGGGATCTTTTTCCAGGGCGTCAACTCCGGCACCATCTGGAAGGCAGCCGAGTCCGGCTCGCAGACGGACTTCGAGTCCTTCCGGCACATCGTCCAAACGGCCGAGCGCGGCAAGTTCGCAGCCTTCTTCCTGGGCGAGGGACTCCGCCTGCGTGAGCACCTTGGCCGCCCCCACGCACTGGACGTGGTGGGCAGGCCGGATGCGCAAACCATGCTGGCAGCCTTGGCGGCCATCACCACGAACATCGGCTTGGTGGCCACCCAGAACACCACGTACAACGATCCCGCCGACCTGGCACACCGTTTGCAGTCCTTGGACCTGATTTCCGGCGGCCGTGCTGCCTGGAACATCGTTACCACGGACAATGCCTGGACGGGAGCCAACTTCCGCCGCGGCGGATATTTGGACCACGCCGATCGCTACAAGCATGCCGAAGCGTTCGTGGAAACCGCCAAGCGCATCTGGGATTCCTGGGAGACACCCGAAGGCCCGGCACGGCGCGTGCTGCATGAAGGCCAGCACTACACCGTGGACGTGACCCCGCGCCTGCCGCGGAGCGCCCAGTACCGTCCGGTGCTGTTCCAAGCCGGCGACTCTCCCGATGGCCGCGACTTTGCGGCCCGCCAGGCAGACGTGATCTTCTCCGCGCACCCGAAGTTTGACGACGCCGTGGAATTCCGACGCGACATTGTGGCCCGTTCCGTCGCCGTCGGACGTGGTGCCAACGCCGTGCAGATCATGCCGGCCAGCGAGTTCATCCTGGCGGCCACCGATCAGGAAGCCCAGGAGAAGAAGGCCTGGGTCCGCAGCCTGCAGATCGGTCCGCAGCAGGCAATCGCGTATTTGGAACAGTTCTGGGGTCGCGAGCTCTCCTCCTACGACCCCGACGGTCCCCTGCCGGACATCGACCCCGTTGTGGAAGAAACCTCGGAGACCCGTGGCAGTGGTTTCCACGGCGCCAAAGCACGGCAACTTGCCGACCAATGGCGTGCCGAAGCCAAGGACAAGGGCTTCTCCATCCGCCAGTTCGTGAGTTCCAAGACGGCCAGGATTGACGCTACGTTCACCGGTTCCTACAACTCCGTGGCCGATCACCTGGCCGAGTATGCACGCGTAGGTGCTGTGGATGGCTTCAATATTTCGCCGTGGCTCATCCCCACCGGACTGGATGACATTGTGAACCACTTGGTCCCCGAACTCCAGGAGCGCGGCGTATACCCCACCGAATACCGCGGCACCACGCTCCGGGAGAACCTGGGCCTGGAGACTCCGGTGCGCTCCAGTGAGGCCGTCCCGGCGTCATGAGGGTACTCGTGAATTCTGCTGGATCATTCCTGCGTCGCATCTTTTCGGGCCCGGAACCACGCGGACCTGCCTGGGCAAGTCGCCGGATGATCCAGCAGAATCGTGCGGCGTCCGACGGCGGGCGGGGGACGGTGAGCCTGCAGCTTGCTGTGTGGAACCAGCCGCTGTAGTTCCGGCCGAGCCTGCTAGAGAAGGTTGCTGAACACGTTCCACCCTGTGCCCAGAGGCCCGTAGGGGCCCCACAGGGTGGACGTGTTTGCCCCGCTGGAGTACGTCAGCAGATCGCCGTTCCCGTTGATCACGGCGAGGTCGTTGAACCTGTTGTGGCTGAAACTTCCCAGTCCTGCGATATCGGAGAACGAGCCCCATCCGCTGCTGATCATGGCGGACTGCTGCCATCCTCCTTGGCCGTTCGCCGGATACAGATACAGATTGCCGGCTGAGTCCCGTGCGTAGACCTCCACCGGGCCGTCGCCGTTCATGTCCCCGGCCGGGATGATCTTGTTCATGACCTGCCAGCCTTGACCCACCTTCACGGGTGCCAGCCAACCGCCGCTACCGTTGCCCGGGTAGAGGAACAGCTCACCGGCAGAGTTCCGTGCCAGGACATCGTTGTTGCCATCACCGTTGAAGTCGCCGGGACCCACGATCGAGTCGAAAACATTCCACCCCTGGCCCACCTGACGCCGTTGCTGCCAGCCACCGCTGCCGTCGCCGGGATACAGGAAGAGGTTGCCAGCGGAATCCCTGGCCAGAAGGTCGTTGGCGCCATCGCCGTCGAAGTCGCCGGGGGAGAACACCATGCTGAACACGTTCCAGCCCTGGCCCACTTGGCGGGGCTCATCCCACACTCCACGGTAGGTGGGGCAAGCCCCCTCGCAGCTTCCTTTGACGTACGTGTAGGTCCGTGGGTACAGGATGAGCCGGCCGTCCGCGGTACGCGCCAAGGGTTCGAAGTTGCCCCTGCCGGTCCACCCCATGGCGCGGCTTGACGCTTTGATGGGTTTGGTTTCGGCGCTCAACTGGGTGCCGCTGGGGCAGCCAGTTTGGCCGGGAGTGGACGGGTAGACCTTCAGGGAGATGCGGGTGCCTTGGTCTTCCGCCAGGACCCGGAGGCTGTCACCTTGGCGCGCGGCTGGAAGGGGTACGCCATTGCGGAGCCATTCCACCCTGATGCCCTCCGAAGTCCCGTCCGCACTGGGGCACCCGTAGTAGTCGTAGTTGTACTGGCGGCGCAGTTCGGCACCCACGTAGGGGACGCCGTCGATCACTGGCGTTGGCTGGGAGGCCGCCGAGGCGGGTCCCGGTCCGATCAATCCTGCGGTGAGACCTACAACCGCAACGGTCGCGAGCCTTGCAGCGCGCACAAAGAAATTCCCCATGGTTCCCCCCGGAAGCCAGCGTCGATTGGTGCTTGAGTGTGTGCTGAGGGTACCGCACTCAGCACACCGTCGTCAGTGGGTGGGTGGCGCCACCATGAAGACATCCACCGGATCCTGGGACTCCACCACGAATCCGTGGCGCTCGTACAGGCGTTGGGCAGGGCTTCCCTGGAGCACGTTCAGGCGGAACGGCTTGCCACCGGAGGGGGCGTTTATGATGTGCCGGAGCACTGCCGAGCCAAGGCCTTTGCCCTGGTGGGCCGGATTCAGGTAGAAGTGCTCGATCCACCGTTCATCTGCCTCGGTCCGCAATGCCACAACCCCCGCGTCCACTCCGTCCACGTGGATGACGAAAGTATTCTCCGGCTGGAACCCGTTCAGGAAACGCTCCCGGACGCGGACAGGATCGAATCGTTGCAGCCGTTCCAGGTCCGGCCGCATCACCACGGCGCGGAGTTCGGCAATCCACGCGGCATCGGAGGGCACGCACGGGCGCAGGACAAAATTGCTCATGCTCCCAAGCCTAGGCTGCGTCAGCGGCCGTTATAGTCCTCGTCCGTGATGTGCTCGCGCCATGTGGTGGTGTTGGCCGGGTCCTCGCCGTTCTGGAGCATGGCGATGTGCTCCATAAAGCACCCCGGCGCGGCCGCGTGCCAATGCTCTTCACCCGGCGGCGTGTACAGGGTTTGGCCGGGGTGAACCTCGATGATGTTTCCGTCGCGGGTACCAAAGCGTCCAATGCCCTGCGTGACGCGCAGGTACTGGCCATGCTGGTGGGAATGCCAGGCTGTGCGGGCTCCGGGGGCGAAGCGGACCGTTGCAACCACCATGGTCTGGTCTTTTTCGTGCGGTACGGCAATCGGGTCGAGCCACACGTCCCCGGCGAACCGCTCGGGCGGGTTCTTGGTGGTTGGCGCTGTGGGTTCAATGTTCATTCGGTGGTTCCTTGATCGTTTCTGGGCTGGGGGTGAGGGGGCTTGAGGCTCAGCGTCGCCGGGCTTCCGGGCTCAACTCATGCGCGGAGTAGCTGTTATCGTCGGGATTCACGGTCACCCCTGGCGCTACCAGTTGATCGATTCCGTCCAGGACGTCGGAGGACAGGGTGGTGGTGGCAGCGGGCAAGTAGGACTCAAGCTGTTCCATGGTGCGCGGTCCCACAATTGCTGAGGTGACTCCCGGGTGGGTAAGGACAAAAGCTATGGCCAACTCGATCAGGGTGATGCCGGTGGCGTCTGCGAGCTGGGCGAGTTCTTCGACCAGCTCCAGCTTGCGCTGGTTGCCGGCCTTGGTCATATCGAACCGGGCGCTCGGCCGGGCACTGGACGTCGGCGCCGATGCAGAGTCTTTCCGCCAACGTCCGGAAAGCCATCCTCCACCGAGGGGGCTGTACGTGAGCGTACCCATGCCGTGGCGCTGCGCGGTCGGCAGAACGTCCTCTTCGATGCCCCTTGTAAGGATCGAATAGGGCGGCTGCTCGGTGACGAACCGTTCCAGGTTCCGTTCCCGGGACGCCCACTGTGCCTCCACCATCTGGGAGCCGGTGTAGGACGATGAACCGATGTAACGGACCTTGCCCTGGCGGACCAGATCAGTCAGGGCTCCCAGCGTCTCTTCAACGTCGGTGTCCGGACTGGGTCGGTGAACCTGGTAGAGGTCAATGTAGTCGGTCTTGAGCCTGCGGAGGGAGTCCTCCACGGAACGCATGATCCAGCGGCGGGACCCACCGCGTTTGTTCGGATCGTCCTGGTCCATGGGCATGAAGAACTTGGTAGCCAGGAACACATCATCCCGGCGACCTTCCAGTGCATGCCCAACAATCTCTTCCGATTCCCCGCCTGAGTAAACATCTGCGGTATCGATGAAGTTGATGCCGGCTTCCAGGGCGCGGTGGATGATGCGGACCGAATCTGCAGTGTGGTTGTTGCCCCAAGGACCGAACATCATCGCGCCAAGACACAGCGGGCTGACCTTGACGCCGGTACGGCCCAGTGAACGGTATTCCATCTCTTTTGCCTTTCTGTCTAGGCCTCGGGGATGACCATGGCGAAGCGCTCTTCGCGGGCCTCATCGGGGTCGGGTCCGTTCCGGTTGCCGGTGTCCAACGAGTTGATGGTTGCCACCTCGGAGCCGGTGAGCTCGAAGTCGAACACGTCGAAGTTCTCGGCGATTCGAGCCGGGTTGACTGACTTGGGAATGGCGGACCGGCCTTCCTGCAGGTGCCAGCGGATCATCACCTGGGCGGGTGTTTTCCCGTGTGCGGCAGCTATCCCGGCGATGGCGGGGTCTTCCATGACATTCTTACGCTGCTCGCCCCAGCCCGGGTAGAAGGTGATCCCGCCGATGGGCGACCACGCCTGGGTGATGATCCCGTTCTCCGCATCGGCTGCCTGGACGTCCGGCTGTGTGAAGTACGGGTGCAGTTCTATCTGGTTCACGGCCGGAACCACATCGGTGGCGGCCAGAAGGTCCTTCAAGTGATGCGGCATGAAGTTGCTGACGCCGATGGCACGGACACGGCCGTCGTCGAGCAGTTTTTCCAGCGCCTTGTAAGCAGCAATCGTCTTGTCGAAACGGTCCGGTGCAGGCTGGTGCAGGATGAACAGGTCCAACTGCTCCACCCCCAGTTTTCCGGCAGCCTTATCCCACGCATGCAGGGTCTGGTCGTAGCCGAAGTCGCTGACCCAGACTTTGGTTTCAATGAAAACCTCTGCCCTGGCGAGCCCGGAATTCCGGATGCCCTGGCCGACTTCCCGCTCGTTGCCGTAGGCGGCAGCGGTATCGATGTGCCGGTAGCCGGCTGCCAGTGCGGACTCCACCGCCGCCGTTGTTTCTTCGGGCGCGCTTTGGAAGACGCCCAGTCCCAGTGCCGGCATGACCACGCCGTTGTTCAATGTGATGTTCATGGTTCCAGTCAACATGGCTGCTGATACCTGTGGGAGTGCATATCAGTACCCCTCTAAAACCGGTCACGGAGCGTAGCGTTGGGTTCATGACACACAGCGATGACGTGAGGAAGTTCCTGGCCTCCCGCCGTGCCAGGATCACGCCCGAGGAAGCCGGGCTTCCCGCTTACGGCGGCAACCGGCGGGTCAGCGGGCTGCGGCGGGAGGAAGTGGCGATGCTCGCCGGCATGAGCGTGGATTACTACATCCGTCTTGAGCGCGGAAACCTTTCGGGGGCCTCGGACAGTGTCCTCGAGGCGCTGGGGCGCGCACTGAAGCTTGACGACGCCGAGACGGCCCACCTTTATGACCTGGCGCGGGCAGCCACTGCCGCCCCCAGGGTCCGGCGCAAACGCAGCCCACAGACAGTGCGGCCAAGCGTGCAGCGTGTTGTGGATGCGATCACCACCGCCCCCGCGTGGGTGCGGAACGACCGTGGTGACGTCCTCGCCTCCAACGAGTTGGGCCGCGCCCTCTACCAGGACCTCATGGCCGAAGAGACCAAGCCGCCCAACAGTGCACGTTTCACGTTCCTCAACCCGAAATCGCGGGAATTCTTCTCCGATTGGGAGCGGGCGGCAGATGACATCGTGGCGGTTCTCCGCTCCACCGCCGGGAAGAACCCCTACGACAAAGACCTCACGGACCTCATTGGTGAGTTGTCCACCCGCAGTGAGGAGTTCCGCACCCGTTGGGCAAGGCATGATGTGAAATACCATCGCACGGGGCACAAACGGCTGCACCATTCGGTGGTGGGCGACCTTGATCTCAGCTTTGAGGCGTTGGAACTCGCCGCCGATCCCGGTTTGCGCATCAACGTCTACACGGCCGACCCCAACACCGCCTCAGAGGATGCGTTGAAAGTCCTGGCCAGTTGGGTGGCCACACAGCGCGAATCAGCCGTAACCCGGCCCGGATCGTAGGATGAAACGGACGAAAGGTGCCGTATCCCATGGTCACACGCCACGAAGTAGAGGCCGCATACACGCGTACATCCGGTTGGGTCCGCCACACCCCGCTGGCTGAGAGCGGCAACCGGGAGGCCTATCACCTCTGGTTCAAGTGCGAGTACATGCAGCACACCGGTTCCTTCAAAACGCGCGGTGCCTTCAACCGCCTGCTCACAGCCCAGGAGGACGGAGCTTTGGATCCGGTGGCAGGAATTGTGGTGGCCTCCGGAGGCAATGCCGGTTTGGCCAACGCCTACGCTGCTGCGAAGCTCGGAGTGCCCGCCACGGTGTTCGTTCCGGAATCCGCGCCTGCCAACAAGGTTCACAAGCTCTACGCGATTGGCGCGCACGTGGTCCAGGGCGGCGCCGAGTACGCCGAAGCGTACGCCGCGGCCGTCAGCTTCGCGGAGGAGAAAGGCGCCGTCTATTGCCACGCTTACGACCAGCCCGAGATCGTGGCCGGTGCCGGCGGTGTGGGGCTTGAGCTGCTGGACGAACTGCCCGACGTCGATTCCATCCTTGTTGCCGTAGGCGGCGGTGGGCTGATGGGCGGCATAGCCGCTGCCGTTGAAGGCAAGGCGCAGGTGGTGGGCGTGGAGCCGGAAAACGTTCCGACACTGCACACGGCCCTGGCCCAGGGTGAGCCCGTGGATGTTGCAGTGTCAGGAGTAGCCGCTGATTCGCTGGGAGCCCGGCGTATTGGCGGGATCGGCTTTGATGTTGCCCGGCGGGCCGGAGTACAGAGCGTCCTGGTCAGCGACGAGCTCATCATCAAAGCCCGGCGGAGGCTGTGGGAGGACCACCGGATAGTAGTGGAGCACGGAGCTGCTGCTGCCTACGCCGCGTTGCTCTCCGGGGCCCACACCCCCAACGATGGCGAGACGGTCGCCGTCGTACTGTGTGGTGCCAATACCGATCCCGCGCACTTCTAGAACCCAGCCGGAACGCAAGAATCCCCGCCGGGTGATGTCCGGCGGGGATTCGGCGTCGGCAGGGTGCCCTGCCGCAGGAACTACTTCTTGGGCAGGCCTGCCGGGTTCAGTTCGGACGCGGGGATTGCCTCGGAGGAGAGGCCCCAGCGGTCCAGGATCTGGGCGTAGCTACCGTCCTTGATCAGCTTGTTCAGGGCAGTTTGGGCAGCCACTGCCAAACCGTTGTCCTTTTTTGTGGTGAAAGCAATCTCAGCCTTCAACGGCCAGCCGCCCTCCACCGTTCCAACAGACTTGGTCTTGCCATCCCTGGCTGCCTTGTAGGCAGCAGAGGCGTTGGGCCCGAACGTCAGGTCCGCGCGGCCGGACTGAAGGGCCAGCTGGGAGGCGGAGTCGTCGTCGTAGTACTGGAAGTCAACGGGCTTCAGTCCGTTCTTCTTGTTCTCCTCGTCCCAGCGGACCAAGATGGCTTCCTGGTTGGTGCCGGAGCCCACCACGATGCGCTTGCCTGCCACGTCCTTGGCTTCCTTGATCTCGCCGATGTCCGAGTCGCTCTTCGCGAAGAAGCCCAGGAGGTCGTTGCGGTAGGTGGCGAAGTCGAACTTTTCCTTGCGTGCCTCGGTGACCGTCACGTTGGACAGCACGGCCTCGTACTTGCCGGATTCAACGCCAAGGGGCCAATCCGCCCATGCCACGGGGAGGACCTCCACTTGCAGGCCCAGGGTCTCGCCCACGGCGTAGGCGATGTCCACCTCGCTGCCGATCAACGTCTTGTTGTCAGAGGCGAACAGGCTGAGCGGTGCGGCACCGCCGGTGGTCACCACGGTCAATTTTCCGTCGGACTTGATGGCGTCCGGAACCTGGGCTGCAGCTGCCGGGTCCACTGTGACCTTGACCCGGTTCTGTTCGGGAGTCAGGTTGAACTCTTTGGTGCTTGAGGAAGCGTTCGCGCTTGCCGATCCCTGCGGTGCGGTGGTCCCCGTAGCGGCGGTGGCGCCGGGATCCGAGCAGGCCGCCAGGCCCAAGAGTGCGGTGGCGGCCAATGCCGCGGTAAGGCCGGTTTTGGCTGCGAAGCGTGCCATGGATTCTCCTTGATGACGCCGAAGCGTGGGTCTGATGCGAGCTTGTTGCTGCAACTATCCGGCAGCCTTTGGAGGACGGTCAAAGCGTTCTGACACGCTGGGATACAGGAGTTCACGGCGGTTAATCGCGCGTCGAACAGGGTCACATTCCGCCTGGAACGGGTGCCCCGAAACGGCGGCGACGTAGCTCACAGAAATAACCCGGGCACCGCCGTGGTTGTCGATAAAGTGCCCGCTGAAAGCTGGGCGCACTGCGAAACGTAACGAAAGGCCATTCCGTGACTGTTCCTCTTTCCATCCTCGACCTGGCGACCATCGGGAAGGGCCAGACGGTGGCGGAAAGCCTCGCGGGCAGCGTTGCCATGGCGCAGAAGGCAGAAGAAATGGGCTACCGTCGTGTCTGGTACGCGGAGCACCACAACATGTCCGCCATTGCTTCCTCGGCAACCAGCGTCCTGATCGCCCACGTTGCCGCCCACACCAACTCCATCCGCCTGGGCGCGGGCGGAGTCATGCTGCCCAACCACTCGCCGCTGACCATCGCGGAGCAGTTCGGCACGTTGGAAACCCTGCACCCGGGGCGCATTGACCTTGGCTTGGGACGCGCCCCCGGGAGCGACCAGAACACCATGCGTGCACTGCGCAGGGACCACACGTCCTCGGACAGGTTCCCCCAGGATGTTCTTGAACTCCAGGGCTACCTCACCGGCCCCACCCGCATCCAGGGAGTGGAAGCAACACCCGGCAAGGGAACCAACGTTCCGCTGTACATCCTGGGATCGTCCCTGTTCGGCGCACAGTTGGCAGCACAGCTGGGACTGCCCTACGCCTTCGCATCCCACTTTGCCCCGGCCGCGCTGCAGGACGCTGTTGCCATTTACCGCCGCGAATTCCAGCCCTCGGAGCAGTTGTCCCAGCCGCACGTGATCGCAGGAGTGAACGTCACCGCTGCGGACAGCAATGCCGAAGCCCAGGCCATCCACCTCGCAGTGAAGCGCGCCCGCGTCTCCCTGTTCTTCGGTGGTGGCCGTGAGTTCACCGACGATGAAGCAGACATGGTGCTCGATTCCCCGCAAGGCCAGCACATTGCCCAGATGATGAAGTTCTCGGCAGTGGGCACCGCAGGGGTTGTCCGCGACTACCTCGACGAGTTCGCCGGTTTTGCCGATGCTGATGAGTTGATTGTGGCGCACCAGAGCATCGGGACCGACGAGCGCTTGCGTTCGGTAGAACTGCTCGCCGAAGTTTCAGGGCTTGTTCCTGCCTGATTCCGGCAGCCCAGGCCGTAACACTGGAAAAGATTTAACGCTGTTGCAATAACAAGGTGTACGAGCGAAACACTTCGGGCGGAAACTGTAGCTATCCGCCCTCGGAAGGAATCGCCATGCCAACGCACCTGAACCAGTCCGTGGCCGACTCGGCTTTGCTGATGAAGTCACTTCCCCTTGGCCTCCTGCGTTCCACCGCCAGGCCACACGAGGATCACGGAATCACCCCGGAACTCATGGCGGACCTCAAAATCCTGGCCAGGGTTCCCGGGCTGTTGGTGGCGTGCAATTACGGCGGGACCTTGTGCTCAGCGGAGGGTGTATCCACCGAAACGCTTCCGCTGGACAGTGCCGCCGTGGCCCTGCGGGCGTTGGCCGCCCTGCCCAACACCCACGCCGCCATTATCTCCGGGCGGTCCCTGCGCGATCTGGCCGCCGTCTCCAGGTTGCCGGCCGAGGTCCACCTGGTGGGCTCCCACGGGGTGGAGTTCGACATGGGCTACGCGTACAACCTTTCGCTGTCCACCGAGACACTGCTCCAGCACGTGGCAACGGCGTTGACCGAAGCCGTGGCCTTTGAGAAGGGCATCAGCGTTGTCCGCAAGCCCGTGGGGGTCGCGGTCCACACACGTCCCGCCACCCAGGAAGTGGTGGACCGGGTGATTTTCCGCTCGCAACAAATCGCGATCGAATTCGGCCTGTACTTCATGATCGACGGCACCGTCCTGGACCTGACAGTGGAGGAACCCGCCAAGGGCCAGGCCCTGGAGCAGCTGCGCTCCCGGCTGGGTGTCAGTGCCGCCCTGTACGCCGGCGATGCCGAAAGCGACGAACGGGCGCTCGCCACCCTGCGCGGCCCTGACCTGGGCTTGCATGTAGGCGCAGGGGATACGACGGCGGCCCACACCATTCCGGACCCGGAGTCCTTTGCCCGTGTTCTGGCTTTGTTGTTCGAACTCCGCCGCGCATGGCTCTTTGGTGAGGACGCCGTAGGGCTCGAACGTCACTCGATGATCGGCAATGGAAGCTCCACTGCCCTGCTCACGCCGGACGCCAAGGTCTGCTGGATGAGCCACCCCCTGCCCGACTCCGGTTCTTTGTTCGCGCACATCCTGGGCGGCGATCCCGCAGGACATTTCAGCGTGGAACCCGTGAAAACCTCACCGGTGCTGGCCCAGCGCTACGTGGACAACACCATGATTGTGGAAACCAGGTGGGCGGACGTCACCGTGACCGACTACCTGGAGCCCGCTCCGGAGGGCATCACCAGCCTGGTCCGCGTCCTTTCCGGAACAGGCACGGCCAGGATCATCTTCGCGCCCAGGCCGGACTACGCCAATGCCCCGTTCAACATGGAGGCCCGCAACGGCGAGGTGCACATCATCGGCACGTCCGATCCCCTCATCCTTTCAGCGCCGGGCGTGGACTTCACCATTACCAGCGACGGCAAACACGCCACTGCCACCTCGGAGGTCGCCCTGGGCGACGGTCCGGTAGTGCTGAACCTGCGGTGTGGTGACACCGAGCCGCTGCCCGCGGACCCGGCCGGTGAACCTCAGCGGCGTGCCGCCGTCGGGCTGGTCATGCGGGACTGGGTCCGGGCGCTTCAGCTGCCCACCATGAAACCTTCCTTGGTGCGGCGCTCGGCGCTGGTACTCAAGGCGCTGGTCCACGAACCCACCGGCGCGGTGCTGGCTGCTCCCACCACGTCCTTGCCGGAAGGGATCGGGGGAACGCGCAACTGGGACTACAGGTACTGCTGGCTGCGCGATGGGTCCATGACGGTGAACGCCCTGGTTTCCCTGGGATCCACTGCCGAAGCGGAGGGCTTCCTGGGCTGGTTGGGACGCATCCTGGAGAACGCACCCGGGCCGGAGTGGCTGCACCCGCTGTACTCGGTGACGGGGGCGCCCCTGTCCACCGAAGCCATTGTGGAGAGCCTGCCCGGGTACGCCGGCTCGCGTCCGGTGCGGATCGGAAACGCGGCGGACCACCAGGTCCAGCTGGACGTTTTTGGGCCCATTGCCGAGCTGATCCATGACCTCGCCGAGCGTCGCGGTTTCCTTCCGGACGAGCACTGGTACCTCATGGAGCAGATGGCACACGCGGTGATGGCGCGCTGGCACGAGCCCGATCACGGGATCTGGGAAGCCCGGCGGGCACCACGGCACCACGTATATACCAAGGTGATGTGTTGGGTCACGCTGGATCGTGCGCTGAAGGCTGCCGCACTCCACGGCCGGACACCGCACGCCGGCTGGGCCACGGAAGCACACACCATCCGGGAAGAAGTCCTCCAGGAGGGCTGGGATTCCTCGGCGCGTTCCTACACCGTGGCCTACGACAGCCCGGACCTGGATGCGGCCGTGCTGCACATTGGAATCTCCGGACTCCTGGATGTTCAGGACCAGCGCTTCCTGGACACCGTCACCGCCGTGGAACGCGAGTTGCGTGTTGGGCCTACCGTCTTCCGGTACAGGTACGACGACGGCCTGCCGGGTTTGGAGGGCGGCTTCCACATCTGCACCACGTGGCTGATTGAGGCGTACCTGGCCGTGGGCCGCTTGGATGATGCCTTGGAACTGTTCAACCAGCTGGTGGCGTTGTTTGGTCCCACGGGCTTGCTGCCGGAGGAATACGATCCCTCAACGGAAACCCATTTGGGCAACCACCCGCAGGCCTACTCGCACCTGGGCTTCATCCGCTGCGCCCAACTCCTGGATCTCTACCTGGCCAGCGCCGACGTCGAATAACCCGGTTGGGAAAGGGGCGCTAGGCGAGCAGCAGTGCCACGGCGATCATGGCCGGGACAGCAACAATCGTGGTGATCAGCACGGTGTCCTTGGCAACCGTGAGCCCTGCCTTATACCGGTTGGCGGCCACGAACACGTTCTGGGCCGTTGGCAGTGCCGAGGTGACAACCACGGCAAACAACGCGTGACCGTCCATGCCCAACGCGAAGCGCGCGAACAAGTAGGCGATCAGGGGATGGACAATCAGCTTGAAGCCGCTGGCCAGCAGGGTATCCAGCCTCCGGCCCGCGGCTTTCTGCAGTGGCTTGGACCCGTTCAGGCTCATGCCGAAGGACATCAGCATTGCCGGAATCGCTGCACCGCCAATGAGGTGAATGGGCTCCAAAATCAGTGTGGGGACCTGGAAACCAGTGCCCGCCACCAGCAGTCCCAGCGCTGAGCCCACAATCATGGGGTTCTTCACGATCATCAACAGGAAACGCAGGGGAGTGGTGCGATGGCTGCTGGTGCTGGCATCCAACGCCATGAGGTACATGGGCGTGAAGAATGCCAGCTGGAAGATCAACAGGGGAGCCACGTAGCTGGCGTCACCCAGCACGAATACGGCGATGGGGATGCCCAGGTTGGCGGAGTTGGCCAGGGACGCGCTCATGGAGGACATCAGGGCTTCGGGCATGGCCCGCTTCAACCAGAATCTCGCCATGAGGAAAAAGAGCAAGCCCGTCGCTACGGCGCCCACGGCTGTGACCAAGAGGGGGGCGGCGAAGACGTCGTGCAGCTTGGCCTTGCTCAGGGTCTCGAACAGCAGAGCCGGGCTGGCTACGAAGAACGTCAGCGAACTCAGGACCGAGCGGGCGTTGTCGCCCAGGATGTTGCGGCGGCCCACAAACATGCCCACCAGAATGATGGCCCACACCACAAAAAACCCGGACAGTACGCCGATCATGGCAGTGTGCGGGTGGGGTTTTGGTGGATCACGGTTTCCAGCCTAGCCAATGCCTCCGCAGGAGTAAGCGTTTTCTCGCGATTGTCCCGTTATGCGGACTCACAAAGCGCTCGACGTCGGCACCCACCTGGGCGCCGACGTCGAGCGTTGTTGTGGAACTTTAGCTGAGGTGCGCCGCGTTGCTGAGCGCGTGCGGCGGGCGCATGAGCCCTGGTGTGTGTGCCTCGGCGGGGTCGTTGCCGAGCTGCAGGATTTTGTTGTCCTCGCCAACGTGGACCACTTTGGGTTCGTAGGCGCGGGCTTCTTCCGTGGTCATCTCCGCGTAGGTGATGAGGATGACGGTATCGCCAACATGGACCATATGGGCGGCCGCTCCGTTGATCCCGATCACGCCCGAACCGCGCTCGCCGGCAATGGTGTAGGTCTCCAGACGGGCTCCGTTGGTGACATCCACAATGGACACGAGCTCGCCCGGGAGGATGTCGGCCGCATCCAGCAGGTCCAGGTCGACAGTGACCGAACCGACGTAGTGGAGGTCGGCGTGGGTCACCGTTGCGCGGTGGATCTTGGACTTGAACATTGTGCGGATCATAGTGCCCCCAGTTTAGCGCGCCACCCTCGTCCGGCGCTGTGACGTACCAGACGTTCGCGTTCTTGGCGCTGGTGGAAAGGCTACTTTAGTGGCCGACGTAAGGCCCTGGCCGCGGCCATTGCTTCTTCAGCAACGATTTCGTAATTGTCTGCTGGTGCGCTGAGGGCTACAGAGTGCTCGCCGTATTTCTCGAAAGCGAGTTGTACGAGGTCGGCGGCCTTTTCAATCCCCAGCGCCAGCACTATGTGGCCAAGATCCTCAATGTCTTTCGCCCGCTCCGCCGCTATCTTCATTGCTGCCAAGGTGGGCAGGTCGGCGAGCTGGATGGCTGATGAGGTCCCCTTTGGGCCTGCGATCCAACGCGCTTCTTCGGGGAGGAAGGCTGCTGCATTGCTGTTTAGCCACTTCGGGGGCAACCCGTACTCCTGTTCCATCCCGGCGGCCACTTCATCCACGTCGTCCTTGGGAGCGTATCGTGCATCAATATCGCCGGTCGCACGGTCCAAGATGCCATGGAGCAGGAGTGCGGCACCACCTACGATTTGGATGTCCAAGGTGATGCCGCGGGCTCCAAGCCGGGCTTCCAATTCGCGAAGCAGTTCAACCACGTCGTCACGTCGGAATTCGAGCACCGTCAAACCGTGGCCAAATCTCTCTCGCGGATCCAAACGTTCATGGCAGCGATTTCAGCGGGAGTCTCACTGCGGATGAGGTCCTTCATCCGGTCGCTGACCGGATGAAGCTTCTCGGCCAGAAAAACCGGCTGCGACGATGCCCTGGCGTTTTTCGCCCACTTTGGTGCGGGCGATCCGGTTTTGGCTGACACCCATAGAGTCACCGCGCCAAGGGCTGCCCGGTAGGCGTCGTCATTGAAGGAAGGGGCCGTGGGCATCAGTGCCCGGCCCGCAGTGAGCGAGGAGTTGGTGTATTCGCCCAGCAACCGAATCGCGTAGTGGTAGTCGCCCTCGTTCAGAGTGCGTGCAAAGTCTCCCGCGAATTCATGGGAAGAGCTGTCATTGGAGGTTATTTCCAGGCCGAGGACTTGCATCGCCTTCAGGGCCAACCCGAAGGATGCTCCTTCCTTTCCTGATTCCAGGTCCACAATAAACTTGCGGGAAGCTCCGACGGAGTCGGCCAAGGCTTGTTGAGTATAGCCTCGGGCCTTCCGTCGCTCGCGTATGGTGTGGCCAATAGCCTCCGCGTTCATATCCATCTTAGTATTATGGCACCATTCGGTTACATTTTGTTCGTACTAGACCCAGCTTTAACTAAGAGCCTCCTGGAAGCGCCGCAGACGCATCACTAAGCTCGTAGCGCACCAGCTCCTCGCCTGCGATGACCAGCTGCCGCAGCTCAGCCAATCCGCCGGCCACCACCCCGGCAGCGCGTGCCTGCACCAGGACGTTGCCCTGTGCGGTCGCTTCCACAGGTCCGGCGACCACAACTTTGCCCGTGGCGGCTGCCGTCAGTTGGCACAGGAGCCGGTTCTGCGAACCGCCGCCCACAATGTGCACCACGGCGGTGCTGCGACCGGTAAGACGTTCGGCGTCGGCCAGCGTGCGCGCGTAACCGGCCGCGAGGCTGTCCATGATGCAACGCACGACGGCGGCAGGCCGGTCCGCGAGTACCGCGCCGGTGTTGCGCACAGCTGCGCGGATCCGGTCCGGCATGTTGTCAGGGGCGGTGAACGCAGGATCGTCAGCGTTGATCTGCGGACCTCCTGCTGGCAGCGCCGCCGCCGAGTCGAGCAGGGCCGGGAGTGCCTGGCTGAATCCTTGGGCAGCCCATGCGCGCTGGCATTCGCTCAACAACCACAGGCCGCCGACGTTGCGCAGGTACCGAATAGTGCCATCCACGCCACGTTCGTTGGTGAAGTTGGCCTTGCGGCTCGCTTCCGTCAGTACGGGCTTGTTCAGTTCCACTCCCACCAGCGACCACGTGCCGGAAGAGATGTAAGCGAAATCCTGGTCCCCGGTTGCACTCAAAACCTGGGCGGGGACGGCGGCGACGGCCGAGGCAGTGTCGTGCGAGCCCACAGCCACCACCGTGGTGTCAGCGGGCAGACCCGTCTGCTCAAGGATCGCCGGCAGGAGCGTGCCCACGGTTTCTCCGGGCTGGATGAGTTCCGGGAAGATGTTCCGGGGCAGGCCCAACGCGTCCAGGAACTCCGTGGCCCACTCGCCCGCAACGGCGTCGAAGAGTCCGGTGGTGGAGGCATTGGTGGCCTCCGTGCGGCGAACACCGGTGAGCAGGAAGGCGATCAGGTCCGGAATCAGGAGGGCCTGCAGCCCAGCCAGATTTGGTTCTGCAGCGAGCTGGTAAATCGTGTTGAACTGCAGATACTGCAAGCCTGTGGTGGCATACAGCTTCTCAGGGGAAATGACCGCATGGACCCGCTCCACCGTGGCCCGGCTGCGCTCGTCCCGGTAGCTGAACGGAACCGAGGTGAGGTCGCCGGCGTCGTTCACTAATCCGTAGTCCACTGCCCAGGTGTCGATGCCGATGCTGGCGATACGCTCGCCGCTCGTGGCCGCCACGGAAGCGGCAGCCGCCAGGCCCTTGAGTACCTCAGCGAAGAGAGCGTCGAAGTCCCAGTGGAGTCCGCCGTCGAGCTCCACCACCCCGTTGGGAAAGCGGTGGATCGTCTCGAGGGACACGCCTGTGGAGGGAGAGACGCGGCCCAGCATGACGCGGCCCGAGGACGCGCCGATGTCGATGGCGGCAAACACTCTGTTGCGGTCTGCGGGAGCGGACACCGCCCCGGCGTGTGCCGGGGCGGTGCTCGCGGTGGTTCCGTAATTCACTGTCAGTCCTAGCGGAGGAAGGCTGCTGCCACGCCGGCGTCCACGGGGATGTGGAGGCCGGTGGTGTGTGACAGTTCGTTGCTGGTGAGCACGGCGGTGGCGTTGGCCACGTGTTCCGGGAGGACTTCGCGCTTGAGGAGCGTGCGCTGGGCGTAGTACTTGCCCAGTTCCTGCTCGTCCACGCCGTACACCGCGGCACGCTTGGCGCCCCAGCCCCCGGCGAAGATGCCGGAGCCGCGGACCACGCCGTCGGGGTTGATGCCGTTGACGCGGACACCGTACTCGCCCAGTTCAGCGGCGAGCAGGCGGACTTGGTGGGCCTGGTCCGCCTTGGTGGCGGAGTAGGCGATGTTGTTGGGGCCGGCGAACACCGAGTTTTTGGAGGAGATGTAGATGATGTCTCCACCAAGGCCCTGATCGATCATGACTTTGGCTGCGGCCTTGGACACCAGGAACGAGCCCTTGGCCATGACGTTGTGCTGCAGGTCCCAGTCCTTCTCGGTGGTTTCCAGCAGCGGCTTGGAGATGGACAGGCCGGCGTTGTTGACTACCAGGTCCAGGCCACCGAACGCGAGCACGGCTTCCTGGATGGCAGCGGCGATCTGCGCTTCGTCGGTCACATCGGCCTGGACGCCGATGGCGACGTCGGAACCGCCCAGTTCCTCGGCGACCTTCTGTGCGTTCTCAAGGTTCAGGTCGGCAATCACTACGCACGCGCCGTCGGACGCCAAACGGGTGGCGATCGCCTTGCCAATGCCCGACGCCGCACCCGTCACCAGGGCGATGCGGGTGGCGTGGGACTTGGGCTTGGGCATCCGGGCGAGCTTGGCTTCTTCCAGCGCCCAGTACTCGATGCGGAATTTCTCGGATTCCTCGATCGGGGCGTAGGTGGAGATGGCCTCGGCGCCGCGCATCACGTTGATGGCGTTGATATAGAACTCGCCGGCCACGCGTGCGGTCTGCTTGTCCTTGCCGAAGGAGAACATACCCACGCCCGGGACCAGCACGATGGCCGGGTCCGCACCGCGCAATGCCGGGCTGTTCTCGTCAGCATGGCGGTCGTAGTACGCCTGGTAGTCCTCGCGGTACGCGGCGTGTAGTTCCTTGAGCCGGGCCACCGAGTCTTCGATCGAGGCATCGGCCGGGAGGTCCAAGACCAGCGGCTTGACCTTGGTACGCAGGAAATGGTCCGGGCAGGACGTGCCCAGTGCACCGAGGCGCGGGTGCTCTTCCGCAGCGAGGAATTCAAGCACGACGGCGTCATCACTGAAGTGCCCCAGCTGCGGTTTGTCCGTGGAGGCCAAGCCACGGATCGCCGGAGCCAGGGCAGCTGCCTTGGCACGGCGCTCAGCCTCTGGGAGGGCACCGTAACCGGGAAGCTGGGCGCCGAAGGGCTCGGGCTTGCCGTTGTCCTTGATGTAGTTCTCAGCCTGATCAATGATCCACAACGAGTTCGCCTCGGCCTCTTCGGACGTGGCACCCCAGGCGGTGATGCCGTGGCCGCCCAAGATGGTGCCGATGGCCTGCGGGTTTGCTTCCTTAATCGCGGCAATGTCCAAACCGAGCTGGAAACCGGGCCGACGCCACGGAACCCAGACAACTTTGTCGCCGAACACCTTGGAGGTCAGTGCTTCGCCGTCAACGGCGGTTGCGATCGCGATGCCGGAGTCCGGGTGCAGGTGGTCAACATGGGCAGCGTCCACCAGTCCGTGCATGGCGGTGTCGATCGACGGCGCCGCGCCGCCCTTGCCGTGCAGGCAGTAATCGAACGCGGCCACCATTTCGTCTTCGCGCTCGACGCCGGGGTAAACGGACTTGAGTGCCTGCAACCGGTCAAGCCGGAGTACTGCCAGGTTTTCCGCCTTCAGGGTGCCGAGGTCGCCGCCGGAGCCCTTGACCCAGAGGAGCTCGACGTCCTGACCCGTCACCGGGTCCTTCTCGGTGCCCTTCGCGGAGGTGTTGCCGCCGGCGAAGTTGGTGTTCCGTTTGTCCGCGCCGAGGCGGTTGGAACGGGAAATCAGCTCTTCAACAGTCTTGCTGGTCATCTTTTACGCGCCCCATCCGGCTTGCTGGCCGCCTGCGCGGTCCTCGTTGATCTTCTTCTGGTAACCGCTGGCCTTGTACGCAGCCATCGGATCGGCGGGCAGGCCGCGGGATTCGCGCCACTCGGCCAGGATCGGGCGGACGTCAGTGTAGAAGGCATCGTTGAAGATGCCGTTGGCAGCCAGGACATCCCCGGCACGCTGGGCTTCGGAGAGTGCCGCGGTGTCTACCAGCAGGGCCCGGGCTGTCATTTCCTGGACGTTGAGCACCGAGCGGATCTGTCCCGGGATTTTCTCTTCCAGGTTGTGGCACTGGTCCAGCATCAGCGCGACGCCGGAATCCTTGCCGAAACCGCCGCCACGGATGACCTCGTGCATGATGCGGAACAGCTGGAACGGGTCAGCTGCGCCAACAATCAGGTCATCATCGGCGTAGAAGCGTGAGTTGAAGTCGAACGAACCCAGCTTGCCCAGGCGCAGGAGCTGCATCACGATGAACTCGATGTTGGTGCCCGGCGCGTGGTGGCCGGTGTCCAGGCAAACGAAGGCTTTCTCGCCCAGGGCAAGGGTCTGCGCGTAGGAGGTACCCCAGTCCGGAACATCGGTGTGATAGAAAGCCGGCTCGAAGAACTTGTACTCCAACACCAAGCGCTGCTCATCACCGAGGCCCGTGTAGATCTCCTGCAGGGACTCGGCCAAGCGGTCCTGTCGGCCGCGCATATCGTCCTGGCCAGGGTAGTTGGTGCCGTCAGCCAGCCAGATCTTCAGGTCCTTGGATCCTGTGGCGTGCATGATGTCGATGCACTCAAGGTGGTGATCGATCGCGCGGCGGCGCACGGACTCATTGGAGGAAGTCAGGGAGCCGAACTTGTACTCGTCATCCTGGAAAGTGTTGGAGTTGATGGTGCCCAACCCAACACCCAAGCCTGCGGCGTATTCGCGGAGTTCGGAGTAGTCATCCACCTTGTCCCACGGAATGTGCAGGGCCACCGTCGGGGCCAAGCCGGTGAGCTCGTGGACTTTGGCGGCGTCGGCGATTTTTTCCTGAACGGTGCGGGGAGTACCCGCGGTGCCGAAGACCTTGAACCGGGTGCCGGAGTTGCCATAGGCCCAGGACGGCACTTCAATGGCCAGTTCCCCTAGACGGCCCAGGGCCGATTCTGTGGTGTTCATGCTTGTTCCCTTTGGTCTGAGTGCTCTGCGTGTTCTGGGTGGTTGGTGCTGCTGGTGCTGCCGCCGGATGCTGCGATGCCTGCGGCGGCGAGCTGGTCTTCGAGGTTGAAAACTTCCTCGACGATTTCGAAGCCCTGATCCGGAGGGAGGTCGCTGTTGGCGAACAGAGTGGCCATCTCCGATTGCCAGCGGGCGTTGACGTCTGTCAGCGCCATCCGGGCTTGCGCGTCTGCATAGTCTTCGCATTCCAAATAGCCGATCAGCTGGCCGTCCGGGGCGAGGAACAGGGAGTAGTTGTTCCACCCTGCGCTTTTCAGTGCGGACAGCATCTCCGGCCATACGGCGGCGTGGCGCTGCTTGTATTGGTCCATCAGTGCCGGCTGGACGGAAGAGCGGAAACAAACCCTCATGTGAAGTTCTCCGGGGTACTCGTCTTTGAATCGTTTCATTTGTTACGATTCAAACTACCCTCGCCCCGAGGAAAGTGTCAAGGCGTTTCCAGCTCTTTGACGGCAGCCACCGGAGATCGGAAAGCATGTCCCCAACAGCCAGCATCAAAGACGTTGCAACCCACGCCCAAGTGGCGGTGGGAACCGTTTCCAACGTGCTGAACTATCCGGACAGGGTCTCCCCGCGAACCAAAGAAAGAGTCCTGAAATCCATCGCCGAGCTGGGTTTCGTCCGCAATGATGCGGCCCGGCAACTCCGTGCCGGCCAGAGCCGGACCATTGGGCTGATTGTGCTGGACGTGGGCAACCCCTTCTTCTCCTCAGTAGCGCGTGCAGCCGAGGATGCAGCCACGGCTCTGGGCAGCGCAGTGCTGGTGGGCGACAGCGGGCAGGACGCCACCCGGGAAGCGCACTACATGGACCTGTTCCAGGAGCAGCGCGTCCAGGGCCTGCTGATTTCCCCCGTAGGAGACGTAACGGCGCGGATCGATACCCTCCGCGAACGGGGCGTCCCCACTGTTCTGGTGGATGAACTCGCGGACACTGACCGCTGCAGCTCCGTTTCCGTGGATGACCAGGAAGGCGGGTACCTGGCCGCCAAGCACCTGCTGGACCTGGGCCGCCGTCGTCTGGCTTTTGTCGGTACCCCGAGCATCCGTCAGGTGGCCAGCCGACTCAAGGGTGCACAGCGGGCGGTGGCCGAAGTTGCCGGAGCCGGCATCGAGGTCCTGGATTCCGCCGGTCAAACCGTCCTGGCGGGCAGGCAGGTGGGCAACACGCTGGTGGAGCGCTCGCCGGAGGAGCGTCCGGAAGCTGTTTTCTGCTCCAACGACCTCCTGGCGCTTGGCGTCATGCAATCGTTGACCATGCTGCGAACGGTGAAAATCCCCGAGGACATAGCGTTGATCGGGTATGACGACATCGACTTCGCCATCTCCGCCGTGGTCCCGTTGTCCTCCATCCGCCAGCCCACGGAAGCGCTGGGCCGCACGGCAATCGAGTTGCTCGCGGAGGAGCAGGAGAACGGCGGAACCAAGCACCGGGCAGTGGTGTTCACTCCCGAACTCGTGGTCCGCCAAAGCACAGCCGGCGCATCCAACTAGGTCGCATTTGTGCGCGTTTTGAGCGGTCAAAACGCGCTTAACTGCGACCCAGTTGGGTGAACTACAGTGCGTAGATACTCCAGGACGCCGTGTGCCGGGCGCCCGGTTCCAGGCGGATCAGGTCCGTGCCGCTGTTGAAGGCATTCGGCGGGCAGGTCATGGGCTCAACGGCAAGGCCAATCCGGCTGGGGATCGGCTCCGGCTTGTCAGCCGTGTGGATCTGCAGCCACTGGCAGCTTTCGTCCCAGGACATACCCACGCCGGAGTTCCCGACGCCGGTGCCCGCCGGGTCCCGCACGGAAAGCCGCGCCAGGCCGTCGTCGAACGTCAGTCCCGTGAAGGCGTGGTCGATTTCAGTGCTGCCGATGGCGCGCTGGGCGCGGAAGTCGAAAGCGTGCCCCTCCACGGCTGCCAGCGACACAGGCAGCAACCTGTCCGGGGTGACCTCAAGGAACGATTCAGCGCTGAAATCCAACTCCCACTGGTCCAAGGGCGAAGACCCGGCCACCAGGTAGGGGTGCGGGCAGACGCCATAGGGCGCGGCCATATCGGCGGCGTTGACGGCCGTAACGGACGTGTGCAGCCCCGATTCGTCCAGCACGTAACGGGCCGAAAGTTCCAGTGCGAACGGGTAGCCCGCGGTGGGCCCCACCGCGCAGGTGAGGGTGAACGAACCGGCGTCGGATTCCTTGAGTGCCCAGTCCAGCGGGAACGCCAAGCCGTGAAGGGCGGTGCCCCTCTCCGGCTCATTGATGGGCAGGTGGTATTCCACGCCGTCAAAGCTGTAGGTGCCGTCCGCTGTCCTGTTGGGCCACGGCGCGGCAATGATTCCGCGGTAGTCCGGGATGGGCCCACCCTCAGGAAATGGGACAACCAAGTCCCGGCCCTGGAACTGCAGGACGCGCAGCGCCGCCGCGCGGGCGGTCACAATTGCTGAGTAACCGCCCGCGGTCAGCGTGAATTCGTTACTCACAGGCCGCCGGCCAGCTTGTAGTAGGCGGCGTTCCAAGCGAGTTCTTTCTTGAACTGTTTGATGGTGGTGTCCTGGTCGATGGTGAGGAGCTCGGTCTTGGCGATTTCGGCGAAGTCCTCGAATACCTCCAGGCCCACCTGCGTGGACAATACCGTGTGGTGGGCGGCGCCGGCGGTGAGCCACGCGGCGGCGGAGGTGGCGAAGTTGGGCTTCGGCTCCCAGAGCGCGCGGGCCACGGGCAGGTTGGGGAGCGGTTGGTCGAGGTCGACGACGTCCACCACGTTCGCGACCAAGCGGAACCGGTCGCGCATATCGGACAGTGCGACGACAACGCCGGGGCCGGCGTCGGTGTCGAAGACCATGCGGACGGGGTCTTCCTTGCCGCCGATGCCCAGCGGGTGGATCTCCACGCGCGGCTTTGTGGCGGTCAGTGAGGGGCAGACTTCCAGCATGTGGGCGCCCAGGATCTTCTCGCTGCCCGGTTCCAGGTGGTAGGTGTAGTCCTCCATGAGGGAGGCTCCGCCGGGCAGGTCCCCGCCCATGACCTTGGCTGCGCGGACCAGGATGGCGGTTTTCCAGTCTCCCTCTGCGCCGAAGCCGTAGCCATCGGCCATGAGCCGCTGGACGGCCATGCCCGGCAGCTGGCGCAATTCGCCCAGGTCCTCGAAGGAGGTGGTGAACGCGGCGGAACCATTGCTTTCCAGGAAGCTGCGGAGGCCCAGTTCGATCTTTGCGCTGTAGCGCAGCGACTCGTGGCGGTCGCCGCTCTTCTTTAGTTCGTCGGCCACCTCGTAGAGGTGCTCGTACTCCGCAACCAGGGCGTCGACGTCGGACTCTGCGGCCGCGTGTACAGCATCAGCGAGCTCGTTGACGGACCACGTGTTCACCGAGACGCCGAAGCGAAGCTCGGCTTCGGTCTTGTCGCCTTCGGTGACGGCAACGTTGCGCATGTTGTCACCAAAACGGGTCAGCTTCAAGGTCCGCACGGCGGCCCAACCGGCCGAGGCGCGCTGCCAGGCGCCCACCTGGCGGGCCACCTCAGGGTTGCTGACGTGCCCGACGACGGTCTTCCGCGGCACGCCGAGGCGCGACTGGATGTAGCCGAACTCGCGGTCGCCGTGGGCAGCCTGGTTGAGGTTCATGAAGTCGAAATCGATGTTTGCCCACGGCAGGTCCCGGTTGGCCTGGGTGTGCAGGTGCAGCAACGGCTTGCGGAGGGCGTCCAGGCCCTGGATCCACATCTTGGCGGGGCTGAACGTGTGCATCCAGGCAGTGACGCCAATGACGGAATCATCCGCGTTGGCCTCCAACGCGGTGCGGCGGATGGCTTCGGAATCGGTGAGGACCGGCTTCCACACGAGCTTCACCGGCACGTCACCGGCCGCGTTCAGGACGTTCGCGATCTCCTGCGACTGGGCAGCAACCTGCTTCAGGACGTCCTCGCCGTACAGGTGCTGGCTGCCGGTGAGGAACCAGACCTCGTACTGGTCAAGGGACGTGTTGTTGGCGTTCTTGCTGGATTCGGGCATGAGGGGCTCCTGGTAAGGGTGGTCAGTGGCGGACGCGGCGGCGCGTCAGCGGCCGTAAACGTTTTGGTAGCGGTGGAAAAGGGAATCGATTTTCGCCGGCTCAATGGGCAACGGCTCGCCGAGCTGGCGGGAAATGTGGACCGTCCTGGCCACTTCCTCGCACATGACCGCAGCCTTGACCGCGGCGCGGGCTGACGGGCCGATGGTGAACGGGCCGTGGTTCTGCATCAGGACGGCCGGTGAGTTGGAGTTCTTCAGAGTGTCCACGATTCCCTGGCCGATTGAGTCATCCCCAATGAGCGCGAACGGCCCCACCGGGATGGGTCCGCCGAATTCGTCACCCATCATGGTCAGCACGCAGGGGATTTCCTCGCCCCGCGCGGCCCACGCGGTGGCGTACGTGGAGTGGGTGTGGACCACGCCGCCTACCTCGGGCATGTGCCGGTACACGTAAGCGTGGGCGGCGGTATCGGAAGACGGCGAGAGATCCGGGTTTCCCCAATCCACGGTTCCTGCGCTGCCGGTATTCATGCCCCGGACAGGGGTGCCGTAGAGGTCCGTAACCACCATGTGGTCCGGGGTGAGCTGGTCATAAGAGACGCCAGATGGCTTGATCACCATCAGGTCATACCCCGGGATCCTGGCCGATACGTTGCCGGCGGTCCACACCACCAGCTGGTACCGGGTCAACTCGGCGTGGAGCTCGCAGACGTCCTTGCGGACCTTGGCGATGGTGTCCAGAAGCTGGCTCATGCGGACACCCGCTCGGCAGTGTCGGAGCCGGCAGTGTCGGAGCCGGCAGCGCCGGAGGAGGAGTTCGACGCCGGTTGGGCGGCACCCGCGCTGGCGCTGGTTGCAGGGCTGGTGCCGCGCGCCTGGCGCTGGATCGACTTCAGGCGGTGCATGACGTTGTTGGTTCCCCGGCCGAAGTAGTCGTGCAGTGTCTTGTATTCCTGGAACAGGACCTCGTACGCTGCCACGTTTTCGGGAATTGGGGTGTAGACGGCACCGGGAGCGGCGGACATGGCGGCAGCGGCTTCGCGGATGTCCTTGTACTTCCCAGCAGCTACTGCGGCGTGGATCGCGGAGCCCAACGCAGGACCCTGTTCAGAGCCGATCGTGGAAAGCTGCAAACCGGTGATGTCCGCGTAGACCTGCATGAGGAACGTGTTCTTCAGCAGCCCACCCGCCACAATGAACTCCTTGACGGGGACGCCGGAATCGCGGAACGCATCCACAATGGTGCGTGTGCCGAACGCGGTCGCTTCCAACAGGGCACGGTAGGTGTCTTCAGGTTTGGTGGCCAGAGTCTGGCCTACCACCACCCCTGACAGTTCGTGGTCCACCAGCACCGAGCGGTTCCCCGAGTGCCAATCCAATGCGATCAGGCCGTGCTCGCCAATGGCCTGTGTCCTTGCGAGATCCGTGAGGTACTCATGGATGCTCTTTCCCTGCTTTTTGGCAGCCTGGTGATATTCGGGCGGCACACCGTTTTTGGTGAACCAGCCAAAGATATCTCCGACGCCTGACTGGCCGGCCTCGTAACCCCAGAGTCCGTCCACGATTCCGCCGTCCACAACCCCGCACATGCCGGGTACTTCGCGCAGGACATCGCCGTTCATGACGTGGCACGTGGAGGTGCCCATGATCGCAACGAGTTGTCCCGGCTCAACGGCGTTCGCTGCGGGTGCACTGACGTGGGCGTCCACGTTGCCCACGGCTACCGCGATACCAGCCGGGAGGCCTGTCCAGGCAGCAGCTTCCTCTGTGAGGTAGCCTGCGGCGTCACCCAGCCGACCAATGGTGTGCTCCAGCTTTTCTGCGACGAACCCTTGGAAATCAGGGTTGAGGGCTGCAAGGAAATCCTCTGACGGGTACTTGCCGTCCTGGTAAATGCCCTTGTAACCCGCGGTGCAGGCATTGCGGACGTAGTTGCCGCTCAGCTGCCAGACGATCCAGTCGGCCGCTTCAACCCAGTGGTCCATGGCGGCATAAACTTCAGGATCTTCCTCAAGGAGCTGCAGTCCCTTGGCGAACTCCCACTCAGAGGAGATCAATCCGCCGTAGCGGGGAAGCCAGGCCTCGCCACGTTCTTCAGCCAGCTGGTTGATCCGGTCAGCCTGCGGCTGCGCAGCGTGATGGCGCCACAGCTTCACGAAAGCATGGGGTCGGTCAGCGAAACGCTCCAGTTCGTTCAGCGGAGTTCCGTCGGCCGTTTCAGGGACCATGGTGCAGGCGGTGAAGTCGGTGGCGATGCCCACCACGTTCTCCGGGTTGATCCCGGCTTCGGCGACGGCGGCCGGTACGGCATTGCGCAGGACATCGCGGTAGTCGTTGGGTACTTGCAACGCCCAGTCTGCGGGGAGGCGCAGCCCGCTGCCGGGGAGCGTGTCAGCCACCACTGCGTGCGGGTATTCAAACACGCCGCTGCCGAGCTCGGCGCCATCCGAGACACGCACAACGACGGCGCGCCCGGACAGGGTTCCGTAATCCACGCCGATGACAAACTGCTCATCGAGCGGGAGGTTTTCAGAGGTATTCATGGGGTCTCCATCCGGCTGGCCAGGGCCTCATTGCCGGGGGTCGGGGTGGAAAAGTGAAGGACGTCTGTAAGCAATTGTTAGCGCTCACAACTTTGATGTCAAGAGCGCCAATGTGAAAGGCCGGATGCCTTCAGCGCTATGGCAAGTACATAGCGGCGAAGGTATCCGGCCAGCCCTTAGGTTCGATTGGGTGTGGTAGGTGACCCTAGATGAGGGCGGTCATTACATTCCAGCCTTGGCCGATCTGGGACCTGGACTTCCATCCACCGCGACCATCGCCCGGATAGAGCCACAAATTGCCAGCCAAGTCCCTGCCCATAACGTCAACATTGCCGTCGCCGTCGAAGTCTCCTGGACTCGTCATCGAATTCATAATGTTCCAACCTGAACCGACCTGAGTTCGCGCGTTCCAGCCGCCCTTACCGTTGCCGGGATAAAGCCACAAGGTGCCGCTGCTGTCCCGGGCCAGGACGTCGGAGTGACTATCACCATTAAAGTCACCTGTGCCGGTGATCGACGTCATAACGTTCCAGCCCTGACCAATCTGGGAGCGGGGATGCCAGAAATGGTCATTGTCACCGGGATATAGCCAAAGGCTTCCGTTTTCTTCGCGTGCCAACACGTCAACCGAGCCATCGCCATCAAAGTCTCCGGGAGTAACCAGGGCATTCATGACATTCCAGCCGGTTCCAGCAGGCCATGGGATTGCCCAACCATCCGCTGTTCCGCCATATTGCCAGAGGCTGCCCTTCGCATCGCGGGCCATCACGTCTGACCATCCGTTTCCGTTGAAGTCCCCGGGGCTGATGATCGCGTTCATCGAATTCCACCCCTGGCCGACTTGGCTCCGTTGTTGCCATCCGCCCTTTCCATCTCCGGGATACAACCAGAGTCGGCCGTCCGCATCCCGCGCCAGGACGTCCGACTTATGGTCACCAGAGAAGTCTCTCGAGGGGCGGGTTGCCGCCACAGTGATTGCAAGCTGAGGGGATACAGAATCGGTTCCTACCCCGTTGCTGGCAGTGATTCTGAAGGTAAAAATACCCTTGGCGTTCAGTCTTCCCGAGAGCAGTCCCGTTGTTGGCTCCAAGGCCAGGCCGGGCGGCAGCGACCCGTTGGTTACAGCGAAGCGGGGAGCAGGTGACCCGGTTGCAGTAAAGCGCTGTGAATAGCTGTCGTCAACCGATGCGTTGGGAAGGCTCCCCTGTAGGGTCAGCTTAGGAGCAGATGATGGGGCGCCCTCCCGAATGACGGAAATTGCACCTGTTTGCTCACTCGCGACAAAAACATTGCCGCTGCTGGTATCGACGGCGATGCCCCGAGGCTGAGCAGCCACCGGGAGGGTAGAAACCACGGCATTTCCCCGGAGCATGGCGACGGTGCTCTCTCCGGCGTCAAGTATGTAAGCAGTATGCGAAGAAGGGTCCAGTGCGATGTCCGCTGGGGTATACCCCAAAGGTATGGTCGCCGCAATACTCATTCCATTTACGATCGAAATTGCGTTGTCGTCCATGCTGGCAACGTAAAGAGAGCGTGTCGCCTGATCTACTGCGAGAGCAGTCGGATTTCCGGGAACCTTGATCGTACCCACGACCTCGGACCCGTTCAGAACCGTCACCGTTTTCGTCGAAAAACTCGCAACGTAGGCTGTGCCCGTTGATGAATCCACGGCAACATCCGTGGGATCCCCATCGATGATGACAGTGGAGGTGACCGTGGTGCCTTGGATGACGGAAACCGACCGCCCAACGGTGTTCGTCACGTAGACGGCGTGGGTCTTCGAGTCGACTGCGACGCTGAAGGGACGCAGGCCAACGGGGATCGTTGCCGTTACCTTATTGTCCCTAATGACGCTTACGTTATTGCTGTCCATGTTGCTGACGTAGGCAGTATGGGTTGCCGGGTCAACGGCGACGTCCCATGGGCGCTCGCCCACTGGAATTGTGGCCACCACCGAAGTTCCGCTAACGACGGACATTGTGTTGGTCCAGCTATTAATGGCGTACAGCGTTTGAGTGGTCGGATCAACCGCCACAGACTTTAGGCCTTGGTCAAGAAGGATGTTGCTGACCACCGCTGGTGCGGCGGTTGCAGGGGACGGCGAAAGTGGTGACGCTGCAAGCACAACGGCCAGTGCGACGGCCGCCGTGGCGCTGCGAGGGGTAAGGGTGCGCATGAAACCAAAGACTAACGCCAGGCGTCTGACATCTTGCCATCCAACTACCGTTTTGGCGGCGAAGCCTTGGCTGGCTTACTTGGTGGGAGGCTGGGCCGTGGTGGAGCGCACCACCAAGTGGGGAGTGACGGTCGCGGCCTCAACGGTTGTCCCACCGTCGAGCCTGTCCAACAGCAGCCGTATGGAGCGCTGCCCCAACTCCTCGAAGTTTTGGGCCACTGTTGTCAGGGGTGGGATGAAATAGGCCGATTCGGGTTGGTCATCGAAGCCCACCACACTGATATCCTCCGGAACCCTGACGCCGGCTTCGTGGAAGGCACGGAGCACACCCAGGGCCATCTGGTCGTTGGCCACAAAAAGCGCGGTCACTGTGCGGTCGCGGGCAATGGTGAGCCCTGCCCGATAGCCGCATTCCGCGCTCCAGTCGCCCTCGATCAAGGTCTGCGGCTCGAATCCAGCGTCCGTCAAGGCCTCCCTCCAGCCCTCGATGCGGGCTGCGGCATCAATCCAGTCGGCCGGTCCGGACAAGTGCCCGATGCTGCTGTGGCCGTGGTCCAGCAAGTGCTGAACGGCCAGGCGTGCCCCCTCGCGCTGATCCACTGTGGCACCACTCAGCTGCTCATCACCGCTGGAACCCACCGCCACCAATGGCACTTGGGCGGCAATATCCCGGAGGACTTCAAACGTTCCCGGGTGCGGCACGGTGACCACAATGCCGTCCACGCCTTGATCCATGAAGTGGGCCACGGCGTCTTTGATGGTCTCCGGAGTGACTTCCCTCAACCCGGCAACACTCACAAAATACCCTGCGTCCCTCGCTGCCTGCTGCACGCCCAGGAGGGTGTGGGATGGCCCGTACTGGGCCATCTCACTGCCCAGCACACCTATGGTTTGGGACCGCCGCGTGACCAGGCTGCGGGCGGCTGTGTTGCGGCGGTAGCCAAGCTCAGTGATGGCATCTTCCACGCGCTCGCGGGTCTTGGTGCTCACGTTGGGATGGTTATTGAGCACCCTGGAGACAGTCTGGTGAGACACCCCTGCCACACGGGCTACGTCTTCCATGACGGGCGGGCGGGCTGATGTGGATTGTTCAGAGCTCACCCTGTCACGATAAAGCACCCAGGCCCCTGATCAGCCAGCGGCTACCTTCGCGGCGTAATGACGGTAGGTTCCCAAGAACGCTGCTGGCTGCTCCGTACCCCGCGCCTGCACGTTGACGCCCTCCAGCTGCCAGTCGGGCAAGTGACCGGTGAGGACGGCGGCTGCCTGCCGGGCCGCACCATCAGCAACGTATTCGCCGGGCGTGGGCACGAACACCGGCAATCCGAACGCTGCCGCTGCCACAGTTTGCACCGCTTGGGACTGCGCGCCGCCGCCCACCAGGATGACGCGCCGGGCTGTGACGCCTTGACGTTGAAGTGCCGCCAGCCCATCAGCCAGGGAACACAGCACACCTTCGATTGCTGCCCGGGCCAGATTGGCGGGAGTGTAGTTGGACAGTGTGAGTCCATGAAGGGAGCCCGTGGCATCCGGGAGATTGGGCGTCCGTTCGCCTTCGAAGTAAGGGACCAGGGAGAGGCCGTCGGCACCTTCCGGGGCCGACAATGCGAGCTCTCCCAATTCCTTCAGTGACACTCCCAGCAGGGTTGCCGTGGCATCAAAGATCCGGGTGGCGTTAAGGGTGCATGCCAGGGGAAGGTAGTTGCCGGTGGCGTCCGCGAATCCCGCCACCAGGCCGGTTGCATCCTGCGCGGGCGTGTCCGACACCGCGAACACGGTCCCGGACGTGCCGATGGAAATCACGACATCCCCGACGCCGGCGCTCACGCCAAGACCTGCTGCTGCGTTGTCACCGGCCCCTGGTCCTATTAAAGCGCCGCCCGGGGTCTTGGCAGCAACGTCCATGGGGCCAACAACGGCTGGAAGAACAGGAACGTGGCCGAGGGTGTTTTCCAGGACGTCCGGCAGGTATTCACCCGTACTTGCCGAGAAGTACCCGGTGCCTGAGGCGTCGGAGCGATCTGTCCGCAGCATGTCCAACGAGCCGGTCCCGGGACCGTGGCCGGCCAGACGCCATGACAACCAATCGTGGGGGAGGCACACCGCCGCTGTCCGTTGCGCGCTTTCCGGTTCGTTCCGCGCCAGCCAGTGCAGCTTGGTAGCGGTGAGCGAGGCCACGGGGACAGTACCCGTGGTGGCGGCCCAGAAGGATGCTCCCGCTGCGGCGTCACCATTGCCGGCGTCAAGAATCAGTTGCTCCGCATCGGGTGCGGAGCGGGTGTCGTTCCACAACAGTGCGGGCCGAACCACTTCCCCGTCCTGGTCCAGGCACACCATGCCGTGCTGCTGGCCGCCCACGGCCAAGGCATCTACATCATCCAAGCCTCCGGCCTGGGCAATTGCTTCCTGGAGTGCGGCCCACCAATGTTCCGGATGGACCTCGGATCCTTCCGGGTGGGACGCGCGGCCTTGGCGGACCAGCGCGCCGGTATCAGAATCCCTGATGACCACCTTGCATGACTGGGTGGAACTGTCGATCCCGGCTACGAGAGGCATGAATATTCCTTTGGGACGCGGGTGGGCGTGCTACGGGATGAGCCCGGCACGCCCACCAGCGGTGTTATGGCGGGTGGATGCAGACTAGCGCGAGCCGAGCAGGTGCTCGATGGCCAGCTGGTTGAGCCGCACAAAAGCGAAGGAGCGCTCCGCAGCCTGATCGGCGTCGAAGGTCTCAAAGGCGGTGGCGTCGGCCAGAAGGTCGGCAGTGGTCTCGCCGGCGTTCAGGGTGGGCTCACCCAGTTCGAAGACGCCGGAGGTGGCCAGTGCTTCCTGGACCTCGGGATCCGCACGGAAGGCCAAGGCACGTTCCTTGAGCAGCAGGTACATGGACATGTTGGACTTCGCGGATTCCCACACGCCGTCGTAGCCATCGGTGCGGGAAGGCTTGTAGTCGAAGTGTCGCGGGCCGTCGTACGTGGGTCCGCCGTTCGGGAAGCCGTTCTCCAGGAGGTCCACGGTAAAGAAGGCACTGGTGAGATCGCCGTGGCCGAAAACCAGGTCCTGATCGTACTTGATGCCGCGCTGGCCATTGAGGTCAATGTGGAAGAGCTTGCCGGCCCACAGGGCCTGGGCGACGCCGTGGGTGAAGTTCAGGCCTGCCATCTGCTCGTGGCCGGTTTCCGGGTTGAGACCAACAATGTCGCCGTGTTCCAGTTGCGCGATGAAGGCAAGGCCATGACCCACCGTGGGAAGGAAGATATCGCCGCGGGGCTCGTTTGGCTTGGGCTCCAGGGCGATCTTCAGCCCGTAGCCCTTTTCCTTGATGTAGCCCGCAGCGGTGTCCACGCCCTCTTTCATGCGGTCCAGCGCTGCGGACAGATCCTTGGAACCGTCGTATTCGCTGCCTTCGCGGCCGCCCCACATAACAAAGGTCTCGGCTCCCAGTTCGGCAGCGAGGTCGATGTTCCGGAGGATCTTGCTGAGCGCAAAGCGGCGAATGGAGCGATCGTTGGAGGTAAAGCCGCCGTCCTTGAAAACGGGGTGGCTGAAGAGGTTGGTGGTGACCATGGGGGTCTTCAGGCCGGTCTCGGCCAAAGCGGACTTGAAGTTCTTCAGAATCAGATCGCGCTCGGACGCCGTGGCGTCGAAGGGGATCAGATCATTGTCATGGAAGGTGATGCCGTAAGCGCCAAGCTCGCTGAGCTTGTGGACGGCTTCCACGGGATCCAGCGCCGGACGGGTTGCTACGCCGAAGGGATCGGCACCTGTCCAGCCGACAGTCCAGAGGCCAAAGGTGAAGCGATCCTGGGGGGTGGGCTGCGGGGTCATTTTGCTCCTTTGCAAAGCACTGGGGGCGAAGGGCAGATAAGCGCTTCAATTAGTTTTCAATCTGAACTATATGGGGGATGATGGATCATGGTCAATGGAAGTCGGAAAGTTTTTCAGAACCCGGGAAGGGGTCCCATGCCTGTGAACGAGCCCCACTCTCCGGGTCGCGTCGGTGACGTCCGTCGTCGGAATCTCTCGCTTGTCCTGGACTCCATTGCGCGGACCGGGGACGCCAAACCCAGTCGGGCGCAGCTCGCGGCAGGAACCGGCCTGACCAAGGCGGCTGTTTCCAGTCTGGTGGCAGACCTGGTGGAATCCGGCCTGGTGTCGGAAGTGGGCCTTTACCGCGATGGTGAGCGGGGCCGGCCCGGGCAGGGTTTGGAGCTGAGTACCCGTCGTGGCGTGGTTGGCATGGAAATCAACGTTGATTACTTGGCCGTTGGCCTGGTGGAGCTCGGCGGGACGCTGAGGTTCCACACGCTGGTTGAGTCGCCCAATAGAGGATTGTCTCCCGAGGAAGTCATGAAGCGGCTCGGAGTCCTGGCCGTGCAGGCCAAAGCAGCTGCGGAGGACCATGGCATCGCGATTCTGGGCGGCGGTCTGGCAGTGCCGGGGCTGGTGGATGAGGACAGCCACACGGTGTTGTCCGCCCCCAACCTGCAATGGGAGCGCGAACACTTGAACCCTGGCCGGCTCTTGGACGGCGCGCCCTTGGGGGTCAGGCTGTCCAATGAGGCGAACAGTGCCGCCCTCGGAGAGCTTTGGTATGGCGGCGGTCCCTCCGATTTTCTCTATGTTTCCGGTGAGGTGGGCGTAGGTGGTGGCGTGATCATCGGCTCCGAGCTGTACCTGGGGCCGGGCGGGTCGGCCGGTGAACTTGGCCATATTGTGGTCCACCCCGATGGGCCCCCATGCTCCTGTGGCGGACGGGGCTGCCTGGAGACCTTTTCGGGGCAGGAAGCGATCTTCGAAGCTGCCCGGATTCCTTCGGGAACGTTGGCGGAACGGACAAGTCTTCTGTTGGCCGCCTTGGCGGCCGGGGAGCCCCTGGCTAGTCAGGCAGTTCACGACGCCGGAAGGTACTTGGGCGTGGCGCTCGCGTCCTCGGCACGCCTCATGGACATTGAGGCCGTGGTGCTGGGCGGGCATTTTGCCATTCTGGGCGAGTGGCTCAGGCCCGCCCTGCTGGAGAGCCTGGACAAATACGCGCCGGGTCTCCTGGATCCGGCCAATTTGACGGTGTCCGCGCTGGAGCACTCCGGGACCATTCTTGGTGCGGCCGGGCAGGTCATCCGGTCCGTCATCGAGTCGCCTTTCGAGTTCCTGCTGGCCACCAAACTGGCGTAGCGTGTAGGCGGCCCGGGGCGCCAACGCGGGCTCTGGAGGGATTTGGGCCGCAAACTTGCCGAGGAAGCTTCGCATAATTGATCAGCATGCTTACCATTGAGTGATCAGTTGTACGTACCCTCCGAAACGAGCGAGTGCCCTATGGCCACACAAGACTCAGCCCACACCAGTACGGCAAAAGCGCGCACGGCGCCTACTCCGGAGGACTCCCGGAAGCCGGACAGTCCCAACGATCTCGCGAAACCCACATGGACGTACATAGCAAAAAGGACGCTCCGCGAGTTCATCAAGGATCAGTGCCCTGATACCGCTGCCGGCCTCACCTACTACGGAGTCCTGGCGCTTTTCCCCGCACTTCTGGCTCTGGTCTCCCTGCTGGGGCTTTTCGGTGATGCCGGAAAGACCACCAGCGCCCTCCTGGACATTGTGCAGCAGTTCGCCCCGGGCCCCGGTGTGGATACCATCCGCCAGCCGATCGAGGAACTGACCAAGTCCAGTGCGGCCGGCTTGACCTTCGTCTTCGGCCTGGTAGTGGCACTGTGGTCCGCATCCGGTTACGTTACGGCCTTCAGCCGGGCCATGAACCGCGTTTACGAAGTGGATGAGGGCCGTGGTTTCGTCAAGCTGCGCGGCACCATGCTGGCCGTTACCGTCGTCGCCGTTGTTGGTGCTGCGCTGGTTGCCGCCATGCTGGTCCTCAGCGGTCCCGTGGCCGAGGCAATCGGCGGCGTCATCGGCCTGTCCGATACCTTCCTCACCGTCTGGAACATCGCCAAGTGGCCCGTCCTCGTCATCATTGTTGTGGCCATCATTGCGGTGCTTTATTACTTCACCCCCACTGTGAAGCAGCCCAAATTCCGCTGGATGAGCATGGGCTCCCTATTCGCCCTGGTGATATTCGCGCTGGCTTCCTTGGGCTTTGGTTTTTACGTAGCCAACTTCAGCAACTACAACAAGACCTACGGTGCGCTGGCCGGCGTGATCATCATGCTGCTGTGGCTCTGGATCCTGAACATGTCCCTTCTCTTCGGCGCCGAGTTCGATGCCGAAATGGAACGGGGCCGCCAGTTGCAGGGTGGAATCAAGGCTGAGGAGAGCATCCAGCTGCCGCCGCGCGACACCAAGAAGAGCGACAAGATGCAGGAAAAGGAAGACCAGGTCATTCGGGACGGCGAAGAAATCCGCGAGACCCACGGTGGCGAGACCCACGGTGGCGAGCCGAAAAGGAACAAGTAGTGAAGGTGGCCGCGATGAGTGCCGGCATGCAACAGAAGAAGCTCAAAGCCGTCAAGGGCGGGGATAGTCTCCGGATCGGTGGCCAGACTTTCCGGGTCAACTCCGTGGAACCCCAAGAGGGTTCAGGCAACATCAGGCTTGAACTGGAAGGGCGCGACGGCGGCTCCGTCACCTTTATCGGACTGCCGAAGGCCAAGGTGCACCTCGCTGCACAAGCCTCCTGAATTCGGCAGCGCTGAAGCTTCCCGTCCGGGCTGAACTCGTGCCATGGTTTCACCATGCAAACGGTGTACGAGGCGGCTGGCGGTACGGACTTCCTTCTGGGTCTGGCTCAAGCGTGGCACGTCAGGGTGGTTGAGGACGAGGTGGTGGGCCATGCCTTCCGTCACGGGGTGCACCCTGAGCATGTCCAGCGTCTGGCGGCCTACTGGGGCGAGGCTTTGGGTGGTCCGCGGCTGTACTCGGGAAACTACGGTGACCAGACCTCTGTTGTGAAGATGCACAGTGGAAACGGTCCTCATGAAGAGATGAATAGGCGGGCGATCGAGTGCTTTGACCAAGCGCTGACAGATGTAGGAGTGACAGCTGACCCGCTCCGCGAAACCCTTCATGACTACTTCGCTTGGGCCACCAACAACAGCATGGCCCGCTACGAGCGTTCTGCTGACGACGTCCCGTCCGGGCTGCGGATACCCCAATGGTCGTGGGGCGGTCTGGTTCCAGGCTGAAGCCCGGATCCCTCCCCAACAAGGGTGTGCCGCCACCACCTTGTTTCAGCCTTCAACCCGGGAGAAGCACCCTCCCAGCGGCGTGTCTCCTCAGTGGGGACGTCAAAGTGGGTGGTGGCGGCACGCCCTTGGCAGCTCCCGGGCACCAAAAAGCGGGCCCCTGCCGTGACCTTGGCAGGAACCCGCTGGTTTTTGGAGCGATCCTCCCGCGGAGCTTAGGGCATCCGCGGGAGGATCACGTTGTTAGGCGAACGGGAGGACGAGCTCCGCGTAGCGCTGCTTCATGGTTTCCAGGACGGTATCGCCATCGGCGTCCCAAATTTCCTGGTTGAAGATTTCAACTTCAATGTCTCCCTTGTATCCGGCGTCCCTGACCCAGGTGCCGATAGTGGCGAAGTCAATGACGCCGTCGCCCATCATGCCGCGGGACAGCAGTGCATCGGCTGCGATCGGCAGGTTGAAATCGCACACCTGGTAGGAGGCAATGCGGTTTTCGCGGCCGGCACGTTCGATCTGCGCCTTCAGTTCCGGGTCCCACCAGACGTGGAAGGTGTCGACGGCGACGCCAACAGCCTTCACGTCGTACGGCGCGGCGAGATCCAGGGCCTGGCCAAGGGTGGAGATCAATGCGCGGTCCGCGGCGTACATCGGGTGCAGGGGTTCGAGCACCAAGCGGATGCCGTTTTCGGAGGCGAAGGGAACGAGTTCCTCGAGCCGGTCCGCCACGCGCTGGCGGGCAGCCACCACGTCCTTCTCTCCGGGAGCAAGCCCGCCAACCACCAGGAACAGTTCCTGGGTGTCCAGCGCTACTGCTTCGCGGACGGCCTCAAAGTTGTC
This sequence comes from Paenarthrobacter ilicis, assembly GCF_016907545.1. Taxonomy (NCBI): domain Bacteria; kingdom Bacillati; phylum Actinomycetota; class Actinomycetes; order Micrococcales; family Micrococcaceae; genus Paenarthrobacter; species Paenarthrobacter ilicis. The sequence goes on along the minus strand of NZ_JAFBCD010000001.1, from coordinate 3,539,862 downwards.
GGCCAAAGCGGCGGCCTGTCCCTCGGCGTCCGCAGCGGTCAAGAAGCCACCGCGGCACAACGAGGAAACGCGGAGTCCTGCGTCCTTGATGAGCTTGGCTGCCTTATCCAAGCCAGCTTCGGCCACGCGGTCACGCCACGGCCCGATCGCGGGGATGCCAGCGCGTGCGCAACCGTCAACGGCTTCGGCCAACGTCCACTTTTTGGTGGTGGCGCTGTTCAGGGAGAGTCGTGAGAAGTCCGTGCTCATGCGCCTACTCCGTTGATCCGCAGGAAGTCGGACATGCGGAACGCCGCCAGCGAGGGATCCTTCAGCAAGCCCGCCTGGTCTGCCAGTTCGAAGGTCTTGGCCAAGTGCAGGACCGATCGGCCCGAGTGGAGGCCACCCACCATCTGGAAACCGGGCTGCTTGCCGTTGAGCCAGGACATGAACGCGATCCCGGTCTTGTAGTAGAACGTGGGTGCGCTGAAGATGTGCTTTCCGAGCTCGCGGGTGGAGTCCAGGATGGCGCGCCCTTCGGCGCCCTGGCCGGCGTCGTACTTCTGCAAAGCAGCTGAAGCGGCCGGGTAGATCGCAGCGAAGATGCCCAACAGGGCGTCCGAGTGGTGCGTCTGGTCGCCGTCGATCAGTTCCGGGTAGTTGAAGTCGTCCCCGGTGTACAAGCGCACACCGGAAGGCAGGGCCGCGCGGAGGGCTACCTCGTGCGAGGCGTCCAGCAGCGAAACCTTTACGCCGTCAACCTTGTCCGAGTGTTCGCGGATCAGGCTGAGGAACGTTTCGGTGGCCACAGAGACGTCGTCGGAGCCCCAGTAGCCTGCCAGTGCGGGGTCAAACATGGTGCCGAGCCAGTGCAGGATGACGGGCTGGTCAACTTCGTGCAGGAGTGTCGAGTAGACGTGCAGGTAGTCGTCGGCGCCGTTGGCAACCTTGGCCAGGGCGCGGGATGCCATGAGGATGACCTTGGGACCGGCCTCGCTGACCACCGCGATCTGCTCGCGGTAGGCGTCGATGACAGCCTGGATTCCTGCGGCCCCGGAAGGGAGGGTGGCGATGTCCAGCTGGTCCGTGCCGGCGCCGCAGGACACGAGGTCCCGGACGGACTTTCCGGCGATGGCGGCGTTGCCCGCTGCCACGACGGAAGCGGCCTCGGTGCCGGTCCGCTTGATGAGCTGCTGGGTCGCGGCCCAATCCAGGCCCATGCCGCGCTGTGCGGTGTCCATGGCATCGGCAACGCCCAAGCCATAGGACCACAGCTCGTGCCGGTACGCCAGGGTGGCGTCCCAGTCGAGCTGGGCCGGGGCGCCGGGGGTGTTGTCCGCGGAAACCTCAGGGATGACGTGCGCTGCGGCATAGGCGCGGCGGGCCGTCAAGGGAGCAGTCGGCCTGGCCCACGATGTGGCCGCCTGAAGGCGGTACTCGCGGGTGCCGCCGTCGTTAGTGGGAAGAATCAGTGACGTCATTAGAGGGTGATCTCCGGGATGTCGATGGTGCGGCGTTCAGCCGAGGACTGCAGGCCGAGCTCGGCCAACTGCACACCACGGGCTGCGGAAAGCAGGCCGAAGCGGTGCTCGCGGCCGGCGACGACGTCGCGCAGGAACTCTTCCCACTGCAGCTTGAAGCCGTTGTCCAGTTCAGCGTTGGCGGGAACTTCCTGCCACTGGCTGCGGAAGGATTCCGTGACGGGCAGGTCCGGGTTCCAAACAGGCTTGGGGGTGTGGGCGCGCTGCTGCGCAACGCACTTGTTCAAACCGGCGACGGCGGAACCGTGCGTGCCGTCGATCTGGAACTCAACCAGTTCGTCGCGGTAGACGCGAACGGCCCAGGAAGAGTTGATCTGGCCGATGACGTCGTCGCCGCCAGGGGTTTCGAGTTCGAAGATGCCGTAGGAAGCGTCGTCCGCGGTGGCCTTGTATTCCTTGCCGGCCTCGTCCCAACGTGCGGGGATGTGCGTGGCGGTCTTGGCGTTGACGCTCTTGACCTTGCCGATGATGCCTTCAAGGACGTAGTTCCAGTGGCAGAACATGTCAGTGGTCATTCCGCCGCCGTCTTCCTTGCGGTAGTTCCAGGAGGGGCGCTGTGCAGCCTGGACGTCGCCTTCGAAGACCCAGTAGCCGAACTCGCCGCGGATGGACAGGATGCGGCCAAAGAAGCCTTCGTCCACCAGGCGGCGGAGCTTGACCAGGCCGGGGAGGTACAGCTTGTCGTGCACAACGCCTGCGGTGACGCCGGCGTCCTTGCCGATCTGCGCGAGCTCGATTGCCTCTTCCAGGGTCTCGGCCGTGGGCTTCTCGGTGAAGATGTGCTTGCCGGCGCGCATGGCCTTCTTCAATGTGGCGGCGCGGAGGCTGGTCATGGAAGCGTCGAAGATGATGTCAACGGTGGGATCGGCGATGACGGCGTCCAGGTCGGTGGTCCATTCGGAGACCTTGTGGAGCTCGGCGAGTTCGCGGATCTTGGCTTCGTTGCGGCCCACCAGGATCGGTTCAACCTGAACCTTGGTGCCATCTTCCAGCGTGAAGCCACCGGCATCGCGGATGGGCAGGATGGACCGCAGCAAGTGCTGGCGGTAGCCCATACGGCCGGTGATGCCGTTCATGGCGATGCGGATCGTCTTTGTTTCGAAGCCCATGTTTTCTCCAAGTGCTGGGTTGTGCCTGCCGCTACGGTGCAGCAGTAGATGCCGAGTGTGTGGGAAAGCGCATTCCCATTGCTAAAGATCATGCAACACGGCGGGGCGACTTGGCAAGCGCTTTCCGGAAAAGAGCCAGGGAACTGCGATAATTTCTTCAAGCGCCAGCCTCGACGCGTTCGCAGCGAAGGAGGCGCTCGCAGAAAAGGAGGGCCGCGTGGCCGCCAGCACACTCAGTGAAGTAGCCCGTTTGGCAGGAGTTTCCCTGGCCACGGCGTCCAGGGTCCTCAACGGGTCCTCCCGAAAGCCGGCCGAAGGCATTGCCGAGCGGGTACGGGAGGCAGCCGACAAGCTCGGCTATGTGCCCAATGCCCAAGCCCAAGCCTTGGCAAAGTCCAGCTCCGGGCTCATCGGCCTGATTGTCCACGACATCGCCGATCCCTACTTCTCCGCGATAGCACGTGGCGTGCAGGAAGCTGCCCGCCAGCAAAACCGGATGGTGCTCTTGGCCTCCACGTCAGGCGATCCGGCGGATGAGCGGGAAGCTGTTGCGGCTTTCGCGGCCCGCCGTGCAGACTCCATTGTGATTGCCGGATCCCGTTCAGAACGCGCGGAGGATCAGCAAGGAAACGCCCTCCTGGCCGCGGAACTGGACCGGTACTGCCGCAACGGCGGGCATGTGGGCGTGCTTGGCCACCCGGTTGTAGGTGCGTCCGCAACCGAGGGGTACCACGTGGTGAAGGTTCCCAACGAGGAACTCGCTTCCGGTCTTGCCTCTGAGTTGGCCGCCTCCCACGATGGCGATTTCCTGATCGTTGCCGGGCCTGAGGGCTTGTATACCTCCGATGACAGGGTCCGGGGGTTCCAGCGCGGGCTCGCAGATGCCGGACGTCCAGCGGCTGAGGTGGTCCGGACCGGCTTCAACCGGGCCGGAGGTTACGAAGCCGGCAAGGCCCTTGCCGCGCGGATCACGTCGTCCAAGCGGCGGCTTTGCATCTTTGCCGTCAATGATGTGATGGCCATAGGAGTCACAGCGGCATTGCGTCCGGAAGGCGTGTGGATTCCCCGCGACGCCACCATCGCTGGCTTTGACGACATTGAAACGCTCCGGGACTTCCGCCCGGCATTGTCCACGGTGCACCTTCCCCTGGAGGACCTGGGCCGGCTCGCAGCGGGTGATCCGGACACTCCACCAATGAGCGGCACGGTCAAGCTCCGCCGCAGTACGGAAGCCCCGGTGGAATCGCAGGCATGACAGTGCCGCCCCTCACGGCGCCCCGTGGACTTACGGTGATTCCCGCCGTCGGGCGTTCCGGCAAGGCGGCGCCAGCGGTCCTGGTACTGCCCGGCGGAGGCTACGCGAAAACGGCTGACCACGAGGCCGAACCCGTGGCAGAGTGGCTCGCTTCGTTGGGCATCCATGCCTTCGTGCTGCGGTATCCGGTGGCGCCGCATCGGCATCCGGCGCCGCTGGCCGCCGCGAAGCAGGCCATGCTGTGGATCCGGAGTGGCGCTCACGGAGTCACTGTGGATCCGAATCGTGTGGGCGTCCTTGGCTTTTCTGCGGGCGGGCATCTTGCCGCTGCGTTGTCCGTGGGGGTTGCCGTTGGCGATGCCTCACTGGACCTTGCCGGGGCTCATCCGGACCTCAGCATCCTCTGCTATCCGGTCATTTCCTTCGTGGACGCGGTTCATCAGGGGTCGGTGGACAACCTGGCCGGCGCGGATGCAGCCACGGATGTTCTGCAGGCGTTGTCTGCCGAACTGCACGTCACTCCGGCAACGCCCCCGGCGTTCATCTGGCACACGGCCGACGACGAATCCGTCCCCGTCAGCCACAGCCTGGCCTACGCAGGAGCGCTCAGCAGGGCAAGGGTTGCCGCGGAGCTGCACGTGTTCCCGAACGGCATCCACGGCATCGGCCTCGCGGCCGGAACTTCCGGTGCAGATCAGTGGACCGCGCTCTGCGCCGCGTGGCTCGGGCGGATGTGGGCTTAGTCCTCGCCCAGGGTGATGGTGTGCAGGAAGGCAGCATCGTTGAGCACGTTGTCCGGAAGGTCGTCCTCGACGAATTCCAGCATGATGTCCATGTCCGTGCCGTTGCCCCGCAGGACATCGGTGACGGTCTGCCACAGCAATTTCCGGTTCCTCAAGGGGAAGCGCTCGGCTTCCGGCCCCCAGGAGAAGCAGTGAATGCCCACCACATGCGGCAGGACCTGGTGGAGGGACTCCAGCGCCTGCTGGTCGGAAAGTCCGACGGCGGGCTGCCAGTACGTGCCGACGTTGGGGTGGTTCACCCGGTCCAGCAAGTCGAGTGTGGTTCCGGGGGAGTCGGTGAGGGTGTTCCCGTGATACTCGAAAGCAACCGCCACTCCGCGCTGCCCGGCCAGATCCGCAATGCGTCGCGCGTCCGCCACTACGGCATCCCAATGATTCTGATCCGCATCAGCTGAGCCCAGTTCCCCGGCCCAGACGCGGACTCTGGGTGCTCCCGCTGCGACGGCCAGGTCCAGCTCGCGCTCGAAATCGCCGGATGACCCGACGCGATAGTAAGTGCCCAGGGAGAGGACTTTCATCCCGGCCTCTTCGGTGGCCTTCCTCGCGTGCGCTGCTGATTCGGTATCGCTGACGTGGACGTCGGTGCCCCATTCGATTCCCGCCAGGCCTGCCTCCGAGGAAATTCGTACCACCTCGTCGATTCCCTGTGCGCGGAGGGTGACGGAACAAATGCCGGGCGTGAGGTCAGCCAGCGTGGTGAGGTCGATCATGCTTCACAGGATACCGGGAATGCGCTTACCCGGTAAGGGTGTATCAATTGGTGGGCGGACCCGACGCCCCCCTTTCCGCCGGGCGCGCCCGTTGCGCGCCGGCACCGCACCCTTTCGCGCCCCGCGCACCCGAGGTTCATGGTGCAAATGGCGGAAACGGGTGCGGCAGGCCGTCCGGCAACCACTAGTTCGACTTACTCAGTGTCCGGCCCATGATGGCCTGGGTGAGGGCATCGATGACTTCGGCGTTGGCCAGCGGGTTGCGGATCAAGGTGAAGTCGACATCACCCACTGGCGGGAGGCCGAACCGCTGGGTGATCACTTTCAGGTCCTCGGGCACCAGGGACGCCGGCATCACAGCTACTCCGATGCCCGCCCGTACTGCTGCAAGTACTCCGCTGATCTGCTTGGTGCTGCACGTAATACGCCACGTTCTGCCCTCGGCCTCCAGGGCGTCGATGGCCAGTTTTCGGCTAAGGCTGGGCGCCGGGTAGGCGATGAGCGGGACCGGGGCTCCGGGCTCAAGGATGGTTTGCTCGACGCCCACCCACGCAAAGTTGTCGTGTCGGACCACCGTGCCCTCCTTGGCTCCGGCCACCCACTTCACGAACACCAGGTCCAGCTGCCCGGCATTGAGCCGCTTGTAGAGCTGGTCACTCTGGCTGACGGTGAGCTCCAGGTTGATTTGCGGGTACAACTGCCGGAATTCGCGGAGAATCCGGGGGAGGCCGGTGATGGCGAGGTCGTCGGCGGTGCCAAAACGGAGCCGCCCGCGCATGGCTGAACCGGAAAAGTAGCGGGCGGCGGAGTCGTGGGCTGCCAGGATGCTGCGGGCAAATCCGGCCATGGCATCGCCGTTGTCGGTGAGCCTGACTTCACGGGTATCGCGCGCCACGAGCACGCGTTTGGCGGCGGCTTCCAGCTTGCGGACGTGCTGGCTGACGGTTGGTTGCGCGAGTCCCAGGCGTTCCGCCGCCTTGGTGAAACTCAGGGTTTCTGCGACGGCAAGAAAGGAGCGGAGCTGGACAGGTTCGAACACGATACTCCTAAAGCGCAGGTCAGCGCCGGGCCGGAGTACTGCGCCGCTTCCCCTTGTGCTGCAGGCAGCCCATTGCATTCCGCAATGCTAGTTATAGGCGCAATACGCTTCCATAATTGCTGCTGGCAACCATAGCGTTAAACGCATCCCACCGAAACTCTCAATCCGAGGACTACTTTTGGCACCCCCACCGCCTGCAGCGGCAAACGTCAGCCAGCCCGTCATCGATTCCCTGTCAGCACCTCAGCCTGCCGACACCGTCACCCAGCCACTCGCCGTCGTGAGCGAAAAGCTGCCCTGGCGGCACACCTTCATCTCCCTGAAGGTCCCCAACTTCCGGATCTTCGCGATTGGCCACTTCATCGCCGTGATCGCCATCTGGATGCAGCGCATTGCGCAGGACTGGATGGTGCTCCAACTTTCCGGGTCCGTCACCGCCGTAGGAATTACGGTGGCGTTGCAGTTCATGCCGTCACTTTTCCTTGGCCCGTGGGGCGGCATGATCGCCGACCGCTTCGCCAAGCGCAAGATCCTCATCATCTGCCAATCGGCGGCCGCGGTACTCGCCGCCCTCCTCGCGGTGCTGTCCCTGAGTGGCCGCGTCGAGGTATGGCACGTCTACGTCATCGCGCTTGCCCTCGGCTTCGTGACCGTGCTGGACCAGCCAGCCAGGCAGGTGTTCGTCAACGAGCTCGTAGGACCCAAGTACCTGCGCAACGCCATCAGCGTTAACTCCACAACGTTCCAGCTTGGAGGCCTGATTGGGCCCGCCCTGGCCGGTGTGCTGCTCACGGCAGTTGGTGCCGGGTGGGCGTTCGCCGCCAATGCCGTGGCGTGCTGCTCCACCGTGGCGATGTTGCTGATCCTCCGCAAGGACCAGCTGCACCTCAGCCAGCCCACGCCGCGCAAGAAGGGCATGCTCCGCGAAGGACTCAACTACGCGCTGAGCAAGCCCACCATCTACTGGCCATGGTTGATGGCCGGCTTCGTGGCAGTTTTCGCCATGAGCCTGCCGGTTCTGCTGGCCGCCTTCGCGGACCACGTGTACGACGCCGGTGCCGGAGGCTACGGCCTGCTGAATGCCATGGTTGCGCTCGGTGCACTCGCGGGAGCGGTAGCGTCCACGCGACGCCGCCAGTTGCGGTTGCGCTCTGTAGTGACGTCGGCGGGTCTGTACGGCCTGATGCTCTGTGTGTCCTCATTGATGCCAACCATGGTGTGGTTCAGCGTCACCATGGTCCTGGCCGGATTCTGGTGCCTGATGTTCCTCACCGCGGCCAACCAAATGGTCCAGACCAGCTCTAACATGAGCATCCGCGGCCGTGTGATGAGCCTGTACCTGGTGGTGCTCATCGGTGGACAGGCCATTGGCGGTCCCATGATGGGGTGGCTGGCCGAGCACTTCGGTCCGCATCTGGCCGTCCTGGTCTCCGGCGGTGTGCCGGCCATCGCAGCTGCGGTAGTCGCCGTCGTACTGGCCCGGAAGTCGTCCCTGCACCTCAAGGTGGACCTGCGCGACCGGCGGCGCGTGCTGCGGATCGTGGACCGGGCACAGGCAGCTTAAACGTAACCAGCGCCTGCGGTAGGACCGCGGGCGCTGGTTTGAGGGCTTCGTCAGACCGCCGGCAAGTGCGGATACTCCGCCGAGCGTCCTTGGAATTCCAGGATGTCCGGGTTGCGGATCACGCCCTCGCGGATTTCGATGGCGCGGGAGATGGTCTCGTTGCCATCCCATTCGCCCGGTCCCGCCACCACTGTTTCCAGGAAGGGGAGCAGGGCCTCGCTGATTTCCCAGCTTGCCGAATTCCACAGGTAGGACGGGCTGTGGTCCACGGCGTAGTAGTTCACGTGCCCGCCCACCCGGAACATGGGCTCATCAAAGGTGGTGGTCCGGGCCCAGCTGAACCCCATGCCCTCGTCGCAGGAAACGTCCACAATGAGGCTGTCCGGCTTGAACTCCGTCAGGTCCTCGGTCCGCAGATAAGTCAGCGGTGCATTCGGGTCCTGCAGGGTGCAGTTCACCACGATGTCCGCCGCTGCCAGGAACGGCGCAAGGGGTTTGCGGCCCTTGTCCGTGATCACTTCGCTGAGGAACGGCGCCTTGCTGTCATGGTCGAACTGCACGATCCGCACGGAGTGGATCGGAGACCCGACGGCGGCAACGCCACGGTTGGTCAGGACCTGGACGTCGTGGATGCCGTGGGCATTCAGTGCCGTCACAGCGCCCCGCGCCGTGGCCCCAAAGCCAATGACGACGGCGCTGAGCCGGCGGCCGTAGTCGCCGGTGGAACCAGTGAGTGCCAAAGCATGCAGCACGGAGCAATAGCCTGCGAGCTCGTTGTTCTTGTGGAACACATGCAGGCCAAAGCCGCCGTCGCCGGCCCAGTGGTTCATGGCTTCGAAAGCGATGAGCGTGAGCTTCTTGTCGATGGCCAACTGGGTGATGGCGCGGTCCTGCACACAGTGCGGCCAGCCCCATAAGGTTTGGCCGTCGCGGAGTTCGGCCAGATCCTGGGCCTGCGGCTTGGGCAGCAGAATGACGTCGCTGCCTGCAATCAACTCCTGGCGAGTGCCGAGCCCGCCCACCAACGTTTCGAGCTTGCTGTCCGGGACACCGAAGCGTTCGCCGTAGCCGAACTCAAAGCGCAGTTGTCCGCGAACCTCCGGAGCAATGCGCTCCAAATGCTGCGGGTGGATCGGCAGGCGCTGCTCGTGGGGTTTCAGCGAGGAAGCGAGGACGCCGATGCTCAGCTGGCCGGTTGGCGCGGTCACTTCTTGTTGCCGGTAGAAGGCTTTGCGGCCTCGGTGGCGGAGGACTCGGAAGCCCGCTTATCCGCACGTTTTTCCTTGATGGATTTGCTGGATTTCTTCGACGCGGTTTGGCGCGGTGATTTGTCGCCCATGATGGCTCCCTTAGAGCGGAATCGAAATGACTCCTGACTCCTGACCATACACCCCCACAGGAGGCGCGGTGCCGGGCTGTCAGGTGAGTACCGTCGTCGGGCATTCAGTGCCTTGACGCAAAGAACCCCGGATCGCTGGATCCGGGGTTCCCTTGGAGCGGGCGACGGGAATCGAACCCGCGTATCGAGCTTGGGAAGCTAGCGCTCTACCATTGAGCTACGCCCGCACTGCCCGGTAAGAATCCCCCGAGCGAGTCCTAGCTTAGCGCAGATGCGGAGGCCCTCATGACAGGCACACCGCCCGCAGGAGCCAGCCTATTTGAAGAGCTTCAGACTGTTCCATCCCGAGCCGACCTGGCTGTAGGTAGTCCACTGGCCACGGCCCAGACCGTAGTTGTACAGATTCCCGTCGGCTGTCTGGGCAGTGATGCCACGGGTGCCGGCACCGGTGAGCCCAAAGCTGGGGGCCAGGACGCGCATGTACTGCCAGCCCGTGCCCACCGTGGTGGCCGGACCGTAGAAACCAGCCCAGCCATCGCCGCGGTAATTGACCAAAGAACCGGAGGGAGTCCTGGCCAGGATGTCGTTGGCGCCATCGCCTTCCCAGTCCGCGATGGTCAGCTCCAGGCCGTTCCAGCCGGTGCCAATGGTGCGGGGATTGCTCAAGGCTCCACCAAAGGTGTTGGGGTAGTAGCGGAGCACACCGTCCGGGAAGTACCCGACGACGCCGGGCCGGCCGTCCGCATGGGTCCACTTGCCCACGGTGATGGTCATCCGGTCCCAGCCGCCGTTGCCCACGATCACCTGGTTGGCAAAGCCCCCGCCGGGAAGGCCGCGGAAGACGCCCAGGGATCCGTTGTTCCACTGCGCCAGGAGGTCATAGACACCATCAATGTCCCAGTCCACCACGAAAGCCTGCTTCAGGCCGGTCCAGCCCGATCCGATCTGGACCGCGCCCATGTAGCCGCCGGCCGCCGTCGCCGGGTACCTCAGCAGACGGCCGGAAGCGTCTGCCGCCACCAGGTCGGCGCCGGATTTGATGCTGGCTGACACCGCCGTGTTGCCGGCAAAGTACTGCTCCAGGGTGGGGAAGCCGCGGCGGTTCATGTCGGTGGCCAGGGCGACGCCCACGTAGCGCAAGTGCCATGGCTCGTAGCTGTAGCCCGTGATACCGGTGTAGCCGTTGGGATAGCGGACGATGAAGCCGTACTTGTGGGCATTGGCCGCGACCCATTTACCAGCGGCAGTGTCACCAAAGCAGGTGCTGAGGCCGCAGGAACCGGCTGCGTTGCCGATGTCCATGGCCAGGCCTGTCTGGTGCTCGCTGTAGCCGGGGCGGGCGGAAATGGTGTCCGCATACGCCTGGCCGTAAATGCTGACGTAGTACGCATAGACCTGTTGCTGCTGGGCGTAGGAGCGGTAGCCGCTCACGATCGACAAGCCGCCGGTTCCGGCGTCTGCCGCGCCTTGGAACAGGCCGTTGAGCCACGCGGCAGCTTCGGCGCGCATGTACTGGCCCGAGCCACGTGCGTTGACAAGGTCCGACGGCGCGTAGCTGGCAGGGTTCAATGGCCGGGATTTGTTGACCAACACCGAGTAGTTGGTGGGGTCGCCTATGGGGTCCACGCTGGGAAGGGGATTAACCGTGGCTGGGACGGCAGCCGCCGTTGCGGGAGCTGCCGAAACAGCGCCGCCAGCCACTGCAACGGCCAGGAATACCGCACAAGCGGCCACCCGCCGTCGGAATTTACCTCTACGCCCTTGGCGATCCTGACCCTGCATGACGTCCCCCCACTTTTTTCGTTTTTCCAACCGGAGGCACTCTACCGTGTGCCCGGGCAGGTGTCAGCGGTGACTTTATTGGTACGTCAGATAACCATTCGGTCAAGGCTCGCTTCCAGGGGACCCAAGCGAAGTTCTGCTGGCTACGCTGAAGGTGTTAGCTGCTGTGTAGGGGGAACCGGGCTACGTCACTGATCCGTACGCCGAAAGAGGTTTCCATGGCCTTCGCAGACCATGAAGTGGTGATTCACCGGGACGCCATGACCATTTACGCCTTCCTGATGGACGGACTGAACAACTCACTGTGGCGCTCGGGGATCCGCAGTATTTCCCTCCGATCCGGCAGCCGCGGGCAAAAGGGCGCCCTCTACCAGCAGACCATCAACGGTCCAGGTGGCCGGCCCGTAGCAGCGGACTTCCAGATCACCGAAGCACGGCCCGGGGCCGAAGTGCGGTTTGCCGTGGTGGCCGGACCTGCGCGGCCCACCGGCGGTTACTACCTCAGCACTGAAGGTCAGAGCACGCGCCTGCGGTTCGCCCTGGAGTACCACCCCAAGGGGCTCCAGAAGCTGATGAACCCCATGATCCAAAAAAGCATGGAACAGGAAGTGGCACAGTTGGAACAGCTGAAAACCGTGATGGAATCGCGGTCGGTGGCCTGAGCCCTACTGGGCCAGCCTGAAACCGCCCCAGCCGCCACCCACTGCAACAGGCGTGGTCAGCCTTCCTGACGTGAGATCCCAATATTCCAGGACCCCGTTGGTACCCAACCCGGCCACACCGGAGGTGCCCGCTCCATTGACTCCTTGCAGGGAACGCAGCCCGGAGTAATCCGTCCACGCCGCGCCCACCACCGGCCGGGCCTCCTGCTTGGGAGTACCCAGGCCGCTGCCGCGATACAGCCGCAGGTAGCCGTTGGGTTCAACGGTCAGCAGGTCCTGGAACCCGTCCGCGTTGTAATCCACCATGCTGAGCCTGACCGCCCTGTTGCCCGTGCCGATCGCTGCCTGTGAACGGATGAACGTGAGGCCCGCATTCCTGTACAACCACAAACCACCCGAGGCATCCATGGCGACAATCTGCGGCAGGCGGTTGTTGGCACACCAGTTGCCGATGGCAAGGTTCAGGGACTGCCACCCCTGGCCAAGAACGCCCGGGGAACCAAAGCCGCCGCCTACCCTTCCCGGGTAAACGAGCAGCGCGCCATCGGTTCTTTGGGCAATCAGATCGAAGACGCCGTCACGGTCCCAGTCGGAGACGAACAACTCCTTGAGGCCCGTAAAGCCGACACCGATCTTCTTCGCGGCACCGTATTTGGCGTTCCCCAGGGACGGATACGAGTACACCGTTCCGTCCGGGCCCACAGACACGAGGTCGGCAGCGCTGCTGATGGAGGCCGCACCCAGGTTGACCGTAGGGGGCTGATGCTTGTCTCCGGGCTGGCAAACTGCCACCGGATCGGTGGGCGGTGTGGGCGTGACGGTCCCGCCGCCAGGGGAGTTGGTGGTCCCGGCAGGGAGTGTGGTGTAGCCGAAGAAGTTCACCACACCCCAGATGGTGAACCTGTTGGGCGTGGTCTGCCAGTTCCCGTCAGTGTAGGTAATGCCGATGCCCATGACGTTGAACCGCGGATCCCGCAGGAGGGCATCGTGGCCCGGTGACTGTTTCCACCATTCCACAAGCTGTGCGGCATCGCGGTCCCACCGGACGGCGATGACTTCACCAGCGCCGTTGTTCGGGTTCAGCGCGCGGGGGTCCGTCCAAAAGTTGGGCCGGTGCTGGATGACTTCGCGGCTTGCGATGTTGTTGGACCAGTCCTGCGCCAAGCTGGCCACCGTTGCGTGGTACTTCACCGGCGCCAGGCCCAGCGATGCCCGGTAACTGTTGATGGCGTTGAAGACCGTGAGGATCGCGGCCGCGTTGCTGTCAGGGAGGAGGGCAAGCGAGCCGTTGTCCGGAGCGGTTTCCTTTTGGGGCGTCTTGCCGGGGAAAGGCGCGGAGGGTGTGGGCGTCGTTGTTGCTGTGGGGGTGGCGGTTGCTGTAGGCGTAGGCGTGGGCGTTGCGGATGCGGTCGGCGTTGGCGCAGCGGAGGCGCTGGCTGATGTCTCGGCCGGGGACGGCACTGTTGCCCCCGCCTTCGGATCCTCCTGCTTCGAGTCCGCCGCCTTCGCGGTGGCCTCCGACGACGGTGCAGGCGCCACTGCGGCAGAGGTGTCCTTGGGGGCCGGTGCCGGTTCAGTCACCGCAGGATCGCTTGTGCCGGGAGTCGGCGCTGAGGGGTCGTCGGGTCCCCACGAAGGGCCGATATTGGGAACCGGTGGGGGAGTCTCATAGGTGGGGTCGACGGCGATTGGTCCCGTTCCGGGGCCCGTCACCTCCGGTTCCGCAGTGCCGGGAACCGGTGCCGGTTCCACGATGGGTTCCGTGGTGCCGCCTTCTGAAGCGGCAACTGACGGTGCGGTACCCCCTGAAGTGGCCGGAGCCGGCGTCGTGGATTCAGTGGGCCCGGTCAATGCGGACGGAACCCCGGCGGAGGAACTGGTGCCGCCGGGGACCGCTTGGTTCGAGGGGATCAGCTGGCTGGAAGCGGCCACCCCAAGAGCCAGCACTCCGGCCAGCACAATAGCGGCAGGCGCTGCCAGTTTTTTCACAATTACCCCGCGAATGCTCGTTGCCCCCACCTACGGGCGCGGTTGTATATGTCCGGGACTATAGTCGCACGCGTCGGTCCGGACAATGGAAGCCGATGACTGCATGGTGTCCTCGCGCGTTGGCGCATGGGTCCGCTGCGCTGGCGCACAGGTCCGCTGCGCGTCGGCGCATAGGGTCCCGGTGGGGTCCATGGGGTATTTTTGATGCTGTGCTGATCTCTGACCGCGATATTCGTGCCGAAATAGACTCCCAACGGATTGTTCTTGAACCGTACGACCCCGCGATGGTCCAGCCGTCTTCCGTGGACGTCCGGATTGACCGGTTTTTCCGGCTCTTCGACAACCACAAGTACGCCCACATTGACCCGGCCGAGGAACAGCCTGAGCTGACCCGGTTGGTTGAAGTTGAGGGCGATGAGCCTTTCATTCTGCACCCTGGTGAGTTTGTGCTCGGCTCGACGTACGAGACCGTCAGCCTGGCCGACGACATCGCGGCCCGGCTCGAAGGAAAATCCTCCTTGGGGCGCCTGGGCCTCCTGACCCACTCCACCGCCGGGTTTATTGATCCCGGCTTCTCGGGTCACGTGACCCTGGAGCTGTCCAATGTGGCTACCCTGCCCATTAAGCTGTGGCCCGGCATGAAGATCGGCCAGCTGTGCTTCTTCCGGCTGACGTCCTCGGCCGAGCACCCCTACGGTTCCGGCGAATATGGAAACCGTTACCAGGGCCAGCGCGGTCCTACCGCCAGCCGCAGCCACCAGAACTTCCACCGGACGTCCATCTAGGACTGCCCAGCGCCTAAGCCGGGGCCCGCTCCGGTGAACGCGGCGGCGCGCCGGGGGACTTGCGGAGGGCCTTGACCACGGGCTCCACGAAGCGTGCTGCCAGCGGACCCAAAATGGCCATGATCAACACGTAGGCCGTGGCCAGCGCTGCGAGATCGTGGGGGACGACTCCCGAAGCCACGGCCAATCCGGCAATGACAATGGAGAATTCTCCGCGGGCAATCAGCGCGGCACCTGCACGGAAGCGGCCTGGAACGGCAATGCCGGCTCGTTTGGCTGCCCAGAACCCCGTGATCATCTTGGTGATGGTGGTGAGGACGGCCAGGACCAACGCCCAACCCAGCACCGGTGGGATGGAGGTGGGGTCCGTGTTCAGGCCGAACGCCACAAAGAAAATCGCTGCAAAAAGGTCCCGGAGTGGCTCCAGGACCCTTGTTGCGTTGTGGGCAGTTGCTCCTGAGATGGCGATGCCCAACATGAACGCACCCACAGCGGCGGATACCTGCAGCGCGGAGGCAATGCCGGCTACCAGCAGGGCAAGGCCCAGCACGTTGAGAAGGAAGACCTCGGAGTTCTCGCTGTGCACCGCTTGGGAAACCCGGTGTCCGTACTTCAGCGCTATGACCAGGACTACCGTGACCACTGCCAGGGCGATGCCGACGGTCTGGAGCCCGCCCAGGAAGCCCACCCCCGCCAGGATGGCTGTGAGGATGGGGAGGTAGATGGCCATGGCCAGGTCTTCGAAGACCAGGATGGACAAGACCACCGGGGTCTCACGGTTACCGATCCGGCCGAGGTCCGTGATGACTTTGGCGGCAATCCCGGAGGAGGAAATGTAGGTGACGCCGCCCATGACGATTGCACCCACCAGCCCCCACCCAAGGAGCACCGCTATGCCGGCCCCTGGAATGAAGTTCAGGACGAAGTCCAGGACACCGGCTTGCCACGACCTGCGAAGGCCGGTGACAAGCTCGGATGCCGTATATTCCAATCCGAGCATCAGCAGCAGGAGGATAACGCCGATTTCGCCGGACAGATGGGCGAACTCGTGCATGCCGTCAAGCTTGACGAAGCCGCCGGCTCCGAAGGCCAGCCCACCCACCAAGTAGAGAGGGATGGGTGACATGCCAATACGGCCCGCCAATCGAGCCAGGAGGCCGAGGCAGAAAACGACGGCCCCCAGTTCAACGAGGGCTAGAGCTAGCGGATCCATTCCGCTCAGCCGTTGCGAAGGATGCCGGCTGCCGAGTCAAGACCTTCCTGCGTGCCGACTGCTACGAGCAAATCACCAATGTGGAGAACGACGTCGGGTGCAGGCGAGGGGACAACCTCACCTTCGCGCATGATCGCGACGATGGAAACACCACTGCGGGTACGGATCTGTGCCTTGCCCATGGCCTGGTTCACGAAGGGCGAGTCAGGGGTAATGGAGAACTGCCGGGTAACGATCCCGGGAATCTCCCGGTGGGCTTCCGCCAACTGCATGGCCAGGATCTGACCGCCCAACAGGTTGCCCAGGGCCGTCGCTTCGTCGGCAGTCAGGGGAATGGACGCCTGGCAGGTATCGGGGTCATCCCAGGTGGAGACAAAAAGCTGGGTCTCGCCTTCCCTGAGTTCCACGACACCAATGCGGCGGCCCGAGGCCGTGACGAAGTCCTTGCGGACGCCCAGGCCCGGGAGTTCGGTTTCTTCCACGTTCATTGCTCCACCCTAACTCTGATGGACCGGAGTGCTACGGCGTTCCGTACGCATGGGGTCCTATGTAGTTAACGCTCCGGTACCACAGCTATTTCCGTTCGGGCCGGTGGTTTTACCGGCAGGATCACCAGGAGCCCCGCCAACAGCACCACCATGATCCCCAGGATTCCCCAGCGCTGGGCCTGTCCTTCGGCAACCAGCGGTGCGGCGATGGTGATGCACAGGGTAAACAGGGTGGGTGCCAGGAAGCTGACTGCCCGTCCAGTAGTGGCGTACAGGCCGAACAGTTCCCCGGACTCTCCGGCGGGAGCCAGCCGTGCCAGGTAGGCGCGGGAGGACGACTGGGCTGGGCCCACAAACAGGCAGAGCATCAGGCCGAAGATCCAGAAGGTTGTACTGCCCGGCCACTCATTGCCGAAAAATACGTAGTTCCCGTTGCCCAGGACCAGAATGAACGTTCCGGCGATGAGGAGTCCGATCAGGGAGAGGACAATGACCGCCTTGGGTCCGATCTTGTCGTCAAGGAATCCGCCGATGATTGCGCCGACCGCCGCCACCACATTGCCGAAGATCGCGAAGAAAATGACGTCTTTCAACTCAAACCCGAACGTGCCGGCGGCAATGACGCCGCCGAAAGTGAAGACCGCTGCCAGCCCGTCACGGAAAATCGCGCTGGACAACAGGAAGTAGATGGTGTGGGGACTGGTTTTGTAGATGGCCCGGATCCGTCGCAGCAGCAGCTTGTAGGAGGCCAGGAAACCCAGGTGGGCCCCTTCCTTCTTCACGGAAACCTCGGGAACAGCGAACATCACGGGGAGGGCAAAGATGAAGAACCACAGCGCTGAGAAAATCGCGACCAGCCGGATGTTGAGGGAATCCTGGGTGGACGCCCCAAACCAGTCAAAGGATGGCTGCACGAACAATTGGAGAACCAACAGAAGCGCCACAATGCCGCCCAGGTATCCCATGCCCCAGCCGAAGCCACTGACCTTGCCGATGTTCCTGGGGGTTGAGATCTGCGCCAACATGGCGTTGTAGTTGACTCCGGCGAACTCAAAGAAGATATTGGCCAGGGCAATCAAGCAGACCCCCAGCAGGAGGAACTCCGGCCGGGGAAAGACGAAGAAGCAGAGCGCAGTGAGCACGGCCGTGGCGGCGGTGTTGACGCCAAGCCATAGTTTCCGCCTTCCGCCTGCGTCCGATCGTTGGCCCGTGACCGGCGCCAGCAAAGCGATGGCCAACCCGGCAACGGCCAACGCCGCCCCAAGCGCTGCCGATGCGGCATCCTCTCCTCCGAAGGCGTTGGAGGTCAGGTAGACGGTGAAAACGAAGGTGGTCATCACGGCATTGAAGGCTGCTGATCCCCAGTCCCACGACGCCCACGCCAGGATTTGCCCCTTCTTGGAAGCGGCAGGCCCGGAGGCGAGCTCAGAGGTTGGATGGGTGGCTTCGGGAACAGCGGCCGCGTTCATAGCTCGATGCTATAGGGGCAGGTGGAACGTTGGGGTGGTCGACAGACCGCTATGTGGAGAACACAGTGGTTGAAACGTGACCTGCGCTGTCAGCGGAAGGCCAGATTCGGTGTGACCGTCTTGATAAACTGGACGCACCGAACCCAACGTAAGACCCGCCGGCTCCAACTTTTGACAATTCATTCCTGACTTTGCGGAGATAACAGTGCTCTCAGTTCTCGCCATCACCTTTGTAGCGGCAACTGTGGCGCCCTTGATCTTCAACAAGCTGGGCCGGAACGCGTTCTACGTGCTGGCAGCAGTTCCGGCGGGGTCCTTCATATGGTTGGCCCTGCAGTACCCGGCGGCATATTCCCCGAACGGCATGGAAGAAACTCTGCCGTGGATCCCCACACTCCAGCTGGAACTGGCCTTCCGGATGGATCCGCTGGCTTGGTTCATGTCCCTGCTGATCCTGGGTGTCGGATCCCTGGTGCTGGTCTACTGCGCACGGTATTTCAAGAACAAAGATGCCAACCTTGGCACGTTCGGAGCCCAGCTCCTTGCGTTCGCCGGGGCCATGTTCGGTTTGGTGACGTCCGATGACCTGTTGATGTTGTTCATCTTCTGGGAACTCACCACCATCCTGTCCTACCTTTTGATCGGCTACGCCCGCACCCGTCTGGCCGCGCGCCGCTCCGCGCTGCAGGCACTCATGGTCACCACGGCGGGCGGTCTTGCCATGCTGGTGGGCCTCATCATCCTCGGCCAGGCTGCCGGAACCTACCGCATCTCCACCATCGTGGACCAGGCCGGGACGCTCATGACCGGCCCCATGCAGGGCGCCGTGGCTGCCGCCGTCGTGCTTGTCCTGTCCGGTGCGATCACAAAATCAGCCTTGGTTCCGTTCCACTTCTGGTTGCCGGGCGCCATGGCTGCGCCCACGCCCGTGAGTGCGTACCTCCACGCTGCGGCCATGGTGAAGGCCGGTATCTACCTTGTGGCCCGCTTGGCTCCCGGGTTCTCGGAATCGGAGTTCTGGCTCCCGCTGGTGCTGGGGCTCGGACTGGCCACCATGCTGGTGGGCGGCTACAGGGCGCTGCGGCAGACCGACATCAAACTCATCCTGGCCTACGGCACGGTCAGCCAGCTCGGATTCCTCACCATGGTGGTGGGGTTGGGGCGTCCGGATGCCGCATTGGCCGGGCTGGCGCTGCTCCTGGCGCACGGGCTGTTCAAAGCCACGCTGTTCCTGGTGGTGGGAATCATTGACCACCAATCAGGTACCCGTGATATCCGCAAGCTGTCTGGCGTCTTCCGCTCTTCCCGCGCCTTGGGCGTAGTGGCCGCGATTGCTGCCGCCTCCATGGCCGGGGTTCCGCCGCTGGCCGGATTCGTTGCCAAGGAATCAGTCTTCGAAGCGTTTGTCCACTACGGCACGGGCCACGACGCCCCGGCCTGGGGCATCTGGATTCTGGTGGGACTGGTCATCGGTTCCATCCTCACCTTCGCGTACAGTGCGCGCTTCATGTGGGGTGCCTTTGCCGTGAAGCCCGGGGTGGAGACCACCCCGTTCAAGCCCATCAAGCCGGCCTTCCTGGCCGCGCCGGCCATCCTGAGCTTCCTGACCATCGTTTACGGCTTGTGGCCGACGCCGGTGGACACCTGGGTGCAGCCGTACGCAGCGCTGTTTGCCACCAAGCCGGACGCGGCGGACGCCGGACACCTGGCTCTGTGGCACGGCATCACGCCCGCGCTGGGCCTGACAGCCATCACGTTCGCGATTGGCGCCGCCATGTTCTACGGACGCAACGCCGTGGCCCGGATGCAAGGACGCGTTCCGGACTGGGTGGATGGGGACCGCGCCTACCAAAACACCATCGGTGCGCTGGATGACGTAGCCGTGTGGATCACCGGCCGCACCCAGCGTGGTTCGCTCTACTTCTACCTGGCCGTAATCCTCACAGTAGCCTTCGCCGTTCCGGCGACTGCCTTGATTGTTGCCAACAAGCCATTGCCCGACGGCATCTACCTCATTGACCCGAACTCGCCGCTGCAGATTGTTGCCGGAATCGGCATCGTGGTGGGCGCACTGGCCGCAGTCCGGGCCAACAAGCGCTTCCTGGCCGTGCTGATGGTGTCCGTCACCGGGTACGGAATCGCACTGATGTTCGCGCTCCAAGGCGCACCGGACCTGGCCCTGACCCAGATGCTGGTGGAGACGATCGTCCTGGTGGCGTTCGTGCTGGCCATGCGCAGCCTGCCCGCAGAACTGCGGGACAGGACCGGCGGCCGCCTCCGGGTGATCCGCGTCATCATTGGCGCCGCATTCGGCATCACCATGATCTTCGTTGCCATATACGCCATGGGCGCCAGGGTGGCAACGCCCATTTCCCTGGATTTCCCGCGCTTGGCGTACGAGGGCGGCGGTGGCCTGAACGTGGTCAACGTGACCTTGGTGGACATCCGCGCCTGGGACACGTTTGGTGAGATCTCTGTCCTTGCCATTGCTGCCACCGGTGTTGCCAGCCTGATCTTTGTCCGCAGCCGCGGCGACCGGATCAAGACTTCGGAAGAGGTTCCGGAGGGAAGCGTGGGGCGCCGTCCCGGCGTCGAGCCTGATTCCCGCGCCAGCGTCACGCTGGCCGTAGCCAAGAAGTTCACCGACGTCAGCCGCGATGCGTGGCTGGTGGCAGGCCGTACGCTGGCGCCGGAACGGCGATCGATCATTTTCGAAGTCGTGACCCGGTTGATTTTCCACTCAATGATCGTTTTCTCCATCTACCTTCTCCTGGCCGGCCACAACCTTCCGGGCGGTGGCTTCGCAGGCGGCCTGACGGCCGGCCTTGCCCTGACCATCCGATACTTGGCCGGCGGCCGTTTCGAACTGAGCGAGGCTGCCACCATCAGTGCGGGGACCCTGCTGGGGGCAGGACTCGCGACGGCGGCAGCGTCCGGTTTGGTGCCTCTGTTCCTGGGCGGCCAGGTGTTCCAGAGCGCCATCATCGAGTTCTGGCTGCCGGTGTTCGGTGACATCAAGTTCGTCACGTCCACCATCTTCGATATTGGCGTGTACATCGTGGTGGTGGGGCTGGCACTGGACGTCCTCCGCAGCCTCGGTGCCGAAATCGATGAGCACTTCGACGGCAAGGGAGCGCCCCTGGCCGAAGAGGACGCCGCGATGCTGGCTGGCGAGGCCGCTGAATCCTCCGCGACTGTTGCGGCCCCGAAAGGCACATCATGAGCATCAACCTGACCCTCCTCATTGTCATGGGTGTGCTCTACGCCTGCGGTATCTATCTGATCCTCGAACGCAGCCTGACGCGCGTGCTGCTGGGCTTGATGCTGCTGGCCAATGCCACCAACCTCCTGATCCTGTGCACAGGCGGATACGCGGGACTGGCCCCGCTGTTCAGCAAGGAAACCAACCCCGAGGCCTACAGTGATCCCCTGCCGCAGGCGCTGATCCTCACCTCGATCGTGATCTCCTTCGCTGTCACGGCCTTCATGCTGGGCATCATCTACCGCACCTGGGTCTTGGCCCGCCAGGACGAGATCCAGGATGACCTTGAAGACGTCCGCGTGGCCAAGACACCGAGCTTTGATGCCGAAGATGACGCGATTGTTCCGTTGGAAACCTCGGAATTCGCAGTCACTCCGGTTGCCACCACCGACCGGAACAGCCCGGAAGCCACCGAAAAGCCGCACACCACTCCGGAAGGAGGCAGCGCGTGAACCTCGCAAACCTGTCGCCGTTAGCTGTCCTCCTGCCCATCATGGGTGCTGCTTTGGCGTTCCTGCTGATCCGGCACCAGACCGCCCAGCGGGTAGTGAGTATCAGCATCCTGAGCGCCACGTTGCTGTTGGAGTGCTTCCTCCTGATGTCCGTGTGGGACGGGGGCACCACGTCCGTGACCCTGGGCGGTTGGTTGCCGCCGTGGGGCGTTGTCCTGGTGGTGGACCAGTTCTCATCCCTGATGCTGGTGGTCTCCACCGTTGTGAGCCTGGCCGTCCTGATCTACGCCACAGGACAGGGAATGGCCGACGGCGACCATGAAGCGCCTGTCTCCATCTTCCACCCCACCTACCTGATCCTGGTGGCGGGTGTTTCCAACGCCTTCCTCACCGGAGACCTCTTCAACCTTTACGTCGGCTTCGAGATTCTGCTGACGGCGAGTTACGTCCTGATGACACTGGGCGGGACAGGTCCGCGTATCCGGGCCGGTGTCACGTATGTGGTGGTGTCAGTGGTTTCCTCCGTGCTGTTCCTTGTGGCCATCGCCATGATTTACGGCGCTACCGGAACAATCACCATGGCGGACCTCGCTGTGAAATTGGCTGATCTGGACCAAGGCACGCAGAACCTACTGCACGTGATGCTCCTGGTGGCCTTCGGTATCAAGGCTGCCGTCTTCCCGCTGTCGTTCTGGCTTCCCGACTCGTATCCAACAGCCCCGGCGCCGGTCACTGCCGTGTTCGCGGGCTTGCTCACCAAAGTGGGCGTTTACGCCATGGTCCGCACCGAAACCCTCCTGTTTCCGGGGGACACCCTCAACGTTCCGCTGATGGTGGTGGCGCTGCTGACAATGGTGGTGGGCATCCTGGGTGCCCTGGCCCAAAGCGACATTAAACGTTTGTTGTCGTTTACCTTGGTGAGCCACATCGGGTACATGGTGTTCGGACTGGCCATGAGCTCTGTCATGGGGTTGGGGGCTGCCGTGTTCTACGTGGCCCACCACATCACCGTGCAAACAAGCTTGTTCCTGGTTACCGGGCTCATAGAACGCCGCGGGGGCAGCTCCTCGATCGACCGTTTGGGTGGATTGGCCAAGTTGTCGCCCTTACTGGCGGTGTTGTTCTTTGTCCCTGCCATGAATCTGGCCGGCATTCCGCCGTTCTCCGGGTTCCTGGGAAAGCTGGGACTCCTTCAGGCAGGCGTGGAGCTGGGCACACCGTTGGCCATCACCCTGGTGGTGGGCGGAGTAGTCACCAGCCTGTTGACCCTGCTTGCCATAGCCCGTGTGTGGAACAGGGCCTTCTGGCGTAAACCTGAAGACGCCGAGTATCCGGATCCTGCCCTGCTGGCCACCAAAAACGTGGGCGTGCTGCCGCGGACCATGGTGGGCTCAACCGCTGCGTTGGTGGTGTTCGGCGTTGCACTGACCGTCTTTGCCGGCCCGCTCTTCCACATGTCCGACGGTTCCGCGGAGATCATGTTGGACCGGTCAGCCTATATCCACTCGGTCCTTGGCGACTCCGTCCAGGTTCCGCCGCCGGTGCAGACAGGGGGTGCCAAATGAGCCGCAAGCCGATCTCGTTCCGTACAGAACTTCCGCTGCTCATCTGGTTGGTGATCGTGTGGGGTGCCCTGTGGCGGGACTTCAGCCCGGGAAACCTCCTGTTCGGCGCGATCATTGCCGTAATGGTGGCCAAGTTCTTCTACCTCCCTCCCGTTGAACTCAGCGGCAGGTTCAACGTCCTTCGGGCTTTCGCTTTCGCCATGATGTTCCTGGGCAAAGTGGTGGCAGCGAGCTTCCTGGTGCTGTACCTGGCCACCGTCAAAGGACCAAAGGTGCGCAGCGCCGTCGTCGCGGTTCCGTTGCGCAGCCGCTCCGATCTGATGGTGACGGCCACCGGCCACGTCATCTCGCTGATCCCTGGTTCGCTGGTGGTGGAAGTGGACCGGTCAACGTCCACCCTGTACCTTCACGCGCTGAACATCTACACGGAAGCTGACATCGAGGAGATCCGTCAGGAAGTGCAACGCATTGAGGCAGGATTGATCCGCATCATGGGCACCCATCAAGAAGTAGAGGAACTCGGAAAAGAAGCCCCTGCGGGCACGGAAGGGGCAACGCTGTGAAGGACTTTGTTCTGATCGCGACGGCGGTGATCCTGGGTTTGGCCGCTGCCGGCGCCATTGTGCGGATCGCCATTGGCCCGTCCCTGCTGGACCGCGTGCTGGCATCCGATGTTCTGCTGGCCATCCTCGGCGCGGCACTGGCTGTGGACATGGCCGTGAACCGGCACCTCAACAACCTGATGCTGCTGGTGGCGTTGGCCGTGATTGGTTTCATCGGATCAGTGACCGTTGCCCGCTTTGTGGCCGAGCGGAGGGAACAGAACAATGAGTCCTGACGCCACCGGAATCGATGTTGTTATTGACGTGGTCACCGCTGTTTTTCTGGTGGTGGGAGCTCTCATGAGCCTGGGTGCGGCCGTGGGTTTGCTGCGCTTCCCGGACCTGATGAGCCGCATGCACGCCGCCACCAAGCCGCAGGTGCTGGGTTTGTTCCTGATGTTGTCCGCAATAGGGCTCCAGATGCGGACCTGGTGGGTGTGGCCGGTCCTGGTGGTGGCGTGGATCTTCCAGTTGCTCACGGCGCCGGTGTCCGCCCATATGGTGGGGCGCTCGGCCTACCGCACCAAGCACGGGCACCGCGAAATGCTCACCAAGGATGACTTGGAAGCCGTCGTCCAGAGGGCAGCTGCCGGGCAAGAGCCTCACTCTGACGTTTAAGGACAACGCGGGGTCATTCAGGGCCCATCCCAACTGCTGGGATGGGCCCTGAATGACCCCGCGTTGTGTTTCTTAGACGATGTCCTGTGACTTGGAGAAACGGGAAATCGCGCGCTGGGTGCCCCTGCTGGCGAGCACCTGGATCAGCGAGCTGACGATGGCAGAAATCAAAGCGAACGTCAGCGCGGAGCGCAGGCTCGATTCCATGTCATCGTTGCCCATGGGCGGCTTGTTGCCAGTGGCTTTTTCCCACCCTTTATTGACGAGTTTGGTTCCAACGAAGCCTGCTCCGAGGCTCACTCCGGCACCGATCAGCTTGAAGAAGAGATTCATGACCCAAGCCTAGCCGTACCAGCAAGCCCCGCCGCGCTACTCCCGGTTTTCGCGCTCCTTAAGGAAAGCAGCCAGGGAACCCGGCGGTCCCAGGACAGGCGCTACGGAGTGCTGGGCGGACCACACTGCATCCACGCTGCTGAAGCCTGCAATTTCCTTCAGCAGGTAATACGTGGGTGGCATCATCTTCAGCGATCCAGTGGCCTCCGCTTCCAGGATCCCCGCCACAGGCATCCACAGTGACTGCCACGCCTCAGTGGTTTGGTGCTGCGGTTGGTGGCTGGACAACGGCCTTGCCACATAGAAGAAGGTATCGAACCTCTTGGGCATGTCCACCGGAGTGATCCAGTTGGCCCAAGGGCGCAGATCCTCCGGCTCGATGGTGAGCCCCGACTCTTCCTGGACCTCCCTGATGGCGGCTGCCAACACGGTGCCGGCGCTGACATCCGCCTGCCCAGGATCTGCGTTGAGTGAAGTCTCCTGCCAGTCCGCGGCGTGACGCTTCAGGAGGTCCGCCGGATAATCCCACCCGGAACTGTCCGCCGGATCAACCCGCCCGCCGGGAAAAACCACCATGCCCGGGGCGAAGTCCATGGTGTTCACCCTGTGCTGGACGAAGGCTTCCAGTCCATGGTTGGCGTCGCGGAGCAGGATCACGCTGGCGGCCAGGCGCGGCTCGGCCGCTGCGGGCTGGGAATCGGCAAGGTCTGTCATGAGGCCATTCTCTCAGGTGCGTTGTGAGGCCTGCTCTGCGCTCCACGCGGCGTGAATAGCGCGTAGAGCGGGCCTCGCAACGGATTTATGACCAACCCCATGACCCCTGAAACCCCGTCAGGTGTAAACTGAACCCGCCCACAAGGGCAAGATTCATAACGACAGGGGAGCGCCGCCGTCGGACCTTGCAGCGATGCAGGTGACGCGAGGGCGCTGAGAGTGCGGACAGCCGCAGACCCTCGAACCTGATCCGGTTAGTACCGGCGCAAGGGAGTCGAGCTTCTCAGAGTGTCCGGATCAGGGCTGCGCAGGCAGTTGCGATCCGGGGAGCACTTTCCCCTCCTGTAACCTCAGGAGGCAGAAGATGACCACGGTAAGCGTGAAGAAGACCAGTTATAACTGGCGTGTAGTAGACATTGTGGTGGCGGCCTTGATCGCGATCGCCGGCGGCGTGATTTTCTGGGCCTGGTCCCAGGGTGCAGCGCTTGTTTCCATTCCCCTGAACGCCACGTATCCGCCGCTGACCGGCTTGCTTGCCGGTGGTTGGATGATTCCCGCAGTGCTGGGCATGCTCATTATCCGCAAGCCCGGCGCGGCGCTGTTCTGCGAGGCCGTGGCAGCTACAGGTGAGCTGATCATGGGCTCCCAGTACGGCACCACGGTCCTCATCTCGGGAATCCTGCAGGGCCTGGGCGCCGAATTGATCTTCGCGGCGTTCCGCTACAAGAAGTTCAACCTGCCCACATCCCTGCTGGCCGGTGCCGGTGCCGGGCTCTTCTGCGGCCTCAACGATTCCTTCCTTCCTTGGGGTTGGAACATCGCCTACGAGGCAATCGACAAGCTCACCTACATCACCTTCACCACGGTGTCCGGCGCGATCATTGCTGGCGGACTGTCCTGGCTGGCCACCAGGGGACTGGCCACCACGGGTGTGCTCAGCTCCTTTGCCTCGCGCAAGGCCGCGACGGAGCCAGCCTTCCGCTGATGCGCGACACCACCACCAGCGGTAACCCTGCACGGCCTGCCGCCATCGCCGCCGAGGGCTGGGGATGGCGGCACTCCGGCCGGTCCCAGCCTGCCATCCACGGCCTGGATCTGCGCATCGAACCGGGGGAGCGCGTCCTGTTGCTGGGCCCCTCCGGTGCCGGCAAGTCCACGCTCCTGCATGCCCTGGCCGGGGTACTGGGGGACGAAGAAGACGATTCCGACGAAACCGGCACACTGCTGATCGACGGCGGGGCGCCGCGCGGGCAGAGGGGCCGCGCCGGCCTCATGCAGCAGGACCCCGAGACGCAGGTGGTGCTCTCCCGCGTTGGCGACGACGTCGCGTTCGGCGCCGAGAACCTCGCCGTTCCACGGGACGAAATCTGGGCCCGCGTGCACGAAGCGCTCGACGACGTCGGGTTGCGTACCGCAGCCGGCGTCGGTGTGGCCCTGGATCACCCGACGGCGGCACTCTCCGGAGGGCAGAAGCAGCGGCTGGCGCTCGCCGGCATTTTGGCGATGCGTCCAGGACTCCTCCTGCTGGACGAGCCCACGGCCAACCTGGATCCGGCCGGGGTTCTGGAAGTCCGTGACGCGGTGGCCCGTTGCCTGGACAAGACCGGTGCCACGCTGGTTGTGGTGGAGCACAGGGTCTCCGTGTGGAAGGACCTGGTGGACAGGATTGTTGTCCTGCAGCCGGGTGCCCAGGGCGGCGGTGTGTTGCTGGACGGTCCGCCTGAACAGGTGCTGACCGAAGCCCGGACCATGCTGATGTCCGCCGGGGTGTGGGTTCCGGGGTACGTCCCCACGACCCGTGCCCGCAGCAATGAATCCGTCACGGCGCCGCTCCTCCTGGCAACCCAGGATCTCGCGGTGTCCAGGGAGAAACCACGCCGCAAGGGTTTCAAGACCATTCCTCCGGTTCCGGTTCAAGCCGGCATCAGTGCCCAGGTCCGGGAAGGGCGTGCCCTCACCATCACGGGTCCCAACGGTGCGGGAAAATCGACGTTCGCGCTGACGTTGGCCGGCCTGCTGGCACCCGTATCCGGCACGGTGAGTGCCGCCGTCGAGCTGTCCGCGGGCGCCGGAATTGACCCGTATGCGTGGAAGGCGAAACAGCTGATCCCACGGATCGGAACGGTGTTCCAGGAGCCGGAGCACCAGTTTGTCACCGGCAAAGTGCTGGACGAGTTGATGTTCGGACCCAGGCATCTTGGCCATGGCCAGGAGCGCGTGGACGAATTGCTGGAACGGCTGAGGCTCACCCACTTGGTGGATGCCAACCCGTACACCCTGTCCGGCGGCGAAAAGCGTCGCCTAAGCGTCGCCACGGTGCTGGCTGCCCACCCGAAGGTTCTGGTGTTGGACGAGCCGACGTTCGGCCAGGACGCCAACACTTGGGCCGAGCTGGCGTCCTTTCTGTCCGAGTTGCTGGATGCCGGAACGTCCGTGGTGTCCGTAACCCACGATCAGGAGTTCAGCGCGGTGCTGGGCGGAACCGAATTGCGGCTGGGACCCCTGCGGCTCACTGAAGCAACACCCCAGGAAGCAGGTGCGGCATGAGGGATGCCTTGAACCTGCGGGGTAACCACGCCCTCCTGACCCGAGCCAACCCCCTGGCCAAGTTCGCGGCGGTTTTCCTGATCTCCCTGGTGCTGGCACTTTCCATTGACTGGGTGTCCGCGTCCACGGCGCTGGTGGCGGAGCTGGCCCTGTTCCCACTGGCCGGATTGACGTTGCGGCTCTTGTGGCAGCGGGCCTGGCCGCTGATCATCGCGGCAGCCATCGGTGGCTGGAGTACAGCGATCGTGGCAGCTGACAGCGGTGCTGTACTGCTCGACGTCGGGCTCTGGTCCATCAGCGAAGGTTCCCTTCAGCTGGGGCTGGGTTTCATGCTGCGCGGTTTGGCGATTGCCCTTCCGGCCATCCTCCTGATGACCTGTACGGATCCCACGGACCTGGCCGACGCGCTGGCCCAGAAGGCCAAATTGCCGCACCGGTTTGTGCTGGGATCCCTGGCGGCGATGCGCCTTGTGGGCCTCATGGCTGACGAATGGCAGACGATCGGCATGGCGCGGAGGGCCCGGGGCGTCGGGTCCCACGGCGGGCCCTTGCAACGGATCAAAGCAACGCTGGGGCAGAGCTTCGGATTGCTGGTCCAAGCTGTTCGCCGGGCGTCGCGGCTGGCGGTGACCATGGAGGCACGCGGTTTTGGCGCTGGTCAGCGGACCTGGGCGCGCGAATCGACGTACTCATTCCTGGATGCGTGGGTGCTGCTGGGCGGGGTGGTCATTGCCGCGGGTGCCGTGCTGACCGCAGTGGGTGCCGGGACCTGGAGCTTCGTCTGGCGGTAGGCCCCGGCATTGGCCTTATTGCTTTGCCTGAACCTCATCCTGCTTGTCCTGGACTTCGTCGAACCCCGCACGGGTCAGGAATCCCAGCTGGGCTTCCTTGTCCGCGAGCTGGATGATGGGCCCGAACTCGAAGCAGGTGGCTTCCAAACGGCGGAGCGCTTTGGCGTTGCGGGAATCGGGCTCCACCACAATCCTGTCCTTGCCGGGCAGGGAGAACATGTACTTGATGAGCGAGGTTGCAAGCCGCGGCGTGAAGTGCGGAATGGGACGCGTGGCCGGAGCCAGCAGCAGGTGCATCCCTATGTCTTCTTCCCGCGCGGGGTAGGCCTCGCCCACGGGGTCGTGCAGTGGCTCGTACGTTTGGAACAGGGCCAGCGGCTCGCCATCGAGGACCACCAGGAAGGCGTGGTGGGTTTCCAGGGAGTCCAGGAACTCGTAGATTTCCTGGACGTGTTCGCGGGTGTGTCCGGTCATCCCCCAGAACTTGGCCCGGGGCTGGGTGACCCACTCGTAGAGAAAGTGGATGTCCTGGCTTGGATCCAAGGGCACAAGCCGCAGGGAACCCCAGCCCTCCAGCTCATCGGAGTAAACGGGTGTGCGGACAGAGAAGTCCGGTGCTGTGGTGTTCATGTTTCCTTCAGGTTCTTTCCGGGGGGCGGGTGGTCAGGCTTTGGTTAACCGGGACCAGTCGGTCATCACAGGGATCAGTTGGCCGGTGGTCCAGAGCGGCAACTGATCGGTAAAATGCTTGTCCCCTGGCGTCCCTGCGGCGCCGAAAGGAACGATCCAGCGGCTGTTGGCACGGTCAGCCAGGTCCCAGACGTAGCGGGCCACGGGGCCCCGGAAGTTGCGGTCGTCCACTCCGGGAAGGCTTTCGGTGCAGAGCACGCAACCGGTGTCTCCGCTGAGGGATGCGGTTGGCGCTGCGCTGGCCAGTGGTACTGGAAGGTCATGGATGGGGAGCAGCTGATGCCGTTCGCCCCATCGCGCAGGGGCAGCTGTTCCGGCGGCAGCCTCCAAAGCAGCGACCACCTCCTCCTGGAC
This sequence comes from Paenarthrobacter ilicis, assembly GCF_016907545.1. Taxonomy (NCBI): domain Bacteria; kingdom Bacillati; phylum Actinomycetota; class Actinomycetes; order Micrococcales; family Micrococcaceae; genus Paenarthrobacter; species Paenarthrobacter ilicis. The sequence goes on along the minus strand of NZ_JAFBCD010000001.1, from coordinate 3,510,207 downwards.
GTTGATCCCCACCTCTTGGCCCCGCTGCAGCAGCGTCTCCAATGCGAAACCCACCCTGGATGCCACGGACAGCCACGGGCCAAAGAGCGACGGGTACCCGGTGGGCCGGTCCAGCCCCGCCAGTGCCGGGTGTGCAGCAAACCGCTGCACCAACGCGCCCCTCCAGGCAGCGAAGGCTGACGCCTGTTGGCTGCCGGCATCCATCCGGCCGTCCCAGGCCAGCAGTTCGGTCCGCAGGGCTGATGCTGCGGGGGACAGGATGCCCGGTGCGGTGTTGGCCGCCAGGGACCGGAACAGCGGCCATGGTCCCAGCCCGGTGTCCATGTGGATGGCCTGCATGGTCTCCACACCAACGGGTCCTTCGGCAGCCTCAAGCAGGGTCCGGATCCGAAGTGCGCGGTGGGCCGGTGCGAACTCCATGGCGATTGCGTCGCCGCCCCCGGACGCCCGATCGTTGGCACTGACCGCAAACCCGTTCACCGTGGCAGATGCGAGGGGCACGTACTCCTGATTCCTCGAGGGCGCAGGCTTCCCCGAGTATGCCGGCTCCCAGGCCGGGACGGGCAGGCGACGGTTCTCCGGATTGCGCGCAGGAACCAGGCCGGCCACCAGGTGCCGGACCGAACCACTCGAATCCCCGGCGATCACGCTGTTCACCGGCTCAACCCAAGCCCCCAAAGCTGCCTCGACGTCATCCACGTTCCGGCTCCGCAACAACGGCAGGAGCGACTCAAAACCCAAACGCCCCTCCACCGCCGCCGGGAAGCGCAGACTCAAGGCGCCGCCGTCGGGCGTCCTGGAAATGACCGGACCCCGCGGTGTCTTGATCACCTCCACGGGGACGTCGTCACCATGGCGGACGCGGATAGTGTGATGGCTGACGACGACGGTCTCCCAGCCTGTTCCTCCCCGCGCCTCCACGCGTTCACCCGCGGAGTCCTGGACCCTGCGCAATTGTTCGTTGAAGAGGTCCTGGTAGTCGGCCATGGCGTTGGTGATGGCCCACGCGGTGTGCCCGGTGTGGGCGAAGTGCGGGAGGCCTGGAACTCCGGGGAAGGCAAAGCCGATAGCGTCGAACTCGGGACATGCCAACCGCACCTGCTGGTAGACGCCGGGCAATTCCATGAGTCGGTGCGGATCTCCGGCAATCAGGGGAAGCCCGCTGGACGTCCGGGACCCGTGGGCGGCCCAGGCATTGCTTCCGGACCACACCGGAGCCTCGATGCTGAACAGTTGCACGGCGTCCTCGCCCACTGTCCGTTGCACGTGGGCGCGGAACAATTTGTTGGGGAACGTGGAGAACAGGATGTGGTGGACCAGGAAAACCCCCAGAGGAGTCCACGGATTCCACGGTTCGGGAAGGCTGCTGGAGGCCACAAATTCGGGGCTGTTGCGGAGTCCTTCCTCCAGGGCCCGGTTGATACCTGCAACATAGTGCCCGCACCATTCCTGCGTCCCGGCGTCGAGGTTGTCAAAGCAGCGGCGGGCGGTGTCATCCAGCAGGGCCTGCCGGGCAAAGCGATCCCAGGTGACGGCCTCCTGTCCCAGTACCTCGGCTGTGCGGCCCTCGGACCGCCACCGTTCCATTTCAATTTGCCACGACCGGTCAGTGGCAGCGTTGTGGCCCTGGAGGAAGGCAAGCTGGTTGGCGGATTCGGCCCACAGGTGCGGTATTCCCCAACGGTCCCTGTACGTTCCTGTGCCGCCTGCCGGGGCGGTGTGCTGCATAGGGGCAGGCGTCATATTTCCGGGTCACTTTCGGACTTAGGTTAGGCTTACTTAAGCTCAAGATAAATGGCTTTGGCCCGGTTCACAAATCGCGGCCGTTCGTGAAGGAGTGTTGCTTGAAGCGCAATTGGGAAGGCGTCGTCCTCAAAGTCATGGGCGCCCGCGACTTCACCCTGGAGGTCACGGGAAAGGAGGAAATCACCCCCGATTTCCTGCGCGTCCATGTCCGCGACGGTGGCCTCCTGCAACGCAGTGGCCTTCATCCCACCATGTGGATCCGCCTGTGGTTTGACGATTCCGGCAAGGCCCACCAGCGCGCCTACACCCTGGTCAACGCCGACCCGGCAGCAGGAACGTTTAGCATGGACTTCGCCATGCACAACGGGGTAGCGGCGGACTGGGCGTGGGCCGTGCAGCCCGGAGAGACCATCGAGGCCACCGTCCAGGGCAGTTCTTTCACCTTTCCCGCGCCGGCTCCACGCCGGATGTGGGTAGTGGGCGATCCCGCCTCCATCCCGGCCATCAACTCGTTGCTGGACGAGCGGGAGCTCACCGCAGCGGGCGCGGCCCCCGTGACCGCCTGGCTCGAATACCAGCACGACGCCGATCCCTCGCTGGAGGTGCGGACGTCAGCGTCCGACGTCGTCACCTGGGTCCCGCGCAAACGCGACGGTGCCGCGTTGGTGGAGGAAGTCTGTGATGCGCTTACTGCGGACAGCGTGTCCGTGGACAACGACTTCTTCTGGGTGGCCTGCGAAGCTTCCAGCACGCGGGCCATCGTCAAGCATTTGCGGAAGACGCTGGGCGTGGACAAGCGCAGGATCGATGCGTTGGGGTACTGGCGCGTCCAGGAATGACGGTCGCGTCCGTGAACGTGTGTGTGCCGCGGTGTTGCTGGGGGCTTGGAGGCTTACTCGCGCCAGTTGAGGAAGCCCTTTTTTCCCTCCGGCGGGGTGAGGACCACGTCACGGCCGTATTTCCTTTTCGCGTCGGCGCCGAAGAAGGCATCCGGGACGATGCGGATGGCCTTCGCCACCTTTCCGTCCTTCAGGAAGACGAACAACGCTGGCGAGGCCGTGTAGCGGTTCTCCTTGGTCAACGGCTCGCCGAAGGCTGCTTCGATGTCCTTGGCCGGCGTCCCCTCCGTCACGAAACCGGCTTGGTCCCACTCGAAGTCCGTGGCGTCAGCCAGCTTCAGTGCCGTCCCGTTCTTCGCGGACTCAAGCACCTGGCTGTTGAGCTTCTCGTTCGATTCGGGCATGACGGATCCTCCTAGTGAGCAGGCGGCCAAAGCGCAGGCCAGGATGACAGCGAGCAGGCCGGCCAGGGTGGCGCGGCCCGCAAAAGTAGTGCGGGCGCCGGACGTCCCCGATCGTCGTCGAGCCTGTTTTTGGTGTTGGAACTTCACGAGGTGGTCCTGGACTCGTCGTTGAACTCCGGGTCTTCGCCCGGGGCGGGCTCGGCATTGTTGGCGTCGCCGGTCTGGTCCATGGGGACCTCATTGGACGGGTGGGGCAGCATGTCCTGTCCCACCACCACGGTGTCGCCGTTGTTCACAGCTTCCTCGATCAAGTCCGCAAGCTCCTCAGCGCTGGCATCCGGATTGGCTATGGCCACGTTGCGGCCCACTTCATTGTTGTACAGGTCCATGGCTTCGCGGGGTGCGGGGTTGCCCGGGAGTTGCTCGTGGGCAGTGGCGTAGTCCTCCGCCCAGTCCGCGCCGAACTCCTTGACCATGAGGGCATTCCAATACGCGTGCCGGAAGGCGTCGTTCTGGTCATCGTTGCGGTCGGCACTGGGGAAGCGGTCATCGGCAACGCTGAAGGCGTCATCGTGGATGCCCTTGAAGGCGTTCATCTCGAAAGGACCCAGGCCGTTGAGGAGCTCTGCTTCCTTTTCGGTGACCTCCCTTTGGTCAACAATGAAGCGCAGTGGGTCCCAGTCTCCGGGCCACATGGTGGTCTCGGCGTCGCTGACCTGGTAGTTGTCCAGGATCTCCTGCGGGGTCGGCTGGCCGGGATTGGGATTGGCTGCGGTCTTGGCGGTGGCGTCGTTCCCTGGGCCACCGGAACTGCCTGGGCCGCCGCCTTCCGTGGAGGTGGAGGACTGCTGGTCGGCATTGGCAAGCGCGGACTGTGAAGCCTCTTCCAAGCCCCGCGTGGTCCGATCCAGCAACGGCCTCAGGCGGCCCTGCCAATCCGCTGCAAAACGCTTGGCATCCTGGCCCTGCCAGCCGCCGCCTTGGCCGGTCAGTCCTTGGCCGATCAACGAGTCGAGCTCCCGGGCGCGGCTGGTCAGCAGTGACGCACCGTTGGCCAGGGCCTTGGAGAGCGCTTTGAGTTGGTTGACGTCGGCGCCGTAGAAAGGCATGTTTCCCCCTGAGCTTTCCCTCCATGCTTGGGTATTGTTCCCCGGACCGCAATGGGCACTTCTGCCCGTCTCCGAATGGGGAAGGCCACCACCCGTGGCGACAAGCCGCCGTCGCCCCTTATATCTCACGGAACGGGTATGGTGTGACTTTTGCCGCTCCATACATCGAAAGCTGGCCACTCATAGCTCACCTGTGATATTTCTTGGATATGACTCAAGCTACGCCAGAACATGTAGGCCTTTTGCTCCGCGATGCGCGGGGCGAGAAAGGCTGGACGCAAGGGCAGTTGGCAACTGAGCTGGGAACCAGCCAGAGCGCAATCGCCCGGATGGAGCAAGGTAAACAGAACCTCAGTCTCCGGATGATCGAGCGCCTCGAGGGGATCTTCGGGCGCTCCATCGTGAAGGTGGGCAAGCCTCAGATGACCCATCTCCGGGTTGAAGGCGGACGCACTCTCTCCGGCGAAGTGGATGTCAACAGCAGCAAAAACGCGGGTGTGGCGCTCCTGTGCGCCAGCCTCATCAACCGAGGTACCACCACGCTGCGCCGCCTGGCGCGCATTGAAGAAGTCAACAGGATCGTGGAGGTCCTCACGTCCATCGGCGTGGAGTGCACCTGGCTGAACGGCAGCGATCTCCGCATCCGGCGGCCCGAGGTCCTGGACCTCGAATCCATGGACGTGGACGCCGCCCGCCGTACCCGCAGCGTCATCATGCTCCTGGGCCCTCTTCTGGACGAGACCAGCGAGTACCTGCTTCCGTACGCCGGTGGCTGCGATCTGGGTACCCGCACCGTGGAGCCGCACATGCAGGCACTGCGCGAGTTCGGCTTGTCCGTGGAAGCCAAGTCAGGCTTCTACTCCGTGGAAGCACCGCCGGCAGACGCGGACCACCGTTCCTTCGTCCTGACAGAACGCGGGGACACTGTCACGGAAAACGCCATCATGGCGGCCGCGCACCGCAAGGGCACCACCGTGATCCGCAACGCCAGCCCCAATTACATGGTCCAGGATCTCTGCTTCTACCTGCAGGGCCTGGGTGTGGAGATCGCCGGAGTCGGCACCACCACGCTGAAGATCACCGGACGGCCGGCGATTGACGTGGACATCGAGTACTTCCCGTCCGAGGACCCCATCGAGGCCATGAGCCTTATTACCGCCGGCATTGTCACCAATTCCGAGGTAACCATCCGCCGGGTGCCCATAGAGTTCATGGAAATCGAGCTCGCCACCCTGGAGCAGATGGGCCAGAAAATGGAGATCTCCGGCGAGTACATGGCCCGCAACGGGCGGACCCGGTTGGTGGACGTGACCACCAAGCCCTCCGAGCTCAAGGCACCGCAGGATAAGATCCACCCGATGCCTTTCCCCGGGCTGAACATCGACAACTTGCCCTTCTTCGCTGTGATCGCTGGCAACGCCGAAGGCCAAACCATGATCCACGATTGGGTCTACGAAAACAGGGCCATCTACCTGACGGAGCTCAACAAGCTGGGCGCACAGGTTCAGTTGCTGGACCCGCACCGCATCTACGTGAACGGGCCCACCAAGTGGCGTGCTGCGGAGATCGGCTGCCCGCCAGCCCTCCGCCCTGCCGCCTGCCTTCTCCTGGCCATGCTCGCCGCACGCGGTACCTCCGAGCTGCGCAACATCTACGTGATCGAGCGCGGCTACGAGGACCTGGCCGAGCGGTTGAACACCATCGGTGCCAAGATCGAGTACTTCCAGGACTAAGCTCCAGCCCTTTTTGCTGGATCATCGGCCTACGCACGTGGTGGAACCCCGGAACTCCGGACTCTCCTCTTGCTGCCCTGGCCGATGATCCAGCAGAAATTCGTTCAAGCCCGCGCCTGCGGTTTTCCTCGCGCCAAGAGCCTGCGGATCTGGGCCATGACCTCGTCCGGAGAATTCCAGATCTCTTCCGGGGCAAAGGCCAATGTTTGGAATCCCAGGGCCTGCGCGGCGTTCAATCTGCCCATGTCCTTTCTCCACGCAGCCCTTGAGCTGTGAAACTTATAGCCGTTGACCTCCACGATCAACCAGTCGTCCACCAGCGTGTCCACCCGGCCCACGCCTGGGATGCGGACTTGGCGTTTGAAGGAAAGTCCCTCCGCTTCGAACAGTATTCGGGCGCTGATTTCCGGGACGGATTCGGACAGGCCATCGGCCATGCGCAACCTCCTCCTCGCATTTCCGAAGTAGTTGGCTGTCAGCTCACTTTCAAGGACGTCCCGGGCAACTCCGCACTTTTTCATCGCCGACTCTGCCATTGCAATGGCATCGACGTCGGACAGGCAAGTCAAGGCATGGATGACAGTGTCTTCCAAGGAGGCGACGGGCAAGAGTCCCTCCGAACCCAGCCGCAGGCCACCATGCCGTATGAATCCACCGCCGCGGTTATGCCTTGTTGCCAAGTGGAGACGTGTTGGCTGGTCTTTGAGCCAGAGCCCATAGCGGACGGCCGCACTGGCGCACGTGAGGTATCCGTTGTGCACAAGAGCAGAGAGATACTCCTTATCCGCGGAAGGTAATGCCCAGATGCCGTGCCGGGGTTGGTACGCTCCGTCCATCTTCCGGAGTTCCGCTGGTCCGTAACCGTGTCCTCTAAGGAGACTGACTTTTGCCACTCCACCCACTGAAACCAAGAATTCGTGTGCGTCCATAGGGACAGCCAGCCACGGCGCGAGACTGTTGGGACCGGGGAGCCTGTCTTATGTGGATAAGGTCATGGCAATTTCTGCTGAATCATCGAATTCCCCACTTGGTGAAACCCTGGAAGCCCGTGCTTCCGCCCCACTGTCCTAGGCGATGATCCAGCAGAAAGTGCCGCGTTGGCCTACCGATGCCCGGCGAACCACACCATCGTGGCGGCCCTACACCTGTTTGAGGGCTTTTTCCAGGTCCAGAATCAGGTCCTCAACGTCCTCAAGGCCCACGGACAACCGCACCACGCCATCGCTCAGCCCAATTGCTGCGCGACCCTCCGGGCCCATGGCGCGGTGGGTGGTGGTGGCCGGGTGGGTGATGAGCGACTTGGAGTCACCCAGGTTGTTGGAAATGTCGATGACCCCCAGGCCGTCCAGCAAAGCGAAGGCGGCTTCTTTTGCGGAACGCCCGGAGGACGGGGACAACTCGAAGGTCAGCACTGTTCCGCCGGCCTTCATCTGCTGTGCCGCGAGCTCATATTGCGGGTGGGACTTCAACAGCGGGTACTTGACCCAGCTGATGGCGGGCTGCTGCTCCAGCCATTCCGCGATCTTCAAGGCGGAGGCCGAGCTGTGGCCCACACGCAGGCCCATGGTCTCCAGGCCCTTGGTCAGCACCCATGCGTTGAAGGCGGACAGTGCGGGGCCGGTGTGCCGCATGAGCTGCTTCACGGGCCCATCGATGAATTCCTTGGTACCCAGGATTGCGCCACCCAGGACGCGTCCCTGGCCATCAATGTGCTTGGTCCCCGAGTACACAATCACGTCAGCGCCCAGGTCGCCACAACGCTGCAACAGCGGCGTGGCAAACACGTTGTCCACCACCACGGTGGCTCCGGCAGCATGGGCCAACGCGCTGACCGCTTCAACATCCACGATTTCCTGCATGGGGTTTGACGGCGATTCGAAGAACACCGCAGTGGTGGGCTCAGCCAGGGCTTCGCGCCACTGGTCCAGGTCCGGGCCATCAACAAACACCGTTTCCACGCCCCAGCGCGGCAGGATTTCGTTCAGGATCACAAAGCAGGAGCCAAACAGTGACCGGGCGGCCACCACACGGTCGCCTGCTGCCAACAGGGCACCCAATGCGGTGAAGACCGCGGACATGCCCGACGCGGTCGCAAAGCAAGCTTCGGTGCCTTCCAGCAGTCGGAGGCGCTCCTGGAAGGTGGCCACCGACGGGTTGCCGTATCGGGAGTAGACGAATCGTTCGTCCTCGCCCGTAAAAGCGCGCTCGGCTGCTGCCGCGGATTCGTAAACGAAGCCGGAGTTCAGGAAGACGGCCTCGGACGTTTCCTGGAAATTGGTACGGTCAAGTCCACCGCGTACGGCCTGGGTGTCGGGGCTCCAGCCGGCGGCGTCGGGATTGAAAGTCATTTAGTTGGTCCCCAGGTTCGTCGGCAGGCCGCGGTTTTTCCAACCATTGACAGTGCGCTCGCCATAGCGGTCCGGCTCACCTTCAAAGCCTTCAAGAACGTTGTAGGCGGTGAAGCCGGCCTGCGTTGCTGCCGTGGCGGCGGAGATTGACCGCTGCCCTGAACGGCAAAGGAACACCAGTTCGACGCCGTCACCCTCCGGAGCCTGCTGCTGCAGGTCCTCGATGAAGCTGGGGTTGGGGATTCCTCCGGCGAGGTTCCACTGGATGAACAGGGGATCGTTCTCCGTTGCCTTGGTGTCCGGGATGCCGATGTGGGCCCATTCGGCTTCGGTGCGGACGTCCACCAAAATGGCGCCCTCCTCAAGCTTGGCCCACGCATCCTGCGGGTTCAGGTCACCTGCGTAGCTCATGCGTGTCCCTCGAATGCTTCGTCGTCGCCTTCCAATTCGTCGACGGCGGTTGCCACCGCGGCGTCGGCACTCGCGATGGCGGCGGGCAGCACAACGGCTTGGGCAACAATGACCTGGGCACCGTTGAACGTTGCTGCCGGGCTGCCATGGAGGACGTAGCCTTCAGCCAGGGCCGCGCTGATGCGCTCGCAGAATTCGCGGTTATCCGGGCCCGTTATCAGGCGGTAGGAAAGTTTTTCTTCAGTGGGTTCAGGCATAGCTGGTGCTCCTCAGTCACGCTTGCAGTTCGAATTTGTCCGATACGCCGAGTAGTCACCTGAGGCACCCCGCCGGAGAGAGGGTTGCCGACCAGCAAGTCAGGGCTTCGCGCTGGTACTCATTACTCAAGAAAAACGTAGCATTTCGCAGCGCTTGGGCGCACTTGGAGGCAGAATCACCACCGTCATGTTGCGTAACCGGCAATGCCTTGGGCTGGGTCCTTTTGTGACCTCCCGGGAGCATAATTGACGCAGTACGTCCCCCTGTAACTTCGCAAGAAATCAGGTCGCGGTGAACGGACAGAGCAGTTCTACACTCGAGCCCATGCTGCATTTTGGATGGTTTGTAGGCCACGGATTTGGCGTCCAGGGCTGGGGAACTCCGGGCTACAGCCTGGGCTATGACTGGAAGAAGCCAGCCCTGTACCAGGAGGCGGTGCGCGCGTTCGAGCGATCCGGCCTGGACCTGTTCATCATTGAGGATTCGCTGACTGTTCCGGACACCTACGGGGGCACGGCCGAGGTTTCCCTGGCCCACGCATCCTTCGCGCCCAAGCACGATCCTTTGGCGTTGGTTCCGTACCTGCTCTCAGCCACCCAGCACCTGGGCATTGTTCCCACCGTCAGTGCTTCCTTCTACCCGCCGTTTACTGCTGCACGGCTGCTGGCCACCCTGCAGCACTTCTCCGACGGCCAGTTGGGCTGGAACGTGGTGACCTCCGGCAGCGACCTCGCCGCGCAAAACTACGGGTTGGACCAGCAGATCGAGCACGACCTACGGTACGAAAAGGCTGAGGAATTCGTGGACGTGGTCAGGCAGCTGTGGCGTAGCTGGGAACCTGACGCGATCCGTGAGGACAGCTCCGCCGGCGTCTTCGCCGATCACAACAAAGTGCATCCCATCCATCACACCGGTGATTTCTTCTCCGTCCGGGGCCCGCTGAACACTGCACCCCTGCCCGAGGAGCCCGTGCTGGTTCAAGCCGGCGCCTCTCCCCGCGGCAAGGCTTTCGCAGGTGGGCACGCGGACGTGGCCATCGCCTTGGCCCGCGGTGTGGACGGCATGAAGGCCTACCGTGATTCGATCCGTACCGAGGCCACCAAGGCAGGAAGGGATCCCGACGCCGTCAAGGTACTTTTTGTTCTGAAGCCCACCGTGGTGGGAACCACCGCTGAAGCCCGGGAACTCCGTGCCCAGCGGCGGGAACTGACCCAGCGCGACATCGACAGCCAGCTGAATTCCATCTCCTATCTTTCGGTGATCGACTTCAAGCAATTCGACCTGGACGCTCCGTTGCCGGAATTGAGCACCAACAGCAATCAAGGCACGCTGGAGCACTTCGCCAAGGCGGCTCCTCCCGGGTCCACGCTCCGGCAGATCCTCCAGGCCCGCAGCGGCGGCGCTGGCGATTCGATCATTGGCACCGCGGAGGAGATTGCCGATTATCTGGAAGAAACGGGTGCTGCCGTGGGCGGCGACGGTTTCCTCTTCTCCGGCTTCGTGGATCCCGCCACAGTCCACGGCGTTCTGGACAAGCTCACCCCCGAGCTGCGCCGCCGCGGCCTGTTGAGGAAGAGTTACGGCAACGGTGGCTTCCGCCAGAACCTCCTGGATTTCTGATGGCGTCACATGACACTCTCCTGCTGGGAACGGCACATGTCCGTGCTGGGGATATTGCCCGGGCTGCGTCCGATTCCCTAGCACGGGTGGAGCTCACCCAGGACGTCCTGGCCCTCATTGGCCGATCCCGTGAAGTGGTGGAGCGCGCTGCTTCCTCCGGTCAACGCGTCTATGGGCTGAACACCCTGCTGGGGTCGGGCCGGGATACGGCTGTGGAGGAGAAGTCACTCCTGGCCTATCAGGTCCAGGTGGTCAGGTATCACAACAGCGGCGTGGGCCAGTACCTGGACCGCGCCGCCGCGCGCTCCATCATCCTGGCCCGCCTGGTTGGATTCAGCCGCGGCGGTTCGGGCGTCCGGGCCAGCACCGCCCGGTTTTACGCCGAACTCTTCAACCGCGGAGTCTTCCCCGCCATCCCGCGCGAAGGATCCGTGGGCTCGTCCGACCTCACCCAGCTGGCCGCCGTCGCCGCCGTTGCGCTGGGTGAGGGGCAAGCCTTCCAAGCCGATGGCACCGTGGTGCCCGGGGCCAAAGCTCTCGCCGACGCCGGCCTGCAGCCCCTGCAACTCGGGGCCGGAGAAGCGTTGGCACTGGTGAGCGCCAACGCGTACTCCGTAGGTGCGGGGACGCTCGCCCTGGTGCGATTGCAGCACCTGGCCGGGTTGGCCGACGTCGCACTGTCACTCTCGCTTGAGGCGATCGCCAGGTACGACGACGGCGGCAACCTCAGCCCGTTCTCGCCCGCCATCCAGGCGGCCAAGGCGGTGGACGGACAGAAGGAGTCGGCTGCGGCGGTGCGGCGGTTGCTCAGCGGTGGGTGGTTGGAGGACGTCCGTCCGGAAGTTTCCGTGCAGGACCCGCTGTCCTTCAGGGCGGCGCCGCAAACCCACGGCGCCTTCCGGTCCCTGGTAGCCGGGCTCGAACTCGCCTTGGAGGTTGAGCTCAATGGCCGGGGCGACAATCCCTTGGCGGACGTGGACTCCGGGGTGATGGTGTCCGGCGGGAACTTCCAGCCCCTGCAGTTGGCGCTTTCCTTTGAAGGCCTCCGGCTGGCGGTGGCCCATGTGGGGATCTCCAGTGAGCGGCGCATTGCCAAGCTGTACCCGCCGCAGCGTGCCATCCGCGCAAAACTCTTGGGGGAGGCGGCAAAATCCGGTCTGGTCCAGGAAGAATTACCTGGCTTGCTCTGGTATTCGGCGGCCGGTTTGTTGGCTGAACTCAAGTTCCTGGCAGCCCCGGCAACCCTTGGCGCTCCCACCTTGTCGGCCGACGTCGAGGACCATTCAACCCTGGCGCCGCTGGCTCTTCAGTACCTCGAAAAGTCCTTGGATTCGTTGGAAAAATTGCTGGTTATCGAAGCGCTGACGGCGTCGTACCTGCTGATCGGGGCCAAAGATGGGCGGCCGCTTGGCCAAGGGACCGGTGCGGTGGTGGGCAGGCTGGCCGATCTCCTGACTGATCGTCCCGCAGCAGCTGACCTGGTGGAACGGGCGCGCGCCTTGCTGCGGGAGGCAGCGGCCGGGCTGGAAGGAAAGTGGGAACGGTGAGCACAACAACCGGTAATCGCGGCAGGCATGCTGCAGAGTTTGCCCCGGACGGGTTCCGTGGTGCGGTGCCGGGTGGGGCTTCAGAGGACAGGGCGGTTCTAAACAAGTCCATCCTGGAAAGCGGGTCCATCCTGGAAAAGGTGGGCAATACGCCCCTGGTGAGGTTGGAGGCCCTGGGCCGCGGGCTGGGCAGCTCCATCCACATCAAACTGGAGTCCGAGAATCCCGGCGGTTCCATCAAGGACCGTACGGCCCTGAGCATGGTCCGGGCGGCCGAGGAATCAGGGGAATTGCGGCCAGGGGCCACCATTGTGGAGAGCACCTCCGGCAATACCGGGATCGGGTTGGCTCTCATTGGCCGGCTGACGGGACATCCCGTGGTGGTGATCACCGGCGACACCATCTCCAAGGAGAAGCTTGCGGCGCTGCGCAGCTACGGAGCCCGGGTGATCCTGACGGATTGGAATGCGCCGCCTGAATCGCCGGAGAACGCGCGAGCTTTGGCCGCCCGCATCACGGCGGAGACGCCGGGAGCCTGGCGGGCCATGCAGTTCGACAACCCGGCCAACCCGCTGGCTCATTACAGAACCACCGGCCCCGAGATCTGGGAACAGACCGGCGGTACCATCACGCACTTCGTAGCCGGCATTGGAACAGGGGGGACCATCAGCGGCAACGGGCGTTATCTCAAGAAACAGGTGGCGGCGACCCGCCCCGGCGGGCATATTGAGGTGGTGGGAGCGGACCCTTACGGGTCGGCCTACAGCGGAGGGCATCCCGGCGAGATCCTGGTGGACGGGGTAGGCAATTCGTGGCCCGAGTCCCAGTGGCCCCAAATCTTTGACCGCTCCGTGGTTGACCGTTTCCTCCGCATTCCCAATGACGAGGTGTACACCACCGTGCACCGGCTCCTGGACGAGGAAGGCCTGGCACTGGGGCCGTCTTCCGGGCTGACCGTTGCGGCTGCAGTGCGGGTTGCCCGTGCTGCCCCGCCGGGCTCTGTGGTGGTGGCCATAGCGCCCGACGCCGGGACGAACTATCTGAGCAAGGCCTTCAACCCGTCGTGGCTGGCCCGGCACGGCATACGCCTGGCCGCCGACACCCCGGACTGACCCTCTCTCACATCCCGCCGCCTTTTTGGCGTCCCTCTCTCACATAACTGCCCACGGGGGGTGCGTTAAACTCCAACCATGCCCGAACAGGAAACAAAACCGCGCCTCGCCGGTTACTTGGACAAGCAGCAACCTGATCTCTACGCGACCCTCAGCCACTATTCACATCAGCTGGTGGAACAGGCTGACAGCGTGGGAATCCCGCGCCGGACCCTTGAACTCATCAACTACCTTTGCTCGCAGATCAACGGGTGCGCTTTCTGCTTGGATCTCCACCACCGGAGGGCACTGAAGTACGGGGAAACGGAACAACGACTGTCCTTGGTGGCCGTCTATCGCGAGGTCCAGTTGTTTGAACCTGCGGAGGTGGTGGCCATGGAGATCGCCGAGCAGATCACGCGCATGTCCTCATCCAGGCCCAGCCCGGAACTCTTCGAGACGGCGCGCCAGCACTACACTGACCAGCAAATCAGCGTGTTGTGCATGGCAGCAATTGGAATCAACGCCTTCAACAGGTTGTCCATCCTGAGCGAGCACCCGGTCAGGGCCGCCAAGAACTAGCCGTACCCCGCGTCACGGCCGGGCCGGGTGTGCCGCCGCCACCCACTTTGGTTACATTGACCGGCGTCGTACATCTTTGAGACGGCGTGTCGACGGCGGGTGGTCACCAAAGCAGGTGGCGGAGGCAACCGGGTCAGTGAACCTCAGCGTCCGCCCGCGTGAGCGAGCGGCGTCGCCCGTATTTGAAGTAGAAGAATGCGTAGCACGCCCCCACGAACGGAACGCCGAACAGGAGTGCCGCCACCTGGTTGGGATCAAAGGCGATGCCAATCAGGGACACCAGGCACAGCGCAAACGCCAGGATGGGAACCAGTGGGAAGAGCGGTGCCTTGTAGGGGAGGGTGGAGAGATCGCCGCCGTTCCTCACGAAGGTCCGCCGGTAGATGAAGTGTGAAGCGACGATCGACATCCACACCCCAACTGTGGCGAAACCGGCCACCGAAACCAGGACCAGGTACACGGTTGCCGGTGCCACCACACTGCTGATCAGGGATGCCAGCCCACCCACCATGCTCACGCAGAGCGCGATCAACGGGATGCCGCGCTTGGTCAGCTTCTTGAAGGCCTGCGGCGCGTGTCCCTCGTCCGCCAGGGAGAACAGCATGCGCGCGCAGGAGAACAGTCCGCAGTTACCGGCCGAAAGCAGGGCCGTGATGATCACGAAGTTCATGATGTCAGCTGCGTACGGGATGCCGAGCATGGAGAACACCGTGACAAACGGGCTTTCGTCCACACTGACTTGCTCGTAGGGGATGGTGGCGGCGATGACCACAATGGCGCCCACAAAGAAGATCATGAGGCGGATCACCGTGGTCCGCATGGCCTTGGGGATGTTGGTCCCGGGGTTGGCGGTTTCGCCGGCGGCCACACCGATCAGCTCAGAGCCGGAGAAGGCATAGAAGACTGCCAGGCAGGTGACAAAGACGCCGGTAAACCCATGGGGAAACAAGCCGTCCGGCGTCATGAAGTTCTCCCCGAACGAAGGGAAACTGCCCGGTGCCAGGGGGTGGAAGCCGGCAAGTGCCGCGCCGCCCAGAATGATCAGGCCGACGACGGCGGCGACCTTGATGAGCGCGAACCAGAACTCCGATTCGCCAAATACGCGCGATGAGATGGCATTCAGTGTGAACAGGACCGTGGCAAACACAAAACACCAAATCCAGACGTCCACACCCGGGAACCAGCGTTGCATGAGCAGGCCGGCGGCTGTGAATTCGGAACCCAGTGCTACTGCCCAACACAGCCAGTACAGCCACGCCGTAGCGAATCCGGTAGCTGGACCAAGGGTGCGGGCGGCATAGATGTGGAATGCGCCTGAGACGGGGAACGCAACAGCGAGTTCTCCGAGGCAAGCCATGACCAGATAAACAACAACTGCGCCGATGAGGAACGCAAGGACTGCTCCGAGCGGGCCAGCGGTGGCAATGGTGTAACCGGAACTGACGAAAAGGCCTGAACCGATCACGCCACCCATGGCGATCATGACCAGGTGCCGGGCCTCCATGGACCGGCGAAGTCCTTTGTTTGAGGCTTCTGCCTCAAGTGCCGATGCTTCGGCTTTTGTGGGGGAGCTCAGTCCCATATTCCCTCCGGGAAGTTAGCCAGCAAAGTCTGAAGTCATGCCAGTGGACGTGATCCAACTAACACGAGAACAAGGTTCATCACACGGGTGATGTCCAGTTCAAGGAGAGTAAGAAATCGCGGTTGAGCGCAGGGTAAGTACCGGCTGGAGCCTAAGCGTTTCTTATCTATAGGTAACGCAAGCAATTTGATTACTTGCGGCCTGCTATGTTCCTTCCGGAGCGGATTTACTCGATGCCCGCGAAGAGCTGGTTCAACTCGGCCGTCAGCTGCTTCCGGACGGACGGCGTGCCTATTTCCTGGCCGTTGATGTGATTCACGGGTGCTATCAGGCGGATGCTCGAGATGAGCCACACTGCGTCAGCGTCGAACAGGTCCTGCGGAACAAGCGGGCCATAACCAAGTTCCCAACCGGCGGCTTTGGCCGCGGCGAACAGCGCGCCCTGGGATGTGCCGGGAAGAATGCCGCTGTCGTGCTGGGGAGTGATGAGCCGGCGGACGGTCTTTTCCGAGCCGTCGTCCGACTTTTCGAGATGTGCCAGCAGCACTGTTGACGTTGGCCCCTCAAGGACCCTGCCATCGGTGGAGGTGAAGATGGCGTCATCGGCACCCTGTTTGTGGGCGTAGCGCAGCGCGGCCATGTTCACCGCATAGGACAACGTCTTTGCACCCAGGAGCAACCAGGGAGCGCGCTCGCCGGCCTCGGTGTCAAAGCCACGGTCCAGGAGGACGACGTCGATGCCCGTCTCCCGCTGGCGTCGGCTTCCCGCGGGTGATGGCGACGCCTGGACCCAGCACGTGGGGGTGGTTGCCCCTTCAACGCCGCGGGTAACGATCAGCTTGACCACTACCTCGTCCTCTTCGGGCGACGGCGCCGGATGCACCTCACGGAACTCGTTAAGGGCGGTGTCGATTGCCTTCCGCCACACGTCCTGCTCCGGAAGTGCCAAATCCAGGGCTGCTGCGGAACTGCCCAGCCGGTTCAGGTGGGCTTGGACCTTGCGGGGCCGTCCCTGGACAGCCAGCAGTGATTCGAAAACACCATCGCCCCGTGTGGCACCAAGATCGGTGGCCATGAGCTGGGGTTGGCTGGAGTCCGCAACGCGGCCGTTTTCAAAGGCAGGGTCAAGGAAAACCAAGACCGTTGGAGCAGGTGACGTCATGCCCCCAGCTTAGTGCTGGACCGCTGATTCCGGGTTTGCCGGATAGGCTGTGGTCACTGTTGTTCACGGAATGCGGGGTTTGTCGGTGCTCTTTCCTTTCCCTTTTGGCCAGGAATGGACCTGGTGGTTGGGCGTCTGGGCGATCGTGGAAGTCATCATGCGCATCGTGCTGCTGGGAGTCATCCCCGGTAACCGTCGCCCCACCACGGCCATGGCCTGGCTGTTGGCTGTGTTCCTGATCCCGTCTGTGGGCTTTGTGCTGTTCCTCCTCTTCGGCAATTTCAAGTTGTCCCGCCGGCGCAGGGAGCAGCAGGAAGAGGTCAACCGGCGCGTCCGGGCGGTGACCTCCGATCTTTCCGACCCTGTGAGCGTCTATTCCGGCCCGGAGTGGGTGAAATCGGCGGGGGAGTTGAACCATCGGCTGGGTTCCTTGCCTATGGTGGACGGAAACAAGGTTGAGCTGATTCCGGGCTATGAAGAGTCCATCAAGGCCATGGCAGAGGCCGTCCGGGGTGCCAACACCTACGTCAACGCCGAGTTCTACATCATGAGCAGCGACTCTGTTACCAATGAGCTGCTGACGGAGCTGGAAAAGGCGGCTGAGCGTGGAGTTACGGTCAGGTTGCTCTTTGACCACATTGGAACCCTGCGGGTCAAGGGCTACCGACGCCTGATCAGACGGCTCAAGGCAGGCAAAATCCAGTGGAAGCGGATGCTCCCGTTGCTGCCCATCCACGGTCAGTGGCGACGCCCGGACCTCCGGAACCACCGCAAGATCATGGTGATCGACGGCCTGGTGGCTTTCACCGGCTCCCAAAACCTGATTGAACCGTCTTACAACAACCCCAAGCACCACAAGGTAGGACGCAAATGGGTTGAGCTCATGTCCCGGCTTGAAGGTCCCATTGTTGCCACTCTCAACGTGGTGTTTGCAACGGACTGGCTCAGTGAGACGGACGAGTCGCTGGAGGATCAGCTTCGCATTCCCACCCAGCCGACGCCACCAGGCAAGGTCACGGCCCAGGTTGTCCCGAGCGGCCCTGGATTTGCCACCGAGAACAACCTGCGGCTGTTCAACACCCTCATTTACTCGGCACAGCACAGAATTTCCATCTGCAGCCCGTACTTCGTACCGGACGACTCACTCCTGTATGCCATCACAACGGCAGCCCAGCGCGGCGTGGACGTGGAGCTTTTCGTCTCCGAAAAGGGTGACCAGTTTTTGGTGCACCATGCTCAGCGCTCCTACTACGAGGCACTCCTGGAGGCTGGGGTCCGGATCTACCTCTACCGGGCACCGTACGTCCTCCATGCAAAGCACTTCACCATTGATGACGAAGTGGCGGTTCTTGGCTCCAGCAACATGGACATGCGCTCCTTCTCCCTGAACATGGAGGTTTCGGTGATGCTGCTGGGTGCCGAAACCGTGAACCTCATGCGGGCCGTGGAGTCCACGTACCGCGAGGTGTCCCGTGAGCTTATGTTGGAGGACTGGACGGACAGACCCCCCTTGGCCAAGTATGTGGATAACGTGGCCAGATTGACCGCAACGCTCCAGTAACCCTCAACAGGGCTTACTCGGGGAATGCCGATCCCAGTGTGGACAGGACGCCAAA
Organism: Paenarthrobacter ilicis; assembly: GCF_016907545.1. NCBI lineage: Bacteria > Bacillati > Actinomycetota > Actinomycetes > Micrococcales > Micrococcaceae > Paenarthrobacter > Paenarthrobacter ilicis. Next base: position 3,492,159 of record NZ_JAFBCD010000001.1, on the reverse strand, counting down.
GGCCTTGGTCCGGATTTCGTCGTATTCGTCATCTGCGGTGGAGTCGGCTGTGATCGCGCCGCCCACGCCCAGACTCAATACCTTGCCACCACCATCGGCGGGGCTCACCACCAGCGTCCGGATCACCACGGCAAGATCCGTGGCGGCGTTCAGTGAGAAGTAGCCGATGGCGCCGGAGTAGAGGCCCCGGGGCCCAGCCTCAAGCTGGTCCAGGATGCCCATGGTGCTGATTCTTGGCGCACCGGTCATGGAACCGGCAGGAAAAGCGACGGCCACTGCCTCGGCCCTCGGCGCTCCCGGGATCAACTGCGCGTCAATGGTGCTGACCATTTGGTGGACCGTTGCGTAACTCTCAATGGCACAGAGCCGACTGACTGTCAGGGATCCAGGGACGGCGAAATGGCTCAGATCGTTGCGCAAAAGGTCCACGATCATGATGTTCTCGGCGCGGTCCTTCAGGGACGTCTCCAGATCGTGCCTGAGCGTCAGGTCCTCGTCCGGATCAGCAGCCCGGCGGCGGGTGCCCTTGATGGGCTCGGCGCGCATACCGCCGTCGGACGCTATTCTGAGGAACCGTTCCGGCGAGGTGCTTGCGGCAACCAAGGGGCCGAATCGCAGAAAGCTGGCGAACGGAGCCGGGTTCCGGCGTCGAAGTTCCAGGTAGGTGGCCCAAGGGTCCAGGCGGTCGGCGGGGGCCTGGAGCATGGTGGTCAGGCAGACTTCGTAACTGTTGCCCTGGCTGATCTGGTGTTGGGATTCGGCGATCTTGCGCTTGTAATCCGTTGCGGAATCGCGGCTGGTGAAGCCAGGGCCCGGCAACGGCTGTCGGCCGTCGTGGCCTGGATCGACGGCGGTGCCGACGGCGGTGCGCGCCTCCTGCAGCCAGGCGTCGGCGTCGGGGGCTTCCAAGGCCAGGAGCCACACCGCCTTTTGGTGATGGTCCAGCACCACCGCGCGGCCCGCGAAGAGCAAGGCTGCGTCCGGTGTGGGGGCCTGAACGTCGCTGCCGCCGGTTTCACGTTTGAGTTCGTACCCCAGGAAGCCCAGCCAGCCCAGGGTGAACTGGCATTCGTAGCCCTGGGGAGCCCGGACGGCCCGCCGGCCCCACGCGGAATCGAGCCACCGGAAGAACGGCCCGGGGATGCTTGCGGTGGCCGTCCCGACCGTGACCCCAGTGGAGCCGGAACTGTGGGTCGCCACCTGGCCGTACGTGCCGCCGTCGTCGGCCATGATACTGAAACGGCTCCGCTCTGCTGCCTGGGCCGATCCCATGACGGCCGCCGCGTTGGAGGAATCGAGCCACACCGCGTTGCTGGACGTGCCGTACAGCGATTCGAAGAGCGTCGGAGCATCGGGGGTGGCCTCGAGTCGTTCCGCACGCAGTTGCACGCCGCGGCGGTCGCTGAGTTCGGGAGCCAGGACCGCCGTCAACGCAGGCAGGTACTTGAGTGCTTGCAGGACGTGATCCGGGGCGTTTCCGTCGGCACGGTTCAGCACCCGGACGTCGGCCGCGGACGCCACCGGATCCTCCGCCAGCCACGCATCTTCCTGCGCCGCCCAACTGTCCCAGTAGGGTTCGTAGGTGCTGCCGTCGCGCATTAAGGCTCGACGACGGCGATCGTCGCCGGAAGCCTCCACCCACACCACGGCGTCGAGCATGGGCCGCGCAGCTTCAGCGGCCGCTCCCACGCCCTCAACGATGACAATTTCGGCGGGCAGCGTGACCCGGGACCCGCCGTCGTAGTGTTTTTCCCAATCCCAGCTGGTCCACTCGGCGGCTTGGCCTGCGCTCAAGGGCTTGAGGACCGTGGCGACGTACCGTTCAATGCCGGGCATGAGCCCGTTCCATCCGGGATAGATGTCCTCAAGATGAAACAGGGAAACCCTGTGGTGCTGCCGCAGCCTGGCTGCCAGCTCAACGGCCAGAGTGGTTTTTCCTGCACCGGACCTGCCGTCAACAGCGATGATCACGGGTGCAGGGTTCATGTCATAGAGGTTACCTGCTGGGGCTGGGGGGTTTCGGTTTCGTCAGCGTCGCGGATCGCCGTTTTCACGGACTCCACGATTCCCGGAATGGCGGCATGGATCAAGGTCCAGGTGGCATCAAAGTCTGCGTGGCCGCCGTACCATGGATCTTCAATACCCAGGTCCAGTGAGCTGCGGCCTGCCGTGCCGGGATCGAAGCTGCGCAGCATCCTGACCTTTTCCAGGGCCCTGGAGTCGGGAGCGTTCTCTTGCAACCAGCCAAAGTGGTCAACATCCAACGCCAGGATCAGGTCCCTCCCGGCGAACCATTCCCTGCGCCACTGACGGGCGACATGGTCCTCGGAGGGTATGTGTTTGGCGGTCAGAACGCGCGCGGCCCGGGGATCTATGGGCCGTCCCACCTCATACCCGGTGGTACCCGCCGAATCCACCACCACGACGTCGCTGAGCCCTTCCGCTGCGAAGGCTTCGGTGAGCATGAGGGCTGCCATGGGGGAGCGGCAGATGTTTCCTGTGCAGACCGTAATAATGCGGTATGGGCTCGACGTTGAGTACATGAGGCAAGCATGGTTGATGGCACCCCCTCTTGGCTAGGGGCTACTTCACAGCCGAGTCACTTTAGGTGTCAAACCTGTCACAAAGGCGCTGTTTGTGCCGCTTCGGCGGCCAGCGCTGCGGCCATCAGGTGGACGGTGCGTACGACGGCGGCGCGCCGCCTTTCGGTGCGGCCCGGGTTGTCGCCGGCCATCAGCCCGTCCAGGGCCGGCAGTACGGGAGCGGAATCGCACAAGCTGACGATGGTGATGAGGAGATCGCCCGCATCCTCCCGCGAGATGCCGGGGAGGGCTGCGATGGTGCTGTTGACCTTTGATGCACAGTTGGCCATCCGCTTGGGCAGTCCAACAACATCGGTCCCGCGTTCCAACCCCTCCCAGAACAGCAGCCGGGGAGCAGTGGCATCCACTTGGTGGTGATCGAACAGGCGGCCGGCGTAGTCAGCCATGGCTTCCGGGCCCGAGCCCTCGATTGGCACCTCGTCCATGAGGTTGCTCAGCGCCGTGACAATGACGGTGTCAAACAGGGCGTTCTTGTTGCCGAAGTACTGGTAGATGCGCTCTTTGTTGACGCCTGCCTCAGCTGCGATGCGGTCTATGCGGGCGCCTGCCAGGCCGCGGGTGCAGAACTCAGCGGTGGCTGCTTCCAAGAGCAATCCTTTGGTGCGTTCCGTATCCCATGCCATGCGGTCATATTAGCATTTCCCAACCATCTGGTTGTAATTTTCCGGCGAGTGGGGTTATGGTGAATCCAGTCAATTGCAACTATCTGGTTGGAGAAACATCATGGCCACTCCTGAAACGGCCCCGCCCGCCCTCGCCGAGCCAGCTGCGCCCATGCCCCCGAAAGCCCCCTCGGTCCACATGCGCGCCCTGATCACATGGCTGGCGATCTTCCCGCTGGTTTCCATCGGCATGATGCTGCTGGGGCCCCTGATGGAGCCATTGCACCCGGTCCTCCGCGCCTTGATGCTGACGGCTTTGGTCGTCCCCGCAGCGGTGTATGTTGTGGTTCCGCGCCTCATGGCCGGGCACGGTGCCATCAGCCGGAAGGCAGCAGAACGGTCCAGCCAACGCGCTGCCCGTCGGTCCGCCTAAGGAGTTTGGAGCGGGCTCTATCGCCTGAAAGACCTCGTCTCGACGGTTCATCGCCAGCCGCAGGGCCTCGAGGATCATCAACTCTTCCCTCATGTGCCGCTCATGCTCGCTCATTCCGAGATTGTTGCATGGCAGGGGTGATGGTGCCTGCACTACCCCGTGACCAGCGAAGCTAAGCTGGCCGGGTGGGCACGGAGGTTGGAAAGAGCAACGACAAGTACGAATGGCAGGCCTGGCCAGCCGATTCGCTGGAGGGTATGCCTCCGAAGCGGCGGCGACTCGTTGTATGGGGACTGTGGTTGTTCATGTTGCTGAGCATTGTGCTGAGCAGTGTTCTGGAGGCCGCCGATGTGCCGGAACCGGGACGTTCGTTAGTGGTTCTGGTCGGTGTCGCCGCCTTCTTCGGTCCGCTCCTGCGGGGGGCAATAATGGAGACCCGCCAGCTGCGCACCGAGGGCATCATCCTGCCGGCTATTTCAGTGACCCGTAAAGTGCTTGTTTCGGCGGCCGTCATGACGACAGTTCTTTGGATCTTTTTCGTCATCCTTGGAGCTATCGGCAGACCCATGAATCCAGTGGTGCCCCTGGTAGGAACGTTGTGGTTGGCATTCCAGTTGCTCCAGCGAAGGTCTGCATGAAATAAAGGCGACTGGAGAAAATCAGGTCTCGTGACGGTGCCACGGTTGCCGCACTTGAGTAACGCGGCCTTTCCGCCAAAAATACGTTCTTCCCTGATAGAGCCCAACTCTCATTATTGTGGGCACATGGGGCCTACGTATGTGCGCGACGTGAAACTGCTCATCAAACCCGTTTTTGAATCGATGTTGAGCGAAGCTGAGCTCCGCACGCTGACGTGGCGCGTCGAGCGGATAGCTGACTATCCCGCCGGGGCTGACCTGCCCGGCGACGCCCTCGTCCGCTCCAACGAAGAGTGGGTCCGGTGGGAGGTGCGCGGGGAATCCGGTGGGACCGGCAGCCTTCGCCTGGAGGAGGGCCCCGACGCCCTTGTCCGGTTCGTGCAGAGCGAATTTCAAGATTTCATCGCTGAGAGTCGATTCGGGTGGGGTGAACTTCGCGCGTTTCGCGCATAGGGTTGTGGTTGCCTGGGATGGACCCGTGGCCAGTTTTTGGGGGACTTGTGCGGAACACGGCTTTACGACGGCGGTACCACCGTCTGCTTTCGGCTGCGGCGGTGGTGGTACTCGCCGCAGCCTCGGCTGGCGGGCTTGCCGGGTGCCGCGTCGTGAAGCGACCCGCCCCGCCATACCCGGCGGTGGAGTGGCAGGGCGGCGCTCCCACGGGGCCACTGGAGGCCGATCCTTGGATACAGGCCACAAGAAAGTTCCTTGAGGCAGAAGCAGTCGCCCGCAATCTCAATGATTTTTCGATTCCAGAACTGGTCAAGACGGCCAGTCTGGATGTTCGAAGCCGCGCAGCCAGGCCCGCATTCAACGACGTCAAGCAGAAACGGCGGCCGGATATTTTCCCTGGGCCGACACCTTTCATGCCCCTGTCCGTGGCGCCCAATTTCAGGGGCAGCCCCGACCGCGCCGCTGTCAGGGGATGCAAGGCAACACGTTGGTCCTCGGAAGAGGGGGGAGTGCCTGCCAAGGTGAAGGGCTACGGCGTTGAGTACCGGATGGAGCGCCTGCCTGACGGAACCATGAGGGTAGAGTCCACGGCGGGAGTTCCGAGCCTGAAATGCTCTGGCGTAACGCTCCCTGTGGCCTTGTTTGTCCCAGCGCCCGAGCCCTCCGACGTCACGGACGTCAAGGACATCGTTATTGCTGAACGCAGCGAACTCGATCCTGCCGGCAAGTAATTGAAGTGCCCACGCCGGCTGATTGCCGCGTGCAGTTCCTAGGTGGTGGCCGAGGGCAGCGTGATCCTCATGCTGGTGCCGGTGGGCCCTGTAAAAGCGACGTCCGCGGAGCCGCCAGCAGCGATGGCGATCTCGCGAACCAAGGATAAACCGATGCCGAAGCTCTGAGGTTGTTGGCTTGTGCGTGGGTGGTTTGTTCTGGCAAAGCGGTCAAAGATGCGGTCCGGCTCGATGCCAATGATGCCCCCGCCGGTGTCAGTCACTGTGATCACTGCATGGTTTTCCGCCGTGCTGGTGGCGACGATGATGCGGCCCCCACGCGGTGTGTGGGCCAGTGCGTTCTCGGCCAAGGCGAGGACAGCACGGTGTAGTCTCTGGGGGTCAATGAGCGAGCGGGTTTTCGCGTTGCTGATGCACTCCAGTGCTATGCCCTGTTCGTTCGCCAAAGGACCAAGACTTTCCACGACGGCTTGCACCACTTCGTCGATGTTGGCAGGTGCAGCGATTGGTTCGAGGGCTGGCCTGGTGGCTTCCTCCAGGAGCCCGTTGACGATCCCGGAAAGAGCGGCCGTGTCCTGTCGGATTTGTGCAAGAACATGCCCTGAAGGTGAATCTGAAGGCGTGTTCCGTTGGGCCAGTTGAATTCTGGCGTCCAGTATTGCCAAGGGCGTACGCATTTGATGGCTTGCGTCCTGGACAAAACGTCGCTGCAGATCCAAAGCCTCGCTGAGGGGGCGGATGGCGCTGCGGGCGCTGACCCACCCGACGCCTCCGGCCAGCAGGATCCCGGCCAACCCCGCGATCAGCATGGCCTTGATCAGGTCTTTGGTGTCCAAGTAAGCGTAGAGACCGCCAGGCTCGGTTGGTTCAGGTTTGCCAGCCTGGCCCAGAAGGTAGATGGTTGCTCCAGCCAGTAGGCATAAGACCAGCAGGGCACACGCGGCGCTGATTCTCAACGCGATCTTCTGCGAGGCCCTGCGCAGGGTCGCGTTGTCCCGTTCGCTGACCACAGGGGACTCAGTCATGGGCTTCGCCTATCTGGTATCCAATACCGTGGACGGTCCGGACAAGCGACCGCGTGGTTTTCCGGCGGAGGTGGTGGACATGGATGTCAATGACACCAGGCAGTTCGCCTTGACTGTTGGTGGCAACAAGGAGTTCATCCCTGGTGAACACCCGGCCAGGCTCCCCGGCCAAGACCCTCAGCAACTCCGCTTCCGCGCCGGTCAAAGAGGCATGGAAACCGTGAAGGGAGTTCATGGACCTGTTGGCCGGGTCAAGTTCCCAGTCGCCGACAGTGAGGATTCCCGGGTTTTGGGTATAGCTGCGCGTCAAAGCCCTCAGCCGTGCCGCCAACTCCATGGCGTCGAAGGGTTTGGTCATGTAGTCGTTCGCTCCGGCGTCGAGGCCCCGAACTTTTTCGTCGACCGCGCCCAGAGCAGTGAGGATGAGAATCGGCGTTGTGATGCTTTTGGTGCGAAGAGTCGTGATGAGCTCGATCCCGTCCATGTCTGGGAGGCCGCGGTCAATCACCAGGACGTCCCAGTTCGTTGAGAGTGCTTGCTGTAAGCCTTCCCGGCCTCGGCTGACCAAGTGCACCGTGAAGTCGGGCTCAAGGAGTTCAGAGATCAATGGACCTAGGGCAGGGTCGTCTTCGACGAGAAGAACGGACGGTTTGGCGTCATTGGTCACAGAATCTATTCTTGCTTGGCAGAGGCCCCGGCAGGGTGTGAGCGCCGGCGTTTCAAGTATTCGATGCCCCACGGCAGGATCGAAATGAGGACCATGGCCACGGCTATGACATCGATGTTCTTTGCGACAATTTCGAAATGTCCGAGCCACGAGCCAAGGAGCGTTACGGAGCTTGCCCACAGGATTGCTCCTGCGATGTTCCAGAGGGCAAACGACTTGTAGTGATATCTCGCTATTCCGGCGCTGAGGGGAGCGAATGTGCGGACTACCGGTACGAATCGGGCCAAAATCAGGGCTGGTCCACCTCGGCGTCGGAAGAAGTCCTCGGCCTTTACCAAGTGTGCGGTCTTGAGAACCCGTGCGTCATCAGAGAACCAGCGGCGTCCGAAGCGACGTCCCAGTAGAAATCCCACTTGGTCACCCGCAATGGCGGCGATGGACACCACTGTTATGAGCGCCGGCAGCGTCAGATTGAGTTGTTGGTGGAGGAGCCCAGCCGTGAACAACAGGGAATCACCAGGCAGGAAGGGGAATAAGACCCCCGACTCGATGAAAATCATCAAGGCCACCACACCCAGGGTCGCCGGGCCCAATCCTTGGAGCAGGGTGGCCGGATCAAGTGCTTCCATTACGGCTTCCTTCGTTCGTGGAGGTGTCGGTAGGCGGGACGGGCGTGCAGCTTGGCGAAGAGCGCTGGCGCGTGGCGGTTCCACATTCCGGCCATGATCAGGATTGCAGCGATGCTGGCTGGAAATGAAGCGACGACGTCCAGTGGGTAATGCGCGCCGATGTAAACCCGGGACCAGCCGACCACCACAGCCACCACGGCGCCTGTCCACAATGCCGGTTTCGCCCATTTGGTGCCCCGCAGGGTAAAGAACACCGCCAAAGCCAGGGCAACTGCCAACGCTGTATGACCACTGGGAAAGCTGTTGGATGCCGGTTCGGGAACCAACGGGTCGAACAGCATGGCCGGGTCCGGGCGGATCCGTCCGATGACCAGCTTGAATACTTGGCAGGTCAGCCATCCCGACGCCACAGTGAGGGCGAAGAGCGCAGCCTTCTGTAGGGATCGTTGCGCCAGCAAGAGGTACAGGCTCGCTGTGATCGTGATGAGGCCACCAACCACCGGGCCGAATATCACGTTCAATGCCAGTGCGAGCGCGGTCAGAACCGGGAGGTGGTTCCGGCTGAGCAGCTCATCCATGGTCAACTCAGATGACGTGATGCCAGGGTCCAGTCGGATCGTCATTCCAGCTAAAATGACCACCGCTGCAAGTACCAGACCCAGCAAGAGCCAGTGACTGGGCAACGGCAACAGCCGTGGAGCTTGCTGGTAAGGCATGGACATCGAAGACACAATGACCCCTCTGGAGAACGAATCGTTTCTTCGATTCTGGGGCCCTGGCTTTAAGAACTCGTAAAGAAAAACGGGGACCTTGGAGCTCCCCCAGGACACGCCCAGTGGAAGCCATGAAGGCTCTCAAGCCGGGTCGGTCTCCATGCAAAGAAGGCGTGGCCGGTCTTCCCAGGATGGGACAGGAATGAATCCACGCTTCGCATACATTCGTATGGGATCGTCACGCCAATCCCACACCGTCAGACGGATGGGAAGGTCCTTCTCCTGCATGGCGGCATCCATTAAGGCAGAGCCCACCCGGTGTCCCCGCGCATCGGGTTCAACCCAAAAACGCTTGATTTCACGGGTTGCGGCTGTCTTCTGCACCACCACTACTCCGGCTGGCGCGTGCCCGAGCTCAGCGATGTACACCGCCGCGTTCCGGTATGCCACCTCTGGAGCATCGATTTCGTCGCGATAACGATCGGGGAGGACCGTGTCATCGAAAGTGCCACCCAAGTGGGCGGCTTTCTCGCGTTCCGTCTCCATGAGATAAGCCTCGACCAGCCGACTCACAGTCCGCGCGTCCGGCCCACTCAGATCCGCCGATCGAACGGTGCGCACTCCTGACCCGGTTTCCATGGCTTCATTCTGTCAAAGGCCGAGGGCCCTTAGGAGCGTTCAATGGGTAGCCATAGTTCGCAGCTCGCTTCCGTGAAGTCAGCCGTGCGATCCAGAACCGCCACTATCGAGGGACCAGGGCGCAGCCGCCAGGGATTGGAGGGAAACCAATCGTTAGCAGTTGCGGCCCAAGTGGATTGCAGGACCGCCGGATAAGCCCCCTCAGCGTGGAACAAAGCCCACGTGCCTGCGGGTACCTCGATCACGTCAAGGCCCTCGGGCACCGGTGCGGTTTCAGCGATAGCGACGCCGTGAAGGTAGGTAAGCTCGCTGCCCTCTTCATAGTCGGGGTCGACGTCGGCGCTCACCTGGAGCAGGCCCCGGGGGTCAGTGCCGCTCAGGCCTTTCAGCCGGGCGTGTTCCTCCAAGGGCAGAGAGGCGATGTGCGCCTGGATATGGGGGTTGTTGCCGCGGTGAATAAGGGGCACACGGGCAGAATGGCCGATAAGCCGGAATGCCGGCCGATCCACGATGCGGGTCTTCATGGTTGCGTTCCCTTCAACGGTCAGGTGGAACCTGAGCTGCGGTTGTGTATGAAGGGGGCCGCCATTCCGGCGAATATCGCCAGCGTTGACGCCGTGCACTGAACGGAATGCCCGGTTGAATGCCTCGGCAGAGCCATAGCCGTAGCGCACCGAGATGGCCAGCAGCCCGTCTTCTCCCAGAATGTCGGTCGCGGCGACAGTCATGCGGCGTCGTCGGACGTATTCGGAGAGGGGCATACCGGCCAATGATGAAAACATCCGACGCAGGTGGTATTCCGACATGCCCAGACTGACCGCCAAACGATCAATGTCGATTTCCTCAGCAAGGTGGCCCTCGATGTAATCGACCAGTTGGTTCAGTGCTTGGATCACGGTTCTCCCTTCGATTTCAAGTCTGCCCGCCTGATTCTTCCGGAACCCTGCAATTGCGGTCCGAAATTGTCGGTGCTCATCTTTGGTCCAAGGCCGGGGCGTGGCGTGGAACAAGGAAGACACCTTCAACGCGCGCCACTCGATCCCGGTCACGGACCTGCCCGCGTGGATCGAAGAGAACCTGGCAACAGAGGCAGCTTAAAGAAGTGAAGCCAGCGGCCCGCCGGAGGGCGGGCCGCTGGCTTAACTCATCTCAGGTGAATCAGCCGAGGTCTGCCTGCTTCCGCAGCTGGTCAACCTCAGCGGCGGCCGGGTAAGCGGCCTGGGTGCCCTTCTTGGTGGCAGCCAGTGCGGCGGCCACGGATGCGAAGGCTGCTGCATCGGCCAGTGAATCGCCTGCGGCCAACCGAGCGGCGACTCCGCCGGTGAAGGCGTCCCCGGCGCCGGTGGTGTCTACGGCGGTGACGCGGGTGGGCTCAATCCGGGTGATCTGATCTTCGCCGCCGGCCAACGAATCCAGGACCACGGATCCTTGGGCGCCCAGTGTCACCAGGACGCGCTGCATCCCGCGATCAGCGAACAGGCTCCGGACAGGCTCCCACGCTTCGGCCTCAGCGTCGGCGCCGGGGATCCCGGCTTCCGTCCCCAGGAACAGCGAGGCTTCGTGGGCGTTCACCAGCAGGACGTCACTCAACCCCACCAGCTCCTCCGGCACCTCAGCGTACGGCGAGAGGTTGAGCAGAACTGTTGCGCCGGCGTCGTGCCCGGCTTGGGCCGCCGCCACAACGGTGTCCGTGCCAACCTCCAGGCAGAGGCAGACGACGGCGGCGTCCCCAAAGACGTCTGCGCCCTCCACATCTGCGGGCGCCAGTGTGCCGTTGGCACCTGCGGAGATGATGATGCTGTTTTCGCCGCTGCTGTCCACCGAAATCACGGCCACCCCGGTGGCGACGTCGGACCGGCGGACGCGGGACACATCCACGCCGGCGCCGGCTGTGGAGTCCAGGAGCATGGTGCCGTTGGAGTCCTCGCCCACCGCGCCGATCAGGCTGACACTGCCGCCCAGCTTGCTCGCAGCCACTGCCTGGTTGGCGCTTTTGCCGCCGGGATTGACGGCGAATCCGTTCCCGTGAACGGTCTCACCGGGGTTGGGAAGCCGGTCCGTGTAGATGGTCAGGTCCGCGTTAAGGGAGCCGACGACGACGATTCCTGCCTTGGATGCGTTGGCTGTGGTGCTCATGCGGTGACCTCTTCCTCCGAGGAAACCTCGGCTTCAACGGGCTTGGGGATGAGCAGCGATGCTGCGAAGGCCGCAAGGGTGATGGCAAGTCCCACCACAACGACGGTCAGGTAGGACGCCTTGGCGTCGCCCAGGGAGGCCGTGGCCACCAGGACGGCCGGGAGGACCAGGAAGCTCAGCCCGGCGCCCAGGTTGAAGGCGCCGGCGTTCATGCCGGGAAGGAATCCGGGGTTTCCCTTGGGGGAGAGCACCACGCCGAGTCCATTGAGCATGATGTTGACCGTACCGGCGTACATGATGCCCAACAAGGCGGTTCCAACAATCATCATGGGCAGGCTGCTGAGGCCGAAGAACGCGATGATGGCCAGGGCAACAACACTTCCGATCATGCCGATCCGCAGGACCTTGGTGTACCCCAATACGGGAGCCAGGCGGCCGCTGATGGGACCGAAGACCCAGCCCAGCAGGGCATACGGTGTGAGGATGATCAGGGACATCTCTGTGGGACCAACCCCGAAACCGGGCTCAGCGGCCTGCACATAAGCAGGAACGATTCCGTTGATCACAGCGAAAATGCCGGTCATGGTGAGTGTGGTGGTCAGCAGGGGCGCCCACGTGGAGCGCTGGCGCAGGTGCACGGTTTCCACCATGGGCTGCTTGGCCCGCTTTTCAACGGTCCAGAACGCGTAGAACGCGACGGCGGCAATCACCGTGAGGACGATCGCGAGGGTCAGGGTGCCGGAGTCGAAAGCGGAAGCAAGCTTGGCGCCCTCGTTCAATGCAGTCAGCAGGGCGCCCACGGCAATCACGATGCAGAACACGCCCAGCCAGTCCATGGTGGTGCCCGCGGCGGGCTTGCTCTCACCGGCAAGGACGGCGATCAGGACAGTCGCGGCCAGGGCCAGGGCCACCATGAGCCAGAAGATGCTGCGGAAGCCGAAGGTCTCGGCGAAGTAGCCACCAACAAAGGAGTCAACACCAGCCACGCCACCGTTGACTGCGGTGATGAGGCCCATCAGGGTCCCGTACTTGCGCGGGTTGCTGACAGCGGAGCGGAGCATGATCAGGCACAAGGGAACCGTGGGACCGCTGACGCCCTGGATGATGCGGCCAACGAACAGCCACGTGACGTCCGGGGCCAGCGCGGCGATGACGGAACCCACGGCCATGAGGAGCATCATGCCCACAAGGATCTTCTTGCGTCCCACGATGTCGCTGAGCCGGGGCAGGAAGAGGGAGAACAATGCTGCGGCGGTGAAGAACCAGGTCTGCGAAAGCCCGATGGTGGCTTGGTCGGTCTGGAGTTCGTTGCCCATGGTGACCAGCGCGGGGCTGAGCATGGAGGCATTGAGCTGGAAAGCGACACAGGCGGCCAGCAGGGCCACCATCAGCGCGGTGACGTTGCCGCGGGTGGACTTGGTGGTGGAGAGGGTGGACATTACTTTGCCTCTCCTGCCAGAACGGTGCCAGCAGCCATGCCGGCGTCAGCGCCGCCGTCGAGCGTTGGCTCGCCAATCCTGACAATCGCGTCGGTGACCAAATCCCAGAACTTCTTGTGGTCCAGGTCCACGGCCACGGAAGTGTGGCAGTCCTCCGGTGCCGGAGCGCGGAAATCAGCCACTGTCATGCCAAGCGTGAGCTTGCCCTGGAGTTCGATGTCCACGGGGACCTTGCGGGTGGTCATGACGGAGGGGTCGATCACGTAGGCCACGGCGCAGGGATCGTGGACGGGCGGGAAGTCGAAGCCTTGGGCGTCCTTGTACGTCTTCTGGAAGAAGTCCATGAGTTCCATGACGAACTTGGCCGGCTTGGTGCCGATTTCGGCTATTTTCCGGACGACTTCATCCGTGGCCAGCGCCTGGTGCGTGAGGTCCAGTCCCACCATCACCACGGGCCACTTTTCGTTGAAGACGATGTGTGCAGCTTCGGGGTCGATGATGATGTTGAACTCCGCCACGGCGCTCCAGTTGCCCACGTGGTAGCCGCCGCCCATGAGGACAAGTTCCTTGACACGCTCAACGATGCGTGGCTCCTTGCGGGCTGCCATGGCGATGTTGGTCAGGCCGGCGGTGGGAACCAAGGTGACGGTGCCCGGCTCATGCGCCATGACGGTGTCAATGATGAGGTCGACGGCGTGGCGCGGGTCCAGTTCGATGGCGGACTCGGGCTGCTCGGGGCCATCCATGCCGGAATCGCCGTGGATGGCGGGTGCGGTTTCGATGGTGCGGACCAAGGGACGGTCGCAGCCGGCGGCGAAGGGAACGCCGGTGATGCCCGCGATGGTGGCCACTGAAAGGGCGTTGCGGGTGACTTTTTCGAGGGTCTGGTTGCCCACCACGGTGGTGACCGCCAGCAGCTCGATATCAGGGTTGCCGTGTGCCAGCAGCATCGCCACGGCGTCGTCATGGCCGGGATCGCAATCGAGAATGATCTTCTTGGGTGCCGGCGTCATGGTGTTGGGGTCCACGTTTTTCTCCACGTCATTGGGGCCTGCCTGGAACTTTCCCGGGGCAGGGCAGTAAGCATTCAGGGAGATTCTGGCACTGCTTTGTGCGGTACGTCAAGCGCTTAACGTTGCTGCGGGGAATGCGGAAACGGGGAAGCGTCAAGCGCTTGATGTCTTGCCGCAGGTCAGAGCGGCGTGCGACCGCTACGATCGATGCATGGAATCCCTGGAACGTCGCCAAGGCCACCCGCCCCGCTCATCCCGAGTGACGGCTGCGATGGTGGCCGCCCGTGCAGGTGTTTCCACGGCCACCGTGTCCCTGGTGGCCAACGGGAAAACCCAGGGCCGCGTTTCCGAGGACAACATCTCACGCGTCCGCACGGCGATCGCGGAGCTTGGCTATGTTGTGGACAGCATCGGAAGCTCACTGGCGCGGGGCGTCAGCTCCATCGTCATCCTGGTGACACCGGACGTGTCCAACCCGTTCTTTGCCAACGTGATTGCAGGGGTGCGTGAGTCCCTGGGTGCCCGGTACCAACTTTTGCTCTCCGTGACCGACGCCGGTGAATCACCGCAGGCCGACGACGTCCGCAAGCTCCTGGCCCTCCGCCCCGCCGGCTTGCTGGTTGGTGCCCCCAGCGCGGAATTCCTGGAAGACCTTTCCGCGGCCGGACCGCTGGTGCTGTTGGATGCGCCGGGCCTGGAGTCCTATGCGCCCTCCGTGAACCTCGATGTTGCCCAGGGCGCCCGCGAGCTTGCCCGGCACTTGGCGTCATCCGGCCATACGCGGGCCGCCTATGTGGACGGCATCACGGGCACGGCCACGTTCCAACTACGGCGTGAAGCTTTCCTGGCCGAGGCCGCTTCATGTGGCCTGTCGGTGGCTGACGGGCACGTGGTCAGCACCGCGATCGACGTCGGCGCTGCCGCAGCCGCCTTTGCCCAAGCCTGGCCGGAGTGGCACCGCCAGGGGGTCACCGCCGTCGTCTGCGGTACCGATACGCACGCCTACGGCGTGCTGCAGGAAGCGCGGGTGGAGGGCGTACGGATTCCTGAGGAATTGGCGGTGGCGGGCTTCGACGATCTGCCGTATTCGGCTACCAGCAACCCAAGCCTCACCAGCGTGCATCTTCCTGCCACACCGCTGGGGAGGAAAGCGGGGGAGCAACTGCGGGGTCTCATGGAGGGCCGTCGGCTTGAAGAACCGCACGTGACCTTGGAAAGCTCGCTGGTGGTGCGGGGATCTACCGCCTGAACAGGCTCAACTGCCTGATTAGTGGATGACCGCCAGCAGGATGCCCACCAACACGAAGAGGCAGCCGAAAATCCGGTTGAGGATGATTTGGCCGCGGCGATCGTGGGTGAAGCGTTGGAACGTCCGTGCCGCCATGGCAAAGAAGAACCACATGACCATGATGTCAATGGCAATCACCGTGGCGGCAAGCACCACATACTGCTGAAGCAGGGGTTCGTTTGGCCTGATGAACTGGGGCATGAACGCCAGGAAGAAGACAATTGCCTTCGGGTTCAGCAGGTTCACCCAAATCCCGCGCTGGAACATGGAGAGGGCGGACTCGTTCTTTTTGTCCTCGACCTTTTCCTCGTCCAGATCCGGCTTGTGCAGGAACTGCCGGATGCCCAGGTAGACCAAGTAGGCCGCGCCGGCGTAGCGGATGACGTTGAAGATCACCGGGGAGTTGGACACCAGGACGCCAACTCCCAAGGCCACAACCAGGATGTGGATCACCAGGGCAACCTGCTGTCCGAGAATGCCCCAGATGGAGCGTCGGAAGCCGGAATTGAGTGAGTTGCTCATGGTGAAGATGGCGCCGGCGCCGGGAGTGAAGCTGATGAGGGTACCGGCACCAACAAGGGCCAGCCACAAAGAAAATTGCACACCCCAGCTTAAGCCGTGGAAGTGGGTCCACCGGACGCGTCCCGCCACCACCCACATTGGCGGCGGCAACCAGGGAATCCACCCGAAAAAGGTTGATTCCAGCGCAACCGCTGCTCAAAGTGGGTGGTTAAGGTACAGCCAGGGCCGCGCCGAATAGGGCAAACTGGTCCCGTGAGCGGAATCCCGTGGGTGCTGCACGTTGACCTTGACCAATTCATCGCTGCGGTGGAGGTCCTCAGGCGGCCCGAACTCGCCGGAAAACCGATCATTGTTGGCGGCAGGGGAGACCCCACGGAACGCGCTGTGGTGTCCACGGCGTCCTATGAGGCACGGGCCTTCGGGGTGGGATCCGGTATGCCGCTGCGGATAGCGGCCAGGAAAGTTCCGGATGCCATCATCCTGCCCGTGGACAAGGATGCTTATCTTGAAGCGTCGGACCAGGTGATGGCAACGCTGCGGGAGCAGCCCGGCGCCACAGTGCAGGTCCTGGGCTGGGACGAGGCCTTTGTTGGCGTGGAAACCACGGATCCGGAAGCTTATGCACGGAAGATCCAGCAAGCCGTGCTGGAGCACACCCAACTGCACTGCAGCGTGGGCGTCGGAGACACTTTGGTCCGAGCCAAAAATGCCACGGATTTCGGCAAACCGGCGGGAATTTTCCGGCTGACCAAGGACAACTGGCTGGACGTCATGGGAGCCAAGCCCACCAAGGAGCTGTGGGGTATTGGACCCAAGATCTCGGCCCGGCTGGGCAAGCATGGGATCACCACTGTCAGTGAACTCGCAGCGGCGGACCCCCAATCCCTGGTTCCGGAGTTCGGTCCAAAAATGGGGCCTTGGTACGCACAGCTGGGCCGCGGTGAAGGTGCCACGGAGGTGGACGATACCCCGTGGGTGGCCCGTGCCCACGGCCGCGAGACCACGTTTCAGGAGGACCTGACAGAGCCGGCGCAAGTGGAAGAGGCCATCAAGGAGCTGACTGCCAGGGTCCTTGAAGATGTGGCAGCCGAGGAGCGTCCCGTGATTGGTTTGACCCTCAAAGTCCGCTACAAGCCGTTCTTCACCAAGACCTACGCCAGGAAGATTCCGGAGACCGGCAGCGGCGATGAGGTCCTTGCGCGGGCCTTGGAACTGATGGAGAAAATCGAACCGGACCGGCCCATCCGACTTTTGGGACTGCGGGCGGAAATGGCCATGCCGGACGAGGCCCGCAAAGGCCATACGCCAACCCGCAGCGGCTGGTGACGCCGTCGAACGTTCACTAACGGTACATGCACGCACGACGGCGGCCAGCGGCTACCAGCGCGGGTGAACCGCTTCGCGGAAGTGGCGATCGTAGATGTCCTTGACCCCGTCCACCAGTCCGGCGCCGACGATCTGCATGTCTCCTGCCTCGGCGTTGGCCTCAGCCTGCTGGGCTGACCGCGCACCGGGAATGACCGTGGTGACCCCGTGCTGGGCGATGATCCAGGCCAGTGCCGCTTGCGGCGTGGTGACGCCTTCCGGGACCAGGTCGCTGAATTCCCGGGCAGCTTTCACGCCGCTCTCAAAGTCCACCCCGGAGAAGGTTTCTCCTACGTCGAAGGATGAGCCGTCCCGGTTGTAGTTCCTGTGATCGTTGGCTGGGAATTGGGTGTCCGCGGTGTATTTCCCTGACAGAAGACCGGAGGCCAGGGGAACACGGGCGATGATGCCTACGCCGGCCTCCTGTGCCGCGGGCAGGACCTCGTCCAGGGGCTTGAGGCGGAAGGCGTTGAGGATGATCTGGACTGTTGCGGTGTTTCCACGCTTGATGGCTTCCAGTGCCTCGTCGGTCCGTTCCACGCTGACGCCGTAGTTCCGGATGGCCCCTTCGCTGACCAGCGTATCCAGGGCGTCGTATACCTCGTCGCTGCTGTACACGGCGGTAGGCGGGCAGTGCAGTTGGACCAGATCCAGGGTGTCCTGCTGCAGGTTCCGGCGCGACCTGTCGGTCCAGGCACGGAAGTTCTCCAAGGTGTAATTGCCGGGTATCTGGTCCATGCGCCGTCCCATTTTGGTGGCAACAGTGATGGACAGTTCCGGATTGGAGCGGAGGAACTTTCCGATGATTTCCTCGCTGCGTCCGTCGCCATACACGTCCGCGGTGTCAAAGAAAGTGACACCCAAACCAGCCGACGCGTCCAGGACGGCCATGGCGTCGGCCTCGCTGACGTCGCCCCAGTCCGCCCCGAGCTGCCACGTGCCCAGCCCTACGGTGGAAACTGATCGGCCGGTCCTGCCAAGTATGCGCTGTTCCATGGGTTCGACTATATGCTGCCTGGTTGGGACTATGGCCGAAAAAAGGGAACCAACGGGCAACTCCGCGCTGGATCCTCAGTTCGGGAAGCGCCGTTTGTTCGCTTGGCGGACCAGTTGAATGAACCCAAAGACGAAGACTGCTTCGACGAGCACCATCAGGCCGAGCAGCAGCCACTGACTTTGGGCGATGAAAACCACGGCCCCCGTGATCACCAGGGTGGTTCCGAGAACCAGCGCATACACGGCGAATCCAAAGGCGACTTTTGCGCTGCGCACACCCGTTCTGAAGCCGAAGCCTGATGGTTCGCGGCTTGGACGGCCACTCACGTGGCCGTCGGGGGCAGGTTTAAGGTTGTCGAATTCCGCCCAGAGGTCCGGGTCAGGATTGCTCATGCCTTCATCATCCCGCAGCCCACCGCAGTTTGGTCACCAACCCGGTAAAGGTGGCGGGTGGTCCGGCGTCCTTGGGTCGGTGCCTAGTATCTGGCCGCGTACGGGTAGAGCTCCATGCCCACCATGGAACTGATGCTCGAGACTGTGATGCCTTCCTGTGGGTTCAGGGCTTGCACCACCTGGCCGTTCCCCAAGTAGATGGCCACGTGATAGAAGTTGGACGGCGAGCCCCAAACCAACAGGTCGCCGCGGCGGGCCTGCGAGAGTGGGACGTGGACCGGAGCAGCGGCGTACTGCTGCGAGGCAGTTCGGGGCAGGCGCATCCCCGCTGCGGCGAAGGCATTCTGGACCAGTCCTGAGCAGTCAAAACCGTAGGGCCCAGTACCACCCCACTGGTAGTAGAACGGCGCGCCCACCTTACCCAAGGCTATGGAAATTGCTGTTTCGTGCGAGCCCGGCGAAGGTGCGGGCGCGGGTGCAGGTGCTGGTGCTGGCTCGGGTGCTGGCGCGGGCGCGGGGGCTGGTGCTGGCGCGGGCGCAGGTGCTGGTGCGGGCGCAGGCGCTGGTGCGGGCGCAGGCGCTGGTGCGGCGGGACCCTGGACCGGGGCTGCCGGTGCCGGGGCAGCCGGAGCGGGAGTTCCCTGCGAAGCGCCCGAATCTTGGCCGGCCTGATTCCGCGCTCCCTGGTCAGCAGCGGCGGTCAGTGCCGTGAGCCGTGCCTCTTCACGCTGCCGGTCCAAGGCATCCACCCGGGCAGACTCAAGCGCCACAGTGGTGTTGCGGAGCTCGGCCAACTGGTCCACCAGTGTGGTCCGCTGTTCTTTCGCGTCGGCCACGGCTTTGAGCTGCGCCGCATTGGCCTGTTCCGCTTGTGTCTTGCGCTGCTCGGCTGTTTTTGTCGCGTCTTCTGCGGCCTTGGTGGCGTCATCCGCAGCTGCCGACATGGAGCGGGATGCCGCGGCGGCGCTGATGGCGGCCTCAAGATCGCGGTTTCGCCTTGCTGTGAGGGCCTCCAGCGTGGCCGCCTGCTGCAGGCTTTCGGTGCCGCCGGCCAGCGTTGCGAGGGCGGGATTCAGTCCGCCATTCCGGTACAGGTCTCCGGCGATCTGCCCCACCTGTTTGCGTGTCTTGTCCTGCTGTTCCCGGGCAGCCGCGGCCTGGGTGCCGGCGTCGGACGCGGTCTTGGTCCTTTGCTGGAGTTCCACCAGGGCTTCGCTGTAGGCGTTGTTGGCCTGCATGGCAGCTGCTGACGCGGCCTGCTGGGAACCTGCTGCGTCCGCAAGGACCCGCTCGATGGTGCTGACCTGTTCCGCCGTCGCTGTCTCACTGGCTTTGGCTGCCGCGATCTCCTCAGGCGAGGGCACATCTGGAGACGCCCGGACGCTGAGGGCGGGGGTCGAAGCGGGCACGGCCCCAGCAGGAGTTACCACGGCGCCAGAAAGTACGACGACGGCACACAGCACCGCCGTCCTGCGGGCAGATCGGGACAAAGCCATGTAAGGAAACCTCGAAACGGTACGGGGGAGCGAGGTTCCGGATGTGGCGCGACTGCGCACCTCGGAGGCTCCCGGCAGTCTGAGGCTACGTGAGCACTTGCCCATTGGCAACAGCAGTCACATCAGTAACATAAACCACAACGTTGTCATTCGCGACGACCCAGCGGGCGTGTCCCGGGTCAAGCCCCCGCGGCGTCCAGCCCGGCAACCTTCCCCAACAAGTAACGCCGTTCCTGCAAGCTGCCTGTTTTCTTGGCGGCTGTCAGATAGGCGGCCCTGGCTTCGTTGGGAAGGCCCGCCATCTCATACAAGTGACCACGCACAGCCTCCAAACGGTGGGATTTTCCGAGTGCAGAGTCCAACCCGGACAGCAGCTCGATCCCGGCATGGGGCCCTCTGACCATTGCCACAGCGACACCGCGATTCAGTGTGACCACGGGGCCCGGGGCCACGGCTTCAAGTACCGTGTAGAGCGCCAGGATCTGCCGCCAGTCCGTCTCCTCGGCAGTAGGCGCTTCGGAATGCACAGCGGCGATCGCCGCCTGCAGCTGATAGGGCCCAGCCGCGCCCCTTCCCAGCACGGCAGACAGCAGGGCAACGCCTTCCCCGATCTGCCCGCTGTTCCACAAGCTTCGGTCCTGCTCCGCGAGGGGAACCGGCGTTCCATCGGCCAATGTACGTGCCGCGCGCCTGGAATCGGTGAGCAGCATCAGCGCCAGCAGACCCGTAACCTCGGGCTCATCCGGAGTGGAAGTGAGCAGCAAACGGGTCAGGCGGATCGCCTCGGTGGTGAGGTCCTCGCGCTGGAGGGACGGGCCCGAGCTTGCAACGTAGCCTTCGTTGAAGATCAGGTACAGGACGTGAAGTACGACGCCGAGCCTCGCCTTCCGCTCGGAAGCAGGCGGCATGCGGAACTCAGCGCCCGCCTTCTGGATGCTCTGCTTGGCGCGGCTGATGCGCTGGCCCATGGTCGCCTCGGGAACCATGAAGGCTGAGGCGATTTCCGCCGTCGTGAGTCCGCCAACTGCCCTGAGCGTCAGTGCCAGCTGCGACGGTGCCGAGATGGCGGGGTGGCAGCAGAGGATCATGAGGGTGAGGGTGTCGTCCCGATCCGGGGCGGAATCCAGCGGGACCTCCATGGCGGCTACCCGTTCCTCACGGGCGCGCCGGGCATGATCGCTCCGCCAAGCATCGATCAACCGCCTGGACGCCACCGCTGTCAACCACGCCTGTGGGTGCTCAGGAAGTTCGGAAGGCCACTGGAGGGAGGCCTCAAGGAGAGCCTCCTGAACGGCATCCTCGCACGCGTCAAACTGCCTGTACTTGCGCACCAGCATGCCAAGGACCCGCGGCGCCAGGGTGCGCAGCAGGTCCTCGAGCGATGTGTCGGGTGGCTGGTCCAGTCAGACCTCCGGAGGTCCATCGGCCAGCGGGCGGAGCTCAACCACTTGGGAGTACTTCACAATGCTGGAGCAGATTTCCACGGCGCGTTCCTCGCTGGCCACGTCAACCACCCAATAACCCACCAACGATTCCTTGGACTCGGCGAAGGGGCCGTCCGTGGTGATCACGCCATCGGGGGTCTGCTTGACCAGCTTGGCGGCACTGCCGTCGGCCAGGCCCGCATTGAAGACCAGCTCTCCGGACTCGGTGAGGTCCTTGTCGATCTGGATCATGAAACCGATCATTTCCTTGATCCATCCGGGGTCGGCCGTCTCCATCATGCCTTCTGCCGAACCGAACATCATGATCATGTATTTCATCTGAAACTCCTTGAGAGGGCACCTCGTGCGGGTGCTTTCACTGGTGGGTCGGAACAGTGCAGGGCATTTCTACATGCTGAATGAATTTTCCTTGGTTATTTTCCGGGCAGCCTTTTCCGCGGTCAGGCCCTGGCGATTACTTCGCCGTTGGGAATGAGGAAATAGCCGTCATCGGTGGCGCCCCACCGGTGCCACCCCGCCGCAATCCTGGCCAGGTCCGCCTCGTTGGCCAGGCCGTATTCCAGCGCTTGTTCGGCGAATGCCGAGTGCAATACCCGTTCGCTCCATACCCGGGCCTGCCACGCACGTTGTTGTGCGGTGGCGTACAACCAGTTGCTGCTGCTGGGCCCCACTTGGGTGAAACCCGCCTGCTGTGCCCACGAGACCAGTCGTCGCCCGGCGTCGGGTTCAGCCCCGTTCCGCCTGGCGATCTTCTGGTACAAATCCATCCACTCATCAAGCTCCGGCAGCTCCGGGTACCAGCTCATCCCATGGAAATCAGCGTCGCGCACGGCAACAATGGCGCCGGGCTTGGCTACCCGGCGCATTTCACGCAGCGCAGCGACGGGGTCCGTGAGGTGCTGCAGGACCTGGTGCGCGTGGACCACGTCAAAGGATTCGTCCTCGAAGTCCAGGTCGTAGATGTTGCCGGTCTGGAAGGAGACGTTGTCCACGCCGCGCTCGCCGGCCAGCCCGGTTGCCTGGGCCACCACGTCAGCTGATCGGTCCAGGCCGATCACCTGCGCCGGGGAAACCAGCCCCGCGAAATCGCAGGTGATGCTGCCCGGTCCGCATCCGACGTCGAGCACGGTGGTCCCGGGAGTGAGGTAGGGCATCACAAAAGCCGCAGAGTTTTCCACTGTTCGTGATGCGTGGGCACGGACAACCGACTCGTGGTGTCCATGGGTGTAGACATCTTCAGGCTGCTGCTGCGCGTTCATAGGGAAACGCTACAACTTGGTGGCGGTGTTTCGGCGGAACGTGCTGCAATGGGCGCAGTACTTCAGCCGGCTTCCGTGCCTGTGGCTTCGTCCCGGGCAGCCAGGGTTGCGTCCACCATGTCCGTCATGAAGCGGGTCACCACATCCAGCTCTTCAGCGCTGTAGGTGGCCATGGCCCGGCCCATGTGGATAGCCAGCGGCATGAACATGGCACTTCCGTCCTTGTAGGCCTTGGGGGTCATGTGGAGCTGGACCTGACGCCGGTCCGTGCCCAATCGTTCGCGGACCACGTGGCCGGAGGCATGGAGCCGGTCCACCAAAGCGGTGGTGGCGGGTGAACTCAGCCGCAGTTCGGAGCGCAGCACACCGGGGGTTACCACTTTGCCTGCCGCGGAGTGCCGCATGATGACGGCCAAGGCATTGAGGTCCGTGCGGTGCATGTCGTTCGTGCCGCCGGCCGCGTCCACGTAGTGGTTGGCCTCCAACGTGAAGTCCTGAAGGAGTCGCACCAACTCCTGCGGTGCCGCATCCTGTGGCCTGCCGCCCCCGGGTGCGCCGCCGGGAGTGTGGCGGCCGGGTTCGCCGGCGTCGTCCGGGCGCTGAACCACTGGGTCAGTCATAGCGCCCTCCTGCCGGCGTGAGTAGTGGATTGTTGCCTACCGGATATTACTCCCGGCAGGGGCTGTTGAGCTCATCCATAGTTAATCACTCTTGGAATAGTTCCATCATAGAGATAATCTATGCTGGAATAAAGATCCTCCGCATCCCCACAGAAGAAGGACACATGAACGCGCAGAAAGTTCCGTTCTGGCTGAGATGGCTGGTGCCCGTGGTGCTGGTCATCACCTGGCTGGGCATTGCCGGAATCGGCGGCCCCACATTCGGGCGGCTCAGTGAAGTCTCCTCCAACGATCAAGCCTCCTTCCTGCCCGCCGGTGCTGAAGCCACCGAGGCCGGCGAATGGCAGGCCAAGTTCAGGGATTCCGAAGAAATCCCCGCCGTGGTCATCGTCGAAAACGACGCCCCTTTCACCCCGGCCCAACTGGCTCAAGCAGCCAAGCTCAAAGGCGACATTGACGCACTCAAGCTGGGGAGCGCCGTCGTCGGCCCCATTCCTTCCCAGGACAGCAAGGCTGTGCAGTTCATTGTCCCCATGGCGTCCTCGGACGAGCTGAGGGAGAAGGTCAAGGAACTCCGTGACGTGGTCCAGCCCGGCGCCCCCGATGGCATGAAGGCCTACGTCACCGGCCCGGCCGGCCTCACGGCGGATCTGGTCAACGCGTTCGGTGGCATCGACGGCATCCTGCTGCTGGTGGCACTGGGCGCCGTGTTCGTGATCCTGTTGCTGGTGTACCGGTCCGTGGTGCTCCCGCTGGCGGTACTTTTCACCTCGGTGTTCGCCCTCTGCGCGGCGATTCTGCTGGTCTTCGGCATGGCCAAGCTGGGCTGGATCCAGCTCAACGGCCAAAGCCAAGGCATCCTGTCCATCCTGGTGATCGGCGCGGCAACGGACTACGCACTGCTGTACGTGGCGCGCTTCCGTGAAGCACTGACCCACACCACCAACCGCACGCAGGCCGTCATCACCGCGTGGAAGGCGTCCTTCGAGCCGATCCTGGCCTCGGGCGCCACCGTGATCATCGCGCTCCTGTGCCTGCTCTTCTCAGATCTGAACTCCAACAAGGCGCTGGGGCCCGTGGCTGCGGCCGGCATCCTCTGCTCGCTGTTCGCCGCGCTCACTCTCCTGCCCGCGCTCATGGCACTGCTGGGCCGCGCCGCTTTCTGGCCCTTCCGTCCCAAGCTCCTTCCCGACGACCAGCGCGAACCCGAGCTGGTCACCGGCCTGGAAGGACAAAAGGGTCTGTGGAAGGGAGTCGGCACGCTGGTTTCCAAGCGCCCGC
The DNA here is from genome assembly GCF_016907545.1 of Paenarthrobacter ilicis. Lineage (NCBI taxonomy): Bacteria > Bacillati > Actinomycetota > Actinomycetes > Micrococcales > Micrococcaceae > Paenarthrobacter > Paenarthrobacter ilicis. The sequence goes on along the minus strand of NZ_JAFBCD010000001.1, from coordinate 3,467,773 downwards.
GCGTGGTGTGGATAGCGTCGGTCCTGCTGCTCTTGGTGGCATCCGCCGGTGTTCTCCAACTCAAAGCAAACGGTGTCCCGCAAACGGACGTCATCCTCGCCAAGTCGGACGCCGTGGACGGCCAGGACGCTCTGGCGCGCCACTTCGACGCCGGCAGCGGCAGCCCCGCCGTCGTGGTGGCCTCCCAAGGCTCCGCGCAGCAAGTCCTGGACAAGGTCAAAGCGGCCGACGGCGTGGGGGACGCCTACCTGTTGGCCGACGGGAACGTCCCCATCACCGGAGCCCCGGGCGCCCCCACCGAACCCGCGGTCCGTGATGGCAGGGTGCTCATCAACGCCACCCTGAACTCCGCAGCCGACTCGATCGAAGCCGAGAACGCAGTGAAGGCACTGCGAACCGAGGTCCGCGACGTTGATTCCCAAGCCTTGGTGGGTGGGGTCACGGCGACAGCCCTGGATACCAACACCACCGCCCAGCGCGACCTCCTGGTGATCATTCCGGTGGTTCTGGTGGTGATCCTCTTCATCCTGATGCTCCTGCTGCGATCCGTGGTGGCGCCGGTGCTGCTGGTGCTGTCCGTGGTGCTCTCCTACGCTGCAGCCCTGGGCGTCTCTGCCTGGGTGTTCAACGGGATTTTCAAGTTCTCCGGAGCTGATGCCACCGTTCCGCTGTTCGGATTCGTGTTCCTTGTTGCGTTGGGTGTGGACTACAACATCTTCCTGATGAGCAGGGTGCGCGAGGAATCGTTGAAGCATGGAACCCGGCCGGGCATCCTCCGCGGGCTGGCCGTGACCGGTGGCGTGATCACCTCCGCCGGCGTGGTGTTGGCGGCCACGTTCGCGGCCCTGGGTGTCATCCCCATCATGTTCCTGGTGCAACTGGCATTCATTGTGGCATTCGGCGTGCTGCTGGACACGGTCCTGGTCCGGTCTCTGCTGGTTCCTGCGCTGGCTTACGACATTGGCAGCAAGATCTGGTGGCCCAGCAAGCTTGGACGGTCCCCGCGCGATGCCGTGATCCGCGAGCATGAAGAAGAAGGCGCCCCCGTGGGACGCTGAGTGTCCTCTCCTGTGGTCCGGGCCTCGGCCCGGACCACAGGATGCAGGCGCCTACGCGCTGACCGTGTTCCGTTCCCGGTAGCCATCAGCGGCGTAGACGCCCAACACCCGGACCTCGGTGGTGAAGAATTCCAATTCCTCCAAGGCACGCCTCAACCGTGGGTCTTCCGGGTGCCCCTCCACATCGGAGATGAACATGGTGGCTGCGAATTCGTCGCCCACCATGTAGCTCTCCAAGCGCGTCATGTTGAGGCCGTTGGTGGCGAATCCACCCAGCGCCTTGTACAGGGCCGATGGAACGTTGCGGACGCGGAATACAAAAGTGGTGATGGCCGGGGCGGGCAACTCTTCCTTGGTGGGAAGCTCGCGCTCGCGGGCCAGCACCACAAAGCGGGTGGTGTTGGTGGGGTCGTCCTCGACGCCGGACGCCAGGACTTCCAGACCGTACAGCTGGGCGGCCAAAGGGGGAGCCAGGGAGAGTTTTCGGGGATCGTTCCAGTCGCGTACCTCGCGCGCCGACCCGGCCGTGTCGCCCGCAATGACCGGCTTCAGGCCTGCTTCGCGGATGATCCGCCGGCACTGGCCCAGCGCGTGGATGTGGCTGTGGACCTCGGTGGCACCCTCGATGGTGCTGCCCGGAATCCCCAGGAGATCAAAGCGGATGGGCAGGAAGTACTCGCCCACAATCTGCAGGTTGGACTGGGGGAGCAGGACGTGGATGTCGGCTACGCGTCCTGCAATGGAGTTCTCGATCGGGATCATGGCCAGGTCCGCGGCCCCGGAGGAGACCAGCTCAAAGGCGTCCTCAAAGCTTGCACACGGGACGCTCTCCATAGCGGGGAACATTTGCTTGCACGCGAGATCCGAGTTGGCTCCCGGCTCACCTTGATACGCAATCTTCTGGGACATGGTGCCCATAATTTCATGCAGTGAGCCGGGCCACCCAAACGCGTCCACGCTATGGCCGCGGGCAGGCATCGCGTCAGCCGTTGATCACCTGCGGAACGCCCAATGCCTTCAGGCCTTCGGCGCCGAATTCCAAGCCGTAGCCTGATTGCTTTGCCCCGCCGAACGGCACCCGGGGGTCCACGGCACCGTGCTTGTTGATCCACACGGTTCCGGCCTGGATGCGGGCGGCGACTTCCCGTGCGGCACCCAGGTCGGAGGACCAAACAGAGGCGCCCAGTCCGACGTCGAGCGCGTTCGCCTTGGCCACCGCCTCGTCAACGGTGCTGTATTTGATGATCGGCAGTGCCGGGCCAAACTGTTCCTCGGCCACCAGCGGATTGTCATTGTCGATGTCCGCCACCAGGGTGGTGGGGTAGAAGTTGCCGGGCTGGTTGTCGTCGGGGTTTCCGCCCACCAGGATCCGGGCGCCGGACTCGCGGGCGGCGTCCACCAGCCGGGCAACAATGTTGTACTGCTGCCGGTTCTGCAGCGGACCAAGCACATTGTTCTCATCCAGCCCGTTGCCCATGGGCATGGCGGCGGCAACAGCGGCGAGCTCGGAACAGACGGCCTCGTACTGGGACTCGTGGACGTACAGGCGCTTCAGGGCGGCGCAGGTTTGTCCGGTGTTGATGAAAGCGCCCCAGAACAAGCCCTCCGCAATTGCCTTGGGATCGGAGTCTGGCAGCACAATTCCGGCGTCGTTGCCGCCGAGCTCCAGCGTGAGCCGCTTGACGGTGTCCGCAGAGGACCGGATGATCGCCTTGCCCGTAGCTGTGGACCCGGTGAACATCACCTTTCCAATGGCATCGTGTGAGGCCAGCGCTTCGCCGACGTCGCGGCCGCCCGAGACTACGGACAGCAGGCCCTCAGGCAGTTCCTGGTTGATGATGGAAATCAGCGCCAGCACGGACAGCGGAGTGTATTCGGAGGGCTTGACCACCACCGCATTGCCCATGCGGAGCGCTGGCGCGATCTGCCAAATGGTGATCATCATGGGCCAGTTCCACGGGCCAATTGCACCCACCACGCCGATGGGCCGGTAGTGCAGTTCGGCGTGCGTTTCGCCGTCATCAACCACCACCTCGGGTTCCAGCGGAGTGCCCGCGGTGGCACGGAGCCACGCGGAGCAGGCGCCCACTTCGAAGCGGGCATTGGGGCCGTTCAGCGGCTTGCCTTGCTCGCGGGAGAGCAGCCGGGCAAGTTCTTCGGCGGAACGTTCGACGGCGTCGGCTGCTTTCAGGAGCGCGGCGGACCTGGCGTCGTGGCCCAGCGCAGCCCAGGCAGGTTGCGCTGCGGCTGCTGCGTCGATTGCGGCCTGCAGGTCTTCCACGGTGTGAACGGGTGCCTCGCCAACAGCCTCGCCCGTCGCAGGGTCAAGAATGGTGCGGCTGTTCTGGCCGGCGGCCGGGGTGATCGAGGCCAGCAGGGCGTCGTAAGTCTCCATTGGTACTCCGCTCAGGTAGTAAGTCGTGGCGTCCGGTGGGGCACGCAACGTTTGTTTCCAGTGTGGTGGGAGTCACTTGCGGTGTGCTTGTCGTTGAACGAACAGCCCTTGACGGGAAGTGAACGCTTTCCGTCCCGGCAGCCGTGCCTGATAATCGAGCTTGTGAGCCTCGCTTCCCTCGCAGCCTTTGCCGGCCTCTGCCTTGTCCTTTCGGTGACTCCCGGTCCCGATACGTTTCTGGTCCTCCGGATTGCGCTGAACAGGCCAAGTGCGGGCATTGCCGCGGCGGCTGGTTCAGCTGCGGGTGCCATTGCGTGGGCTGCGTTGGTGGGCGTTGGGTTGGCTGCGATCCTGGAGCAGTCCGCTGAATTGTTCCGGTGGGTGAAGATCGCGGGCGGCCTGTACCTGCTGTACCTGGGTGTCTCGTCATTCATCAAGTCCCGGAAGGCGGCCAAGGCAGGCATGGACGGTTCCGGCGGGGAGGAGCCCCTCCCGTACAGTCGGCTCTCAGCCCTGGGCGCCGGCGCGCTGTCCACGCTGCTCAACCCCAAGGTGGGACTCTTCTACCTGGCCGTGGTTCCGCAATTCATCCCGCACGGGGGCGACACCATGGGCACTTCCCTGATCCTGGGCCTCGTTGTCGCGGTCATCGCCTTCGCCTACCTCTCCATGATCGCCGTTGTGGCGTTCAAGGCGATGCGGTGGCTCAAACGCCCCAAGGTGGGCACCGTCGTCGAGCGCGTCAGCAGCGGTGTGATCGCCGGGCTGGGCGTGGGCGTGGTGGCGTCGGGCGCCACGAGCTGAATTTACTGTGCGAATTCAAATACGAGCTGGATTTTTGGATCCACGCTCGCGACTATTCCAGAGTAAAAGGCTTGGGCCTGTTCTCGAAGGGCGTCGTGGTTTTGAACAATGTACTTCTGCTTGTTTTCGTCGCTGAGAATGTTGGTGATCATGCGGGTTTGGACCGCTGCCGGTGTTAGCCAACTGAGCGCCTCGCTGCTTTCCAGAGGATCCTCGAACACGGGATCCTCGTAGCCAATCCCGACGAATTCGGGGATGGTCACCCGATATGAGTCTTTACCGGTGGGTTCGATTTTCACCTTTGACCCGTCGACGCCGAGTTTTGCATCGAACTTATACTGGATCAGCGTGGTCTTCTCGCTGGCAGGTACAACCACTCCGAGTATTTCGCCTGAACTTTCGTGTCGTGCCACCCCCTCAATGTGCAGGCTGACCAGGGCAACCTCTTGCACCCGGGTGACGGACTGTTGCACCTGGGAATCGCGTTCGCTCGAGTTGCTGCCGAACAGTGAATTGAGAGCCAGGGCATTCAGGGCGCCTGAAGCGAAAATTGCCACGATTCCTGCAATAACCAGTGGAGTGACCAAGACGAGTGGCCAGAGTAAAACCCTTGCTTTGAAAAACTTCATTACTTTTTCATTCCCCGGTCTTTGATGTCGAAATGTCTTCGAAGTTGCGCGGCGGTCGACCGCCTCAACAGGGCACTGTTCCAGTCCTTTCGAACCATATAAAGGCGGACAGGTGCAGGTCGACTGTTACGTAATCCGCAGCTCGGCCGCGGCCGGCGTCACGGATGCGAGGTCAAACAGCCAGCAGCGCCAGGTAGTTGTCCAACTGCCCCGCGAGATCCTGCGAAAAATGTTCTGCAGGGGACAGCGCCACCACGATCTGCGCGCCGAGCATCATGTTCAGCAGGTGATCGGCGACGGCGGCGTCCCCGATGGGCGCCTTGATCTCACCGGCCGCCCGGGCTGCTGCGGCGTGGGCAGTGATGGTGGTGTGCCACTGGCTCATGGACTCGCTGTGAAGGATGGCCATCTGGGCGTCGTTCAGTGCCTTCTGCCAGAAGGGAATCACGATCCGGGCTTCGTTGACGCGTTCCTCATCCAAGGGCAGGACTTCGGCGCAGAATGCGCGGAGAGCGGCCACCCCGGAGAGCCCCTCCGTCATGGTGGCGATGCGCTGGTTGGTGCGGTTGAAAACGTGCCCGAAGGCCGATGTGAGAAGCAGGTCCTTGGTGGGGAAATAGGGCTTGAGCGCGCCGTTGGCGAAGCCTGCCTCCTCGGCTATCTCCCGCATGGTGGCCCCTTCCATGCCCAGCCTTGCGATGATGCGCCAGGTAGCGTCCACCAGTTCGAGGCGTCGTTGATCGTGGTCCACAATCTTTGGCACTGTTGGGGCTCCCGGGAAAATAATCGGCGAAAAGGTCTTGTGACCCATCTTACGTTTTGGCTATTCTCTACAACTATAGAAAATAAACTCCGACCCATCACCGGTCCCGGACAAGAGGCAGCCATGACGCCCACAGCAACTGAGACAGTCGCCACCGAGCAAGCACAGTACGGCCTGGCAACGGGCGCCGAGATTTCCCAGGTACAGGGGATCCTGCAGGCCGCCGGCCATTTGGGCGCTGAGAAGCGCATCGCCTACCTGGGGCTGGTGGACCCCTCCCGTGGCGCCCCCGGGCTTGAACGCCGTTTCCGCGTCTTCATCCACGACATTTCCGGTGGAGCTCCTACGGACGTCGTGGTCTCCGTAACCCGCGGCGAGATCGTGTCAGCACTCGAACTGGACACCAAGGTCTCCGGTGAACTCCCCGTCCTCGAGGAAGAGTTCGAGGTGGTGGAGGCGCTCCTCGCCACCGATGAGCGGTGGCTCACAGCGCTCGCAGCCCGGGACCTGGACGTGGAGAAGGTCCGTGTTGCTCCGCTGTCCGCCGGCGTCTTTGAATATGAAGACGAAAGGGGCCGGCGCATCCTCCGTGGGCTCGCGTTCGTGCAGGACTTCCCGGAGGACAGCGCTTGGGCGCACCCCGTGGATGGACTCGTAGCCTACGTGGACGTGGTCAACAAGGAAGTCACCCAGGTCATCGATCTGGGCGTCATGCCGATCCCGGCAGAGCACGGAAACTACACGGATCCTGAACTGACCGGCCCTCTCCGCGAAACCCAGAAACCCATCAGCATCACGCAGCCCGAAGGCCCCAGCTTCACCGTCACGGGCGGCAACCACGTGGAGTGGGAAAAGTGGAGCGTGGACGTCGGCTTCGACGTCCGCGAAGGAGTTGTCCTCCACAACCTGGCTTTCCAGGACGGCGAGAAGAAGCGGCCCATCATTAATCGCGCGTCCATTGCCGAAATGGTGGTGCCCTACGGCGATCCCTCGCCCATCAGGTCTTGGCAGAACTACTTCGATACCGGCGAATACCTGGTGGGCCAGTACGCAAACTCCTTGGAACTGGGCTGCGACTGCCTGGGCGACATCACCTACCTCAGCCCTGTCATCAGCGACGCTTTCGGCAATCCCCGTGAGATCCGCAACGGCATCTGCATGCACGAGGAAGACTGGGGCATCCTGTCCAAGCACTCCGACCTCTGGACCGGCATCAACTACACCCGCCGCAACCGTCGCCTGGTGATCTCCTTCTTCACCACCATCGGCAACTACGATTACGGCTTCTACTGGTACCTCTACCTGGACGGCACCATCGAGTTCGAAGCCAAGGCCACCGGCGTCGTGTTCACCAGCGCGTTCCCGGAAGGCGGCTCGGAGAACATTTCCCAGCTGGCTCCCGGGCTGGGTGCACCGTTCCACCAGCACCTGTTCAGCGCGCGCCTGGACATGGCCATTGACGGTTTCATCAACCGTGTGGAGGAAGAAGACGTGGTCCGCCAGGCCATGGGCGAGGGCAATGAGCGCGGCAATGCGTTCTCCCGCAAGCGCACGCTCCTGGCGAAAGAGTCCGAGGCCGTCCGCGAAGCCGACGCAAGGGCTGGCCGCACCTGGATCATTTCCAACCCTGGGTCCACAAACCGCCTCGGCGAGCCCGTCGGTTACAAACTCCACGCCGAAAACCAGCCCACGCTCCTGGCCGATCCGGGGTCATCCATTGCCAAGCGCGCAGCCTTCGCCACCAAGGACGTATGGGTCACCCGCTACGCCGACGACGAGCGCTACCCCACGGGCGACTTCGTGAATCAGCACTCCGGCGGTGCTGGCTTGCCGGCTTACGTTGCCCAGGACCGCGAGATCGACGGCCAGGACATCGTCCTCTGGCACACGTTCGGCCTGACCCACTTCCCCCGCGTTGAGGATTGGCCCATCATGCCCGTGGATACCGTGGGCTTCAAGCTGCGTCCCGAGGGCTTCTTCGACCGCAGCCCCGTTCTGGACGTGCCGGCCAACGCCTCAGGCTCGAGTTGCCACAGTGCCGCCGGCGCCACTGGCGAGCACCACGACGGCGAAGCCGCCGGGCACTGCCACTAAAACCGCTCCGGGAACACCATGACCACGACGACGGGACGGGTCCGGTTCGCCGGGCCTGTCCTCCATCCCCGTCTCTGTGCAGCATTGACCGCGGCCTCCTGCGCGGCTCATCTGTGGCTGGCGGTGTCCGGGAATCACGGGGTTTGGCTGGGCTTCCTGATGATCGCCATGGCGGCGGTATGCCTGCCCTGCGCAGTTCACATCTGGCGCCACAGCCGTGTGGGGTCGCTTCACCAAGTAACCGCTGCGGCCTTGGTGATGGTGGCACTCCACGCGGTCCTGCTGCTCGGAGCGGGAGGCGCCGGCCACAGCCATGGCGGCAGGCCGGCGTCGAGCGTTCCTGAAACGTCCGGTGCAGCGCAGCTGCTGCTGGTCATCGGCCTGGAACTGACGACGGCGTTGCTCGCCGCGACGCTGGTGGCTCGCCTCCGCCGGGCCCAGAGTAGGCGGGTTCGCGGGAATCCTGCCACGTCGTAGGGAAGCGTCCAACGAACTGGAAGGCTTCCCGCTATTTCGCGCCCGCAGACAAGGAAACGCGCGTCAGCTTGTCCGGATTGGAGAGTTGCCGCAGGCCCCGGATGGACCCGTCCGGGGCCACGTATATTTCAATGACGTCCGAGCGGCCGTGATGTTTGAGGACCAAGGCTGATCCGCTGTTGATCGCCACAACCCAGGCCCGGACCGGTTCCTCGGGATCGGCGGCGATGGCTTTTCCCAGGATGCCCGTAAAAAAGCGCGCGATCCTCTCCGCCCCAAACAGGGGGTTCACGGCGCTCTTGACCTTGCCGCCGCCATCAGCCCAGAGGACGGCATCGCGGTGGAGCAAGGACACTACGGTGTCAATCTCTCCCTGTTCGATCGCGTGCACGAGCTTCTCCAGGACCGCGCGGTCTTTGGCCCGTGGAGCGGGAGCGTTGGGATCGATGTCCAGGCGTCGTTCGGCACGGGAGATCATCTGGCGAACGGCGGCTGGCGTCTTCTCCAGGATCTCCGCGATTTCCGGAGCCGGCAGGCCGAAAGCGCGGTGCAGGACCAGCGCAGCCCGTGCCTCCGGTGCCAGTTGTTCCGCCAAATGGAGCAGGGTCAGTGACAACAGCTCGCGGTTGGCTACGGCGTCTTCGGGGAGCAGGGAAGTGTCAACCGGTTCGGGCAGCCACGGCCCGGTGTACTCCTCCCGGACGGCAGCGAGCTGGCGCACGCGGTCGATGGAGCGCCGTACGCACACAGTGGTCAGCCACGCCGGCCAGGATTCCACCCGGCCCGCGGAGGTGTTCCGTTCCTGCCGGACAGCGTCAATCGCTACCTCAGAAACGACGTCCTCGGCATGCCCGAAGTCGCCCAGCATTCTGTAGGCGATCCCCAGGAGACGGTTCCGTTCGCCCTGCCACGCCGCCGTGGCTGACACCGCAAGAGTCATGCTGCCAACGCTACCTTTCAGATGACCGGGTTCTTCTCATCCACGGGTGGTTCCATCTGTGTGCTGATGGCAATGCGGTTCCACACGTTGATGGTGGAGATGGCCATGATGAGTCCGCCCATCTGGGAGTCGTCAAAATGGGTGGCGGCGTTGTTCCAGATCTGGTCGGTGACGGTGTCAGGGCCCAGCTGGGTCACGGCATCTGTCAGAGCCAGGACAGCTTGTTCGCGGGCATCGAAGAACACCTTGGAGTGTTGCCACGCTGCCACTGCATGCAGCTTCCTTTCCGGGATTCCGCTTTTGCGGCCTTCGGTGGCGTGCATGTCCACGCAGAATCCGCAGCCGTTGAGGATGGAAGCGCGGAGCTTGATGAGCTCGTACAGGTCCGGATCCACGGACTTGCGGGCGTAGCCTTCAAGGCCAATGACGGCGGCGTAGCCAAGCTTGTTGGTACGGCCGATGTTGATGCGGGTCATGCTGACGTCCCTTCAGAGATGGTGGCTTACATCAGGAATGTCGGAGCGGATCCCGGAAGTGTGACAGTTCCGGCGAATTGTTAGAGTCAGAGGCGTGCGAGCAATAGTGTTTGATGAGGTCCGGACCCAGCCCGACGTCAGGGAGGTCGCCATACCGCAAGCCCCCCACGGCGGAGTGGTGGTGAAAGTGCTGGCAACAGGCATGTGCCGTAGCGACTGGCATGCCTGGGCCGGCCACGATGACATCGCCATGCCTCACGTTCCTGGCCACGAGCTTGCGGGCGTCATCGCCTCGGTAGGCGAGGGCGTGGAACTCTGGAAAGAGGGCGATCGTGTGACGGTCCCGTTCGTTTGTGGTTGCGGGAAATGCGAGTGGTGCCTCGCCGGTGAAGCGCAGGTGTGCCCCGACCAGCAGCAACCAGGCTTCACCCACTGGGGTTCCTTTGCCGAGTACGTGGCCCTCCACGCAGCGGACAGCAACCTGGTTGCCATCCCTGACAGCGTTGAATATTCGACGGCGGCAAGCCTGGGCTGCCGCTTCGCCACCGCGTACCGTGCGCTTGCTGCCCGGGCCAATGTCCGCGCCGGCGAGTGGGTCACCGTGGTGGGAGCGGGCGGCGTGGGGCTGAGCGCCGTGATGATTGCCAAGGCCATGGGAGCCCGTGTGGTGGCCGTGGACCGCAACCCTGAAGCCCTTGAGGTGGCGTCCCGTCTGGGTGCTGAGCACACGGTTCTTGCCGATGGCTCTGACATCCCGGAAGCCATTCACGCACTGACCGGGGGAGGCGCGCACGTGGCCGTTGATGCCGTGGGAAGCGAACAGACCTGCTCCGACGCCATCCTGAGCCTCCGCAGAAGGGGCCGGCACGTCCAGATTGGCCTGCTTCCCTCGATCAACGGCAACCCCCAGGTGCCCATGGCCCGCGTTATCGGCTGGGAACTGGATCTCCTGGGCAGCCACGGCATGGCCGCTGTGGACTACCCGGGCATGATGGCGCTGATAGAAGCCGGTTCATTGCAGCCCCAGTTGCTGATTGAGCGAACCATTGGCTTGGAAGAAGCCGCCACGCTGTTGCCCGGGTTCGATACGGCAAGAGTGGCGGGTATGACCATGATCGATCCGGCGCTCTAAGCCCTCAATTGCGACCTGGCTGGGTTAGTTGGCCGGCCGGTTCCGGTAGGCCGCCAGGAAGTGTGAAATCCGGCGGACCGCTTCTTCAATGTCCCGCTCCGCAGGCAGGATGACAAAGCGGAAGTGGTCCGGGGTGGGCCAGTTGAAGGCCGTGCCGTGGGAGACCAGGATTTTCTGTTCCTGCAGCAATTGCAGTACGAACTTCTCATCCGAGGCGATGGGGTAGAGCTCCGGGTCCAGCCGGGGGAACAGGTACATGGCGCCGGCGGCGGGGACGCAGGTCACCCCGGGGATTTGGGTCAGCAATTTCCAGGCGAGGTCGCGCTGTTCCCGCAGGCGACCGCCCGGACTGATGAGGGCCTCTATGCTTTGGTACCCGCCCAGGCACGTTTGAATGGCGTGCTGCGCAGGAACGTTGGAGCACAGGCGCAGGGATGCCAGCAATTCCAGGGATTCCCTGTACGCAGCGGTAGCGGTGAGGGGACCGGTCACGGCCACCCAGCCCGCACGGTAGCCCGGCATGCGGTAGGCCTTGGACAGCCCGCTGAAGGTCAGGACACAGATGTCATCGGCAATGGACGCTGTGTGGATGTGTGGTGCGTCGATGTACCGGATCTTCTCGTAGATCTCGTCAGAGAAGAGCACCAGGTCATGCTTGCGCGCCAGGTCTGCGAACTGCTCCAGGATGTGCCGCGGGTACACGGCGCCCGTGGGGTTGTTGGGGTTGATGATCACGATTCCCCGTGTGCGCGGGGTGATTTTGGCTTCGACGTCGGCCATGTTCGGCCACCAGTTCTCGTCCTCATCGCAGAGATAATGCACGGCCTTGCCGCCAGTGAGCGTTACCGTGGCAGTCCACAACGGGTAGTCCGGGGCGGGGATGAGGATTTCGTCGCCGTTCTCCATGAACGCCTGCAGGGTCATGGAGATGAGTTCGCTGACGCCGTTCCCGATGAAAACGTCCTCAACGCCAATATTCATCAGCCCACGGGTCTGGTAGTACTGCGAGATGGCGGTGCGGGCTGAAAAGATGCCTTTTGAATCGCTGTAGCCCTGGGCTCCACGAAGGTGGTGGATCATGTCCACCACCACTGACTCCGGCGCCTCCAGGCCGAACGGGGCGGTATCACCGAGGTTCATCTTCAGGATCCGGTGGCCTTCGGCCTCCATGGCCTTGGCCGCTTGAAGGATTGGCCCCCGGAGTTCGTACCGGACATTCTGGAGTTTGCTGGAGTGCTGCATCTGACGCATGGTTGATCTTTTCACGGTCCTGCCCGCAACGGGCAAACTTGTCCGGGATGCGTCGGGGCGGAGGGGGCGGACGGCTTAGGCGGGTCTGTACGAGTACCGGTATTCGGAAGGGGAATAGCCGAACGCGGTTTTGAAGGCCCGGGAAAAACTGGAAGCATCCGTGAAACCCCAGTGCATTCCAACTACGGACACGGGCCGCGTCTGGAGGCGGGGATCCACCAGATCGGAACGGCACTTCTCCAAGCGTTGCCGGCGAAGCCAGGCACTCACGGTATCGTCCCGTTCTTCGAAGAGCTTCTGGAGATAGCGCACCGAAACATTGTGGGCGGCGGCGATCTGGTTGACCGTGAGTTCGGGGTCACCCAACCGCGCCCCGACAAATGCCTCCACCCTCTCCATGAGTGCCAGCCGCTCCGGGGAAAGGGGCGACGACGGCGGGACCCGCTCGGCGAAAACTGCCGAGATCAGGTTCAACAGGGCGTCCGACACCGTGGCTGCGTCGGTCACCGTGTCCTCGTGGAGCTGTTTGGCGATGGCACCCAGTAACGCGGAGGTCAGCGAGCCCAGTCCTTGCCGCCCGGAAATCCTGGACGCCGTGAGGCCGGCGATGCTCTTGCGGTTCAGGTGGAGTGCTTCGGGCGGGAACATCACCACCATCATCCGGAACGCGTCATCGAAGTAAAGATCGTAGGGCCGGGTGGTGTCGTAGATGGCGAAGTCGCCGGGAGTCAGCGCCGCTTCCCTGCCATCCTGCGCCACCACGGAGTAGCCGCGCAGCTGAAGCCCCAACTTCACCAGCCCGGGATCGTTGGCTTGGATCTGGCGGTGGCCGCGCCTTACGTGGCTTGCTGTCCCTGAAACGGCACTGAGGAACACCGGTCCCACCGATTGGTTGATCAGCCCGCCCCCAAAGCCCTCCGGATCCTTGGCAACCACGGACAGTGGAACGAAGGCCTGGTTGACGGCTTGGTTCCACGCGTCAAAGCGCTCGGTCCTGGCCAAGGAAGTGGTGGTGAACTCTTCCCGGGGCTGCCTGGCAATGGCACCGGTCACGTCATCTCTCCTTTGAAAGCGGCATTTCCAGTGTCCCATGAACGCATCCGCCACAGTGATGCCGCTCACAAGAGTGCGGGTGGTGCGCAGTGCTGTGCGTCCCATGCCAAGAGCCCCAGTGCCGGTCCGCGGCAAACTGCTGGGGACGGCACTGCGATGCCGGTCCTTGTTTCACGGCCCCGTTCGAGGAGGAACCCCATGGCTGACAACACATCTCATCATTCCGACTACGTGGTGGTCGGCGCAGGCTCCGCAGGCAGCGTCATAGTCCGCCGCTTGCTCGACGCCGGCCATACGGTCCACGTCCTTGAAGCCGGTTCGGTGGACTCCGATCCCAATATCCACAACCCCCAGGGCTGGCCGAATCTCCTGACCGGGGCCAACGACTGGGCTGTCATGACCACGCCGCAGAAGCACGCGAACAACCGCAGCCTGTTCTGGCCCCGGGGCAGGGTCCTTGGCGGCAGCAGCTCCCTCAACGGAATGATCTACATCCGCGGGCACCGGACCGACTACGATGCCTGGGCCGCCCAGGGTGCAGAGGGCTGGTCCTGGGATGAGGTCCTGCCGCTGTTCAAGAAATCCGAGGACCACGCCGATGGTGCCAGTGAGTTCCACGGAAAAGGAGGCCCCCTCCACGTTGAGCGCATCATGGAGAGGCACCCGGCTGCCCAGGCCTTCGTGGACGCTGCTGTCTCCCTCGGCCACACGGAAACCGATGATTTCAACGGCATCCAGATGACCGGCGTCGGCTTCAACCACACCACCACCAAGGACGGCAGGCGTGCCAGCGCCTGGCAGAGCTTTGTTGCGCCGGTGCTTGACCACCCGGGCCTCAAGGTCACCACGGATGCGCTGGTCACCAGGGTGACGCTCGACGGCGGACGGGCAACCGGCGTCGAATACCAGCTCGATGGTGAGCTGCTTCAGGCGGAAGCCGGCGCGGAAGTCATCATCAGTGCCGGCGCCATTGGTTCCCCGAAGATCCTGATGCTGTCCGGCATTGGACCATCCGCCCATCTCCGTGACGTGGGCATTGATACCGTGGTGGACCTGCCGGGCGTCGGTGAAAACCTTCACGACCACCTGCTTGCGGGCAACATTTACGAGGCATCCGCACCGCTGGTGGCGGGCCGCCATAATTTGTTGGAAAGCCAGCTGTACGCGCACAGCAGCCAAACGGAAGAAGAAGCCCCGGACCTGCAGCCCTTGTTCCTGCACCTGCCGTATCCCACCGACGGTGGCCCGGCACCGGAGCATGGGTACACCATTGCACCGGGAATTGTCCGGCCGCGCTCCCGCGGCACGTTACGGCTGGCATCGGCGGACCCCGTGGCAGCACCCTTGGTGGACCCGAACATCCTGGCCGAGGAATACGACGTTGAGGCCTTGGTGGACGCCATCATTCTCTGCCGCGAGATAGGCGCCCAGGATGCCTTTGCACCCTTCCGCAGAGGTGAGTTCACGCCGTCGTCGGCTCCTGCATCCCGCGACGACGTCCGGGCCTTTGCCCGTCAAGCTGCCGGCACTTACCATCACCAGGTTGGCACCTGCAAGATGGGTGTGGACGATTTGTCCGTTGTGGATCCGCAGCTCAGGGTCCGGGGTGTTGCGGGCCTCCGGGTGGCCGATGCCTCCATCATCCCGGCTGTCCCCAGCGGCAACACCAACGCCCCTGCGATCATGATCGGCGAAAAGGCTGCCGGGCTGATGCTGGGCGACTAACCCTGGCTGGGTCAGGCGAGGCCCGGTACACCGTCCTTGATGGTGAACGACTTCCTGGTGCTGGCCGGAGCGCCCGGAGTGGTGACGTAGTCCAGCACGCGGAAGTCCGCGGCCATGGCGTCCTTGGTGATGCGCGTGTTCACGTAGCCGCGGTTGTCGTTGTAGAACTTCAGGTGCGGGTTCCACGCCATGGTGGGATCTGTAGTGGAGCCGTTTCCATCTCCGGTGGAGGTGATCGACGAGCACACCAGTTCCGACCCAACCACTGGTGACGCCGGGTCCTTGTAGTCCACTTTGAGGTCGGTGGCCCAGTGGCGGTGTACGTCGCCGGTCAGCACGACGGCGTTGCGCACCTTGGCGTCCACCCACCCCTGGGTGATGCGGCGGCGGGACGCGGCGTAACCGTCCCAGCCATCCATGGAGACGTCGTCGATGTCCGGTGCCTTGTCACGGTCCCGCTCGGCGAAGAAGACCTGCTGGCCCAGGATGTCCCAGCGCTGCGTGGAGTTCCGGAAACCGTCCAGCAACCACTTTTCCTGCTCGGCGCCGGTGATGGTGCGGTTCTCGTCCAAGCGTTCGGCGACGTTCTTCCGCCAGCCGTCGCCGGCGAGCTGATCGTCCCGGTACTGGCGGGTGTCCATCATGTGGAAGTTTGCCAGCTGGCCCCACTGGATGGTGCGGTAAATCTTCATGTCGAAGCCTGCCGGGACCGATGACGGGCGCAGTGGCATGTTCTCGTAGTACGCCTGGAACGCTGCTGCGCGGCGCTGCCGGAAGTGCTCAGTGGTGTCGTTCAGCTGGCCCGCATCGCTGTTCTCCGGAATGTCGTCTGCCCAGTTGTTGTCCACCTCGTGGTCATCCCACACCACCAGCCAGGGCGCGATTGCGTGCGCAGCCTGCAGATCGGCGTCGGCCTTGTATTGGGCGTGCCGCTGGCGGTAACCCGCGAGACTGACTGTCTCCGGGCCCTCATGATCACGGGGGTTGCCGCCGCCGATCACGTAGCTGTCCTTTTTGTACTCGTAGAGGTAGTCGCCGAGGTGCAGCACCAGGTCCGGGTGGTCCTCTGCCAGCCGCTTGTAAGCAGTGAAGTAGCCGTGCTCGTACTGGGCGCAGCTGGCGAACGCCATGGCCAACGCGGTGGGAGTTTCGCCTGGTGCCGGGGCCGTCAGCGTGCGGCCGACCTCGCTGAGGTGGCGTCCGGTGCGGAAACGGTAGAAGTATTCGCGGCCCGGCCGCAGGCCCTTCAGCTCGACGTGCACGGAGTGGGCGCTTTCGATCCTGGCATGTTCGACGCCGCGGGCTACTACCCTGCGCATGGCCGGGTCTTCGGCAACTTCCCACGCGACGGCAACGTTGCGGGACGGCATGCTCCCCAGGCCGTCCCCGGCCACGGGGTTCATCGCCAGCCTGGTCCAGATGACAAAGCCGTCCGGCCATGGTTCGCCCGACGCGATGCCCAGCGTAAACGGATCGGTGCGGAGACCGGCGTCGTCCGCTGTTGAAACCGCGACGGCGGTCTGCGGCAGGGCGGCCACGCCGGCGACGATTCCAGCACCGAGGCCGGCTGAGATGAGGGATCTGCGGGAGATTTTTTCCATGTTCAGACCCTAGGAACGCCGGGTTGACTGGATTCAAGAGCGACGTGAATGAGCGGTAAATTATGTGACAAAAGCTGTAACTCCGGGTTGGAGTGGAGTATGCCTCGTCTATGCTCGGACCATGACGGGGATCACGCCATGATGACGGGGGAGCGCTCACAGCGGCCCGGTACGGTGACATTTGCGGTGGTGCTGATGTACATGGCCGGCATCACCCAGATTCTCCTGGGGATCCTCACTATTTTCCTGCGGTACGCCCCGGATGCGCAGTCCCAAGGCGTCACGTTGCCCATCACCCTGCTTGGTGCCGGCATGGTGTTGTTTGGCCTTCTGGTCATCGGGTTGGCATCCGGGGTGGCGCGCGGAAGCAGCGCCGCCCGCCAGGGAGCAACGGCGGTCATGCTTCTGGGCCTGGCGTTCGCCGTGCTGGACCTTCTGGTTGCAGCAGATGGTGACTGGTCCGCTGTGATCAGCCAGTCCATAGCCAGTTTTGCCGTGGTGGTGCCGCTGTGGACAGGACGCGGACGGCGCTACTTCGAGCGGTGATGAAGCACTTCTTGGGCGTCCCTGTAAGCGACGCGCCGGTGGACAAAGCGCACCACCTCCACCAGCCCTATGCAGGCCCCTGACGTGGCCAGGATCAGCAGTGCTGTGGGGAGCGTCGGATCGGTGAATTGCAGGAAGTTCCGGGCAACAGGAACCGAGTACACCAGAACCAGCCCGATCATCATGGCCCCGATCACCATCCCCTTGAAACGCGTGACCGGACGCGAGAGCACCACCAGGATCCAAATGCCGATGATGGCCAGGATCAGCGTGGAGCCCGTCCGTATCTCAGCTTCGGGAATCTGCAGGTTCGCTGCCAGGCGGGCGTAGGCAGCGAGGCCCAGCGTCACGGAAACACCTGCTGGAACGGCGAAGGTGAGTGACCGACGGAGGAAACCCGGAATATAGCGCTGCGCGTTGGGCAGCAAGGCCAGGAAGAACGCCGGGATGCCGATGGTCAGGCCATCAGTGACGGACAGTTGCCGGGGAAGAAACGGAAAGGGAAGAAGCAGGATCCCGAACGCGATGGCCAGGAACGTGGCATAGGCGGTCTTGGTGAGGAACAGCATGGAAACGCGCTCAATGTTGGCGATGACCTGGCGACCCTCCGCCACCACGCTGGGCAGATGGGAGAACTTTCCGTCCAGAAGCACCAGCCGTGCCACCGCCTTGGTGGCGGCCGCCCCGGAATTCATGGCCACGCCGATGTCGGCTTCCTTGATGGCCAAGGCGTCGTTCACACCGTCTCCGGTCATGGCTACGGTGTGGCCGGCTGACTTCAAGGCCACCACGATCCGCTTCTTCTGGTCAGGAGTCACCCGGCCAAAAACCACGTTGTTGTTGATGGCATCCAGGAATTGCTGGTCATCTTCCGGCAGCTCGCGTGCATCGAAGCCGTGGGGCGCGTCCAGGCCGACTTCACGGGCGATCGCGGCCACGGTCTGGGGGTTGTCGCCGGAAATGATCCGGACATCGACATCCTGTGCCGCGAAATAGGAGAGGGTTTCCGATGCATCGGGACGGATGTTCTCCTTGAAAGTCAGGAGTGCCACGGGTGCTGCGTCCGTGGGGACGGTTTCATCATGGGTGGGCGTGCCGTGGGCCAGAACCAACGTACGCCGGCCGGTTGCTGCCAATTCCGCGGCTTTGGCGGCCAGTTCCAGCCGGGCGGGGTTGGAATGCTGCGCTGTGTGGGAACTTTGCGCAGGGAACACCATCTCGGGGCCTCCCAGAATCCACATCCCGTCGTCGAACATCACAGCGCTCCACTTGCGAGCGGAGTTGAAGGGAACCCGGTCCGTGGGCGGCGCCAGCGGTTGATCGTGGAAGTGGCCCGCCAGGCTGCGGGCCGTGGCATTCGCATCGTTCTGGATGCCGTACCACGCCAGCACCGATTCCCACCCGGACCGTGTGGTCAAGGGATGTGCCGCATCAAAAACGATGTCGCCCTGGGTGAGTGTCCCGGTCTTGTCCAGGCAGATGATGTCCACCCGCGCCAGGCCTTCCACCGCGGGCAGCTCCTGCACCAGCACCTGCTGACGGGCCAGCTTCACGGCTCCCACGGCGAAGGTAATGCTGGTCATGAGAACTAGTCCCAGGGGGACCATGGCGACGACGGACGCGATAGTGGCGGTGGCAGCATCCCTCCACGAGCCACTCGACACGGCCTCCGACCAGCCGCCTTGGGCCATCATCTGCGCGTTCAAAACCAACAACGCCACTGGACCCACAAACCAGGTGACCCACTTCAGTACCCGGTCAATGGAGGAGCGCAGCTCTGAAGCAACCAAGGAGAAGCGTTTGGCTTCCGCGGCCAGGGAGTTGGCAAAAGAATCCGCACCCACCTTGTCCACCAGGGCGCTTCCTTCGCCGGCAACCACCACCGAGCCGGACAGCACACGGTCATCCTCCGCCTTTTCCACGGCGTCGGACTCACCGGTGAGCATGGACTCGTCCACTTGAAGGCCCCTCGAGGCCAGCACGACCCCGTCGGCCGGCACCTGGTCCCCGGCCCGGAGGACCAGGACGTCGTCCAGCACCACATCGTCCAGTGCTATGTCCGTTTCCGCCCCATCCCGCAACACCCTGGCATGCGGTGCGTTGAGGAGGGCCAGGCGGTCCAAAGCACGTTTGGCCCGGTATTCCTGGACGCTGCCAATCACTGCGTTGGCAATAGCGCTGAAACCAAACAGGGCGTCCTGCCAGCGGCCGATCGCGAAGAGGACAATGAAACAGGCCAGGATGATTCCGTTGAACAGCGTGAGCACGTTGGCGCGGACAATGCTCCATACGCTGCGGCTGGTGTCCTGGACAAACACGTTGGTCTTACCGGCGGCAACCCGTTCGGCAACGTCTGCGGTGGTCAGCCCCTGCCCGACGGCCGCCTCTGGCTGGATGTCCGCCCCCGTGTGGTTCCTCTGCTCCGGCACCTAAGCCCCCGTCGTCGAGCCCTCCCGGCAATGGTCCTGGCACCGGCTATGCGATGGAATTGAGTATGCCAGCCGTGGCGCCCTATGTCGCCGGTACTGTGGCCGGGGCGTCACTCCTGCCCCGGATGAAGAACAGCGATCCCAGCCCCACCACTATCACCACAATGTTGCCCAATCCGGCGAACGCAGCCAGCGGCGAATCCACGGAGTGGGCGCTCTGCAGGAAGATGCTGGGGTCCGTGCTGGCGTGGAGGAGGATCGGAACTATCAGCCTGCCCGTCAGCCTGTAGGCCAGGTACATGCAGATGCCGAAAGCAAAGGTGTAGAGCAGCTGGAAAGCTGTCACAATCAACGTCTGCCCGGAGAGCAGATTGCTGGCGTGCAAACCGGCGAAGACTGCACCAGAGATCGCCGCCACTGTGATTTCCCGGTAGCGGGCTTGGTGCAGGAGCTTGATGACGTAACCACGGGTGAGCGTCTCTTCAGCAAAGCCGATGAAGAGCCCCGACAACATCCACGCTGCCACTGTTTCCAGGCCGGCGGCGTTGTAGTCGACGGTGGCCATCCGCAGGATGTTGAACACAAGGACAACCGCGATCGCGATCCACATCCATCCGCTGCCGCGGAGAGGTTGGCGGCCAAACAGTTCCTTCAGCCACCCCATGGACCACCCGAACGCCACCAGGAGAAGGCATCCCACCAGAATCGGAAGAAGGATCCCCACAAAGATGGCTCCGGGCCCGTTGCTGTCCGGCATTCCGGCAAGCAGTGGCCCCAAGGGGAGTGAAAGCAGGTTGTACAGGATCAGATAGCCTGCGGCCAGGACCAGAGCGCGCCACCATCCGCCCTTTTCCCAGAACGATGTCCAGCCTGATGCTGCGGTATTTGCCATGATGCTGCCCCTGGTGCCTGTTTGGCTGTGCCGGAAACCGGCAATGGGGCGAAGTTACCCCAACAAGAACTTATCCCACCCGCGGGAAGCGCCGATGGGTGGCGGTCCTACGTGTCCTGCCTTGCGGCCTGACGCCACCACGTCATCGTTGCCGTTGCCGCTTCCGCGAGGGGAGTCGGTTGGAGGCCAAGGAGTCGCTGGCTTTCCGATGAATCCATCACGAACGGGTGCTCAAACTGGTACAGCATTTCGGCCAACTCACGCATGTCCGTGGAGACGATCCCGGCCGCCCGCAGCACCCATCCGGGCACGGCGCTCACCTTCGGCGCTGCAACACCGGCGGCCTCCGCGTGCGCTGCAGCCATGTCGGCCTGGGTCACGCCACGACCGGTGGGGGCGTGCAGTACGGTGTTCCACAACGCGGGTTTCCGCGCTGCCGCAATCATGGCAGCGGCGAGGTCCGGGACGTAGGTGAAGGAGTGCGGCTGCTTGGTTGAGCCGATGAACTGCACTGTCTTGCCTGCCAGGATGGGGGTCACCATGCGTTCGCCGGCATGCGCCATCTTCACACGCGGTCCGAAGAAGTCGCCGGCTACAACGCTCACGGTGTTGGCCGCATGCGCCTGCCGGGCTGCGAGCAATGCGGTGCGGATGCCGCGCTTACCGCCGCTGGCCGTCCTTGGACTCGACTCGGTCATGACCCGGTCCGGCTCGCTGTAAGAGTACAGACTTTCGGGAAAAACGACGACGGCGCCCGCAGCTGCCGCGGCATCCATCACCACGTGCTCGGCCCGGGGGAGTTCCGCTGCCCAGGCTGCTGCGCGGTAGGCCGATCCGTGGATGCAGTGGAAAACGGCTTCGGCACCCGCCACAGCCTCAGCCAACCGCAGGGGATCGGAGGCATCTACCCGCATGCGCTCCACCAAGGGGTGGTCCGGGCCGCTGCCGGAGCGCGTCAATATTCGTACCTGGTGGCCTTGCTCTGCCAGTTGTTCAGCGACGGTGTATCCAACGGGACCTGCTCCGGTGACGACGTACATGATTCCTTCTTCGGGGTTTATGGTCTGGAAATCTAAAACAAGAGCAGTGCTCTCTGAATTCAGAATGACGCTCGCGGGAACCCATGTCAAGAGCAGTGCTCTTTTTTGTTGACGGCGCTCTCGCTTATGGCATGCTATGGACATGACGTCTGCCGAGTCCGCCGTAGTCCTGGCCACAGCCAAGTCCAACGCCAATGTGAAGCCCCCAACGCCGCGTGAACGTGCCCGCACGCAGACAATCGCCGACATCATCCGTTTGGGCCGGGAGCACTTGGCGCTCCACGGCGCTGCCGCCCTGTCCCTGCGCGCCGTGGCGAGGGATCTCGGCGTCGTGTCTTCCGCTGTGTACCGCTACGTGGAGAACCGCGATGAACTCCTCACGCTCCTCCTCATCGACGCCTACAACGAGCTTGGTGATGAGGTGGATGTGGCCGTAGGCGCGGTTTCGGAGCAGGATTTTGCCGGGCAATTCAGGGCCCTGGCCCATGCCGTCCGGGCATGGGCCAGCCGTGAACCCGCCAGTTACGCCCTGCTGTTTGGCAGCCCCGTCCCTGGGTATCAAGCGCCGGGGGAGCGCACCACCATTCCGGGAACGCGGGTCATTGTTCGCTTGGTCGGTATCTTCGATGCCGCCTATCGCGCAGGTGCGCTCAACGCCGAGGTGCCTCCCGCCGTCGTGATTCCTGCCGCGTTGGCCGAAGACCTGGCGGCCATTCGCGCCGGGATGAATCTCGAGGCGCCGGACGCGGCATTGGCGCGGGGTGTCTTGGTGTGGACGTCGGTGTTCGGGGCCATCAGCTTTGAAGTATTCGGTCAGTACGGCGCTGATACATTTACCGCCCGAGACGAGCTTTTTGAGCATCAGCTGGCCGTTCTTCAGGGCACGGTGGGGCTCCAAGGCTAGGGCGATACAGTATTCAGATGGTTCGCGGACTGGCTGACATCGGTGCGGAGGGTGTCCTCCTGGCCGGCGCGGGCCGCGCCATTCTCCTCCAGATTGCCGATCCCCGGGTGGGTCACGGCATAGCTGAACACAGCAATTTTGCAGAGCGGCCCCTGGACAGGCTCCGCGCCACCATGACGTACGTGTATGCGGTGATTTACGGTTCCGAGGAGCAGCTGAATGCGGTCCGGCGTTTCGTCAACCGGGCCCATGCTCCGGTCCGCCGCGGAGCGGACGCCGCCACTCCGGGATACAACGCCTTCGACGCCGGCTCGCAGTTGTGGGTGGCGGCCACCCTTTACGACACTGCCGTGACCGTTTACCAGCAGGTTCACGGAGAGCTCGACGACGATGCTGCCGACCGTATCTACCGCGAGTACGCGCGGATCGGGACCGCATTGCAGCTTCCTGAGTCACTGTGGCCGCCGGATAGGGCAGCCTTCACGGAGTATTGGACCACCCGGGTGGCGGGGCTTGCTCCGGATGCGCAGGCCCGGAAAGTGGCGGCCGACCTCCTGTGGCCGTCCAAGGGCCCGTGGCTCCTGCGGTTGGGAATGCCTCTTGCACGTTTCCTCACGGCGGGCCTGCTGCCGGATCATGTGCGCAAAGGCTTCGGCCTCGAATGGAGTGCGCGCCGCGAACGGCGGTTCCGCAGGACCA
Source organism: Paenarthrobacter ilicis (assembly GCF_016907545.1). Lineage (NCBI taxonomy): Bacteria > Bacillati > Actinomycetota > Actinomycetes > Micrococcales > Micrococcaceae > Paenarthrobacter > Paenarthrobacter ilicis. The sequence continues at coordinate 3,444,865 of NZ_JAFBCD010000001.1, read as the reverse complement.
TGAGAGTGCTGGGCGTGATGTACCCACGGTTGCCGCGGAAGCTCCGGCAGTGGCCCCGTGACCACTACATGGGCCAGCTCGACGCTGGGGCGCATGGTGCGTAACCCGACCTCGGTGGAGCAGGCCATTGACGCCCTCGCCCACCGCTATCTTGACCGTTCGCCGGGGCGCATGCGGGCCGGGCTCACCGAGTTTGTGGTGTTCGGGCTGAAGCAGGCGTGGGCCTGCATCTTTGGCGCAGCGTTGCTCGCGGTGATCATTGGTGCCAGGCTCTGGTATCCCCAGGATGCGGGGCTGGCGCGCAACGATTTCCTGACCCTTGCTGCCGTCGTCATCCAAATCCTGATGATCGTTTTCCGGTTGGAAACCCTGCGGGAACTGCGCGTGATCCTGCTGTTCCATGTGGTGGGCACAGTGATGGAGCTGTTCAAAACGGACGTCGGCTCCTGGGCCTATGAGGCTGAGGGCTTCCTGCGCATCGGTGCTGTGCCCCTGTTCAGCGGCTTCATGTACGCGGCGGTTGGCTCCTACATGGTGCGGGTGTTCCGGTTGTTCGACCTCCGCTTTGACCGGTACCCACGGCGTTGGATCACGGCTTTGGTGGCGGGGGCGATCTACGTGAACTTCTTCTCGCACCACTACATCATTGACCTGCGCTGGGTGCTGCTGGCCGCCGTCGTGCTTGTCTACGGGCGGTGCGTGATGCATTTCCGGGTGTTCCGGCGTCGATTCCGTATGCCCATCGTGGTGTCCTTCGTGCTGGTGGCTCTGTTTATTTGGTTTGCGGAGAACATCGGGACCTGGTCGAGGGCGTGGCTCTATCCGAACCAGTTGGATGGCTGGCAGGCCGTCTCGATGGACAAATTGCTGGCCTGGTTCCTGCTGATGATCATCTCCGTGGTGCTGGTGGCGTGGGTGTACAAGCCTGAGCCGCTGGCCCGGGATGAGCAGTTCACCGTAGGCGAAACCAGCCCCGCAGCCCCGTGATTCCGGTGGTTTTCTGTTCCCGAAATCCAAAGTTGAGCGCACTCCACTCAACTTTGGATTGACATCTTTCTGAGGCTGAGTACAGTTGAGTGCAGAACGCTCAACTAGCCGATTGTTGAGTGGGCCCCGGCAAGACATCCGCCCTGTGGAGTGCTGCCGGGCGCAATCTCCAACATCGGCCATTGAAAGGAAACAAGATATGTCACGTGCAGTAGGTATCGACCTCGGAACCACCAACTCCGTGGTCTCTGTTCTCGAAGGTGGCGAGCCCACCGTCATCGCCAACGCAGAAGGCGGCCGCACCACGCCGTCGGTGGTTGCGTTCTCCAAGTCCGGCGAAGTCCTGGTTGGCGAAATCGCCAAGCGCCAGGCCGTCAACAACATCGATCGCACCATCGCTTCGGTCAAGCGCCACATGGGCACCGACTGGAACGTCGCCATCGATGACAAGAAGTACACGCCGCAGGAAATCTCCGCGCGTATCCTCATGAAGCTTAAGAACGACGCCGAGAGCTACTTGGGCGAAAAGGTCACCGACGCTGTGATCACCGTCCCGGCTTACTTCAACGACGCCGAGCGCCAGTCCACCAAGGAAGCCGGCGAAATCGCAGGCCTGAACGTTCTCCGGATTGTCAACGAGCCGACTGCGGCCGCACTGGCCTACGGCCTGGACAAGGGCAAGGAAGACGAACTCATCCTGGTCTTCGACCTCGGTGGCGGAACCTTCGACGTCTCCCTCCTCGAGGTTGGCAAGGACGAGGACAACTTCTCCACCATCCAGGTCCGCGCAACCGCCGGTGACAACCGCCTCGGTGGCGACGACTGGGACAACCGCGTTGTCGAGTGGCTCCTGGGCCAGCTGAAGGTCAAGGGAATCGACCTCTCCAAGGACAAGATCGCCCTCCAGCGCTTGCGTGAAGCTGCTGAGCAGGCCAAGAAGGAACTGTCTTCCTCCACCAGCACCAACATCTCCCTCCAGTACCTCTCCGTCACCCCCGACGGCCCGGTCCACCTGGATGAGCAGCTGACCCGTGCCAAGTTCCAGGACCTCACCAAGGACCTGCTGGACCGCACCAAGAAGCCGTTCAACGACGTCATCGCAGAAGCCGGCATCAAGGTTTCGGACATCGACCACATCGTCCTCGTCGGTGGATCCACCCGCATGCCTGCTGTTTCCGAGCTCGTCAAGGAACTCGCCGGCGGCAAGGAGCCCAACAAGGGCGTCAACCCGGACGAAGTTGTGGCCGTTGGTGCCGCACTGCAGGCCGGTGTCCTGAAGGGTGAGCGCAAGGACGTCCTCCTCATCGACGTCACTCCGCTGTCCCTCGGCATCGAAACCAAGGGTGGTGTCATGACGCACCTCATCGAGCGCAACACCGCCATCCCCACCAAGCGTTCCGAGACCTTCACCACTGCTGACGACAACCAGCCGTCCGTGGCCATCCAGGTCTTCCAGGGCGAGCGTGAGTTCACCCGCGACAACAAGCCGCTGGGCACGTTCGAACTGACCGGAATCGCCCCGGCACCCCGTGGTGTTCCGCAGGTTGAGGTCACCTTCGACATCGACGCCAACGGCATTGTCCACGTGTCCGCCAAGGACAAGGGCACTGGCAAGGAACAGTCCATGACCATCACCGGTGGCACGGCACTGTCCAAGGACGACATCGACCGCATGGTCCGTGAAGCCGAGGAGCACGCAGCCGAGGACAAGGCACGCCGCGAAGCTACGGACACCCGCAACTCCGCAGAGCAGCTCGCCTACTCCGTGGACAAGCTGATCGCCGACAACGACGACAAGCTGCCCGAGGAAGTCAAGACCGAGGTCAAGGCCGACGTCGACGCCCTCAAGTCCGCACTGGAAGGCACCGACGACGCCGCTGTGAAGACGGCGTTCGAGAAGCTGCAGGCTTCCCAGACCAAGCTCGGCGAAGCCATCTACTCGCAGGCCTCCGCAGCTGATGCTCCGGGTGCAGGTGCTGAAGGTGCTCCTGCCGGTGAAAAGGCCGCCGACGAGGACATCGTCGACGCCGAGATCATCGACGACGACGAAGCGAAGAAGTAGCCATGCCTCACCACGGCAACGAAGCAGAGCACTCTGAAGGCAACGAGCCGCGCAAGCCGATCATTCGGGACAACCGCAAGGTTGATCCGGAGACCGGGGCGGCCCGTCACGCCGACAGCGAAGCCGCGGCTCCCGCGGACGGCAACGCCGCTCCCACGGATGGCGATGCCCTCTCCCAGGCTGAGGAAATCCTCAACGGGGTAGAGGTGCCGGCCGAGGAATCGGTAGCCCCCGGTGCTGCAGCTGAAGCCCAGGCAACGGAGCTCCGCAACGACCTCCTCCGCCTGCAGGCTGAGTACGTCAACTACCGCAAGCGCGTTGAACGCGACCGCGCCGTAGCAGGAGAGATGGCCGTGATCGGCGTCCTCAACTCCCTGCTCCCGGTGTTGGACGACATCGACGCCGCACGCCAGCACGGTGACCTTGAAGGCGGCCCCTTCGCTGCCATCGCCACCAAGCTGGAGACCGCGCTGAAGACGTACGGACTGGAACGCATCGCGGACACCGGAGTCGAATTCGACCCCACCGTCCACGAGGCACTCATCCAGCAGCCGGGCGAAGACATCCAGGTGGACACGGTCAGCCAGGTCTTGCGTTCCGGTTACCGCTCCGGCGAGCGGGTCCTGCGCGCGGCCCAGGTTATTGTGGCTGTCCCGGCCTAGCACCACCCCGCGAGATGGCAGTTCGTGACAGTGTTTGAACTAAACATTGGCATGAACTGCCATCTTGTTCCGACGACGAAAGGAAACGCTCTTGGCCAGCCAGGACTGGGTTGAAAAGGATTTTTACGCGATCCTTGGTATTGCCAAGGACGCGTCCGACGCGGACATCAAAAAGGCTTACCGCAAGCTTGCCCGCCAGTACCACCCGGACACCAATGCCGGGGATGCTGCAGCGGAGAAGAAGTTCAAGGACATTTCCGAGGCCTACTCGGTGTTGTCGAGTCCTGAGGACCGGCAGCAATACGATGCCATCCGTGCCATGGGAGGCGGAGCCCGGTTCGCCCCGGGTGCCGGTGGTCGTGGTGGTGCAGGTGCCAACGGCGGGTTCGAGGACCTGTTCGGCGGCTTGTTTGGCGGCGGGCCCGGTGCCCGTCAGCCGGCCGGTGGTGGAGGTATTCCGCCCGAGTTCGCAGACCTGTTCGGCGGCGGCTTCGGCGGCGCTGGCCCCACGGGGTTCCAGCGCGCACCGCAGAAGGGCTCGGACCGGACCGCCACTACCTCCATCTCCTTTGCCGGTTCCATCAAGGGCACCACGGTGAGCCTGCGTGAAAGCAACGGCAACGTGATCGACGTCAAGATCCCCGCCGGCATCAAGGACGGTCAAAAAGTCCGCCAGCGCGGCAAGGGCAACACTGGTCCTGCCGGCAACGGCGACCTCATCATCACGGTCAGCGTGAAGCCGCACGACTTCTTCCACCGCGACGGCGACAACATCCGCATCCACGTGCCCGTCACGTTCGCGGAGGCTGCGCTGGGTGCCACTATCGAGGTGCCAACACTCGACGGCGACACCGTCAAGGTCCGCGTTCCGGCGGGAACACCCTCAGGCCGAACCCTTCGGGTCAAGGGCCGTGGCGTGAAAACGTCCAAGGTAACCGGCGACCTGTTGGTGACCATCGACGTCGCGGTACCGCAGAACCTGAACAAGGAAGCGGAGGAAGCTGTGAAGGCATTCGCTGCCGCCACCACCGACGCGGACCCGCGTCATGACCTGGCCGCAAAGGCCCGGTTGTAAGGAGGCGGTCATGGCAATCGACGTCAACCAGCCGATCTTTGTCATCTCCGTCGCTGCGGAGCTTGCCGACATGCATCCGCAGACGTTGCGCCAGTACGACCGTTTGGGCATCGTCTCGCCCAGCCGCGCCCCCGGAAAGTCACGCCGCTACTCGCAGAACGACGTCAATAAACTGCGTGAGGTCCAGCGCCTTTCGCAGTCCGGCGTCTCCCTGGAGGGTATTAAGCGGATCCTGGAACTCGAAAACCAGGTGGCAGCGCTGCAATACCGGGTGAGCGAGTTGACCGAGGAACTCTCACGTCGCCGCTCTCCCGTGGACGCAAGGGTTTTTGCCGCTGGAGCTGCCGGAGATGTTGTGAGCTTGGCCCGCGGCCAGCGACCCCGGGCGAGGTCGCAGGCCGTGGTGGTGTGGAGGCCCCGCCAAGGCGAAAGTCTCTAGGCTAAGCCCGGGACCTGTCCCAGCTGACCACAACTACTGCCGCGCCGTCGTCGGTCCGGTCAACGCTGGTGACAATCTGGGAGTCTGAAGCGCCCATGTCCCGGATCTGTTGACGGTACTCCTCCAGGTGGCCCTCCAAGGATTCCTCGGTCCATTCGCCCGGACGCATCCTGGTGGAGATCTCCACAGGCTCTTCATGGACCAGGATCTCTTGGGGCGGGTTGGGCTGTGAAGGTTTGGACGTGGATGAAGCCTGCGGCACCAGCATGCGGAAGGCGAAGATCCCGCCAGCTACACCAGCGACGAGTCCCGCTGCGATCAGCCACAGCGTTCGGCCCGGTCCGCGGCCAGCGGCAGTGGACTTCGGCAGTGTGGTCTTCTGGGTGGTTCTCTTTGCCATGGGAATTCATCTTTCCGGTGGGCGTTCAGTGTCCGTGCATACGGCGGGCAGTGGTCATGCAACTCCATCGTAAGCATGCTGAGAACCCGTGGTAAGTAGGGCCCGCCCACGGCTTATGGGACAGGCGGCATGGGGGGAGCTGGCGGCTCCTGCCGTTTCGGCTCAGGTTCGCCCGGAGGCACCATCATCCGCCAGGCCAGCACCGCACCAACGCCCAGAATGGCACCGGCCACGGCGATCACCCAGGTGCCCCGGCGTGAGCGTCGCTGCGGGGACTTCCGGCTCAGCGCCCGGGTTGCTTTCTTGACAGCCGTGGCTGCTGTGCGTTGAGCTTCCTTGGCCGATTTCTTGTTGCCGGTCAAGGTGAGCATGACGCCGTAAACGACGCCCGGGACATCTGCGTGGTCGATGCGGGACAGCGCCCACCTGACCACGGCATCGGCTTGGGACGACGTGCCTTCTGCCGCATGTGTCACCCACTCGCGGGCTAGGTCCTGGGCGGCGGGAATGATGTTCTGCGGTTTGTTCATGGTGCACCCCTAACGGAGTAAGTGGCCTCGTTGGCCAGCCTACGCCCCGAGTCCCCGCGGCCAACAGGTGCCCAGGAGTAACTGGGAAGGAACGTTGAATGTCAGTCGCGGATCACGGCTGCCAGCTCCACGGGCTTCTCCAGTCCGGCCCACTGGCCGTTCAGCGTCAGTTCTCCATGCAGCTCTGGAGCGGCAGCAGAGTTCACGGCATCGTGGGCAGCAACGTCAAGGACCCGGGCCACCTTCAGACGGAGACCCCCGGCATCAATGATGGTCACGCCACTTCCCGAGACCGGAGCCGAGGCACTCAAGGCGGGGACGCCGCCGTCGAGCGTTCCACTGCCCTTGACCGTCACGCTGCTGGGGCGGGGATCAGACTCGCCCTCCACCATCAAGGGTGCTTCCTGCTGGCCGGTGATGATGGCGGTTGCCAGAGCTTTGACGTACACGGGATCTGCGCAGGCGTCGTACACCCAGCGCTTGCCCAGGACGGAATGGTCCATGGTGCCGATCAACCATTCGCTTGCACCGGCGAGCTCGTAGCCGCGGTAGCTCAGGGGGACCTGGTAGATGCGGTCTCCGGTGGTGACAACGTGGGTTTCCAGGCCCACTTCACCGGCGGGATCATCGAACCGGTAGGCGCCGATCAGCTCCGGTGTGCCCTCCTGGATGAACCAGGGCTGGTCCGGCAGGTAGTCAGCGATGAGTTCGAGCTTGGACGGGGACAATGTTGCCTTGTGAATGATCGCCATGACACCCAGCCTAGGGCAGGGCGCAGCCCGTTATGAATGGAGTCCGATGCGCGGCCTTACGCCTGCTCTGTTTACAATCAAAGGGACGTCGACCATCAAGGGAATCATGAAGAAACTCACCACTGTCCTGATCGCTGCCGGACTTATTGCCACGGCATCCGCCTGTTCCGCTCAGCAACAGCTGACCACCGCAGAGACCTGCGACCGTGTGGGCGTCGTTGCTGCCGGCATCCCCCAGAGCCAGAGCAAGACCGCAGCCAACCGCGTTGCCAACGCCATGCGGCCCATTGAGCCCGTTGCTTCCTCCGACATGAAGCCGGTTGTCACGGCCATCACGGAGTACATGGACGAGCTGTCCAAGGAAACCCCGGACGAGGCAAAGCTGGGCGAGCTCGGCCAGGCCTACCAGGAAGCCGGCACCAAGTATGGCGAGCTCTGCCGCGCACAATAGCGCCGCCGCTCGCTCTCTCACATAACAGCCTGAAAACCCGAACGCTCTCTCACTTGGTGAGAGAGCGTTCGGGTTTAAGCGGTGGGATGTGAGAGAGCGTTACTTTTCGTCGGGGCCGAGGTCGGGGCCGACGGCGAACGTTACCTTGCGCGTGGCGCTCCCGTGCAGTTCCAGGATGGCGAGCTCGTTGGCGCCTTCCCGAATGAGCGGACCGGGAACATAGAGCGTGCGCTGGGGTCCGCGGCTCCAGTACCGTCCGAGGTTGAAGCCGTTGATGAAGGCGTTGCCCTTGGTCCAACCGTCCAGGCGAAGGAAACGGTCGCCCGGCCCGTCAGCTTCGAAGGTGGCAAAGGAGATGGACGGACCGGCCACGCTGGCATCCGGGCGTTCCGCGTCGCGCAGCGGTTCCTTGGCGGCACGGAAGGCCTCCAGGGAGTCGAGTTCCACGGCCGAGACGTCCCACCCCAGCACCTCACTGCCGTTCAGCATCGCGGGACCCATCAGGCCCTTGGCCTCGCCGATCCGTTGGCCGTAGTTCACCCGGCCCTGGTCCTCCAGCAGGACCTGCAGGCGGCCGCCGGAGGGGATCACCACGGAACGCTCGCCCATTTCGCGGCTTAACACGCCCACAGGAACGCCGTCCAGGAAGAACTGTGCCCTGTCGCGGATCTCCGTGAAGGACAGGACCCCGCCCTCCGGCAACGTGGCCTGGTAGAGGTAGAAGCCCCGGTAGGACCCGGTCACTTCCACCGGTGGGACAGAGCCAGGAACCAGCTGCGTGGCCACCGGAACGTCGAGCAAGAACACAGTGAGAGAGACCTCGACCGAAGATTCCGGAACAGGCGTCCGCCCAAGCGGCACCTCGGAAGGAACCGGGAAGTGCTTGGCGATGACGTCCCGGAACGCGAAGTACTTTGCCGTGGGGTGTCCGTCTTCCGACAACGGCGCGTCGTAGTCGTACGAGGTAATGGTGGGCTCGTAAATACCCTTGTCGTTGGCGCCGTTGGTGAACCCGAAGTTGGTTCCGCCGTGGAACATGTAAATGTTCACCGAAGCCCCGGCTGTCAGCAGCGCATCCAGCTCGGCGGCGGAAGCAGCGGCGTCGGTGGTGTGGTGGTGCGTGCCCCAGTTGTCGAACCAGCCGTTCCAGAACTCTGCGCACATCAGAGGGCCGGTGGGCTGACGATCCCGCAGGAAAGCCAGCCGCTCATCCGCGCGTGACCCAAACGTTCCTGTCTTGTGGAGTTCGGGCAGCGAGCCGTCCTCGATCATGGTGCCGAAAGGCTGGTCGCAAGTGAACAGCGGAACATCAACACCCAACCGCTTGGACAGGTCCACCAAGTGCTGCAGATAGGCCTTGTCGCTGCCGTAAGCGCCGTACTCGTTCTCGATCTGGAACAAGACCACGGGGCCGCCCCGGGTGATTTGCCGCGGCACCACAACCTCCAGCACGGACTCCATGTAGGAGGAGACGGCGGCAAGGTAGCCGGCTTCGCTGCTGCGCACTCCCACGGTGGGATCGGTGAAGAGCCAGGCAGGAAGTCCACCGTTGTCCCACTCGGCACAGATATACGGCCCGGGACGCACAATGGCCTGCATCCCGGCGTCGGCCACCAGGTCCAGGAACCGGCCAAGATCCAGCCCACCGTCGCACACAAAAGCGCCGGGAACGGGGGAATGCTCATTCCAGGGCACATAGGTTTCGATGGTGTTCAGACCCATCAGCCGGGCCTTCTCAATCCGGTCCGCCCACAAGTCCGGGTGGACCCGGAAGTAGTGGATGGCTCCGGAGAGGATACGGAAGGGCTGATCGTCCAGGAGGAAGTCCTGACGGCCGATTGCGAAGGTCTGCAACTAAAAATCCTAAAAAATCAGGCCGAACGGAGAACGGCATGGAAAGCGTACTGTGCGTTGCTCCAGATCACGAACAACAGCGGGGCCGGAGCCAGGGCAACGCCAAGGACAGGCTGCATCACGGCCGCGGACACGATGATTCCCAGCAGGATCAGCATGGCTGCGCTGAGGTACCAGCGCTGAACCACCAGATACAGCGAGGCTTTCAGCACGCTCTTGAGCTTCGCCTCGGGCAACAGCACGACGCCGGCAATCGCCGTGACGGTGAGGCTCACCGTCACGGCGGCTGCTACGACGATCAAGGGCACCAAAACTGCGGCGCCCGGGATGGCCTGGTTCTGAACGACGGCCAGGTCCACGCCCAGGAACATCAGGAGGGCCACCGCCCCGACGCCCAACAGCGCGGCCTTTCCGAAGCTGCGCTTGTACCCGCGGAGGAAGGCCGCCACGGGCTTGACCGCACCGCCGTCGTCGTTCAATGCCTTGAAGGCCGCGAAGATACCGGCCAGGGACGGTGCGACGGTGACGGAGAGCGCCAGGAAGAAGGGCCAGGCTGCCGCCGGATCTGCCACCAGCGCCAGGGAGAGTACCAACGGGGCGTTGGCCAGCGCCATCAGCACATTTCCGGCGAGGAAGGTGTAGATAAAACCAAAGATGCTGCCAAAAGCCTCGAACCCCGGGCTGGGGATTCTGCCTGCCAGGCCGCGCCGTTTTGTTCCACCCACAACACTCATCCTTTCATCCCGCTGGTGGCGATGCCCTGGATGAAGTAGCGCTGGCCGATCAGGAAGATGATCAGGATGGGGATCACGGAGATCACTGAGCCGGTCATGATCATGGCGTATTCGGCGTCGAACTGGCCCACGAAGGACCGAAGGCCCAACTGGACGGTCCAGAGGCGGTTGGAAGTGAGGTAGATGAACGGGCCCATGTAGTCGTTCCATGTGTTCACGAACGTCAGCAGCGCCAGGCTGGCCAGGGCCGGCTTGGACAGCGGAAGGATCACCCGCGCCCAGATGCCGTACTCGCTCAGGCCATCGATCCGGGCAGCCTCGCAGAGCTCATCCGGGATGGTCATGTAGTACTGGCGCATCAGGAACACGCCGAACGCGCCGAACGCCTGCAGGAGGATCAAGGCGTTGAAGCTGTTGGTGAGGCCCAGGTTCTGCATCATGATGTACTGCGGCACCATGTAGGCCTGCCACGGAACCGCGATGGTGCCGATGTAGGCGAGGAACAACACGTCGCGGCCCGGGAAACGGACCTTGGAGAAACCGTAGGCAGCCAGCGAACCCGTCAGGACCTGGAGGCAGGTGATGATCACTGCCAGGTAGAGCGAGTTCTGCAAGTAGCCCATCATGGGGATACGGGTCCAGATGTCCGTGTAGTTGCTCCACACAAACTCCTGCGGAATCCACTGGATGGGAACGGTCAGGACCTGGTTGTTCTCCTTCAGCGAGGAAGAAAGCATCCAGATGAACGGCACCATGAGCGCCACCACCAGGACCACCAGGACGCCGTAGATCACGATGTTGGCGGTCCGCTTTTTTGCTTCGCGCGGGGAGCGCTTACGGTCCGTACGACGACGGTCTTCCGCGCTGGGCGCCGACGGGGAAGGGGCGGCGTCTTTCAGGTGGGTGGCTTTGAGGTCTTCGGCCATGTTGGTCATCAGCGTTCCCTCCGCTGTTGGATCTTGAACTGCAGGACGGTGACCGTCAGCACGATGATGAACAGGACCAGCGAGATGGCCGAGGAATACCCGAACTTACCTTCGCCGATGCCCTCCTGGTAAATGAGCTGCGAGAGCACCGTGGTGGAGCGTCCCGGGCCGCCGTTGGTCATGACCACAATCAGGTCGAACACCTTGAAGCTGGAGACCGTCAGCATGACCACCACAAAGAACGTGGTGGGGCGCAGGGACGGGATGGTGACATTCCAGAACCGTTGCCAGGCACTGGCACCGTCAACCTCGGCGGCTTCGTAGAGCTCGGTGGGAATCGCCTGCAGGCCGGCCAAATACAGCACCATGTAGTAGCCCATATCCCGCCACACACTGGTGATGATCACGGCGGGGAGGGCCCAATCGGAACTGGAGGTCCAGCCCGGTGGGTTGGCAATGCCGATGGCGCCCAGGAACTGGTTGATGGGGCCGCTGTCCGGGCTGAACAGCATGTTCCAGACCACGGCCACCGCAACCAGGGAGGTGATGTACGGGAAGAAGATAGCCACCCGGAAGAAGCCGATGCCCTTGAGCTTACGGTTCAGCAGCATCGCCAGGATGAGGGCCAGCGCCATGGTGAGCGGCACGTGGCCCAAAGCGTACACAACGGTGTTGCGGAGGGCGATCCAGAAGGAATCGGAGGCGAACATCCTCTGGAAGTTGGCCAGGCCAACCCACTTGGGTGAGCTGAACGAGGTCCACTCCATGAAGGAAAGCGCGAACGCGGCAATCACCGGGATGAGGGTGAAGGCCAGGAAGCCAAGGAAGTTCGGAAGAATGAACGTCCACCCGATCAGCGTGTTGCGCCGGGCCTGCTTCCTGTTGCCCCGGCTGTGAACCGGGGCAACAGGCTTGGTAACGGTTTCGGTTGTCATGGCGGAGGTTACTGTCCCAGGACTTCGCTCTTGACGCGCTTGCCCATCTCAGCAATGCCATCAGTGACGGAGCGCTCGCCCACCATGATCAGATCGTGCTCCTGGTTGAGGATCTTGTCCGTGGCGGCTGACTTGTCGCTGACGGGCATTTCCAGCTCGGTGGTGTCCGGCGTGAAGGCCTTCTTGGACAGCTCGTCCGTGGGCATGCCGTCCAGCTTGAAGTACTCAGCGGTGATGGAATCGTTCTGCAGGGCAGGGACCACGCCGATCTTGGAGATCGCCTTGGCGCCTTCTTCACCGGCAGCCCACTCGATGAACTTCTTGGCCTCATCGGAGTGCGTTGCGTTCTTGTTCACGGCGAAGGCCGTGGGCGAACCGAACGTGGTGACCTTGCCGTCGTCGTTCTTCTGCGGCATCGGAGCCAAGCCCCAGTTGACGTTGGTCTTGCCGTCCTTCTTGGCCTGGAGGATGCCGGCGATGTACCAGGTACCCATGGGCATCATGGCTGCCTGGCCGGACTCGAACATGGTGCGGTAGCTGGTCTTCTGGCTCTTGGCGGTGCCGAAGTCCAAGGTGGCGCCGGACTTCTGCAGGTCCAGTGCGGTGTTGTACTGGTCCTCCATGAAGCCGTAGTCGCCGCTGTTTTGGTCAGCACCGTTCTGGGCCGCTGCGATGGCCTGGACCACCGAACGCCAGATGTGGTGGTAGGTGCCGTACACCTTCTTGCCGCCGCTTTCGGAGGACAGCTTCTTGGCGATCTCCGTGTACTTCTCCCACGTCAGGTCCTTGGGGTCCTCGATCCCGGCGGCCTTGAACAGATCCTTGTTGTAGTAGAGCAGCCAGAAGTCCTGGCGGTAGGGAGCGGCGAAGTACTTGCCGTCCATGTTGAAGGCATCCATTCCGGCGAGGTTGTCCTTGCCCACCTTGTCCACCACGCTGTTGATCTCCTGCAGCTGGCCGTTGTTGGCGTAGCGGGAGTAATCGATCACGTTCTTCATGGTGAGCACGTCAGTGGTGTCACCGCCGGCCAGCATGGTGGTGACTTTCTGGGGATAGTCATCGGCCAGGATGTCCACGGGCTCAATGTCGATGTTCGGGTTGGCAGCCTCGTAGCTGTCAAAGAGGGCCTTGAACTCCGGGGTTCCCTCGTAGTTCCACACCGAGACAGTCAGCCTGGTTTTGCCTTCGGCCGCCTGCGGTTCGGCGGGACCTGCAGCGCCGGCACAGCCGGTGAGTCCGAGCCCTGCAGTCACCGCAAGGGCGATTGCGGCGAGGGTTGTGCGCTTCATTGCGTTCTCCTTTAGTACTGGGTATTAAGTCTGCCGCAGATGCGGCATGTGGTTTTGGGGGTCAGGCGCTGAGGCCAAGATCTGCGTGGACTACCTCGGCCAGGAGGTCCTTGCCGGCGAGGTACCGTTCAAGGTCATCCAGCGCGGCATCGGACATCCGGCGGGTTTCGGTTCCCAGTGATCCCGCGATGTGCGGAGTGAGGATCACGTTGGGGAGGTCGTAGAGGATGGAGTGGGCCGGAAGGGGTTCGGGTTCGGTGACATCCAACAGCGCTGTGATCCGGCCGCTCCTGCATTCGGCTTCCAGCGCCGCAGTGTCCACCAGGGAACCACGCGCGGTGTTGATGAGCGTTGCGTGGTCCTTCATGGCCCTGAGCTCCGGGGTGCTGATCATGTTCCGGGTCTCCGGGAGGGCAGGTGCGTGAATGGTGACAACGTCGGACACCGGCAGGAGTTCCCGGAGGCTGACCAGCCTGCCGCCTGCTGCCGCTACCTCGAGGGGATCGGCGTAGGGATCGCTGACCAGGCAGGTGACGTCCTGGAGTTGCTGGACGAGCTGGACCACGCGGCGGCCGATGCGCGAGAAGCCCACCACGCCAATGACGCGTCCAATGTTCCCCAGCTCGCCGCGGCCGCCAAGGTAGCTCCAGTCGTCCCGGTAGGTGCGGGCATCGTTGGAAAGAACATGGGCCCTTTTGCCTGCCAGGACTATTGAGGCGAACGTGAACTCGGCTACGGGGATCGCGTTGGCGTCGGCGCCGTTGGTGACGGTGATGCCGCGGTCCCACAGTTCCTCGCTCACAAAGCTGCGCACTGTTCCTGCACAGTGGAACACTGCCCGGAGCTTGGGCATGCGTTCCAGGCGTTCTGCATTGAGCTGCGGAACTCCCCAGCTTGTCAGCAGGATTTCCACTTCTTCCAAGCGGTCCGCCAGATGCGGTTCGTCCAGGGATTCCGTCCACGGCTGCCCGCCAAGGTCCACCATTCCGGCCAGCCGCTCCATTCGTGTGGAATCAAACTGGTCAGCAAAGGTTCCGCTATTCATGACCAGCAGTGCCTGGGGCTTGAGCGACATTGAGGGGATCCTCCCTTCGGAATTTCGTGGTCTGTTCGACCGTAATTTATGTGTTGCATCACATCTAATAATCAGTACATACTCATAAACAAGACAGTTCATCCAACTCAAACGAACTTGATCTGAAACGTTCAAATTCGAACAAATGAGAGAAGAATACTATGGCAACCGGCACCGCTGCCGTTGATGCGCCGCCCCTGATATCAGCCTGGGGAGACCGCGCCGAGGCGGACTCCCTCACAGTCCTGCTGGCCGGGGCCCGTGATCGCCTCACCATCCGTCCCGCGTCCGACGCCGGGTGGCAGCGCACTGCCGGGGCGCCCCTGACCGGACTGCGCGCCCAGGCCCACACCGAAAAAGGGACACCCTGGCCACAGCCGCTGGTGTCCCACTACGCCCGCTACTTCCGTGACGGCAACCGCACGGCGTACGAGGGTCTCGTGGCGAGCCGGCAGCAGCGGCTGACGCGCGCCGTCGTCATGGCTTTGGTTGATGGTGGACCGGGCCGCGACTGGCTCGACGAAGTGATCGACGGCGCCTTCCTCCTGTGCGAGCAGAGCTCCTGGAGCTGGGCAGCCCACGATGACGTGTTCACGCGCAACGGAGAAGTTGTGCCGGACCACAACCGCCCGTACCTGGACCTCGGCGCAGGTGAGGTAGTGGCCCAGCTCGCCTGGCTTGACCATGTCCTGGGTGCACAGCTTGATGATAGGGCCCCGGGGCTGCGGAAACGGATCCGGCTGGAAGCGCACCGGCGGGTGATTGGACCGTTCCTGGATGATCTGGACTGGCATTGGCTGGGCCTCCAAGGCGACGTCCATAACTGGAACCCCTGGATCCACTCGAACATCATTGTTGCCGCGCTGTTGCTGGTGGATGATCCGCAGGTTCAGGCGCAGGTTGTTGCCCGGTGCGTTGAAGGCCTGGACCGGTTCCTGGCGTCCATCCCCGCGGACGGGGCAATCGACGAAGGCTTTGCCTACTGGTGGAACGGTGCGGGCCGCGCGTTGGAAGGCCTGGCAGTGCTGGAGCAGGCAACCGCCGGGGCCCTTAACGCGGACCTGCCGGTGATCCGGGAACTGGTGGCATTCCCCGCACGCATGCACCTGGGACACCGCTGGTTCCTGAACGTCGCCGATGGCCCGGCCCGTGCGCACCCCGGACTTCCGTGGGACATGCTGCACCGCTGGGCCAGCCGGCTGGGTGACGCTGCCGCCGTCGAGCTTTCCGCAACGTTTGCTGCAGCCGAACCCGAGCCCAACGCCGCCGCCGGCCTGGGCCGCGTCCTGACCTCCCTTACCCAACTAGGTCGCAATAGTGCGCGTTGTGAGCCCCCACAACGCGCACAAATGTCACCCAGTTGGGTGACGTACTTGCCGTCCGTGCAGATCATGGTGGCTCGCCAAACCCCCGGAACGTCCGCCGGGCTCACCCTCGCAGCGAAAGGCGGGCACAACGGCGAACACCACAACCATCGCGACGTCGGCTCCGTGGTGGTGGCCCTGGATGGCGTACCGTTGCTGGTCGACGCCGGGCAGCCCACCTACACCGCCCAGACGTTCGGACCTGACCGTTACGGGATCCGGGCCATGCAGAGCGCCTGGCACAGTGTTCCCGCGCCGTTCGGGCTGGAGCAGGGGACGGGTTCGGCGTTCGCAGCGACAGTCCTGCAGGAACCCACCCCGGAGGAGCCCATCCTGGAGCTGGGACTCGGTGCGGCCTACGGGCTGGACCATCCCGAGCAATGGATCCGCACCTCGCTGCTGAATCGGGACGCCGCCACAGTGGTGATTGATGACCGCTGGAACCTGCCGTCGTCCCCACCCGAGGGAACGCAGCCTCCCCAGGGAACGCCCGACGTCGACATCACCTACCTGGTTGCCGGCACCGTCCGCTTGGGTAGCGACGCGACGGCCACCATCACGCCGGACGGCATCCCCACGGTGGAAACCGGCAGGGGAGTCCACCTCCGTTGGAAGCCTGCCACCGCCGTCGTCCTTATTGACGAATGGTGCCTGGACGATCCGCTGCTCGGAGACATCTGGGGCGAAAAGCTCACCCGGATCCGGTTCCGCATGCCCCAGGAAAACCGCGCTTCCGGCGCATTCACCCTCACCGTGGAGGCCATTTATGACTAGCGAATCAAGCCCGGAAACCGGGAGGTCGCTCTTCTCGCTGCAACGGCGTGAGCGCCTCATGGAGGAGCTGCGCGCCCACGGGGCCATCACGGTGCGGGACATTGCCGTGAAGCTGGGCGTCAGCGAACTGACCATCCGGCGCGACGTGAACACCCTGGCCGACGAGGGCCTGGTATCCCGTGTGCACGGCGGTGCCACGCTGCCCAGTCCCCTGGACCGCTCCGCGGCAGTGGGCAGGCCTTCCGCGCACAGTTACTCAATCGGCATGGTGGTTCCTTCCCTGGATTACTACTGGCCTCAGGTAATTTCCGGTGCCCGCGGTGAGGCTGAGGTGCAGAACCTCCGAATCCTTGTGCGCGGCTCGGCCTACGATGCCGCAGATAACCGCCGGCAGGTCCAGGCGCTGCTGGACACCCAAAATATCGACGGCCTGATTGTTGCCCCGGACATGGGTGGCGCCCACGGAAAGGAGCTGCTGCGGTGGCTCAATGCCCTGCCCATCCCGGTGATCATGGCTGAGCGTCGGGCGCCGTCGGAGATCCCCTCCCATCGCCTGGAATGGGTGGCCACGGATCACTCCTTTGGGGCGGGAATGGCCGTCCGGCACTTGTGGCAGGAAGGGCACCGGATGATCGGTTGCCTCACGGATTCCACCAGCCCCACCAGCCCCCACGTGGTGCGCGGGTGGAAGCAAGCCCTTGCCGCGCTGAAAATTCCCTTGGACAAGTCCATCCATGAGGATTCGGCCAAGCTGGACAACGGCGAGCGCGCAAAGCACTTTGACCATGTTTTGGAGTTGTGCCGTTCATCCGGAACCACGGCCATGCTGGTGCACTCGGATACCCAGGCCGTCGCGTTCGTGCAGCACTGCGTGGACCGCGGCGTGGATGTTCCCGGTTCCATGGCGATCGTTGGTTACGACGACGAAGTGGCCTACCTCGCCGAGCCCGCGATTTCCGCCGTTCGGCCACCCAAGAGCTACGTCGGCAAGGTGGCGGTGCAACTCATGGCTGCGCGCCTGGCCGAAGGAAGGATGCGCCCCGTGCATCGCATAGACCTGAACCCCGAACTGATTGTGCGGGAGTCGTCCCTGGGGGCTCCCCGCGGCCTGGCCGATGTCGCGCTGGAGGACTCCCTCTGATGCCTCTTGTCCTGCCCCCTTTGGACCACGGGCTGTCCCCGTACACCGGCCTCACCAGGGACCACTGGGCTGCCTACGCGGATTACCTTCTGCGATCTGCCCACCGCTTTGGGTCCGCGGACCACGCCAACATCCACCTTCCCGGGGCCAACAGCCGGTACGGTCCGCGGAGCGATTCGTTGGAAGCCTTCGCACGGACATTCCTACTGGCCTCGTTCCGCATGGCCGGCGACCCGGCCACCACGGGCTGGATTGCCGAGTGGTACGCCGCAGGGCTCGACGCCGGTACGAACCCCGCCAACCCGGACCGGTGGCCAACCCCGGGTGAGCTGGGGCAGGCGAAGGTTGAGGCGGCGTCGTTGGCTGTCGGCTTGGCGCTGACCCGGGACATGGTGTGGGACAAGCTGCCGGGGCGCGTCCAGGAGCAGCTCATCGCGTGGTTTGAGACCGTGATCGGTGAGGAGTACCCGCCCATCAACTGGGTATGGTTCCAGATTGTGGTGGAATCGTTCCTGGCTTCCGTGGGCGGGCGGTACTCGGATGAGGACATCGACGCCGGACTGGCCGTCCACGATTCGCTGTACCGGGGCGGTGGCTGGTTTGCCGACGGGCCTGAGCGAGCTTACGACCACTATGTGGGCTGGGCGTTCCAGGTTTATCCACAGCTGTGGGCCATGATGGCGCCGTCGGATCCCAGGGTGGTAGCCCGCAAGAAGCTCGACGGCGAGCGGTTGGCGGAGTTTCTGGGCGACGCCGCCTACCTTGTGGGTGCGAACGGTGCCCCGCTCATTCAGGGCCGCAGCCTGATTTACCGGTTCGCGGCCGCAGCGCCGTTCTGGGTAGGGGAGTTGTCCGGCAATACCCCTTTGGCGCCGGGACTCTCGCGCCGGGCGGCCTCCGGGATGCTCGATTACTTTGCCCGGAACGGGTCCATCACCGGGGACGGGCTCCTGTCCATCGGCTGGCATGGCGAGTTCGCCGGAATGAAGCAGGCCTACTCCGGTGCTGGATCGCCGTACTGGGCTGCGAAAGGAATGCTGGGGCTGGCGATGCCGGCGGACCACCGCGTGTGGACGTCCGTGGAGGAGCCCCTGCCGGTGGAAGTGGGTGACACTCAGCGGTTGATTGCTGCGCCGGGCTGGCAGGTTGACGGGACTGTGGCCGACGGTGTTGTGCGCATCCGGAACCACGCCACGGATCACGCTGTTCCCGGCGCGGTGCTGGCAGATTCGCCCCTGTATGCGCGGCTGGGGTACTCCACGCACACGTTCCCGGACCTCACCCCGGAGTCCTTGGATAACGCGGTGACGTTTGAGGACTCCACCGGGCGGCTGACCCACCGGACCGGATTCGAGCACTGCGGATCGTTGACTGAAGATGGCGTACAGATCGGGGCCTCCCGCTTCACCGCCCACTGGATCCAACCGGATCCCGACTCCGGGCCGGACCATGGCAGCGGCGTTGCCGGGATCGCCACGGCCGGGCCTTCCGTCACGGTGGTGTCGGTGACACGCGGTGCGGTGGAGCTGCGGCTGGTCCGTGTCAGCGGGGTTTCCGGGGTTTCTGCCAGCACTGGTGCGTCCCTGCGGATCGGTGGCTGGCCCGTGGATTCGGCCTCTTCCATGGTCAGTACCGTGCAGGCTGTGCCGGGGTTCGGTTCGGCTTTGGATACAGCCGGGACCTTTGTCCGTTCCGGCGCCCACCCCATGGGTTTGGAGCTCACCATTCCGTGGGTGGGAACTCCGGGCGCCGCGCACGACGGGGACTATGCCGCCGCTGTGCTTCTCACCGGTGACGGAGATGCTCCAGCGACGGTGACGTACAGCGATGGCCACTTCGAATTCCCCGATGGCACGCGGCTGGCCGGTGACCTGCTCGATCGGTTCGATAGCTAGGTCTGCGAAATTTGCTGGATCATTCCATGTGGCACCGTGCTCCTTCCACGTGGTTTCGCGGTGACGTGTGGTTGCGGCAGCGAGTGATCCAGCAGAATTCATCGCTGCCGAGTAGGCTCGCGGGATGACGGATTCCGACACCAAAGCCCGGCTCCTTGCCGCCTATGACCAGCAACTGCGCACCGATGCCGAGACGCCAAGCGCTGTTGCGGTCAAGGGACTTGGCCCGCTCCGGTTGGTGACCTTCAGGGGCGGCCGTGGCTTCATCACGTACCAGGACCTGGCTGGCGCGGATGAGGAGGGCATCCGCGGCTTGGTGGAAGGGGCTCTATCCTTTTTCGAAGATCAGGCGGAGATCACCAGGATCGAGTGGAAAACCCGCGGACACGATCACGCTCCCGGGCTTCACGAAGCCCTCACAGCCCATGGTTTCACGGCGGATGAGACCGAATCGATCATGATCGGTGATGCCCGGGCCCTCACCGCGGACGTCCCTTTGCCCGAAGGTGTGACCCTGCGCCGGGTGGTGGAGGAAGCGGATGTGCGGGCCATGAGTGCCATGCAGGACGAGGTATTCGGCGATCCTGTTTCGGAGGAGATGGCCGATGCCTTGCTGCACCGGCTCTCGCTGGACGACGGCATGGAACTGTGGGTTGCTGAAGCTGACGGCAAGATGGTGAGCGCCGGACGATTGGAGCCTGTGGAAGGCACCGACTTTGCCGGGATCTGGGGTGGGGCCACCCGGCCGGAGTGGCGGGGCCGCGGAATCTACCGGGCCCTGACAGCCCGCCGCGCCCACGCAGCCTTGGCGAAGGGCAAAACACTGATCAACAGTGATTCCACCGAATACTCCCGCCCTATTCTGGAGCGCTCTGGACTGCTTAAAGTGTCCACCACGACGCCCTACCGCTGGGTGCGTGGCTGAGAAGGAACGAACGCAGTGAGGCCCCCTTGGACAACCATCCAAGGGGGCCTCACTGTGAGTGTCAGGACCTACTTACCAGCCGCGAAACTGCTCACGCACTGTCCTTGGTTCTTGTAGACAGGCGACGGACTGGTGGTCCAACCGTTGTTCTTGCACGCATCCTTGCCGGTGGAGACAACCACCCGGTACACCTTCACGGTGCCGTCCGGGGCGGTTACGGTGACTACCGCCGAAGGGCTGTCCGCGGTGGGCTGCTGGACCGTCACCTTTGCGTTGGTGTCCAGCGGGTAGCCGACGACGGCGGGTGTCGCCGTCGGTGCCAGCACCGGGTAGCCGGTGGTCCCGGGAGTGAAGCCCACCACCGAGGCCTGGTTGACGAGTAGCCTGCCGAGGTCGGCCAGTCCGGCATCAGCCAAACGGGTGCCGGCGATCGCCACCTCCGCGATCTTGGTGTACGAGCCCGGGGTGGCGAAGGCAATCCGGATGCCCCGCGTTGTTACGGCATCAAAGGACACCGTGGTGGGGGAGGAGAGGGAGAGGCCGTTGATGGTTCCCGCGGACGTGTTCTTCCATGCCCCGGCTGCGTCCTGGTACTGGACCGTGAGGCTGGCCGCGGCCTTCTCCGCAGACGTGATGGTCACCGAGGAGACGGTGTAATCGCGGGCGAAGGCGTAGCTCAGCGAATCGCCCGCCCGGCCGCCGCTCACCCAGTTGGACCATCGGGTGGACGCATTGCCGTCACACGTGTTCCTGGCGATGTACGAGCCTTCGGTGTAGCTCGCTGAGGCCGTGGTCCCGGGTTCGTCCTTGCAGATGTTGGTGACAGGAACACGGTCCACCACAATCACGGTCAGGGTTGCCGGAAGTCCGTTGGCGTTTCCGGGCACCGTCACGGTTCCCGGAGCTTGCAACTCGGTTCCGGCCAGGGAAGACCAATCCCAACTGACGTTCAGCGGGTTCCGTGCCGGTCCGTCGGCGATCTGGCCGGGAACAGTCGCCGGAGCCGCGGCTTGCACCGAGGCCACGGAGGACCCCACGCCAACCGTCACGGAAACGGGATCGGTGGCGAGGTAGGAACCAACGGTGACTGTCAGGACGGCTTCGAATGTTTGGCCGTACGGGTCCACGCCGGAACCATGCACGGTCACCTTCCCGGCCTTTTGCCACGAACCAGGATCCGCCGGTGTCCATGTAACAGCCAGTGGTTTGCCGGGACCCGCTCCATAGACCGGGGTGACAGTAGCGGGAAGGGCCGGCACCGTCCCCACAGGCGTGCTCAGCTCTAGAGGCGAAACCCCGAGCAGCTTCAACTCTGCGATGTCCGTGAAGCCCCACGCCTGGTGCGGGTTGGCCAGGGCCGTTGCGGTGGTGCCCGTGGAGGACGCCAGGCCAACGGCTGACCCCGCCGCGGTTTGGTTACCGGATACCTGGAGGGCGATAGCGGCGGCGGCGTTCACCAGCGTCCACTGCTTGCCGTTTTCCGTGGTGACCATCCACTGTGCAGAAGGAGTGGCTTTGGCCTGTTCCAGCGTCATGGACGCCACGGAAGCAGCGCCCGATTGGCTGCCGTTGAGCACCCCGCCGTTGCCGGTGAGGACCCGTCCGTCCTTGGTGGTAAGAACCCAGCGGCGGTCATTGGCAAACTCGTTGCCTGAGCCCACGGCGTTGCCTGAATCCACTGAGTTGAACGTCCACATCTGGGGAGCAATCCCCGCGGCATCGGTTCCCAGGTCCTCGATCGCAGCCGTGCCGTTCGCACGAGCGGTCAGGTACTTGCCGCTCGCCTCTCCGCTGAGGTGGTAGCTGTGGCCGTCCTTCACAGGTGCGGCGTCGTCCGAAACTCCGCTGACGCCGTCGACGACGAACGTCACCACGGACGCGGCAGGAACCTCCAGCGTTGCCGACTTGGCGGCAGTGTTCACAGCCACTGGTGCGCCCTTCACCAAGGCGTTCTTCTCGATGTCGTCCAGCGGCGATTTGGTGGTGACCACAGGCGTCACTTTGGCGCCCGGGGCGATGTTGCCGAAGCGGCTGAGGTCCAGGGTGACCTTTTCCGGCGTCGGCGTGTCATTGAAGTGGACCAGCGTGGCGCCGTTTCCGTCGGCGCGGAGTGCGCTGGCGGTCTTGGGATCGTTGTTCTGGATGAGGAAGTCGCCGGGGCGGATGTAGTGCGTGAAGTTGCGGGTGGTGTTGTACTTCTGGTTGGTCAGGACCTTGCACTTGGCGTTGTCCATGGTGGCGCCGTCGTTGATCCTGCGGTTTGAGTAGCCTTCGCGTCCGGCGTAGTTGCAGTCGAAGTCCACGTAAATGGAACCCCAACCCTTGTCCGCCTTCTCTTGTTTGTACGTGTCCTCCACAGGCTGCCAGAACACCCAGGCGTTGGGATCCAGCTCGCGCAGGTCGTTGACCATCCGGCTGGCGATGCCCAGGCCGTTGGTGATGTTGGAGCGGTCCCAGCCGCTGGTGGAGTCACCCAGGGCCGGATTTCCGGTCCAGAAGCCGCCCACTTCGCTCATCCACAGTGGCTTGTCCGTGGAGCTTGCCAGGTCCCGGACACGGCGACGGTCATTGGTGCCGTAGGTGTGGACGTTGAGCTGTGCCACGGCGTCCTTGGCTTCCTGGCTGTATCCGTTCCAGTTGGTCATGAACTTGGTGGGGTCGGTCTCGTCCATCGCGGAGATCACGGCGCCGGTGATGCCCTTGGCCAACTCCGCGGCGAGCAGCTTTGTCACCCGGTCCTGTGCAGCCGGGTAAATCAGTGCGCCCTCCTGTTTTTGCGTGTACGTGGTGGGTGGCTTTCCGGTGGCGGCGTTGATGTCCGTGCCCCAGTATCCGGAGTTCGGCTCGTTGAATGGGTCAACGGTGTCCACTGTGATCCCGCTGCCCTTTTCGAGAAGTTCGACGGCGTGCCGCATGTACGCGGCGAACTTGCCCTCCGCTTCGGGCAGCAGGTTCTCGCCCTTGGCCGTATTGACCTGCCCGGAGACGTACCCGCTCTTGGTCATGAACCACGGCGGCGAGTTGCTGAAGGCTTCCCAGTGCGTGATCTGCTGGTCCTCGGCCAGCCGTTCCACCCACCAGCGCTGGTTCTTGTCCGCGTCCGGGTTGTAGGAGGCGGGATCGTCCGGGTTCCAGGCCTTGAGGAACGCAAGCTTGTTGGCCTGCGTTGCGTCCACGCTGCCGTCAGGTTTGTAGAGGTTCGACGCCGGTTGGCCGGGTGTCGCTTCCTTGACCGGTTTCCACCAGCCCTCCACAGCGCTGCCGTCGTTGAGGTAATCCTTGACGTCCGATGCGTTGCCGCCGCCCACGTTATAGCGGGCAATGTTGAGGTTCAGGCCGTCCTCGCCGAAGACCTTTTGGTACAACTCCTCACGCAACTCCGGGGAGTATCCCGCCGTCGCGTTCGCGAACCACACCAGGCTGGTGCCCCATCCTTCAAATGCTTCGCCGCGGCTTGCGGGGTTGGGAGTGATGGTGATCGCGGTGGTGTCTGCGGCCTGTGCTGCGGGGGCTGCCGGCAGGAGTGCCAGGCCGGCTGCTGCGGTGACGGCTGCAGCCAAGGCGGCCACTGGCCTTCGGATTCTGTGTGCGGATAACGCCATGGAGGGACCTCATCGTCGAGTTTGTTTGGGGAGCTGCAGGTCGGGTGCTTGCTGCGGGTGCCGGCCCGGTCCGTTCAACCTTGCCGGGCACCCCGAGACTATGAGCCTGCGTGGGTGCTCACAATGCACTCGAACATGCTCGAACGAGCTTGATCCGAACCGCTCCCGATAGTTGCTTACCGGTGCTGCGCGAGTACGTGTATAAATGTATACAAGTACACATTTTGATGAGGACCCCCATGCCACCAGCACCACGCAACACCGGAGCGCACGTGGTGTACTCCGAACTCAAGCGCCAAATCCTCACCCTGGAGCTCGCCCCAGGCGAACGGATCTACGAGCCCGCCATGGCAGCGGCCCTGAATGTCAGCCGCACGCCGTTGAGGGAAGCGATCCGCAGGCTGATCTCCGAGGACCTCCTGGAACAGCAATCCACTGGGGGAGTGCTGGTCCCCACCCTGGACGCCACAGCTGTTTCCGAGCTGTACGGCGTCCGTGCAGCGCTGGAATCCCTCATGGCCCGCGAGGCCTGCGCCAACGCAACCCCCGGAGACCTCCAGAAGCTCAACGACATCCTGGAACGGAACGCCGCCATGGTGGGGTTTGCCGACGAAGCCATGCGGTACGGAGTGGAACTGCACGCAACCATCGCCAGCATTGCGGGCAACTCCTGGGCCAAGCGCTTCCACGAGCAAGTGGCAGGGCACGTCCAGCGATACCGGCACTTCACCAACAACTCCGCGGACCGGCGGGAAGAAGCCCTGGCCGATCACCGTGCGCTGGTGGAAGCCATCGCCTCGCAACAGCCGGACAAGGCCGCCAAGACCGCCTTTGACCACGTGATCGCCGCCCGCGACGAGACACTGCGGGCCATCTCCGGATCGGGGCTCCACAACGACGCCGGCCCGCAGTGATCGGCGAACTCGGCCGGCGCTCATCCACGGCCCTGCTGGTCCATTCGGCGTTGATCCAGGCCGTGACCTTCCTGGTGCGTCCGGCCGCCACCTATCGTGCCCTGGAATTGGATGTCCCGGCCTTCGCGCTGGGTGTCCTTGCTGCCAGTTACGCAGTCTTTCCCCTGCTGCTTGCGCTGCCCATCGGCGGACTGGTGGACCGCCTGGGCGAGCGCAGGCTCATGGCGATCGGGTCCGCCGTCGTCATGGCGTGTTCGGCGTTCCTCCTGTTATGGGGAACGTCCGTGCTGGCCCTGGTGGCCGGCACAGCCCTCCTGGGCGCCGGGCAATTGGCGTGCGTGGTGGGGCAGCAGGCGGTGGTAGCCAACAACGCCGCGGCCTCCCGGTTGGACTCTGCCTTCGGATACCTGACGTTTGCTGCCTCCTTGGGGCAGGCGCTGGGTCCGCTGGCGATCTCCGTGGTGGGCGGCGCGTCCGTGCGTCCCAATACGCAGGCGATCTTCATCTTGTCGGTGGCGATGAGCCTGGTGATGTTCCTGACCACGTTCGTGATCTCCCGACGTGTCAGCGGGCGGACCACCCCAGCGAACGGAACCCGCCCCAAGGGCAACGCCATGTCCCTCCTCAAGACCCCGGGCGTCGCCCGTGCCTTGGCCACCAGCGCCACCGTCCTTGCCGTTGTGGACCTGACAGTGGTCTACCTTCCCGCGCTCGGTGCCGAACGCGGACTCACCGCAGCAACCGTGGGCCTGATGCTCACTGTCCGTGCGGTCTTTTCCATGATCTCCAGGTTGGGGCTCGGCCGGGTGTCCCGGAAGCTCGGACGCATGAAACTCCTGGTCCTCAGCCTGGGGGTCTCCACGGTGGCGCTCGCGGTGGCGGCCATCCCCATGCCCGTGTGGTTGCTTTTTGTGGTCATGGCCTTCCTGGGCCTGGGGCTCGGCATTGGCCAACCGCTTACCATGTCCTGGCTCTCGGCCCAGGCTCCGGAGGGGCAGCGCGGAAGGGCCTTGGCGTTGAGGCTCGCGGGAAACAGGGTGGGCCAAGTGGTCCTGCCCAGTGCCATCGGCGTGGTGGCTGTGGGCCTGGGTGCTGCGGGGGTGTTTTTGGCGTCCGCAGTTGCCGTGGGCGGGACCATGCTGCTGCTGCGCGGAGTGCGGCTGGATGATTAGCACTCCAGTCACCCGAGAGGCTGTCTGAGCCCATCCCGGCCATGCACTGGCCGCGTGTTCGCCGGCCTCCTGGATTGCGAGGCCGGCTGAAGCTTACTCAGCGAACAGCGCCGCCAGGTCATCCGCCGTCAACGAACCCCCGGTCAACGCGTCGCCCTCCATCACATCGGCGAACAGCTGCGACTTCTTGACCTTCAACGCCATGACCTTCTCTTCGATGGTGTCCTTTGCCACCAGCCGGTAGACCATCACGTTGCGGGCCTGCCCAATGCGGTGGGTCCGGTCCACGGCCTGAGCTTCGGAGGCCGGGTTCCACCAGGGGTCCAGCAGGAACACGTAATCGGCCTCGGTCAGGTTGAGCCCAAACCCGCCTGCCTTCAGCGAGATCAGGAACACCGGAGCGGAGCCGTTCTTGAACTCGCTCACCACGTCTCCGCGGTTGCGGGTGGAGCCGTCCAGGTAGCAGTACTCCACACCTTCGGCGTCCAGGCGCTCGCGGACTTTGCCCAGGAACCCGGTGAACTGGCTGAAGATCAAGGTCCGGTGGCCCTCGGAAATGATGTCTTCCAGTTGTTCGAACAGCACGTCCAGTTTGGAGGAGCGCACCCCTGACAGCGATGAGTCCACCAGCGACGCATCCAGGCTCAGCTGCCGCAGCAACGTCAACGACTGGAAGATCGTGAACCGGTTCTTGTTCACGTCATCGATCAGGCCCAGGATCTTCTGCCGCTCACGTTGCAGGTGGGTTTGGTAGACCTTCTGGTGGCGCGGATTGAGCACCACCTCAAGTATTTGCTCCTGCTTGGGTGGCAGGTCCTTGATGACTTGCTC
This sequence comes from Paenarthrobacter ilicis, assembly GCF_016907545.1. Taxonomy (NCBI): domain Bacteria; kingdom Bacillati; phylum Actinomycetota; class Actinomycetes; order Micrococcales; family Micrococcaceae; genus Paenarthrobacter; species Paenarthrobacter ilicis. Next base: position 3,418,076 of record NZ_JAFBCD010000001.1, on the reverse strand, counting down.
TTTTGTGCGGCGCATCATGAGCGGACGCACACGACGCCGGAGCTTACCCAGCTGCGCGGAGTCGCCGTTCTTCTCCACCGGCTTTTGGTAATTCTCGGCGAACCGTTTGGGGCTGGGGAACAGGCCCGGCGCAACAATGGACGTCAGCGCCCAGAACTCCATGAGGTTGTTTTCCAGCGGTGTACCGGTGATGGCCAGCTTGAAACGGGCGGGCAATTTGCGCGCACACTGATACGCCTTGGACTGGTGGTTCTTCACGAACTGCGCCTCGTCCAGCATCAGCCCGGCCCACGGGAAGGACGCGTAGGCATCGTAGTCAATGCGGAACAGGGCATAGGAGGTAATCACGACGTCGGCACCCACCAACGCGTCCGACGGTGTCAGGCCGCTCTTGGCGAAAGTTTCACCGACCGTCCTGACCACCAAGCCCGGGGCGAACCGCTGGGCTTCGAGGGCCCAGTTGCTGACCACGCTGGTGGGGGCCACCACCAGGAAGGGGGCCCGCGGAGTCTGGTCATCGGCAGGCGCCTGGTCATCCCGGGCCAGAGGGGCGGCCGTTTCCGTGGCCAGGTCCTTCGCCGCGCACATCAGCGCAATCGCCTGGACAGTCTTACCCAGGCCCATGTCGTCAGCCAGCACGCCACCCAGGCTGTGCTTGTACAGGAAGCTGAGCCAGTTGAACCCTTCCAGCTGATAGGGACGCAGCTCAGCGTTAAGTCCGGCCGGCAACGGCAGCCCGGTCACGCCGTCGTCGAGCAGTCCGCCCACAGCCTCGCGCCACGCGGCGGCTTGCTCGTCCACGATTCCCAGTTGGGCGAGTTCGTCCCAGAGGCCTGCCTGGAAACGGCTGATCTGCAGGGTGCCGTCCTTGTTGTCCGGGTTGTCCTGGAGGGAGCGGGCCTCGTCAATCAGTGCGCGGAGCTGGTGAAGCTCGGGAAGATCCAGCGAGAAGTAGGCGCCGCTGGGCAGCAGCATCCGGCTCATGCCGGCGGCCAGGGCGGAAAACACCGCGGCGAAGGACACAGGCTCGCCTTCGAGGGTGATCACAATGCCGAGATCGAACCAGTCGCCGCTGGCCGTCTCCGTGGTGGAGATGGAGACCACAGGGGCTTCAGCGGCCTCGCGGTAATCGGCGATCTCGCCGGAGGTTTCCACCACGACGTCGGGCAGTTCCTTCAGCGCGGGCAGCACCTCCTCGGTGAAGGCCAAGGTGTCCAGGCCGCTGAGCTCGGCCGACGCTGCCAGCCGTGGAGCGCCCCAACCGCCGGTGGAGGACTCGGCGAGCGCCGTCACCACGTCCCACGGACGCCCCAACGATTCCAGGATCCGGGCTTCCTCGGCGTCATCCCGGTAGCCACGGTCATCCGGGTGGCGCCAGAGCGGCTGTGCCGTGACCAGCGTGCCGGACTTGTAGTGCCATTCCCAGTGCAGCCGGACCTTATGGTCGTTTCCGTAGTTCGCCAGGAGGGACAGGGTGGGGACAGCCAGGGTGGGCAGCTCAACGGACTCATCCGCGGCTTGCACGGGAGTGGACTGCCGAAGCTTCGGGTAGAAGGACGTCAGGAAGCGGCCCTCGTCCTCGGCCGGGATCTGGAGTGTTTGCCCCTCGGTGATGAACTCCAGCAACTCATCGGTGATTCCGCCGTCAAGGGGAGCCAGGGTGATCAGGTTGTTTTGCTGCGGGACACCGGGCAGGGCGTCACCGGAATGCGTGAAGAAGATACCGTTGGCCGGCTTGCCGAGGAAGCCCACAGTTCCGGCATCAACCGGCTCACCACCGATGGTCACGGACGGCGCAAGCTGCAGCCCGCCGTCGGGCGTTTCGCTGGTGTTGTGGCCAACGCGCGCCAGGCTCAGTCCGACGACGGCGGGCTGGGTCTCCACGCGGACAGGCTCACTCCCAGCCGAGTGGATCAGGTGGATGCCGGCCTTTGTTGCCTCCGCCAGAAGGGTCCACAGGTTCTTGGCGGTGAAGTCGTTAAGGCTCAACCACATGGCGCCGGAGGGTTGTTGGCGGCCGTTGGGTGAGCCGTGGGCGGCCAGGAAAGTCTGGAGCCATTCCACCTGGACCTCGTTGAATTCGCGCCGGAAGCTCACGTAGCTGAGGTTGTTCCAGGAGATGTCGCCGCGGATCCATTTGCCCTTGGCGCCCATCATCACGGGGCGGGCCTTGAGCTGGCGGACACTGCGCATGGGGTCGCGGCGGCCTGTGTAGGAGAAGTGAGCGGCGGGCTCTTCCACTTCGAACTGCAGGGCAAGCGGGATGCCGGCGGCACTGGGAGCGCTTCCAGGTTTGGTGATCAACCTGTTGAGGGCTTGTTCCCATGCGGGGCGGACGGCGCCGTTCTGCTGGGGGCGTGCAGTTTGGATTCCCGGTGCCTGGGACAGGAGCTGGGCGCGGATGGTGGGGTGGTCCTCCGCCGTGAACAGCAGCGCGGCCACGTGCTTGCAGTCTTTACGGACAGGGCAGCTGCAAATACCTACGGTGCAGCTCCAGCCGCTGGGCTTGCGGACCAGTTTTGCCGACGTCGAGTATGGTTGTGGGCCGCTGCCGCGTACTTTGCCGAGGAGGAGCCCGGTGCCCGAATCGAACGAAATCCCGGTGACGCGGCTGCCCATGGCATAGGCCAGTCCGGCCGCCAGGGAGCGGTCGTTAATGGCTGGAGTCTGAATGGCCAGTTCCCAGGTTTCGTCTGTGTGGGACGGCATGCGTCGGGCTACTTTCGGCAGGAGGTTATCTGTTCAATCTTAGTCAGCAGAAAACGGCTCCCAAACTTCGCCCTCCGTTAACCCCAACCTCGATTCCGGTGGACTTCCCACGCGTACGTTGGGAGGGTCCGGAGCACCACCAGTTTCAGCAGTGAGGATTTCCCATGACTACCAACCAGTACCCCGTTGTCCTGAACAAGACCAGCTTTGCGGCCGGCACTGCGGATGTTGTGGATTCCAACGTCAACGTGGTCAATGAGATGTACCAGGAACTCCTGAACAGTGACGAGATTGCTGCAGCAGCGCTCAACAGCTACTACGTGGACTTCTACCTGACCCAGGCGCTGTCCGGCGGTTTCGCCCAGTACGTCTTCACGGCACCGGAACGTGAAGAAGTGGATGCCTTTGTCCGTGCGGGGCTTTCAGAAATGGGCGCCGACCGCCACCTCGATTTGTTCAACCGGACCGCGGCTGCCTTTGACGCACTGACAGAGGACGAAGCCGAGGCCTACCTCGATGGCGAATTGGACGAATCCGAGACCCCTCCCGCGTCCGTTGTTGCCGTGGATGAGCTGGATGGCGAGTTCGAAGCCCTCCTTGAAGAGGAAGACATCATGGAGCTCAACGCCGCTTACCTCCGTGATCAATCCGAGCTCCTGGTGCTGTCCGACGAGGAAATCGAGGCGCACATCGCCGAGCGTGTTGCCCAGGTGCCGGACCTCGCCGAGCGCCAGGCCGAAGCCGAAGAAGAAGCTTTGGCCAACGCTCCCGAGTTCGAGGTGATCATCCGCGAACTGTGCGATGTTGCAGGGTACTCGTTGGAAAAGATCACCATGGGCGATCCCAACTACCAGCACGACGGCGAAACCACCTTGGCCTGGCACTTCACCACCGATCACGGCGACTACATCATGGTGGAAGACGACGACGAGGCGTACATGATCCACCCGGAGACCAAGGAGATCATCGCGGCCGTGGAGTTTGAGGAGCCGGAGTTCGCTGACGCGTAGGTCCTTCTTTTCGCCGGGATCGCCGGAACGCTGCAGGATCGCCGGAGAGTTCCGGCGGTCTGGACGCGTTCCGGCGATCTCGGCGCTTTAGCGTGCTTTGGCCTGGCGGAACTTGAGGAAGCCCCAGACGATGGATGCCTGCCAGCAGACCAACAGGCCCACCCAGATCCAGTCCAGGCCACGTTCAGTGGCATTGATGATCATGGCGACGAGCCCCAAGGTCCACGCGAGTTCCTGCACCCCCAGGAACGTCAATGTTGGTGCCTTTTTTCTGCTGATGTCCTGTGTCATGTTCTCTCCCCAGTGAGTAGCCTGCAGTCTAGCCGACCCGTTTGTGGGCGTGGGATCCCGGGTTCGCGGGAAGCCCGCGTTTTCGTGCGGAGGCCTCCAGCGAATTCACCGCATTCCCGGAGTTTCGGCGCGGCGCTTTCCACATAGCCGAAAATGCCCGTTCCGACCACGGTCCGCGGTGGCCAAGCTGAACCGATGGACATGCCATCAATAGACAAAAGCAGCACTTCGGCCCCTAATCTGCCATTACGTGGGTACATGTGGCGGACCGATGAGTTGCTTCGCATGGGCTTCAACAGCCGGCGCATCAGGGATCTAGTGGGTTCGGGTGGGCTGCTCCGGTTGAGGTACGGCTGCTATATCCGGGCCAGCACGTGGGAATCGCTGAGCCCCGGCGGGCAGGCAAGGGAGCGGATCATGGCCCACGCCCACGGGACTTTGACCACTTCCACGGGCGGCTTCGTCTACAGCCACCTCTCGGCTGCCCGTCTTCATGGACTTTTTCTGTGGGGCGTTGACCAGAAGGTGCACATTCTGCACCCGGTGAGACCTTCCGCTGACCGGTGGGGCAAGGATGTGCGAGCCCACACCGAGAGTCTCAGTGAGCACCAGGTTGAGTTGATCCGGGGACTGCGGACAACCACCTTGGAACGGACACTTGCTGATTCTGGCAGGATGCTGAGCTACCCCAAAGCCTTGGTGGTCATGGATCACGGGCTACGAAAGGGCGCCGATATCACCGCGCTTAAGGGCATTGCGGCAATCTCGGATGGGAAAAGAGGCATCCGCACCCTGCGCAAGGCTTTGGACAACGCGGACCCGCGCTCCGAGTCGGCCGGCGAGACACTTACCCGTGAACTCATTCAGAGGCTCCGCATCAAGCCGCCGGAGCCGCAGGTGGAAGTGCAGTCCAGGGTGGGCCGCCACCGCATGGACTTCGCCTGGAAAAAGGAGAAGTTGGCTCTTGAATTCGATGGGCGGACCAAATACTTCGACTACCAGCCCACCGACGAGGTGATCTTTCAGGAACGGCGGCGCGAGAAAGCCCTGGTGGAGGAGGGCTGGCGGTTCATCCGCATCGAGTGGAAGGACTTATTCCAGGAGCGTCTCTTCAAGGAGCGCATCCTCCGAGCACTGAGATAACGACGCCGGCACTCGAGTTCGCGGGAAGCCCGCGTTTTCGTGCGGAGGCCTCCAGCGAATTCACCGCATTCCCGCGAACTCGAGAAGGAGAGAAGGTGGGGAGCCTGCTGGTGAAGAATGGTCTATGGGATTGAACCTTTCCTGCGCGGCCGGCGTCGTACAGGTGTAGGGCAACAGGGACGGGGCGCGGAGGAGGTGGCTATGCCGTTGGACGAGGATGTGGTGGCGGCAATTTACCGCGACCACGGGACGGCTTTGAAGCGCTTTGTCCTCAGCTGCACGTCGGACGCGAACCTGGCGGACGATGTTGTGCAGGAGACCATCCTCAAGGTCTGGCAGCACGCACCGCATATCACGGGCAGCCTGCGGAGCTACCTGTTCCGGACAGCCCGCAACGTCATCATTGACAACTACCGCAAATCCCAGCGCCGTCCACTGGAGACCGGCGAGCACGACCTCCCGGACCGCGCGGCATCCGAGCGCGTGGACGAGCTCCTGAACCGGGTCCTCATGGAGGAGGCGCTGCTACGGCTCAGCCACGAGCACCGCGAGGTTCTGGTGGCACTGCATTACCAGCGGTTCACGGTGGTGGAGGCGGCACTGCAGCTGAACATCCCCGCTGGAACGGTGAAATCCCGGGCTTTCTATGCGGTGAAGGCCCTCCGAACAATTCTTGATGAAATGGGGGTGGAACGATGACCGGCAACTCCGTCCACCAACTGCTGGGAGCCTACCTTCTGGGCGGGTTGGAACCGGGTGAGGAGCGCGCCTTCGAGGACCACCTCACTGTCTGTTCCGAATGCCGCGCAGAGCTTGAAGAACTGGAATCCTTGCCGGCGCTCCTTGACGCCGTTCCCGCGGCCGACGCGATCGCCCTCACCACGTCGGGCACCTTGGAACCGCTGGAGGCATCAGCTGATCCGTTGCCCAAGAGAGTCCTGGTGGACTTGTCAGCGCGCAGGCGCACATCACGACGCCGGTGGGCGGCTTTGGTGGGCGCCGTTGCGGCTGCGTGCCTGGCAGCCGGAGTCCTGGCAGGGCCGCTGCTGAACCAGCCAGCAAAACCCGATGCAAGCTACTCGGTCCAGTCGGACAACGGATTGCAGCTCACCGTGGGAATGGTCAAGAAGACGTGGGGCACCGAGCTGGAAGTCGAAGGCCGGAGCATGCCCTTGGAAGGGACGCTTTACCTGTGGGTCAAGGGTCGTGACGGGGCCGAGGAACGGACCTGCGGCTGGACGGCGACGCCCAGCGGCCGGATCAGGATCACCGGTGCCACACCGGTTCAGTTGGCGGGAATCGCGGGCGTAGAGCTCCGCGATGAGGCGGAGAAGACCGTGGCGGTGATCTCGGTTCCCTAGCCGGCGCTTTGTGCCCGCAGTTCGGCCACCAGATCCGGGTCTTCGCAGGCGCGGGCGAAAGCTTCGATCCGGCGCTCGATCTCCCTGCCCAGCAGCCAACCGCCGATCCGCTCAGCCACGGGCTTCAACAGGGCCGGGCGGCACGAAAAGGTGTACTTCCAGACCGCCCGGGTGCCGCCGTCGTCCGCTGTGAAACGCCAGCCGCCGCCAAAGTTCTCAAAGAACCACGGCCCGGAAACCATGGTCATGCCCACGTTCTTCGGGGGCGCGTAGGACACGTATTCGCTGACCATTCTCAGGCCCATCCGGGAGACTGTCCGTGTGCGGACGCCCTTTCCGGCCGCCGCAGCGCCATCAAGGAACGCCTGGGAAGAAATGAACGGGTCCCATTTGAGCCTGAATTGTCCGGTGGTCTGCGACAAGGCAAAAGCCGTGGCCGGGTCCAGGTGGATGAAGCGTTCGGCGCGAACCTGTGGCATGTCAGCTCCCCTGCCCGGCGCCGATAACAAGGAACACCATGAAAGCAACACCAAAGACGTTGACTGCCATGATGGCCAGCCCAATGATCCCCGTGATCCGTCCGGCATTCATGCCACCGGCGCGGAACACCGCGATCAGCCCGCTGATAACGGCCACCAAGGCCAGCACGACCGCTGTTCCGGCCAAGGCCAAAGCGCCGAACCACCAACCGTCGTTGCCCGGGTTGTACCGGCTCATGGCGGAAGCCACTGCGGCGATGCCCAGGGGAACACTGACCACCGCTGCGATGGGGGAGAGCACCGCAGCGACAATGCTGGTAATCCCGGCGCCCAGCCCCTTGGTACGCGAACGCCGGGGCGGTTGGTAATACCCCGACTGCGGCAGATAGCTCATGATTCCCCCAACGTGGGTCCGTTAGATCTTGCGGTACGTGAGGTCGAAAATCATGCGCCCGGCCTCGTGGGCCTTGTTCTCAAAGCTGGTCCGGATGCGGCCCTCGAACCGGGGAGCCCAGCCGCCTTCCTCGTCCACGCCCTGGTTGGGGCCCGTGTGTTCGGTGCTGACCGGGGCGCGGCCTTCCCGCACAGGGGCGCCGCCCACCACGGATTCGACGCCGGATTCCCACACTTGCGTCAACGGGCTCTCCTCGCCGCTGCGCTCGCCTTCGTGCATGTTCTCGAATTCAGTGGAGTCTGCAAGGACTTCCCGGACGTGCACGGCGTAGTTGGACCAGTCCGTGGCGATGCGCCAGTAGCCACCCTTTTGCAGTGCCTTGGCGGCAACCGAGGCGAACGCGGGCTGGATGAGGCGGCGCTTGTGGTGCCGTGCCTTGTGCCAGGGGTCCGGGAAGAACACCCACAGCTCGCTGACGGAGCCCTCGGGGAGCATTGACTCCAGGACTTCCGGGGCGTTGGCTTCCACCACCCGGACGTTGGTCAGGCCGCGGCTGTTGATTTTGATGATGGTGTTGGCCAACCCGGGCGTGTAGACCTCCACGGCCAGGAAGTCCTTGTCCGGGTTCTCCTCGGCTGCGTGCACCACGGCGTCGCCCAGGCCTGAGCCGATCTCCACGATCAGGGGAGCCTTCCGCCCAAAGACAGCCTCGGCGTCGAACGTGTAATCCGGGTGCACCGAGGTATTGGCGACGTGGCGCGGGACCTGGACGGCCCAGCGTTCGGCATGCTCTTCCCATGCTGCCTGCCTGCGGCCCTGCAAACGGGTTCCGCGGCGCACAAAGCTGACAGGCCGGCCGCCGTAGGTACCGAACGAGGCCTGGGTGCCGGGCGTGACTGGTCGCGGGGAATCTGGGGTTTCACTCATCCCTTCCAGAATACTTTGGTTCTTGCGGGAGGGTCTTGACGGGGCACTTGCATTTTGCAAGTATGTGCCGCATGAGCCTCTTTATCACCTGCCCCGTAGACAATGTCCAACGCGCCACCGACTTCTACACAGCCCTCGGCTGGAACCTCAACCCTGAGATGTCCGATCACAACGTGTCCTGTTTTGCGATCGCTCCCGACCAATACGTGATGCTCGGCAGCCGCGCCATGTACGCGAGCGTCGGGGGTTCCGAGGACCTCATCGGCGGACCGGACACCCCCTCCAAAGTGACGGTCTCCTTCGACATGGACAGCCGGGAAGCGGTGGACCTGATCATTGAGCGTGCCGCAGCTGCCGGTGGCCGGATCGGAGACACCGATGACTACCCCTTCATGTACCAACGCCAATTCGATGACCCTGATGGCTATCACTACTCGCCGTTCTGGATGAAGCCGGACGCCGCTCCCACAGCGTGAGCAACCTCGCCGCTGCCCTGGACATAGTGGGAGCGCGGTGGGCCCTGCTCATTGTGGAACGTCTCCTGGAGGGACCCCAGCGGTACGGTGACCTGCAACGCGACCTTGGAGTGCCAACCAACATGCTGGCCACCCGCTTGCGTGAGTTGGAGGCCGCAGGGGTGCTGGTCCGGCTGCCACTGAAGCACAACACCCGCGCTTACGCGTTGACCGATCGGGGCCGCGCCTTGGGTGAGGCGATCGACGCCTTGGCACGTTGGGTAGGGCAGGATTAGGGCAGGTGGGGGTGTTGACGTGCGCTGCTGCCATTGTCAGTTCCGGACTTCAACAGGAATGAGCCCGCGTGACCACCTCCACACCATCCAGGAAAACAAGGGTCCAAGGCCTCGCGGCGTTGGCGACGGCGGGCGCCCTGGTGGGCTTGATCGTGGCCGGATCCGCCGGGGCCGGCGCAGCGCCGGCCGCCGCAGCGGGCCCCGCACCGCAGCACCATATTGATATGGACGGGATCGTGTCCATGGTGGGCATGCCGTTTGTGGGGTCGGAACTGCGGATGGGTGCGCCCGCGGAATTTACCGGCTGCGACAAGACCCCTGAAGCTCCCGACGGCTACACGATCGAGTGGCTCAGCAACGGCACCCCGCTGAAGGCCGCACGCCAGAAAGAAGTCCTCAAGATTCTGCCGGAAGACCGTGGGAACCGCCTTTCCTTCAACGTCTACGCCACCACTCCGGAGAAGAAGCAGTGCGGAGATGCACTGCGTGGCGATGAGAACACCCTGCTGCACAGCAAGGAGACGGACCCCATCTCGGCATCCAACCGGGCCATGGGCTGGACCGGACGTGGGAACTACGAGTTGATGGGACGCACGGCCGGTGGTGACCTGGTCCTGTATCCGCGGACGTATACCTATGGCCTGGGACCGTGCGACGTGGGGCTGTGCCCCAGCTATGAGGCGGCCCAGTGGGATAAGCCCAGGCTGGTGGGCACGGGCTGGAACATGTTCAACATTGTGTTCTCCCCGGGGTGACTTTGACGGGGACGGAAACAACGATGTCCTTGGCAGGGACGAAGACGGCGACTTGTACCTATACCCGGGTGACGGTGCGGGCGGTTGGAAAGGCCGGTCCCTGGTTGGCACGGGTTGGGACATTTTTGACAGCATCCTGGGCCCGGGAGACTTCGACGGAGACGGCATCAACGATGTCATGGCGCGTGACGCCGAAGGTGACCTTCACCTGTATCCCGGCGATGGCGACGGCGGATGGCAGGAACCCAGCGTTGTGGGGACCGGTTGGCAGGTCTTCGACAAGGTAGTTGCTTCCGGTGACCTCAGCGGTGACGGGAATGTGGACCTGTTGGGACGCGACTTCGACGGGTACATGCACCACTACCGTTCAGACGGCAGAGGGGGTTTGGAAGGTGCCGGCACCTGGGGGCCCGGATGGGGGTCCATGGTGGACGTCCTCGGTGTGGGCAGCTATACCCACAACCTGGGGGAGGCCATCCACTGGGGTCACAACGTAACCCGGAACGACTTCGTAGCGATCAACGCTGACGGAGATCTCCTGAAGTACTACGGCTTTGTTCCCACCTCCCAGACCATTGGGACAGGCTGGGGCATCTTCCAGTCGCTTATCTAGGCGGGAGCCGGGCTAGCCCGCCGGCTCCTCGGGAACCGGCGCCGGCCATGTGCCATACCGCCGTTCCAGGTCCTTGGAGGAGAGTTCCAGGGACGAACCTCCTCCGTACACCTGCGATTCGATGCCCAGTGAGGCAAGAATTTTTTGTGTTCCCTCCACCGTTTGGCCGGGGCCTTCGAAAGTGAACCGAACGAAGCGTCCGCGATCCACCTCGTCCTGTGAAGCAAGCTGTGCCAGGGCGTAGTTGATCAGGCGTGCGGGGTCTCCGGTAAAGTCGTCGGTCGCCGAAAGTTTCGCCTCCACGTAGGGTGTGGTGCCGTCCCAGGCCCGCCCGGCTGTGAAGTCGACGCCCGGAATTTTGGCCACTTCCCCTTCGACGACGGCCAAGGGACGGGCCGTCGTCGAAGGGGCTCCAACGGTGCAGGCGCTCAGGAGGATGGACGCGATCACTGCGATGATCCACAGGACCGCGTTCTTCGTGTTTTTCGCCGCCACTATGTTCGGGATCAGCCGATCAGTGCCGTGGCGGCCGAGTAACGGGCCAACGAGGTGTAGGCCGTCTTGGAACCGGTGACCCGTACTTTGATGGCGCTGCCCTTATCGGCAGCAACCAGCGTGTACGTCGAGGCAGTGGCACCCGTGATGGCTGTGCTTCCGCGGTACCACTGGTAGGTGAGGGTCACGGGAGCCGGCCCCCAGGTGCCGGGAGTGGCAGTTACTACGGAGCCAACCTTGGCCGTTCCGCTGACCGTCGGCGTGGGCCCGGTCAAGGTACCCACCGCTACTGCTGCGGTGGCAGCGGACGTCTTGGCCGCCGTCGTAAATCCGGATTTTGTTCCGGTGACCTTGACGGTCATGGTCTTGCCCAGATCGGCCGAGGTCAGCGTGTAGGTGGCGGCGGTTGCGCCGGTGATGGCGACGCCGGTCCGGTACCACTGGTAGGTCAGGGTCACGGGGGCGGGGCCCCACGTGCCGGGAGCCGCGGTCAGAACGGCACCAACCTTGGCCGTCCCGGTAATGGTGGGAACCGGAGCGGTCAACGTGCCCACCGTTACTGCTGCGGTGGCAGCGGACGTCTTGGCCGCCGTCGTAAATCCGGATTTTGTTCCGGTGACCTTGACGGTCATGGTCTTGCCCAGATCGGCCGAGGTCAGCGTGTAGGTGGCGGCGGTTGCGCCGGTGATGGCGACGCCGGTCCGGTACCACTGGTAGGTCAGGGTCACGGGAGCGGGGCCCCACGTGCCGGGAGCCGCGGTCAGAACGGCACCAACCTTGGCCGTCCCGGTAATGGTGGGAACCGGAGCGGTCAAAGTGCCGGCAGCAACGGCTGCGGTGGCGGCGGACGTTTTGGCGGTGGTGGTGTATCCGGCCTTGGTTCCCGTGACCTTGACGGTCATGGTCTTGCCCAGATCGGCCGAGGTCAGCGTGTAGGTGGCGGCGGTTGCGCCGGTGATGGCGACGCCGGTCCGGTACCACTGGTAGGTCAGGGTCACGGGAGCGGGGCCCCACGTGCCCGGCGTTGCCGTCAAAACTGAGCCCACCTTGGTTGCCCCTGAGATGGTGGGAACCGGAGCGGTCAAGGCGCCGGCAGCAATGGTGACGCTGGCTTGGCCTTGATAGGGCTGGAGCGGCCAGTCATAAATGCTGAGCCGTGCAGTGACCTTCTTGCCGGCATCGGAGGCCTGGACCGCGAAGGACTTACTGTTGGTCCGGTAGTCCTGAACGCCGTCAACGAACCAGTCGTAATAGGGGCCGAAGTCGGGAGCGGGAGTCAACGTCCCGTGGTCCACGGTGAGCGTGTTCCCAGCGCTCGGGGTCCCGGTGATGGTGAAGGGCTTGGACGCTGTCACTGCCTGGGCACCTGATTTTCCAGCGTGAACCACGATTTCGTGTGTGACGTACCCGGTTTTGGTACCCGTGACTTTGGCCCAGATGTCGTACCCGGCATCGGCCGCCGTCGGTACGTATTCCGTGCCGGTGGCACCGGCAATGTTCTGGAGTTCGGCGCCGTCCGTGGCGCGTTGCCACTGGTAGGCCAGGGTCACAGGGGCAGGTCCCCAGATGCCGGGATCAACCGTCAGCTTCTGGCCCGCCTGGGCAGAGCCGTACACGTAGGGATTGCCGGGGGTCAGCGACAGGCCGGCTACTTCCAGCTGCATGGTCAGCTTGATCCGCTGGCCGGCGGCTGTTGCCGTGAGCACGGTGGCGGTGTCCTTGGTGGGAACGTTGTCGAAGCATTCTGCCTTGTACCGCTTGTCACGGGGTGTGCCTTCGTAGACAGTGTCATTGACGCAGAGCTTGTACTTTTTGCCGACGATCATGCGCCAGTAAATCTTGCCCTCGGCGTTGGAGGTCAGCGGGCCCATCTGCGGTCCATCCCAGGTGCCGGTGGCGTCGTTGTAGACCCAGGGGACGTAGCCGACGTCGGCAATTGGTGCACCTGCGGTGTCCACCACGGTGGCTTCCATGAGGGTCTCGTCCTTCAGGACGAAGTTCACATTGGTCCAGGCAACTCCGGTGGGGACAGTGGCGGCGGTGTAGGTGTCCGCCGTGGCCGTCCCGGTCCAGTACTGCTCGAGGTAAAGCCGCTTACCGGACTCGTCGCGGACGCTGATGTAGGCCTGGTTGGGCGGAATTTTGGTCAGCGTGAAGTTGCCGTTGGCGTCCGGCTTGGTGCTGCTGACCTGGCCGCCATTGCTGGGTGACGCCGAGACGGACACGTCCGTGACCGGCTGGCCCGCCTTGTTGGTGACCCGGCCCGTCATGCTGCCATAGGCTTCCAGCTGCGGGTTGAACGTGGTGGTGGGGGCAGCATCGGTGACGGCCACCGGCGTCGAACCGTAAGAACTGGACGAGTTTCCGTTCCATTCCTCGGCGTAAGTGGCCGCGCAGGGGCTGTTGCTGCAGGTGGTGCGCATCTTGTAGCTGCCGGCTGCCGGCACCGTGAAACTGTAGGTGCCATCGGCAGCGGTCCAGGAGCCGGCTACATAGTCGGCACGGTCATCGTTGGTGTACGCGCCCACAAATACATCGGCAAGCGCCGTGGCTGTCCCTGTTGCCGTCGGTTTCCCTTTGACCGTCCCTTTGAAGGTATACGTAGCGGCCGAGGCCGGAGCGGCGCCCGCAATGAGGCCCGCGGCCACCAGGACCAAGGCCACTGCAACGGCCCATATCCTTTGCCGCGCATTGTTGATCGGATGGTCGGTTGCGGTTCGCGGCAACGGCATGGGTAAGGTCCTTTTCCCCAAAAAGTGACTGAAGGGACCGAGCGGTCCACTGCCATCGTAGGTGCCGGGACGTGGCCGTGCCATGGGGAGTTGTCCCCCTGTGGGTAGAGTTGCCTGATGCTGGAGATCCGCCCGAACTGTGAATGCTGCGATCGCGACATCCCGCCATCCGGCGAGGCGTACATTTGTACGTTTGAATGCACGTGGTGCCCGGATTGCGTTGACCGCTTCCCCAACCGTTCCTGCCCCAACTGCGGCGGGAACCTTCAGCTGCGCCCGGTCCGGCCGGCTGCCGCCTTGCTCAACAATCCAGCCAGCACCACGCGCGTTGTGTCTCCCGGTTGCCTGGGCCAATGAGTGCAAGCGAGCGGACGTTGGAGCTGGTCCTGGGTTCCTTGGTGGCGGCCACGGAGGGGCGCACTGCCTTTACCCTCGGTTTCCTGGGCACTACGGGTACGGACGGAGGACCGCGGGTCCGGGCTGTCATCCTTCGGGATGTTGACCGCTCCGCCGGGCACGTCATGGTGGCCACCAACGCACTGTCAGACAAGGTTGCGGAAATGGGCCACCAGCCACGGGTGGCGCTGACTTTGTACGACGACGACCACGGGGTTCAGCTCCGCATCAGGGGGACCGCTGAGGTGGTCAGGGACCAGATGGAACGACGCCGTGCCTGGGAACGGTTCAGCCCTTCAAGCCGCCATCTCTACGCATCCCGGCTTGTTCCCGGAACTCCCATTGCGGACCAGCCTCTTGACGGCCAGGATGCTGATGAGACGGCCATGGAGCGATTTGCCTGGATCAGAATCGACATGACGCATCTTGACTGGCTGGACCTGTCAGGCGATCCCCATATCCGTTGGCAGTTCACGCGTGACGGCAGCAGGTGGCGCGGGCAGGAAATTGTTCCCTGACCCCGGTCACATCCCGGAGCCGTGACTTCCTGCTGGGGCACGGAACGCCTCGGCTGACAGAATAGGACGTGTGACCTCTTCCCAGCAGCCCGGCTACCCCGCGGACCACGCCCCACCGTCAATCGCGGTGGACGCCGAAACCAACGAAGAACCGCCTGCGGACCCCACCGTGCTCCGCGGTAAACGCGGCCTGGTTTACCTTGGCCTGTGCCTTGTCCTGATTGGGTTGAACCTCCGGACGGTCTTCTCGAGTTTCTCCGCGGTACTTCCGGAAATCACGTCCGACGCCGGCCTGCCGGGCTGGGCGCTGGTTGTCCTCACCACCGTGCCGGTCACGTTGCTGGGCGTCTTCGCACCTTTGGCGCCTGTCCTTGCCCGCAGATTCGGGGCGGAGAGGGTACTCCTGGGCGCCATGGTTGTTCTAACGGCGGGGTTGCTCCTGAGGCCGGCCGCAATAGGGAGCCTCGGTCACCTCCCGACACTCCTGGCGGGAACGGCAGCCTGTGGCGCAGCCATTGCACTCTGCAATGTGCTCCTTCCCGGTGTGGTCAAAAGGGACTTCCCGCACCGCCTTGGCCTGATGGGCGGCCTCTATACAACGGCGATCTGCGCTTCGGCTGCCCTTGGCGCGGGCTTCACGTATCCGGTCTTTACGGCAACCGGCCACTGGACCTCGGCGCTGTGGTTCTGGGCGGTGCCTGCCGCCGTCGTACTTTTGCTGTTCCTGCCGCTGGCAATCCGCCAGCCAGCGGTAAAGCACCAGGCCATCCACGGCGGCGTTCAGGTGTGGCGCTCGGCCGTGGCGTGGCAGGTCACCCTTTTCATGGTGCTGCAGGCCATGATGTCCTTCAGCGTGTTCGCCTGGATGGCGCCGATTCTTCGCGAGCGGGGTGTGGACGGTGGAACTGCCGGGCTGATCGTGTCGGTGTCCATTGTGCTGCAGATGCTGGGCTCGCTCTTTGCTCCTGCGCTGGCCACGCGCTTCAAGGATCAGCGGGTCATCAACATGGTGGTGGCACTGATGACAGGCGGCGGTTTTGCGCTGACGATCTTTGGCCCGACGGAACTCATCTGGGTGTGGACCGGGCTCAACGGCCTGGGTCAAGGCTCCCTGACCGCTGTGGCCCTGACCATGATCATGGTCCGCACCCGGGACTCCCACACTGCGGCCAACCTGTCCGGGATGATGCAGGGAGTGGGCTACGGGGTGGGTTCGGCCGGCACGTTGATGGTGGGCCAGCTTCATCAGGCCACGGGCGGCTTTGCTGCAGCAGGAATCCTGTTCCTGGTGATTGGGGTACTCGCCGCGTTCTTCGGCTACCGCGCAGGCCGTGACCGCTTCGTTTAACGTTGTGAGGCCCGCTCTGCGTCCCAAAAACCCAGGAAAGGATGCAGAGCGGGCCTCGCAACGAAAGCCGGAGTAGCTAGACGGTGAGGTCCTTGCCCTTGGTCTCCGGGATGGAGAAGGCGAAGGCGATGCCCACCACCAACAGGATCACCGCATACACGTTGAACAGGTAACCCTGCCCGATGCTGCCAAGCCACGTCTGCAGGTACGGGGCTGTGCCACCGAATGCTGCAACGCAGATGGAGTAGGGAACTCCGACGCCGATGGTTCGGATGTGGGTGGGGAACAGTTCAGCGTAAACAGCGGGAACAATGGCTGCGCTGCCTGCAATGAAGAACAGCATCACGGACATGGACACTGCCAGTTGCCACGGTGAATCCTTCAGCAGCCAGGTCATGGGGAAGTGCAGGAGCGCGGCGCCGGCGGAGGATGCGATGATCACGGGCTTGCGGCCAATCCTGTCCGACAGCTTGCCCCAGAACGGCAGGGCCGCGATGAACACAACGTTGCCGATCACACCGGCCCACAATGCCGCACCGCGGTCCATCTTCAGCGCGCTGGCAGCATAGCTCGGAGCCACCACGCCCCAGATGTAGTACACCACTGTGAGGCCAACGGTCAGGCCGATCACCTGCAGCGCCTGCTTGCGGTACTTCACAATCTGCGGCCACATGGGAAGGCGGTTTTCATTCGGCTTCTCGGCAACGAATGCCTCCGTTTCCTTCATTTTGGCCCGCATCACCAGGGCGTAGATACCCAGTGCGCCACCGATCAGGAAGGGGATGCGCCAACCCCAGGCGCTCATGTCGTCCTTGCTCAGGACATTGGTCAGGATGGCGCCCAGCAGCGTTCCGGCCAGGATTCCGGCCGTGCCGGAGGTGTAGATGAGCGTTGCCCAGAAACCGCGGTGTTCTTTGGGTGCCATCTCTGACAAATACGTTTGCGACGACGGCAACTCACCACCGTGCGCCAGGCCCTGGATGAGGCGGGCCACCAGGAGCATCACCGACGCGAAGGCGCCCACCGCGGCGAAGGTCGGGGCGATGCCGATCAGGAGGCTGCCAACCGCGGCGAGCGCCACGGCCACGGTCATGGACGTTTTGCGGCCCACCCTGTCGCCGATCCAGCCGAATACGAATCCGCCGAACGGCCGGGCAACGAACCCGACAGCGAAGATCGCCAGGGTGGACAGCATGGCCGAGGTGGGATCGGCCTGGCTGAACAGTGCGCTGGCAATGAACGGCGAGAACGTTGCGTAGATGGCCCAGTCGTACCACTCCACGGCGTTGCCGATTCCTGTGCCGATCAGTGTGCGCTTGTGCGAGGTGTGAGCCTTGACGTCCGGGGACGTTCCTGCGGTGGTGGTCATGTGATTCTCCAAGAAGGGGACGGGCTGGGAGTCAGTTGCCGGCGAGGGCAGCGATGCGGGACACGGCGAGTTCGGCATACAGCGCGGCACCGTCGGTGAGGACGCCGTCGTCGAACATGGCGTAAGGGGAGTGGTTGAACGGCGACGCGGTGTGGTCGGCGCCGGGGGCGACGGCACTGAGTCCCACAAACGTGCCGGGAACTTCGGCGAGGACCCGGGAAAAGTCCTCGGAACCGCTCAGGGGAGTTGCCATCCGGCTGTGCCGGGACTCACCGAACATTCCGGCGATGACCTTTTCCGCGGTGGTGGTTTCGTCGTCGTCGTTGATGGTGAGGGGGTACTCCTCTTGGTAGTGCACATCCGCCTCCAAACCGTGGGCTGCCGCGATGCCGAGCAGAAGCCTGGGTACTGCTTCCATCATCTTCCGGCGGGACTCTTCGGAGAAGGTCCTGATGGTGGCCTCGATGCGGGCGGTCTCGGGGATGACGTTGCGCTTGGTTCCAGCATGCAGGACACCGACGGTCAGGACTACGGGATCGAACATGTTGAACTGGCGCGTGACCATGACCTGCAATGCGGTGACCATTTCCGCTGCAGCGGTGACGGGGTCCTTGGCGGAGTGCGGGGCCGAGCCGTGGCCGCCCGCGCCCAGCACGGTGACAACCAGTCCGTCAGAGGAGCTGAGCATGACGCCCGGCTTGGTGACGAACTGGCCGTGGGGCTCCAGGGCGGAGAATACGTGCATTCCGTAGGCGGTGTCAGCGCGTTTGCCTGCGGCGTCCAGGACACCTTCCTTGATCATGTAGCTGGCACCGTCGAAGCCTTCCTCGCCGGGCTGGAACATGAGGATGACATCGCCGGCCAGCTGATCGCGACGCTCGGCCAGAAGGGTGGCCGCACCAGCGAGCATGGAGGTGTGGAGGTCGTGTCCGCAGGCGTGCATGGCACCGTCCACCCGGGAGGTGTAGTCCACCCCGGTGCGTTCCTGCACGGGGAGGCCGTCCATGTCCGCACGCAGCAGCACTACGGGCTTCTCGGCAGAATCGTGGTGGGCGCCGCCGCGCAGGACTGCGGTGACCGACGTCGTTTCCTTGCCGAGCGTGATCTCGTAGGGGAGGCCGTCCAGGGCCTTGAGTACCTTCTCCTGGGTGCGGGGGAGTTGCAAGCCGATCTCCGGTTCGCGGTGGAGGTCATGGCGGAGACGGACGATGTCTTCCCGCAGTTCCTTGGCGTCAGCGGCGATGGTCATTTATTCTCCTGGTGAGTCCGGGTAAAGGTTCCTCCTGCCATTCTGGGGTGATGCTACTCACATTCTTGAAAACATCTGTAAATATGCAATGAATAGCGTTTATTCGCAGGAATCATACTTTCTCGTGAGATGATTCGCAGATGGAGCTCAGCGAAGAAGACCTGCGACTCATCAACGCTCTGCAGATCGCGCCCCGGATCAGCTGGTCGGATGCCGGCGACGTCCTGGGCGCCCACGCCACCACCCTGGCTTCGCGGTGGGACCGTTTGCGGGCCTCGGGCTCCGTCTGGACCACTGCCCACCTCATGGGGGATCCCAAGGACATGTGCCTGGCCATGGTGGACCTCGACTGCGAAATGCACCTGAGGCCGGACGTCATCTCTGCCGTCTCCAAGCTGCCCGAAGTCATCACCGTGGAGGAGGCCGCCAGCAACCGCGACCTCACGCTGACTGTGATCACCCAGGACCTGGACCAATTCAGCAACCACGTGTTGCCGAAGCTTAAGGACATCCGGGGACTGACCAAGTACCAAACGGCGCTCTGTACCCGAATCCACACCAGTGGCTACGCCTGGCGGTTGAATGTCCTCACCAAAGCGGAGCAGCAGGCACTCAGGGCGCTCGCGGGACCTGAGTCAACCAGCCCGTCGTCGCCGGACGGCATGGTGGTCCCGCTCCCCGACAGCCACTTGGCGCTCATCCCGTTCCTGGCCCGCGATGGCAGGGCCACCGCTGCAGAGATCGCCCGATCCCTGGGGCGCAACCCGGCCACTGTGCAAAGGCAGTTGACGCGTGTCCTGGCCAGCCGCATGCTGTCCTTCCGGTGCGAAGTTGCCCAGCAGTTCTCCGGCTTTCCCGTGACTGTCCAATGGTTCGCGAATGTTCCGGCCGGCCAGCACGAGGCAGCAGCCACCGAGTCGCGATCCATCCGGAACGTCCGCTTCTCCGCCTCCACCACCGGCCGCACCAACTTCACCATGATCATGTGGCTCCGGACCCTGGCCGAAGTCATGGACATGGAGTTGCTGCTCCAGCAGCGCATTCCGGGGATAGAGCTGGTGGAGAGCGTCGTGATGCTCAATACCGCCAAACGGGTGGGCTGGATGCTGAACCCGGACTCGACCGCCACCGGAACGGTGTTCCCTCCCTACAGTGAGCTCCTGCCGGCCGGCGTCTAGGCGTGCTTCGTGGCCCGCAGGACAGCGTCCACGGTGGTGCCTGACTCGCCGTTGTGGCCATCAACAGTCCGCGCCCGATCCGTGAGGACCTCAACTGACCACTGCCCGGCCTCCAGCTGCAGCTCATGGGCCAATTGCTCCGGGGTGAAGAGCATGCCGGAATCGTGGTGGCGGCTCCACTCCGGCAGTCCTTGGGGGTGGTGCCCAACGATCAACAGCGTCCCTCCGGGAGCCACGGCTGCTGCGGCTTTCACTGCAGAATCCTGCCAAGGCAACAGCGGGGAGTGCAGGAAATGGGATGACACCAGATCAAATTCAGGCTCCGGATCCCACTCCGTGAGGTCCTGCTGCTGCCAGGTGATCCGGCCCGCGTACTCCGTTTCCGCGGCATGGGCTGCTGCCCGTTCAAGCGCGACGGCGGACACGTCCAATGCGGTGACGGTCCACCCTTGCGCTGCCAACCAGAGGGCGTCCCCGCCCTCCCCGGAGCCCAGATCCAGCGCCGTTCCCGGCTTCAGTCCAGTGACCTCGGCAACCAACTGCGGGTTGGGTTTCCCGCTCCAGATCCTGGCCCGTTCCCGGTACATGCCATCCCACATGTCCACGGCATTGTCCGCGTCCTCGTGGAGGTTGAGTCCGGTCTGTTGGGCACCACCATGGGTGTGTTCGCCGTGCTGGTGAGTTCCGGCGTCGCGCGGGTTTTCAGTCATACGCCAAGCGTGCCGTGTGGAGCGCGCTCAAGGCAACGGCTGTTGCTGGTTCGGCAAACTCCAGCGCTGCGCTCCCGCCCCGGACGCGCCAAGCTCGTCCGACGGGTTCTGCAGCGTGCAAGACTTCAGGCTCAGGCAGCCGCAGCCGATGCATCCGTCCAGATCGTTGCGCAGGTGTTGGAGGGCTGCGATCCGCTGGTCCAACTCCTCGCGCCACCTCAACGACAGTTTGGCCCAGTCGCGCTTGGTGGGAGTCCGGCCGTCCGGCAACGAGTCCAGCGCCTCCCGGATGTCCTTCAGGGGGAGGCCCACCCGCTGCGAGGTCTTGATGAACGCGACGCGCCGCAGTGTGTCGCGCCGGTACCGCCGCTGGTTGCCCGCTGTCCGCTCGGCTTCGATGAGCCCGTTGCGTTCGTAGAAGTGAAGGGCCGAAGCCGATACTCCACTGCGCTCGGACAGCTCACCGATGGTGAGCGGCCGGTGCGTTGTGGCCTGTTGCATGGGTTCGCTTCCGTCGCGGGGTGATGGATTGACCTCAACATTAGTTGAGGTTCTAGGCTGGCGTCCATGACCTCTGACACCTCAACGGCCGGCATACTGCGCCGTCCATACCTGCTGGCCACCGTGGGTGCCTGCGCGCTGGTGTTCCTCAGCGCCTTCGAATCCCTCGCGGTGACAACCATCATGCCCCTGGTCAGCCGCGACCTGGATGGAGCCAGCCTCTACGCGCTGGCCTTCGCTGGGCCATTGGCAACGGGCGTGATCGGCATGGTGGGCGCCGGAAACTGGTCGGACAGGCGGGGGCCCGCCGCACCGCTGTACACGTCGGTGGCACTGTTCGTGCTGGGCCTGCTGATTGCGGGAACCGCAGAAACCATGGAGATGCTGGTCCTGGGGCGGCTGGTGCAGGGCCTTGGCGGCGGAGCGATGACCGTAGCCCTCTACGTGCTGGTAGCCCGGGTATATCCCGCGGCCCTGCACCCCAAGATCTTTGCCGCCTTCGCCGCGTCCTGGGTGGTTCCTTCCCTGGTGGGCCCGTTCGCCGCCGGCGTTGTTGCCCAGGTCAGCAGCTGGCACTGGGTCTTCCTTGGCGTGGTGGGCCTGGTCATTCCCGCGCTGCTGATGGTGGTTCCGGCAGTGCGCGGGATGGATACGCGGCCTCCCGCGGAACCTGTCCCCTGGGCCTTCGGCCGAATGGGCTGGGCCGCACTTGCCGCCCTAGCCGTCCTGGGGCTGAACCTCTCCGCAGAGGTGCCGGGAGTGGGCGGGGTGCTTGCCGTCGTCGCGCTTGTCCTGGCTCTGGTGGCGTTCCGTCCGCTGGTTCCACGCGGAACCCTCACGGCCAAGCGTGGGCTTCCCAGCGTGATCCTGGTCCGCGGGCTGGCGTCTGCCGCGTTCTTCGGCGCGGAGGTGTACCTGCCCTACTTGCTGACTGAGCGTTACGCCTTCACGCCGACGTTCGCCGGCCTGACCCTCACCGGCGCTGCGCTCGCCTGGGCCGGCGCGTCAGCCATCCAAGGCAAGTTGGGGTCGCGGCTGGCCGACGATCTGGCAATCAGGATCGGCGCCATGCTGGTCCTGGTGGCGATCATCTCAACACTGGTCACTGCGGCGTTTGCCCTGCCCGCGGCCGTTGCCATTGCCGGGTGGATCCTCGCCGGTGGCGGGATGGGACTGATGTACCCGAGGCTCTCGGTGATGACGCTGGCTTTGTCCACCGAGGAGAACCAGGGCTTCAACAGCGCGGCCATGTCCATCTCCGACTCCCTGGGCGGGGCGCTTTCTCTGGCGGCCACGGGCTTGGTCTTCGCAGCGTTTGCGGCCAGCCCCTTCGCTGCCGTTTTCGCGCTGACCGCAGTGATCGCCGTCGTAGGAGTGGTGATGGCGCCCAGGGTGGCCGCCCGCAGTGTCGAGTCCGATGCCCGGCGCGCAGCCCCGGACGCGCAACCCGAGCTGACGCACCACACCTGACACGTTGTGGGGCCCGCTCTGCACGTTTTAGCGACCCTGAGTCGCGCAAAGCGGGCCTCGCAACGCGGGCCTGGCCAGCCCCGATGCAGGGCCCGCGCCCGGATACTGCTAAGATGGGCTTACTTGATGTGCAGTGACGCCCTGAAGCAGGTGGCCCGACAGGCTACGCGACAGGGCAGTTTTCATGTGAGAGGCACATCCTGCGTCGATGAACGCGTTCCATTTGGTCCCGGCCACCGCTGTTGAAGCGAATCGGTAGACCACCTGAATTTTCCTCGGCGAACCCCTGGCCCAACCGGCGTCGGGGGCCGATGTCCGATTGTGGACACCGCCCGAAAGACATTTAAGTACATGACTACTTTTGCTGCCCTTGGCACGCCCAAGGCCATTGCTGAATCCCTCGCCGCAGATGGCATCGAAGAGGCATTCCCCATCCAGGTGAAGACCCTCCCGGACACGCTCGCAGGCCGCGACGTCCTGGGCCGTGGCCGCACCGGTTCCGGCAAGACCATTGCTTTCGCCATCCCGCTGGTGGCCCGCTTGGCCGAGCGCGAAGCAAAGCACTTCCGCAAGCCGGGCCGCCCCATGGGCCTGGTCCTTGCACCGACGCGTGAACTCGCAACCCAGATCAACGCCACCATCGAGCCGCTGGCCAAGGCCATGGGCCTGAACACCACGGTCATCTACGGCGGCATCTCCCAGGCACGCCAGGAAAAGGCGCTGCGCGCCGGCGTCGACATCGTCATCGCCTGCCCGGGCCGCCTGGAAGACCTGATCCGCCAGCGCATCCTGACCCTCGAAGCCGTTGAGGTCACCGTGCTGGACGAGGCAGACCACATGGCCGACCTCGGGTTCCTCCCCGTGGTCAAGAAGCTCATGGACATGACCCCCACCCAGGGTCAGCGTCTCCTCTTCTCCGCCACGTTGGACAACGGTGTTGACAAGCTGGTCAACCGTTACCTGTCCAACCCGCTGACGCACTCCGTGGACGATCCCCAGGCCGCTGTCACCACCATGGAACACCACGTCCTGGTGGTCAACGACCAGACCGTCAAGAAGCAGCTCATTGTTGAACTGGCCTCCGGCGCCAGCCGCCGCGTCCTCTTCATGCGGACCAAGCACCACGCCCGCAAGCTTGCCAAGACCCTCACGGACGCCGGCATCCCCGCCGTTGACCTTCACGGCAACCTGTCGCAGAACGCCCGCGACCGCAACCTTGCCGAGTTCTCCAACGGTGACGTCCGCGTCCTGGTAGCCACCGACGTCGCAGCCCGCGGCGTGCACGTTGACGACGTCGAACTCGTCATCCACGTGGACCCGCCCACAGAGCACAAGGCATACCTGCACCGCTCAGGCCGTACGGCCCGCGCAGGTTCCGATGGCACCGTGGTCACGCTGACCCTCCCTGAGCAGCAGAGCGACGTCAAGAAGCTCATGAAGGCTGCCGGCGTTGACGTTTCGTTTGAACGCGTGACGGCCAACTCACCGTTGGTTGCCGACCTGGTTGGCGACATCGCGGACAAGGTCGATCCCCGAACCCGTGCCGCGCTCCTCGCAGCCAAGGCACCGCAGGGTGGCGGCACTTCCACCGGCGCCAACGCACAGCGCAAGCGCGCCCGGCGTTCAACCCAGGGCGCACCCACCGCTGGTGGGCGTGGCGGTCGCAACGGACGCGGCAAGGTTGCTGCTGAGCCGGTTCGCACGGACACCAACCGTGCCGATCGCCGGGCAGCAATGAACGACGACGTCGCCCGCAGCTCACGCGGTCGCGGCAAGTCGGGTGCCACGCACCGCAACGACGTTCCCGGCTCGCAGGGCCAGAACGGCCGCAGCGGTCGACCGGCTACCGGCCAGCGCTCAGCTTCGGCTCCGCGTACGGCATCCACCACCTCGACGCGTACGGGCGGGAACAAGGCCGTATGGTCCTCCGCTACGGGCGCTACGTCCGGCGGATCTTACGGTTCAGGTGCTTCCGGCAACTCCGGTCGCGGTGGCTCGGGCGCAGGTCGTCCGGTACGCAGCGGCCCGCGCCGTGCATCTGCTCCGGCCTCGAACGAGCGTCGCGGACGCTAAGTCTCACGTTGTGAGGCCCGCTCTGCGCGCTTTCCGGAAGGAATAGAGCGCAGGGCGGGCCCCGCAAGTTACCAGCCCCGGGCTCGCCATTCCTCAAGGTGTGGCCGCTCGGCACCCAGGGTGGTGGGCAATCCATGGCCCGGGTGCACCAGGGTTTCGTCCGGATAAGCGTCGAACAGTCGCTCTTGCACGTCGTTCAACAGAGAAGTGAAGCGTGCAGGATCTTTCTGTGTGTTGCCGACGCCGCCCGGAAACAACGAGTCGCCACTGAAAATGTGGGCTGGCCCGTCCGGATCCTGGTACACGAAGGCGATCGAACCAGGGGTGTGTCCACGCAGGTGGACCGCCGTGAGCTCAACATCGTCAAACCGCTCAACGTCGCCGTGGCCGAGGCGGACATCCACCGGAACCGGCAACGCATCGGCGTCGTCCGCTCCAGCGGAAGTAGCCGCACTTGTGATGGCCACCAACTCCTTCAGCGCACGGACATGGTCCCAGTGCTGGTGGGTGGTGGCAATCCGGGCCAGTGCGGTGGGTTGGGCCGAATCGGCGGCGCCGTCCTTCAGGAGTTGCTGAATGGCCGGGAGGTCGTCGGCGGCGTCGATCAGCACCTGTGTTCCTGTGGACTTTGAGGTCAACAGGTACACGTTGTTGTTCATCTCGCTGACCGAAATGCTGCGGATGGTGACGTCACGGAGTGAATGAATAAGCGAGTCCATGCGTTCAGCCTACGTTGTCGGCTTCGCGGCCTTCCGACACCCAGTTGGGGTCGGAGGATCGTGAACCCACGACGGCGGAAGCTGCTTGGTCAAGCACCTCAAGGTGCGCTTCTCCCAGTTGCAGGGACAGCGCGCCCAGGTTCTCGTCGATCCGGTGCGCTTTGCGTGTGCCGGGAATAGGAACCACCGGAATCCCAAGGCGCTGACCTTGGGTGAACAGCCAAGCCAGGGCTACCTGGGCCGGAGTTGCCTCCAGTTCACTGGCTACCCCGCGGACCGCGGCCACGACGGCTTGGTTCGCATCAAGTGCCTCGACTCCAAAACGGGGGACCCTGTGGCGGAAATCGTTCTCGCCGAGGTCACTCGCGCTGATGGTTCCCGTGAGGAACCCGCGGCCCAGTGGCGAGTACGGCACGAATCCAACGCCAAGATCCTTGGCTGCAGGAACAACGTTGAGCTCAACATCCCTGCTCCAGATTGACCATTCACTCTGGACCGCGGCAATGGGATGGACGGCGTTGGCCTGCCTGAGCTCCCCGGCAGTCACTTCAGACAAGCCGAGGTGCCGGACCTTGCCCTCACGGACCAGCTCCGCCATGGCCTCCACGGTTTCCACTATCGGAACGCGGAGGTCACGGCGGTGCATGTAGTAGAGGTCAATGACGTCAGTGTCCAGGCGGCGGAGGCTCGCCTCCACCGCTTGCCTGACGTAGGGTGCATCCCCGCGGACTCCCGTGTATCCGTCCGCGGGGTTGCCCTCAATACCGAACTTGGTGGCCAGCTGGATCTCATCCCGACGAGCTTTAAGCAGCCTGCCCACGAGTTCTTCGTTGCTGCCCGCCCCATAGATATCTGCGGTGTCGATGAACGTGATCCCCGCATCCACCGCATGCCTGAGGGTCTTGAGGCCTTCCTCTGGATCGATGCCCCCGTACACCGGGGTCAGGGCCATCCCGCCGAAACCGAGGGGACTGGCTGTGAGGCCATCGCCAAGCTGAACTGCCGTCATGAACGTCTCCCATGTGCGTAGGTGTTCTTGACGTTGTGAACCGGGCTACGGGCGCGGGTATTCCTGCACACGCCCGGGAAACCGGCCCCCGGACTTCCCCGCGCCCGGACATCCCCGCGCCCGATTCGACGTCTTGCTGCGCATTCGATGGTAGGAGACGCCTAATGCGCAGCGATCCGTCGATTCGGAGGGCACGCGGCACGGCAGCTACTCGGCCTTGGCTGTGGCTTTCCCAGACGGCAGCGCCTTCAAACCGGCTGCACAGCCCACGATTCCCGCAATGAACAGCAGCTTCAGCGGGCTGGCAGACTCCACGCCTGTGACCATGGCCCAGCCAACGGTCAGTGCTGCGCCGATGCCTACCCACACCGCGTAGGCAGTGCCCAAGGGGATCCGTTTGACCGCGATGCCCAGGCCCAGCATGCTCAGGATGGCCGTGATGGCGAAGACCACAGTGGGGACCGGCTGGGTGAATCCCTGCGAAAGCCCCAAGGCAGTAGCCCACACAGCTTCCAGGACAGCGGAGGCCAGGAGGATTGCCCAGGACATTCCGGTGTTTTTGTTGTCGTTGTTTGCAGCAGTCATGGCTAGGACACCACCTTCAGGCCGATCACGCACGCGCCGATGCCGGCGAGCAGAAGGAGCCGGGCCGTCGTCGCGGGCTCAACCTTGGTAACCATCGCGTACGTGGCCGTCAGAACTACACCGACGCCAACCCATACGGCATACGCGGTCCCTGTGGGAATGGTTTGCATGGCTATTGCCAACCCGGCCATGCTGGCAATCACGGAGACCAGGAACACCACAGTGGGAGCCGGTTTACGGAAGCCTTTGGAACGGTGGAGAGCTGCGGCCCAAACGGCCTCAAGAGCTCCCGAGAAAATGAGGATAATCCACGACATGACGTTTTCCTTTGGCCAGTCTTGTCGCGTTCCGGGTACTGAACCGTCGTCCGGAGGTTCCAGAGCGGAACCTTCACTTCAGGCTAGCAACTCCCGGGCGGGCTGGCCACCTCTGGTGGCTAAGGTCACCACATCAGCCGTTGACGGGGTCGATCGAAATGACCGCGATGAATCCGCGGCCTGAGATCTCCGGGCTGCTGGTATCCGAGCCCACCACGGCGTCGTACCGCGACAACTCGACAGGTTCGCCGGCGCTGTGAGCCGGGGAGCCGCCGTCGGCCCCTTCATCAACAGCAGCCCCGGGCGCGACCGTGGCCTTACCCTCCAGCAGGACGGCCAATTGGCCCTCGAAGACCGGGTGCGCGCGCTTCTTGGAGATCTCCACAATGGACGTGTAGCCCTTGAACGCGCCTTCCCGGGTAATGACGTTCAGGTCCCGGATGTCGCCAGTGGGAAGAGCTCCGGAAGCGGCCGCTTCACCCGAAAAGCGGAACGGACGGTACTTCTCCAAAGGGTGCTCGGAGCCGTCAACGGTGAGGAGCAGCAGCTCGCCCTCGATCACGGTAATCACGCGTTCCATACCCGGGAACCCGGAGAATTCGCCTGCCTTGGAGACCTCCGCAATGCTGACCCGCCAGTCCCACGCGCCGTCCTGGGCAGAAGCAGCGCTGGGGTGGCTTGCGAGTTCGCGGGTTACGCCACCTCCGTTGCGCCACGGTTGGGGACGGATGCTGGCAAAGCGGATAATCTCCATACCGCCAGCCTAGTGGTGGACGCCGGTTCTGCGTTCCCTGCCGGGCTTGCTACCGTCGTATGTGGAAAAGGTTTGCAAACAAGGTGGAGGCCCGGATGTTCGTCAAAGTGTGCGGTTTGAGCACGCCCGAGTCCGTCAGCCAAGCAGTGGACGCCGGAGCAGACGCCGTGGGTTTTGTCCTCACCAAGAGCCCCCGCGAGGTGGCCCCGGATCAGGTGCGTGTTTTCCTGCCGTTGATCCCTGAAACCGTGAAAGCCGTGGCGGTGTTCCGGGATGAATCTGCCGAGCAGGCCGTTGCCATTGCCAAAGAAGCCGGCGTGGAATGGGTTCAACTGCACGGTCACCGTTCCGCCCACGACGTCACAACGGTGCACGACGCCGGGATGCGGCTTATCCGCGCGGTCACCATGGGTGCCTCCCAGGATGAGTTCGGTGATCTGGGCGAGGACCTGTTCCTGATTGATGCTGCCGTGCCGGGATCTGGAGAAGCCTGGGACTATGCCTCGGTGCAGGCTCTGGGATTGGACGGCCGCCAGTGGTTGCTTGCAGGTGGGCTCGAGCCGGGGAACGTCGCTTTCGCAGCAGCGGCAGCCGGCGCATGGGGCGTGGACGTGTCCTCCGGAGTTGAAGAATCCCGCGGCGTGAAGGACCTTGCCAAGATCCAGGCGTTCGTCGAAGCTGCCAAAGCCTGACCCTCTCTCACATCCCGCGCCTTCCGCACGATTCCTCTCTCACATCCCGCGGCTTCCCATCAATTCAGGGAAGATTCAGGGCAGACCCCTACCCTTTTTGTCTGAGCAGCAAGGCAGAATGAACAGTATGAAAACGCTCCTCAACATCATCTGGCTGGTCTTCGGCGGATTCTGGCTGGCGCTGGGATACTTTGCAGCCGGCATCATCTGCTGCGTGCTCATCGTGACCATTCCGTGGGGCATCGCCTCGTTCAGGATCGGCGCCTACTGCCTCTGGCCTTTCGGGCAAATGGTTGTTGAGAAGCCGGGCGGTTCGGGGGCCTTCGCCTTGCTGGGCAACGTTGTTTGGCTGCTGGTTGCAGGCATCTGGATCGCCATCGGCCACGTTGTCACGGCCTTTGCCATGGCCATCACCATCATCGGAATTCCGCTGGCCATCGCCAACCTGAAGCTGATTCCGGTGTCGCTGATGCCGCTCGGCAAGCAAATCGTGCCCACCAACAGGCCTTTCGTCAGCACCTACCGCTAGGCCGGAGCCGGCGGGCTATGACGCAACAACATCACCGGTGAGCAGGTCAAAACTGAACCCGCGCTCCATCCGGATCCGCCCGCCGTCGGCCTCTACAGCGAAGAGCAGGTCAAGCGTGTCACGGGACATGTCAGCTGCAGTGATTGTGTAGGTCGGCGTGAAATAGAGGGCCTCCTGGCCCGGATTTAGATCCGTGGACGGGAAGCCGGCTGCATGGCTGTGCGGTCCCAGGAGCTCGACGCCGGTAGCCGGTTGGGTGCCCACGTTGCGGGCCCGTCCGGTGAAAGCGAGGATGTCCCCGGCCTTGTAGCCCTGGATGACGGGTCCGTAGTTGAGGTCCTGGGCTTCCCGCGTTCCAAGGACCTGGTCCCCGGCATAGCCTTGGCCGATCTCCTTCCACGTTTGAACATCCCATTCGCCGGCGCTGGTGGAGGGGAGCACGTGGAAGTCGCCGGCGTTCTGCCATACTGCGGGCCTGCCTGGGGTGATGGACCGCAGCTCCATGTCGAACACCAAGCCAGGGGATTCCAGAACATGCGGAACAGCCCGGGGTTGAGCGGCGAGCTGCCCGGTGAGTTGCTCGGCAGGTATCGATGCGAACACGATCTCGCGGTAACCCTGCCGCTCGTACAGCACACCGATGTTCCCATCCGGCAGCCGCGTAACCGTCGAGTAGGCGGAACTTCCTTCACATAGCAACAGCTTGGCCGGCCAGGTGGCGCCGTTGTCCGTGGAGAGGCTCACGACCGTGTTGCGGCGCAGGTGCGGGTCTTGATTGTTGCTTGCGATCAGCCACGCTGAGGTCTTGGGCGTCGCGTAGGTAACCACACCGGGGAGCCCATCAAAGCGCGCCACGGAGCCGTTGTCACTCGGGTCGGGTAGTTCCGGGACGGGCTGCAACGGGCTCCACGTCTGACCGCCGTCCTCGGAAACAGCAGACAACCTGTACGGCGTAGCCCGCGAATGCAGGAGCAGCCGGCCATCATCCAAACAGACAACCTTGTTTTCGTTGGGTCCTACCCCGGCGGGACCCGCTCCGATCAGGCCTCCGAGGGCCCAGGTATCACCGTGGTCGTCGCTGAACGCGGAGGCGGCCATGATGGCGCCGTCCACCAGGAGTACAAACTGCTGCACCAACCGGCCTGTATAGGGGCCAACGTGTATTTGGATTCCTTGGCCAGCGGCGGCGAAAAGGCCCGTGGTGGCACCGTGCTTGAGCTGTCCGGTGAGCCGGCGATGCTGCCACGTGTCGCCGTCGTCGTCTGAGAAGCTGACGTCCGCGTGCTGCACGTCGTCGTCGGGCGTCAATCCGGCAACGGCCTCGAAGAAGCCTGAGTGGGTACCGGCGGCGTGGAACATGAAGATGCGCCCGGTCTCAGTGTCAACCAGCAGGCTTGGATCGCCGAATCCGTGAAGACCTGAACCCGTGCGGACAAGCTGCTGAGGCTCCCAGGTAACTCCGTTGTCGTAGCTGCGGCGCAGGAGGAGATCGATGGGATTGGGGAGGTCGTCCAGGTTGGGCCGGCCGTCGTAAGCGGCCAACACAGTGCCCCGCGTGCTGACGGCGAGGGCGGGGATGCGGTACTGGCGGTAACCGCCGACGCCACGGACAGCCAGGACGTGCTCGACGTCGGGCACGGCCAGCGGGAGGTGAGGGAATGCCTGGAGGTAGGAGGTCACACCTCTATGCTAGCTTGGCCCCGTCCGCGCCGTTGCGGTGAACCGTGTTCGCTTGGGGCTACGCTCACGCGAGCTCGCCGGCCAGGTTGCGCCGGGCGGAATCCAGCCATAGTTCCTTGGCGCGTTCGCCGTGGAACAGCGGGTCCAGCCTCAGGAGGTCACTCACGACGGCGGCGCGCCCCCTCGCGAAGTCGTCGTCGCTGACGTGGGCGTAGTCTTCGCGGACGGCGGCACGATAGCGCGCATAGGATCGCTGGTCACCGCCGAGCACGGAGAGGTCCGCGTCGCAGAGGAGGGCTCCTGCGGAGTCACCTGTCTTTGGGCGGTGGGTGGAGGTGAGCCGGACAAGGCGGGCCACCTCCGCTACCTCGTGGGGATCCAGGCCAGTGGACGTTAGCCGGTCCTCTGCCAAACGGGCCGACTCTTCTTCGTCCTGCCCGGCGACTCCTTCATAGACGGCGTCGTGGAACCACGCAGCCAGGGCGACGGGCCGCGCAGGCAGGGCAGGTTCGGCCAGCAGATCCAAGGCCTCAAGGACTGCGAGGAGATGTGTCCGGCTGTGATACTTCCTGTGGTCCTCTCCCCAGCGTTCCAGCAGCTCGAGACCCAGCTCTTCGTGGCCGGGATAGGTGCTGTTCCAGCGTTCCATCAGAGGTACTGTCAAAGCCTTGCTCCGTTCACGAGCGGGGATGCGGAGTCCGCTGGCAATGAGCTTGCGTACCAGGATGCGGGCCTCCACGGGGATGGCGCCCGCGGAAACGAGGTCGTCGTATCGGCGTTTGGGGACGTCGTAGTGGTCTCCGTCGAAGGCTCGCTCGGGAACTCCGGCGGCAGCCGCGAAGGCATGCAGCTCCTCCAGCGACGTGTCCGAAACGAGGTGAGAAAACACTGTCCCGTGTGCCGGCCACAGGGGCGGATCGACGTAGATGGCCATTGCCAAAGTGTAATCCCGGGCGATCCTTCCCAGTTGCCGGCCATCGGGACGTCTACCGCCGTGCTGCCGTCCCGGAAGTACAGGCTTCTCTGCCCGCGCTGATCACGGCAACTGGGAAGGAGTGATGAAACTCAGTGCTCAGCCGGCAGGATGTTTTGGTTGCCGCGGAACACGTTGTCGGGATCGAACTGGCCCTTC
Source organism: Paenarthrobacter ilicis (assembly GCF_016907545.1). Classification (NCBI taxonomy): domain Bacteria; kingdom Bacillati; phylum Actinomycetota; class Actinomycetes; order Micrococcales; family Micrococcaceae; genus Paenarthrobacter; species Paenarthrobacter ilicis. Next base: position 3,386,187 of record NZ_JAFBCD010000001.1, on the reverse strand, counting down.
ACCAAGGACAGCCGCCGGTAATTCTGTTCGCCGTAGGCCGCCATGATCCTGTCCTGCCCCTCGTCGCCGATGAAGTTCAGCCACACACCTCCCGTGGTGTGTGGCGCGATGTCCTGCCGAAACTGCTTGACCCAGGCCTTTGCCTCCTGCCCGCCCTCACGGGTTTCGGACAAGCCGAACGGGTGGCTGACCCACGAAGCTCCGCGGTTCTGCAACGGCGTGTTCACCGCAGCGGGTCCGGAAACGGCTCCGCCCCACCGTGCCACCAGCTGTTGCGAGTTCGGGCCGGGAAGGCGTTGCGCCGAGTCCACCAGAACGTCCAGTGCATCGTCGCTGAGCTCGTTATGGTAGTCGGCGCTCCAGTAGTTGTAGTGGTCCGGCGGGTCGTCGATCATGCACTGGAAGTCGGCGTATTCCATGGGCGTGACCAGGTCCACCGAGGGGCTGAGGTCTTTGAACGGCTTGGCGTGTTCCTCGCCGGCCCCAACATCGCCCGCGTAGAGGTAGGCCATCCCGACCGCGAGCTTGCCCACCATGTCTTCCGGGACGAACTCTTCCGGTGGGGCGGTGAGGTATACCAGGGCGGTTCCGACGGCGTCGGGCGCTTCCAAAGCAATCTGCCGGTAGGCGCGCGACAGATCCGGTGCGTCGTCCCCGGGGAACAGCATGAGGCCGGCCATCACAGTGGGGCCCACATCGTGGAGCTGGAACGTCAAAGACGTGGCTACGCCGAAGTTTCCGCCTCCACCGTGGAGCGCCCAGAACAGCTCGGAATTCTCATCCCGGCTGGCGGTCACGCGATCGCCGGAGGCTGTGACCAGGTCTACGGCGAGGAGGTTGTCGCACGCGAAACCGTACGATCGCTCCAGCCATCCTGAGCCCCCGCCCAAGGTGAATCCAGAGACACCCGTGGTGGACGCCCGGCCGCCCGTGACCGCCAAACCGTGCAGTTGCGTGGCGCGATCGAATTCGCCCCAGGTGAGCCCGGCGCCGGCCGTGGCAGTTTTGGCCTCAGGGTCTACGTGGATCGACTTCATGGGGCGGACGTCAACCACCAGACCGTCGTCGTTGGTGGACATGCCCGCCACCGAGTGCCCGCCCGAACGCACCGCTACGTCCAAATTATGGTTGTGCGCATAGTTCAGGGCCTCGGCAACCTCGCCGGGATCGGAGCACTGGGCAATGACGGCCGGCCTGCGGTCGATCATCGCATTGAAGAGTTTTCTGGCTTCGTCATAGTCCGGACTGTCCGGACGGATCCATTCCATGGGATGTTCCTTTGAAAGTGAAGCTCTCCCCCAGATCAGGGTACGACGGCAAGACCCTTGCGGCTAGAGTCCGACGGCGGCGGCGCACCACTTTTCCGCCATGCGCACCAGTGCTTACGGGCGCGTCGTGCGCCACTGGGTGCGATGGGAGTACCAAAGGGGTGCATCAGGCGGGAAAAGGCGCGCTGCAGCCTCGAAGTCATATTTCGTTTGCGGAACATTTAGGGCAACTAAAGCGCAAATACGGAACTAAACTCGTCCCATGCCGCAAATACGAATTTCCGAGGCCGCCCGCTTCCTCGGCGTCAGTGACGATACTGTGAGGCGCTGGACGGAAAACGGGACGCTGACTGCCCAGAAGGACGGCGCAGGACGCCTGGCCGTGGACGGGCTGGAGCTCGCCACGTTGGCCCGGGATCAGTCCCACCTCCCAGATGATCCTTCCCGCCCCGGAAGCTCGGCCCGGAACCGCTTCGTCGGTCTGGTCACAGGCATCACCGCAGACAAGGTCATGGCCCAGGTTGAGCTCCAGTGCGGTCCGTTCCGGGTGGTATCGCTCATGAGCAGCGAGGCAGTCCGTGAGCTCGGGTTGGAACTCGGATCCGTCGCCACAGCCGTGGTCAAAGCCACCACTGTCATCATCGAAACTCCGCAAGGAAAGAGCATCATATGAGGACCCTTCGCCTAAAGATTCGCATGAAGAAGAGCATCGTGGGCATGTCGGTAGCGGTTGGATTGGCAGGCGCCCTCACGGCCTGCGGCTCCACCGCCCCTGCCGCAACGCCAACGGGCAACAGCAGCACATCCCAACTGAGCGGAACAGTGACCGTCTTCGCAGCCGCATCCCTCAAAGCCACGTTCACCCAACTGGCCAAGGACTTCGAGGCGAAGAACCCGGGCACCAAGGTGACACTGAGCTTCGCAGGCTCCTCGGACCTGGTCACGCAGATCACCCAAGGCGCTCCGGCGGACGTCTTTGCCTCGGCGGACACCAAGAATATGACCAAGTTGTCAGACGCCAAGCTGCTGGACGGCACCGCGACGAACTTCGCCACCAACGTCCTGGAGATCGCTGTCCCACCCAGCAACCCGGCGTCGATCACTTCCTTCGCGGACCTGGCCAAGCCCGGCGTGAAAGTAGTCACCTGCGCCAGCCAGGTGCCCTGCGGCGCTGCTGCGGATACTGTGGAGAAGGCCAGCGGCGTCACGTTGAGCCCTGTCAGTGAGGAATCGTCCGTCACGGATGTCCTGGGCAAGGTCACCTCGGGCGAAGCAGACGCCGGCCTGGTCTATGTCACGGATGTGAAGGGAGCGGGGGACAAGGTGAAGGGCATAGCGTTCCCTGAGTCGGACAAGGCCGTGAACACCTACCCCATTGGCACCGTTACCACCAGCAAGAACAAGGAGCTCGCAGCCGCCTTCATCGCGAGCGTGACCGGGGAAGCCGGACGCACAGTCCTTTCCGACGCCGGCTTCGGCGCACCGTAGGCAACGCATGACGTCTACTCCGGGTTTCCACGGCATTCCCCGCTGGCTTTATGCCGTGGCCGCTGTGGGCGGGCTGCTGGTGGTGCTGCCCCTGGTGGCAATCGTTGCCAGGGTGAATTGGCCGGAGTTCATTCCGCTGGTTACCTCGGACTCATCGCTTGCGGCCCTGGGCCTCAGCTTGCGGACATCCTTGGCCAGCACCGCCCTCTGCATTGTGCTGGGTGTTCCCTTGGCGTTGGTCCTTGCCCGTGCTGACTTTCCGGGACAACGCTTCCTGCGCTCACTGGTGCTGTTGCCATTGGTGTTGCCGCCGGTGGTTGGCGGCATTGCCTTGCTGTACACCTTTGGGCGGCAGGGCCTGCTCGGAAAGTCGTTGGAGCTTGCAGGCATCCAGATCGCCTTCTCCACCACCGCGGTGGTCCTGGCCCAGACGTTCGTCGCGTTGCCCTTCCTGGTGGTGAGCCTGGAGGGTGCGCTGAGGTCCGCGGGCAGCAGGTATGAGGCCGTTGCGGCCACGCTGGGTGCCGGTCCCACCACGGTCCTGAGGAGGGTGACGCTGCCACTGGTCCTTCCCGGCCTGGCCTCCGGCGCGGTGCTGTCCTTTGCCCGCAGCTTGGGCGAGTTCGGCGCCACGCTGACGTTCGCGGGGAGCCTTGAAGGGATCACCCGGACCCTGCCTCTGGAGATCTACCTGCAGCGCGAAACCGACGCCGATGCCGCCGTCGCGTTGTCACTGGTATTGGTGGCCGTGGCGGTTGCAGTGGTGGGCCTGAGCCATGGCCGCCGACGAGCCGCGGCACCAAGGGTGGCATCATGACGTTCGAACTGCAGGCCAGCCTCCGTTCCAGGAATTTCGAGATGTCCCTCAACCTTGCCGAGGGCGAGACTGTGGCCATCCTGGGTCCCAACGGCGCCGGCAAGTCGACTCTGCTGGCCGTGATTGCGGGCCTGCTCCGGCCTGATTCCGGGTCAGCAACCATTGGCCAACGGGAGTTGTTCACCCTCGACGGCGGCACTCACCGTTGGAGCGCACCGCACCAACGGGGGATTGCACTCTTGGCCCAGGACGCACTCCTCTTTCCGCACCTGAGCGTGCTGGACAACGTTGCCTTCGGTCCGCGGAGCGCCGGAATATCCCGGGCGGCGGCACGTGAAACGGCCAGGCATTGGCTGGCTGAGGTGGATGCCACGGAGCTGGCACAGCGGAAGCCGGCCCAGCTTTCGGGCGGCCAGGCGCAGAGGGTGGCCGTGGCCCGTGCCCTCGCGGCAGAGCCGGAGCTCCTTCTCCTGGACGAACCCATGGCAGCCCTCGACATCCACGCAGCACCGTTGCTCCGCCGCGTGCTCAAACGGGTTTTGCGGGACCGGAAGGCCATCATCGTCACCCACGATGTCCTGGACGCGTACATGCTGGCGGACAGGGTGCTGGTGGTGGAGAACGGACGCATCGCGGAAAGCGGACCAACGCGGCAGGTCCTTGAGCGGCCCAGAAGCCCCTTCGCCGCCGGACTCGCAGGGCTGAACCTCGTCACCGGAACCATCACCGAGGATGGAATGACGACGCCGGATGGCCGGGTTTTCGCGGGCCATCATGACTCCGGGTGGTCACCCCTGCCCGGCCAAGCGGGCGTGGCCGCGTTCCCGCCGTCGGCCGTTTCCGTCTTCTTGGGCGACGTACATGGAAGCCCGCGAAATTCGTTCCCCGTGAGCATCACGGACCTTGAACCCCACGGCGACCAGATCCGGGTGCGGGCAACCTCAGGGCAGCACGCATTGTCCGCGGATATCACTCCGGCGGCATCGGCAGATCTGGGGTTGGTTCCGGGAATGGATGTGAGGTTTGTGGTGAAGTCGGCGCTGGTTTCCGTGTACCCGGCCTAACCGGCCGCCCGACACAGTCGCTGGCTAGTCGCGGTACATCCCGTCGGCGTAGGACGGGCCGTAGTAGTCCTCAAGCTCCGACAGGGGTGTTTCGGGTTGGGTGTAGCTCTGTGCCAGGACGGCGATGCTGGGCAGGCCGTCCGGGTTCCAGGTTTCGGGCTGCCACAGCCCGCTCCGCATGAACGCCTTCCCGCAATGGGTGAAGACTTCCTCCACGGTGATCACTACGGCTGCCCGTGGCCGGTGGCCCTTGACCAGCATCTGGTCGAAGAAGTCTGCATTGCCCACAACCTGGGCTGTTCCGTTGATGCGGAGGGTGTCCGTCCGCCCCGGCACTACGGACAACAGGCCAACATTGGGGTTCTGCAGGATGTTGTGGAATCCGAACGCGAGCCTGTTGCCGGGGCGTTCCGGGATGGCGATGGTGGTGTTGTCCAGGACTTTGATGAACCCTGCGGGGTCTCCCTTGGGTGAGGCATCCACCCGTCCTTCGGAATCAGTGGTGGAGAGGACGCAGAAGGGGCTGGCCGCCAGCCATTGCCGGTCGAAATCGCTGAGGGTGGAACGAACTTTCTTGCGGGTGCGGTCCAGGGGGAGGCCAATGATCTTCTCGAGTTCCGCGGAGGTGGTGATCGTGTCCATGGCCACAGCCTACTTCCCCTCAAACCGGCGGCCACTGGACACCCCGTTCGCCGTGGGCAAACATGGAACAGAGCGGCCCCAAAAGCAAACTTGAGCGTAGTAGACTCAACTTTGAAAGCATCGGTCTCATCAGAAAGGGAGCACTCTTTGGACGTCAAATTCACCACCAAAAGCCAGGAGGCCCTTTCTGCGGCCGCCATGAATGCCTCCACTGCCGGCAATCCGCAGGTGGAGCCCGCGCACCTGCTCAAGGCCCTGATGGACCAGCGCGAAGGAGTTGCCGTGGCGTTGCTGCGGGCAACCGGCGCGGATCCGGATGCCGTGAGCGTCCAAGCAAGCTCGGCCATCAAGGCCCTGCCCTCAACATCAGGCAGCTCCGTCCAGCAGGCGCAGCTGTCGCGTCAGGCCATGCAGGCCATCCAAGCTGCCCAGAACGAGGCAGACAAAATCGGCGATTCCTTCGTCTCCACCGAGCACCTCCTGTTGGGCCTCTCTGCCGGAAGCGACGCCGTCGGAAAGTTAATGCGCGACGCCGGCGCCTCCCATGAGGCGCTTCTCGCCGCACTGCCGGGTGTCCGGGGCGACAGGAAAGTGGATTCTCCCGACCCGGAGAACACCTTCCAGGCCCTGGAGAAGTTCGGCACCGACCTCACGGCCGTTGCCCGTTCCGGCAAGCTGGACCCCGTGATCGGCAGGGACAGTGAAATCCGCCGAGTAATCCAGGTCCTGAGCCGACGCACCAAGAACAACCCTGTGATCATTGGCGAGCCCGGCGTGGGTAAAACAGCCGTGGTGGAAGGGTTGGCCCAGCGCATTGTTGCCGGCGACGTCCCGGAAAGCCTGCGCGGCAAGACCCTCATCGCCTTGGACCTTGCGTCCATGGTGGCCGGTGCCAAATACCGCGGAGAGTTCGAGGAACGGTTGAAGGCCGTGCTGGAGGAGATCAAGAACTCCAATGGCCAGATTGTCACGTTCATTGACGAGATCCACACCGTGGTTGGCGCAGGTGCCACGGGAGACAGCGCCATGGACGCCGGGAACATGCTCAAGCCCATGCTGGCCCGCGGCGAACTGCGGCTGATTGGCGCCACCACCCTGGACGAATACCGCGAGAATATCGAGAAGGATCCGGCACTGGAACGCCGCTTCCAGCAGGTGTACGTGGGCGAGCCCAGTGTGGAGGACACCATCGGTATTCTCCGCGGCCTGAAGGAACGTTACGAGGCCCACCACAAGGTTGCCATCGCGGATTCCGCCTTGGTGGCGGCCGCTGCGCTGTCCAACCGCTACATATCGGGCCGGCAGCTGCCGGACAAGGCGATCGACCTGGTGGATGAAGCCGCGTCCCGCCTCCGGATGGAAATCGATTCCGCGCCGGAGGAGATCGACCAGCTCCGCCGGGCCGTGGACCGTTTGACCATGGAAGAGCTGGCGCTCCAGAACGAAACAGACCCCGCGTCCGTGGAACGGTTGGCCGCGCTCCGGGCAGACATGGCGGACAAGAAGGAAGAGCTGGGCGCACTCAACGCCCGCTGGGAAGCAGAGAAGGCCGGACTCAACCGTGTGGGTGACCTCAAGGCAAAGATCGACGAGCTGAGGTCCGCGGCGGACAAGTCGCAGCGCGAAGGTGACTTGGAATCGGCGTCGCGCATTCTTTACGGCGAGTTGCCCGCGCTGGAACGTGAGCTGAGCGCCGCCGCGGAAGAAGAGGCCCGCACCAATGGCGACAACAAACCCGAGCTCATGGTGGCCGAAGACGTCACTGCGGACGACATCGCCGAGGTTATCTCTGCGTGGACCGGCATTCCCGCCGGCCGGATGCTGCAGGGCGAATCACAGAAGCTCCTGCACATGGAGGAGGAGTTGGGGAAGCGGCTGATTGGACAGGCAAAAGCCGTCCAAGCCGTGTCCGACGCCGTCCGGCGCGCACGGGCAGGCATCAGCGATCCCAACCGCCCCACGGGCTCGTTCCTGTTCCTGGGACCCACCGGCGTCGGCAAGACCGAGCTTGCCAAAGCTCTGGCGGACTTCCTCTTTGACGACGAGCGCGCCATGATCCGAATCGACATGTCAGAGTACAGCGAGAAGCACGCTGTGGCCCGTTTGGTGGGAGCGCCTCCGGGTTACGTGGGGTACGAGGAAGGTGGCCAGCTCACCGAAGCAGTCCGCCGCCGCCCGTACTCCGTGGTGCTGCTGGACGAGGTGGAAAAGGCCCACCCCGAGGTCTTCGACATCCTCCTGCAAGTGCTCGACGACGGCCGCCTCACCGACGGTCAGGGCCGCACCGTGGACTTCCGGAACACCATCCTGGTGCTGACATCCAACTCCGGAAGCCAGTTCCTTGTTGACCAGACCATGGATGCCACAGCAAAGCGTGAGGCCGTCATGGCCGTGGTCCAGGCGTCCTTCAAGCCGGAATTCCTGAACCGCCTGGACGAGATCGTGCTCTTTGATCCGTTGTCAGTTGAAGAGCTGGCCCGGATCGTTGAGCTGCACGTTGGCGAGCTCACCTCGAGGCTGCGCGACCGCCGCCTCAGCCTGGAAGTCACCGATGGCGCCCGCGCCTGGCTGGCCATGTCCGGGTACGATCCCGCCTACGGAGCCCGTCCCCTCCGCAGGCTGGTTCAGCGGGAGATTGGTGACCGCCTGGCCAAGGAGATCCTGGCAGGCGAAATCACGGACGGCGACACCGTCCTGGTGGACACCGCGGCCGATCTTGACGAGCTCACCGTTGACGGGCTGGAGTCGATGGCGGCGTTTGATGGCACAGCGGCAGGATCGGGCCTTACCGTTCGCCGAAAATAGATGGAGTTTGGGGAGCCGGCAACTACTTTCTGAGGATTTCTTCCTTGATGGTGTTGCCGGAATCCACCACGATGAAGCAGTCAACGCGGCGGTCTCCCTGATCCCAGCTGGTGGTGCTCGGGTAAACGTTCTGCTGCAGCAACACGTAGTTGTCGGCAGCATCGTTGAGCTTCACTGACTTGCAGACTTCGCGGCCCTTGTCCCGGAGCGCGTTTGTTCCCGGGAAGGAATCGTCCTGTGGGTACGTGAAGACGGCGCCAAGCTCGGCCGAGTGCTCCGTATCGCAAGCCACGGCCTTCGCCTTGGTTGAGTTGGGATCGAAGTCGGCAAAGCAGTCGCCCACTTGGAAGTCCTTGGCATCTGCTTCGCGGGGGAGCGGCCCCTGGGAGGGTGTCGCGCTGGGGCTGGGTGCTGCGGTGGTGGGCCTGTTGCCCAGGAGGCTCAGGAGCACCCAGATCACGATGCCGATCAGGATCAGGATTCCCAGGACGATTCCGCCGATCACCAGGCGCTGGCGCTTGATGGGATCGCCTTGGGGTTGCTGCTGCTGCCAATTCTCCGGCGGGCCTGATGGCTGGCCGGGGTACGCCGAAGGGTAGGTGGGGCCGCCGGGGTAAGTGGGGCCGCCGGGGTAGGTGGGGCCGTCTTGGTAGCTCGGTCCACCGGGGTAGCTCGGTCCACCGGGGTAGCTCGGTCCGCCGGGATAGCTCGGTCCGCCGGGATAGCTCGGTCCGCCGGGGTAGCTCGGTCCGCCGGGGTTCGCGTGCGCGGCCTGCTGTGCTGGCTCTTCAGTGCCGGGAGGCACGGCTGGGTCGGGTTGTTCGGAAGGGTTGGGAACGAAGTCCGGGTCCAGATCCGGTGCGGGATCGGCAGGCAGTCCGGACGGTGGTTCGGAGGGGGCAACAGGTGGCTGTGGTGCATCCCCGCCGGGCTCGTGCGGTGAATCGTCGTGCGGGGGAGTCTTATCCTGGCTCATATTCTGGGGTGTGCCTTCCTGCTGTGGGCCGCATTGAGGCCGACTCTACCGAATTTTCACGGTCGTGGAGGCTTGCGGGCGCCCCTTTTGGCAGGTGTGGCCGGAGGCACGTGCTCCGGTGGCACGCGGGGACCCTGGAAAGCATGTAATCTAGACATACGACAAATTGACCAAACATTCCGGGGCCTCACCGATAGCCAAGGTGACCACCTCCGGTCCAAGTACAAAAGGGGGTCACGCCATGGGGCGCGGCCGTCAAAAGGCAAAAGCTACCAAGCAGGCTCGGGACATCAAGTACTACTCCCCGAACACTGACTATTCGGCACTTGAGCGGGAGCTCACGGGTCCGTCCAGTCGTGTCAAGAGCCACTTCCCGGACGATCCTCCGGAGCCGGATTACTCGGCCTACGAGGATAAGTATGCGGAAGACGATGAGGACGAGGTAGACACCCGTCGAATCGTATAGCTGACCGCAGCAAACAGGTGCCGTTGGCACTGGGTTGCGGACCGCCGTCGTACATAAGGTCATCGCGCATCTTCGGACGCCGTTCATCTTTTCGAAAAGGGCCCACAGGGCACGCCATTCATCGGCGTACCCTGTAGGCCCTTTTCTGCGTAGGCTTGGGAGAATTGCAGTGAAAGGGCTGGACGGAATGACCGAACGTACCCACTACGCAAGTGGCGAGCCCTGCTGGGCGGATCTGCAGACCCGCAATGTAGCAGCGGCCAAGGACTTTTACCATCAGGTGTTTGGGTGGCGCTACCAGGACCTGCCCACACCGGATGGCCGCAGCTATGCGCAGGCGTTCGTGGGCGGCAAGCTGGTGGCGGTCATTGCTCCGCAGAGTCCGGTACAGGAAGCAGCGGGGAACCATGGTCAGTGGAATGTGTACCTGGCTGCCACTGACACGGAGGAAATCGGCGAGGACGCCGGGCACGCGGGCGGCAAGCTCCTGTTCGGTCCGGAGCCTGTAGCCGACACCGGGGTGCTGGCGTTCGTTGAAGTGCCCGGTGGCGGGACCACGGGGATTTGGCAGGCGGGGAGCCATCTGGGCAGCCACCTGTACAACGAACCTGGTGCGTTGACGTGGGCTGAACTGCTGACGCCTGAGCCGCAGGCCGCCGTCGCGTTCTTCCAGCAGCTGTTTGGTTATGAGGTCACCGAATACCCGCAGGACGACGGCGGAACCTACAGCACGCTGATGATCAACGGTGACGAGGTGGCCGGCGTTGTTCCGGCGGGGTCTGCTGGGGATGCCGGGTGGGAGATCTACTTCGGGGTGGCTGACGTACGCAAGGCCGTGGACGCTGTGATGGCGGCCGGGGGAGAGGTCCTGGTGGCGCCGGAGGAGAGGCCGGAAGCGGGATCGCTGGCCTCTATCCAAGACCCCCAGGGTGGAGTCCTCAACCTTATTCAGGTGTAGGGCCCTCAACCTTATTCAGGTGTAAACGAAAAGAGCGGCCGGGCAGCAAAAGCTGTCCGGCCGCCCTTATGGGATTCGCTTAGGCGTACGCGTTCACCAAACGTACGGCGCCGCCGTCGACACCCTTGGCACCTTGGACGTAGTCCGGGCCGGTCTTGTCGATCGAGTCCGAGTTGGCCGAAACCGTACCCATGACCCAGGACGGCAAGCCGCGGTCGTTGAGGCGGGCAACGGCTGCGTCGGCAACCTCGGGGGACACGATTGCGATCATGCCAACGCCCAGGTTCAGCGTGCGCTCCAGGTCGGCCAGCGGGACGTTGCCCAGCTCGGAAACCAGCTTGAAGATGGCCGGGAGTTCCCAGGTGTTGCGGTCAACGGTGGCAACCAGGCCCTGGGGCAGGACGCGTGCCAGGTTGGCGGCCAGGCCGCCACCGGTCACGTGGCTGAACCCGTGGACTGCTGCGCCGCCGGTCAGGGGGAAGGTGCGGGCGAGGTCCAGGCAGTCTGCGGCGTAGACGCGGGTGGGCTCCAGGAGCTCTTCGCCCAGCGTCCGGCCGAGCTCGGAGACCTGGCGGTCCAGCGCCCACCCGGCGTGGTTGATGACGCGGCGGACCAGTGAGTAGCCATTGGAGTGCAGGCCGGAGGAAGCCATGCCAATCACCACGTCGCCTTCGCGGACGCGGTCCGGGCCCAGGAGGGCGTCGGCTTCAACAACACCGGTGGCGGCACCGGCCACATCGTATTCGTGCTCGCCCAGCAGGCCGGGGTGCTCAGCAGTTTCGCCACCCACCAGCGCGGTTCCTGCAACCGAGCAGGCAGCGGCGATACCGCGGACAATGTCAGCAATGCGCTCCGGAACAACCTTGCCGCACGCGATGTAATCGGTCATGTAGAGCGGCTCTGCGCCCACCACAACGATGTCGTCCACCACCATGCCCACCAGGTCAAAGCCGATGGTGTCGTGGATGTCCATGGCTTGCGCAATGGCAACCTTGGTTCCAACGCCATCCGTGGAGGTGGCCAGCAGCGGCTTCTTGTAGGTCAGCAGCTTGGAGACGTCGTACAGGCCGGCAAAACCGCCGACGCCGCCAATCACCGAGGTGTTGTGGGTCGCCTTGACGGCGTCCTTCATCAGTTCAACGGCGCGGTCTCCCGCTTCGACATCGACGCCCGCGGAGGCGTAGGTGATGCCGGCGTTGTTCCCAGCGGCGGGTGTTGCGGAGCTCATACAGACTCTTTCTTGTCGGCGTCGGTCAAACGATCAGCGTCGGTAAGCAGGTTTTCGAATTCGGCGTCAGGTCCGGGGTCGCAACCAGTGGCGCCCGGCTTCTCGGCAGGGTCCTCGGTGTCGTCCACGGCATCAGACTCGGAAGCGGGCAGCCCGCCAAGGTCCGTGCGCTCCAGCAGGTTTTTGCCCAACTTGTCTGCGTGCGGCAGCTCGATCGGGTACTTGCCCGTGAAGCAGGCCGTGCAGAGGCGTTCGCGCGGCTGCTGGGTTGCGCCGATCATGCCGTCTTCTGAGATGTAGGCCAGCGAGTCGGCACCAATGGCCTGCGAGATTTCCTCAATGGTTGCACCGTTGGCGATCAACTCTGCGCGGGACGCGAAGTCGATGCCGTAGAAGCAGGGCCACTGGACCGGAGGGGAGGAGATCTTCACGTGCACGGCTGCCGCACCGGCTTCGCGGAGCATCCGGACAATAGCGCGCTGGGTGTTGCCGCGGACGATCGAGTCATCCACCACCACAATGCGCTTGCCACGGATCACGGATTCCAGGGCGTTGAGCTTCAGGCGGATACCCAGCTGGCGCAGGGTCTGCGACGGTTGGATGAACGTACGGCCCACGTAGGCGTTCTTGACGAAACCGTGGGCGAAGGGGATGCCGGACTGTTCCGCGTAACCAACTGCGGCGGGGGTGCCGGACTCGGGAACGGGGATCACCAGGTCGGCCTCGTGCGTGTTCTCGCGGGCCAGCTGGCGGCCCATTTCCACGCGGGCCTCGTAGACGGAGCGGCCGGCAATGGCTGCATCCGGGCGGGCCAGGTAGACGTACTCGAAGACGCAGCCGGCGGGGGTTGCCTCGGCGAAGCGCTGCGAACGGACGCCGTCCTCGTCGATGGCGATGAACTCGCCGGGCTCGATCTCGCGGATGAAGCTGGCGCCAACAGTGGCCAGGCCGGCCTGCTCGGAAGCAACAACCCAGCCCCGGTCCAGGCGGCCCAGACACAGCGGGCGGATGCCGTACGTGTCGCGGGCTGCGTAGAGGGTTCCTTCATCCATGAAGACGAAGCAGAAGCCACCCTTGATCTTGGGCAGCAGCTCCAGGGCGGTCTGCTCCAGGGTCTTGCCTTCTTCGCCCTCAAGGAGTGCGGTCACCAGTGCGGTGTCCGAGGTGTTGCCCTGCTTCATCTCACCGGTCAGCTGGCCATCGTTGCGCTCCAGGATCATTTCGCGGAGCTCAGCGGTGTTGGTCAGGTTGCCATTGTGGGCCAAGGCAACAGTGCCTGTTGCGGTAGCGCCCAAGGTGGGCTGCGCATTGGCCCAGTGGCTTGCACCGGTGGTGGAGTACCGGCAGTGGCCTACGGCCAGGTGCCCGGTAAGGGTGTTCAGGGTTGTCTCATCGAAGACCTGGGACACCAGGCCCATGTCCTTGTAGACATTGATGCGCTTGCCGTCACTGGTAGCAATACCAGCCGACTCTTGTCCGCGGTGCTGCAGCGCATACAGCCCGTAATAGGTGAGTTTTGCTACTTCTTCACCGGGAGCCCAAACCCCAAAGACGCCACAAGCGTCCTGGGGGCCTTTTTCGCCGGGGAGAAGATCATGAGAAAGTTTTCCGTCGCCACGTGCCACTGGTCGATTGTCTCATGTTGTGGCCGTGGTACGTTCCCCCGCCGCCTATGTGACCCTTCGAAGAAGCATGTTCCCGCGGAAATGCGGCGTGTTTCACATCCACAACCTCGCTGGGGTGCCCTTGTGTGGGCATCCTCACATGGTTAGCGTGGGCGGCAATGGAAAAAGACCCGCACACCCTTCAGGAAGGCCGGGACCGGTCCTTCACCCTCACCGTCGCGGCAACCCGGCGCCAGGTCTTCAAGGCGTGGACTGAGCCGGAGCATCTTGCATGGTTTTACAACCCGGAGATGCCCACTCCCGCTGAGCCCATCGAAGTGGATCTCAGGGTAGGTGGAACGTGGAAGCAGCACATGGTGGTCAACCCGGACCTCAGCTATCCCACGGGCGGCGTGTATTTGGATATTGAGCCGGACAAGAAGCTCGTCTTCCGCTGGGGAGCTGTGGGTGGGTGGCCCGAACTCGACGGACAGGCTGCCCTCACTGCCCCGATTGTTACGGTGCAGTTGGCCGATTCCGGTGCAGCCACCGAGGTAGCCCTCACGGTTGAATTCCCGGAACAGTTCACTGTGGAGGAGGTTCGGCAGCAGATCGACGGCGGCACCCGGGCCGGGTGGGCAGCCACCCTTGATCGCGTGGCCGGCAGCAGCGCACTGGTTTCGACGCCGGGTCCCGGTCCTTTTGCGGGGCCGCGCCTCTACCTGCTCTTCCCGGGAACGGCACAGGAGGCACTGACCTTCTATGCCGGCATCTTTGGCGGGGAGCTCTCCCTGCACAGCTACGGGGATTTCGGCCGCAATGACGGTCCTGCCACGGCCATAGCCCACGGCGAGCTCAGCGGAGCGGTGTCGTTGGCCGGAGCGGATGCTGCGGAAGGGGAAAACGCGGTGCAGATGCAGGGTGCCATGCTTTCGCTCCTGGGAACGGCGGAATCGTCCACGCTGCACCGCTGGTTCGATCAGTTGTCCGAGGGCGGCTCTGTGGTTGATCCGTTGGCGCCGAAACCGTGGGGAGCTTCAGACGGCCAGGTAGTGGATCGCCACGGCTTGCATTGGCTGATTGGCTACGAGCCCGAATCGGTGCCGGAGCCGGAAGCGTGACTTAGCGGCCGCCGTCGTTCTCTGCTCCCTCGTCCGGAACCGAATCCGGGACGGCTTCCACTACGGCGTGCTGTGTGCGCTTGACGCTGATGCGGTCCAGGATCAGGGCCAGGATCGAGAAGAGAATGACGCCGCCGCCCGCGCAAACGATCAGGAAGAAGCCGAAGACCGTGCTGGCGTCGAAAGCGGGATCGGCGGGACGGCCGAAGGCGATGATCGCTGCCACAATGGCGCCCACCACCGCGCCCAAAATCATGAAGGGTACAAACTTGGGTGCCCGGCGGACCGTGATCTCGCGGCGGTCGGTAGTGGGGGTGGTGTCCTCTGAAGCCATGGGTTAAAGCCTACCGTTCCCGGCCCACGTGACAGTTAATGCCAATGTTCCTGGCGAACATTGGCATTAACTGGCAACTCGGCGGGGTGGGTTAGCTACCGCGGTACGTGGAGAACGCGAACGGACTCAGCAGCAGGGGGACGTGGTAGTGCTCGCCGGCATCCGAAACTGTGAAGTTCAGGTCCACTTCCGGGAAGAACGTCTCGGTTCCCAGACCGTCGTAGTAGGCGCCCGTGGCGAAGTTCAAACGGTAGGCGCCGCCGGGAATCCGCTCCGGGCCGAGCGTCTTGATGCGGCCGTCGGCGTCGGTTTCGCCCTTCGCCACCAGGGTCCAGTCGTCACCTTCGCGGACGTAAAGTACGACGGCGACACCCGCCGCCGGGCGGCCGGAACCGGTGTCCAGGATATGGGTTGTTACCTGTGAAACGCTCATGCGTTGACTCCTTCGCTGACCAGTCCGGAGAGGCGCAGCAGTGCGATCTCGCGGAGCTGGCCGGCCACGATTGTGTCTTCTTCTTCGGGGGTGTGGGTGATGCGTTCCTGCAACGTGCTGAGGATTTCCTCAGCGCTGCGTCCGGCAGCACGGATCAGGAAGACCCGGCCGAACTTCTCCTCGTAGGCCCGGTTGCCTTCGGCGAGGGCGGCAGTGGTGTGGTTGTCGCCGGGGTCCACTCCGGCTTGCTCCGAGCGCGACATGGCGGCCTCGGTGGTTTGTGCCTTGGGTCGTTCGCCAATCCGGGGGTGGTGTGCCATGGCGGACTCCACCTCGGCAGAGGTGAAGGGTTTGGCCGCACTCCGGGCCTGGCCCAGCAGCTCGTCAACGCTGGCATAGGGGCGCGCGTCCACGATGGTTTCCACCCAGCGGCTGATGTCCAGGCAGGGGGTGAGGATCCGGGTGGCCTCGTTGCGGTCGACACTGTTGAATACTGCAAGCTCCATGCTTGTTATCCTCGTGCAAAATGCTGGCATCCATGGTGTGGGCTATGCGGAACCCCGAGGTTTTTACGGGGGAAGCACGTTGCTTCAAACTTCCGCATCATGGAACTGTTATTTCAGCATGCGTAATTCAGTGTTGCCGAGTCACGGCGTCGGTGTCAAGAGACTACCGTGTCCTGACTGTGGTGTCGGCGTGCCCGGACGGTCAGATACAGTCGATGCGCCGTGATCACCAGTGCCAGCCAAGCTATTCCTATGGCCCACGCCGCCAGCACGTCGGTCAGCCAGTGGTGGCCCAAATAAACGCGGCTAAGTCCCATGGTGGCCGCGAAGACCGCGGCGATCACAATGGTGATGACGCGGGCCCGCGTGGTCTTGAGTCGCAAAATGATCAGGTAGGCCACGATTCCTGCGATCACCATCGAGTTGAGCGAATGGCCACTGGGGAATGACGCGGAATGCTCGTAGGGCGGGATGGCATCCACTTGGTCCGGGCGCGAGCGGCCGAAAATCGGCTTGCCAAGAATGGTGATGATCAGTGATCCCAGGCCTGCTGAAAGCATCAAGATCACGGGCGTCCAGGACTTCCGCCGCCAGGCAAGGAAAATCATGATGGCCGCCGCAATCAGTGGCATGCCCAAGGTTCCGCCGATGTTCGTATAGGCGGTGACGGCCGCATCCAAGGCCGGCGAGCGGACTGATTTGGCAGTCGCCAGAGCCGGATCGTCCAAGGCTGCCACGCCGTCGGCCTCTGTTACCGACTCGTAGACTTCGCCGAACACCCATGTCAGCGTAAAGGTGATGACCAGGCCGATGGCCATGGTGATGATGAGCGCCGCGTAGGGGCCGAGGATCCTGGTGATGCCTTCGGCGCCCTTGGCCATGGTGCGGCCCACGGGAGTTTTCCAGCGGGTGAGGTCCTGTCCGGCAACAAATCTGTCCTGGTGGATCTCGCCCGTTACGCCCGTTTCCGGCGACTCGTTCCGTTCAGTCACTCTGGTCCTCTGTCCGCGCCGGCCTGGGTATTGGTGAGCAACCTTAGCAGTTTGGCCTTGGAGGATCCTGGGTGATCGGCCCGGAACGTTGCGAGGCCCGCTCTACGCACCCTACGGGTGTTTTGGGGCGCAGAGTGGGCCCCGCAACGTTGGGTGGGGCAGAATGACCTCAACCAGCTGAAGGAGTTCGCACATGCCAGAGATTCTCACCTCCAGGTTCCTGTTCGGTCCTGGCCCCAGCAACTGCTACCCGGAAGCGATGGCCGCACTGGCTTACCCGGTGCTCGGGCACCTGGATCCTGTGTTCATCGAGCGGTTGGACCACACGTGCGAGGGTCTCCGGGCGGTGTGGGGGACCAGTAATGCGCGGACCCTGCCGTTGAGCGCCACCGGTTCCGGCGGCATGGAAGCGGCTTTCGTGAACACAGTCTCCGACGGCGACGTGGCAGTAATCGCTGTCAACGGACTCTTCGGGGCGCGGATGTGTGAGGTAGCCAAGCGTTGTGGAGCAACGGTGGTCCGGGTGGATCACGAATGGGGCCAGCCGGTGGACGCTGACCGGGTTCTGTCAGCGCATCCGAATCCCAAGGTGATCGCCGCCGTCCACGCCGAGACTTCGGTGGGGGTGCTCTCCGACATCGCGGCCCTCGGCGCAGGCAAGGGTGACGCGCTGCTGATTACCGACGCCGTCACCTCCATCGGCGGACTGGAACTCCAGGCAGACGACTGGGGGATCGACGTCGGATACGCCGGAACTCAGAAGTGCCTCGGTGTGCCGCCGGGACTCTCGCCGTTCACCGTCTCCGACCGCGCGTTTGAACGCCGCGTGAAGGATCCGCGGTCCTGGTACCTGGATATCGGGCTGCTCGGCGGTTACGTGGGCGCGGCCAGCGGCGCACGGACCTACCACCACACCGCGCCGGTCACCATGATCGCCGGGCTCGAAGCTGCGCTGGACCGGATCCTGGCCGAGGGGCTGGAGGCTGTGCAGGCACGGCACCACGCCGCCGGCACCGCCTTGCAGGATGGCCTGCAGGAAATGGGACTGGAGCTGTTCGCCGCCGAAGGGTCCCGGCTGCCCAGCCTCACCACCGTGAAAGTGCCCGACGGCGTCAGCTCGGCCGCCGTCCGCGCTTACCTGCTGGAGCACTTCAGCATGGAGATCGGCTCAGGGGTGGGAGAGTTCGCAGACACCGTGTGGCGCATCGGCATGATGGGCCCGAACGCCAACATTGCCTCCGTGACACTGGTGCTGGGTGCGCTGAAAGAGGCCATCGCCAAGGCCTGACCCGCAAACCGTCCCTCTCTCACATCCCGCTGGCTTTGGGGCGTTGCTCCCTCACATCCCGCCGGCTTTGGGGCGTTGCTCCCTCACATCCCGTCGGCTTTGGGGCGTCCCTCTCTCACCTCCCGCCGCCGTACTTCAACGTCACGGACGCGAGGGCCGGGTCGTCGTCGGGCTGGATGTCGGTAACCGTGAGTAGTCCGGCGCCCGGGAGCGTGACGGACTGACCCGCCCGGAAAGCCTGCTTGCGCTCCTGCCCGGCGGTCCGGATCCAGAACTGCACGGCGGGAGCTCCCTCGGCGATGCCAATCTTCACCACGCCCACCTTCACGCCGTCGAAGGTTGGCTGCATTCCTTGCTTCACGGTTACCAGCTGTTCCACGGCCATCCCTACTTCACATCCACGGAGTACACGGAGTCGAAGTTCTCCTTGTACTCATCTTCGGTCAGTTCCAGTGTTCCGGACTTGTGGTCGCTGTCGCCCTCCATGTAACCGCCGGAAGGCCCCCACGGGTTGGCCAACACGATCACTTTTTCGCCGTCGTCGTTGGTTTTCACATCCACAACAACGTACGCGTGGTTGGGGACCACGTCTGTGCGGTTGACCTCTTCAGATTCCCAGAACCAATCGAAGTCGTCGTCTTTCACATCTTCAGTGCCCACCGATACCGCCTGGCCGTCGGAAAGCTTGTCCTCGATCTCGTCCAGGTTCAGCTCGCCGTCCTTGTCCGCGGACTGTCCCGTCATCAGCTCCATGGCCTCATTGCTGAACCCGCCGTCGATATCGTCGTAGGAGCCGCCCCGGTGTTCCGCGGCAGCGCGTTCGTAGATGGACAACCAGTTCGGTTCGCCGTCTGCGCCGCGGACTCCGCCCTCCGTTGACTTGGCCTCCACAGTGACTTCCACGGGTTCGCCGTCCTCGTACAGGGTGACCACCCAGTGCGTCGGTGGGTCTCCGACGGGACGCATGTGCGATTCGAGGAACTCGTCCAGTTTTCCCTGGCGCTCCAGTTCCTGGGCCACGGAACCGATCCCGGCCAGCAACCAGCAATCGCCGATCTGGCCCTGATTGATGTCGCTGGGATCACCGGCGTCGGGGTCGTTCCGAACATCGCCGGGGACATCGACGTCGGGCGCGTCCGGGTTCAGGGGGCCGGGGTCCCCGGGCGGGTTGGACTCGCCCCGGCCGGTCCGATCCGACCCGGACGACCCGGAGCTGGACTTGTCCTGCTCCTCGGCATTTCGCGACAATTCCGTGGCCTGGTTCCGCAATTCGGCGGAAATCCTGATCAGCATGGGCCGGTGCTCGGAGTTCCACGACGCTCGGAAGGATGCGGCATCGTGGCCATCCCATCGGGCGTTGGTGATGAGGCTTCCAAGCTCTTGGGACAGCGAGGTCATTCGCTCGGAGTGCCGGGACATGGTCTTGGCCAACGTCCGCAATTGTTCAACATCAGCACCGTAGAATCCCGGCATTGTCCTGTCCCCCTTGGATATTGTGGCCATGAAGCCAAGGTCACCGTAACCGCGTGGCTTCCCTGACGCGATGGATAGAACTTCCCTGTCAGCCCGTGGGAGTCGCCGTGGTCTCGCAACTTTCGGCTGTGACCGGCACCGTCATCCGCAGGAAGGCCGGGCTTTTCGATTCGATGGTGATGGTTGCGCCGGTCCCGTCCGTGCTGCGGGCCACCACCCAGCCACCAGGGACGGGGTCGGTTCCGCCGAACGCGGGGAAGCCGTGCTTCTCCAGGATGGGGTCTGCCGCATCGAAAACAGCCTCGAAGTTCTTGGACGGCGCAACAATGTCCGCGCTGCTTTTCATGCTTTGTGGAAGGAATATGCACGTGCCGTCTTTGCTGTTCACCACGCTGGAGGGATCATCCGGGGCCCACGTGATGCCTGGCATTCTGGCTTCCAGTGCCGCGACGAGTTCCTTGGTCAGGGCGTCGTATTTTGTGGTGCTTTCCGCGAGAGATGCCGGGGCGGCCGTGACGGGTGGTGCCGAGCTTGGCTTCCGGGTGGGACCGTCCGGGGGAGTGGCGCAGCTGGATAGTGCTGCTGCGCACCCCGCTAGCGCAGCCGTTAGTCGCAAGTTTCGCTGCGCGGTTTTGCGCATGGGTCCCCCAACTTCATAAATCGCTCGACGGCGGTACTCACCGAATGGTGTCACACATGCCCTCCGTCGGCGATGGGCAGAACACCCCTCCGCCTGCTGTGGGGTAGGGATGTGAGAGAGGGATGGGTGGGTGGGGTAGGGATGTGAGAGAGGGATGGGTGGGTGGGGTAGGGATGTGAGAGAGGGTCAGGTGTTGCGGGTGAGGATCCAGGTGTTGGTGCCGTCCTGGCGCTCGAATGTCACGGTGGTCACCAGGGCTTCGATCAGCGCCAGCCCACGTCCGGATTCGGCATCGGAACCTGGCATCGAGGCCTGCATGTCGTTGGCGAAAGGCTCCCGGGCGTTGAACGCACTCACCCGGGCCACCAAGCGGGCGGGCCACACGCTGATATCCACGTCGATCTCCACGGGCTTGTCCGCCACGGGAAGCGCGTGCTGCACAATGTTGGCTGCGGCCTCGATCACTGCCGTGGCAAACGTCATCCGATCCACATCCGGCACAAAGGAAGCGTCCTCCCACAGGGCATCGAGCTCGTCGTGGATGGCTTCAATGGCGTCGTCGTTGGACTGGCCGTGGAACCCCCTGCGGGCAATCACCTCAGTCATCGCCGAATGCAGCTTCAGCCGTGGGGTAGGCAGTAAGCACCCGGTCCATGTTGGTCAGTTCCAGGACCATCTTCACCTGGGGCTGAACGCCGGCGATCCGGAGGTCACCGCCTGCCTGACGTGCGGCCTTGAGACAACCGATCAGGGCGCCCAGCCCGGAGGAATCCATGAAGTTGGTTTCGGCCAGGTTGACCACCACGCGGTTGGAACCCGCTGCCACAACCTCGTTCACTACCTCGCGGAGCTTGGGGGCAGCCACCATGTTGAGCCTGCCAACGCTCTTCACTTCTGCGTAGGAGTCGTTGACCTCGTAGCTAAACTGCATCTGCGTTCCTCTCTTCGGGGCGCTGGGGCCCAACATCTTCGGGGACGAATCCCTTGTACAAAACTGCCTTGACCAGCACGCTCAGCACCACGAGGTCGTAGGCCACCCAGGCCACGTTCACCAGGGTGCCCAACGGCTCTGACAGCCCGGTGACAAGGCGGGCCACGCCCACCACCAAAGCAATGGCCAGCAGCACAGCAACGATGATCTGCGGACGGATCAGGCTCCAACTTGGTCCGCCGCTCTGGCGGGCTTTGGGGGTGACGGCGAACCCCAGGGGACGGCCGAACCAGACGTTACGTGCCGCCGTCGTACATGCTTTGATCCACGTGGGGAACAGCGCCAAGCTGTACTGCTGCCCGCGCCAGGTGGGAATTCCGTGCCCGGCCACCACAAACAGGAGCTGGTTGACCACCATGAACGGGATGAAGCGGATGAAGAAGTCGTAGCTGAGGCTGCTGACCGGGAGGATCCCCAGTGTCAGGTAGATGATGGGAGCAGCGAAGTACACCACGGCAGCGAACCCACTGAGGTAGCTCCACATGGTGGAGAAGTACATGAGCCGCTGGCCCCACGACATCCGGCGCTGGATCAGCGGATTCTCGCGGAGCAGCACCTGCATGGTGCCCTGTGCCCAGCGGAGCCGTTGCGTCAGCATGGTTTTGAGGTCCTCGGGCGCCAGGCCGTTGGCCAGGATCTCGTGGTGGTACACGCTCTTCCAACCCAGGCCGTGCAGGCGCATGGACGTCGCCATGTCCTCGGTGACGGAGATGGTGGCAAGCGGCATGATCGGCTGGGCTTCGTCGGTGCGTTCAACGGAGATGGCGTCCAGCACCGCGTGGACCGATTCCAGCGCGCCCAGCGGTGACCAGTCGCGGCCGGACATGCGGTCGACGGCGTCACTGGCCACTGTGGTGACGCCGGACTCGCCGACGTGGGCCAGTTCCATCGCGGCAATTTCTTCGAGGTCGGACTGCAGCGCGGAAAAGTCCGCTGCCACCAGGGTCCGGACGGCATCGTCCACTTTGCGGCGCACGCGGTAAGTAATCTCGCTGAGGGAAGCACCGGCGTCGAGCTCCTGCTGAGCGGATTCGGTGGCGGCTTCCACCTGCGTCAGCATGTCGGCCACCAACGGGTTCTCTGCTTCCGCGGACCGCCGGGCCTTCTTGATGGCCGAGCGCGACGCGCCCAGCGCCCGGCGGACGCTCTTCTCTGTGGCTTTGACGTACCCCACCAGGCCCAGCTGCATGAGCCCCTCGCGGCGCAGGATGGCGTTGGAACCGCAGAAAAACGCCGCGTTCCATCCGTCCTTGCCCTGCTGGATGGGCCCGTAGAACAGGGGAGCCTGACTGCCCAGGGGATCGTCTGCGGGGACGTTGGTGAAGTACTGCGGTGTTTGGACCAGCGCCACTCGATCATCGGTGAAGTAGCCCAGCGTCTTGTCCAGGATGTCGGGCTCGGGGATCTGATCGGCGTCGAGAATCAACAGGTACTCGCCGGAGGTGACCATGAGCGCGTTGTTCAGGTTGCCGGCCTTGGCGTGCCGCGGCATGTCCGGTGTCCAGTCCGCGCCCCGCGTCACGTATCCAATACCGTTCGACTCGGCCAGTTGCCGCATCTCCGGGCGGTTGCCGTCGTCCAGGATCCAGGTGCCGTGGGGCCAGCGGATGTTCTTTGCCGCCAAGGCGGTGGTCATCACCAGGTCCAACGGCTCGTTGTAGGTGGTGATGAAAACGTCCACCGTTGCGTCCTCCGGCGGAGGGGGCGGCGGCTTGCGGATTTTCAGGTTCCATACCGTCAGGCCGAACAGCATCACGTCAATGAGGCTGTACGTCTCCGCGATCACCAGGGGCAGCGCGATCCACCAAGCATCCCAGTTCAGGGAGGCAAACCAGCGCCACGCCACATAGTTGACGCCCAGAATGACAGTGAGGAGAACAAACAACCGGGTCCAGAAACGTGTCACACTTCCCCCTTGTTGTGGCTCAGTTGGCGCGGCGGACGACGACGGCGGTCACGTCGTCTTCGGCGGTGGCAGCCGGTGCCAACTCCAGGAGTGCGGCGCAAATTTCGTCCGACGTTGTTCCGTTGCGAGCCACCTTCTCAACGTTCCGGATGAAATCTTCGAGGGACCTATGGGCGTCCAGTACTCCGTCGCTGACGATCACCAGGGAGTCGCCGGGAGCCAGGTCCAGCTCGGAAGCGGGCCAGTGCTGCCCCTCCAGAATTCCCACGGGAGGCCCGGCCGACACCAGCCGCTGGGCTTCCCCGTCAGCCGGGACGTACAGCGCAAGTCCGTGTCCGGCGTCGATATAGCTGAGCTTGCCGGAGGCGCTGTCCAGCCGCGCGTGGAACATGGTGACGAAGGAGCCGGACTGGTCCAGGTCCGAGCTGATGGTGGCGCTTGCGGAGCCGAAAGCGTCGTCGATCCCGGGGGTGTCGGCCACCGAGCGGATCACCGCGCGGACGGTGGCGGCGATCAGGGCGGCGCCCATTCCCTTGCCCATGGCGTCGGCGAACGTCAGGTGCATTCCGTCACGGGTCTGGTACCAGTCGTAGAAATCCCCTCCTACACTGCGGGAGGGGCGGAAGGCCCCGGCGACGTCGTATCCGTCCAGGCGGACTGTCTCCCGGGGGAGCAGGCTTTGCTGCACCACGGCGGCCCGCTCCAGCTCGTCCGTTTGGCGCTGGTCCACCGCCGGCGCGGCGGGTGTGCGGGCCCGGCGGAACAGGGCGCGGATGCGGGCTTGGAGTTCCTTGGGGCTGAAAGGCTTGCTGATGTAGTCATCCGCGCCGGTGTCCAGCCCGTTCAGGCGGTCGATTTCGTCAGCACGGGCGGTGAGCATCAGGACGTAGGCATCGGAGAATTCGCGGAGCCGGCGGCACACTTCCATGCCATCGATGTCCGGCAGGTTGATGTCCAGCGTCACCAATTCGGCATTGGTTCTACGGACAGCCTCGACGCCGGACAGGCCGTCCGGTGCCTCGGTCACCACAAAATCGAGCTGCTCGAGTACCAGGACGAGGAGGCCGCGGATATCGGCGTCGTCTTCGACGACAACTGCGTGGCGTACGGGCGTAGGGGAGACCATGGCTCCATTAACTACTGCGGCTGGGGTTTTGTCACGTTTAGTCAAGGAATGCGTAACGCCCGCTCACAGGAGTGAGCGGGCGTTACAAGAATTGTGCAGTTATGTGAGAGAGGGATCCACTCAAGCACGCGGGATGTGAGAGAGGGACGCTCTGGAACCCGCGGGATGTGAGAGAGGGTTAGACGCCCAGCTCTTCGCGCAGCGCCTGGACGTGGCCCTGGGCCGCCACCTGGTACTGGGTGAGCTTCACGATGCCTTCGCCGTCCAGGACAACGGTGGAGCGGACAAGGCCTTCGTGGATTTCGCCGTCAACCAGCTTCTCGCCCCATGCGCCATATGCCAGGGCAACTTTGTGGTCTTCGTCGGAGAGCAGCGGGAAGGTCAGCGCAAATTCACCAGTGAACTTGGACAGGGCCTCCGGAGCATCCGGGGAGATCCCGATGACGTCGTAGCCCTTGCCCTGGAGGCTGGCGAGGTTGTCGCGGAAATCGCAGGCCTCGGTGGTGCAGCCGGGGGTGGCAGCCTTCGGGTAGAAGTACACAATGACGTTGCGTCCGCGGTAATCGGACAGCGAGACCTTGGTGCCGTCGGCGTCGAGCAGCGCGAAGTCAGGTGCTTGCGTTCCGACGAGGAGTTTCTGGGTCATGGCGATCCTTTACGTTTCACCGGCAAACAGCCGGCATTCATCATTCAAAAAACGGATTGTCTAACTGACTGAACAGCGAAGCTAGATGCTGTATTCCGCAGGTCCGCGCACCGTGGCATAGGGGCCTGGCACGAACTGGTAGCCGCCACCACGGACGGTGGCGACGGTGTGCCGGGCGGAGCCGAGCTTCCGCCGGACCCTTCCAACATAAACGTCGATCGAGCGAAATGCCGCGCCGGGAAGGTCAAATGACTCCAGGAAGCGTTGCAATTCTTCACGTGCAATGGCGCGGGAGCAGTTCACCACCAGGTACCGGAGCAGCTTGTATTCCATGCCAGTAAAGGAAACCGGCTCACCGTCCAGCAGGACTACTTCAGCGGCGAGGTCCACCGCAAGTTGGCTGCGGCGGCTCGCCAACGTTACGGGCTCGACGGCGGTGCTGCCGCCCGCTTCGGTGCCGTTGCCGCCGTCGGAAGTGGCTTCAGAACGGGCTTCCGCGAGGGCGTCGGCGAGCGTTACCGTTGCTGAATCCGGACCGTTGGTACCGGCGTCGGCGGCTTCCTGCGGAGTGCCGCCCCAGGAAGTGTCGCCGACGCCGGAGTGCTGTGCCCCGGTGGCGGGCCAGATGCGGACTTCCGCCTCCGGGGCAAGTTTCATGGCACGGGCCAGCACAAGGCGTGCCGCCCGTTCCCAGACTTCAGGATCAATGTCGTCACCCTCGGCAGGGTTGACCCAGAGCGCCAGCCCATGTGCTGTCAGGCCGTTCCGATCATTCAAGCCAGCCCGCCGTCCCGAGACCCCGCGTGCGGCGGGTCCTCGCGACGGCGGAGGCCCGTAGGCATTGACTGCCATGACAGTGGGTCCTAAACGTTGCCGCGGCGGAGCAGCTTGCCGCCGGGGTTCTGGCCGTCGATCGGGGTGCCGCGCAGGTAGGTCTTGCGGACGACGCCGGCCAGGGGACGGCCGTCGTACGGTGTGATCGGGTTCTTGTGCTTGAGCTTACTGACGTCCACCACGAAGGCTTCGTCCTGGGCGAAGATGGAGAAATCGGCGTCGTAGCCCAGGGCCAGCTGGCCCTTGTTGTGCAGGCGGGCCAAAGCGGCGGGCTTCTCGGCCATCCAGGAAACCACCTGTTCCAGCGGGATGCCGCGGTGACGGGCTTCGGTCCAGATGAGGGACAGGCCCAGCTGCAGCGAGGAAACGCCGCCCCATGCCACTGCGAAGTCGCCGTTTTCCAGGTCCTTGAGGTCCAGTGTGGAGGGGGAGTGGTCCGAGACGATGCAGTCGATGGTGCCGTCCTGCAGGCCCTTCCAGAGGAGCTCGCGGTTGGAGGCTTCGCGGATGGGCGGGCAGCACTTGTAGGCCGTGGCGCCGTCCGGGATTTCTTCGGCCATGAGCGTCAGGTAGTGCGGGCACGTCTCAACGGTGAGGTTGACGCCGTCGCGCTTTGCCGAAGCGATCATGGGCAGTGCGTCGGAGGAGGAGAGGTGCAGGATGTGGGCGCGGGCGCCGGTCCAGCGTGCGCGTTCGATGACCTCGGCAATTGCCTTGTTCTCAGCGCCGCGGGGGCGGGAGGCGAGGAAGGTTTCGTAGTGGTCGCCGCCGGGGTGCGGGGCGCGGTCAATAGCGTGGGAGTCCTCCGCGTGCACGATCATGAGGGAGTCGAAGGACTTGAGCTCAGCCATGTCCTCTTCCATCTCATCTGCGTCCAGGTGCGGGAACTCGTCCACGCCGGAGTGCAGGAGGAAGCACTTGAAGCCGAACACGCCTTCGTCGTGCAGCGGGCGGAGGTCGCTCTTGTTGCCCGGGATGGCACCGCCCCAGAATCCGACGTCCACGAACGCCTGGTCCTTGGCGACCACGCGCTTCTGCTCCAGGCCGTCCACGCTGGTGGTGGGCGGGATGCTGTTCAGCGGCATGTCGATGATGGTGGTGACGCCACCGGCAGCTGCGGCGCGCGTGGCGGAGGCGAAGCCTTCCCACTCGGTGCGGCCGGGCTCGTTGACGTGGACGTGGGTGTCCACCAGGCCGGGGAGGAGCGTTTCGTCGTCTGCGAGTTCGATGACCTCGTTGCCGGTCAGGCCGTTGCCGAGGGGTTCGATCGCGACGATGACGCCATCGCGGATGCCAACTTCGCGGGCTGCGATGCCTGCGGTGGTGAGGATGCGCTGGCCCCGGATAACGAGGTCATAGGCGCCGATTGCTTCAGACATTGAGGTACTCCTTGTTGTCGGTCCGTTCCGCCAGGTACACGCCTATGTGCTTACCTAATTGTTCAAGCAACGGACCTGCTTCTGCGATACATTTTTGGACATCTTTTTCCAGATCGGTCAGTGCGTGGACCGTGTGGAAGCCGGCGTCCGTGAGTTGTTCCCGGCTCAGGGTACTCCGGCCGCAGACTGCGATCACGGGAACCCCGTTCCGCTGCGCTGCACGGGAGACGCCCATGGGCGTTTTGCCGAGCAGGCTTTGCTCGTCCAGGCTGCCTTCTCCGGTAATCACCAGATCGGCGCCCTTCAGCCGCTCTTCCAGCTCAGTGAATTCAAGCACGACGTCGATGCCCGGCCGCCGCTCTGCCTTCAGTGCCGCGATGGCAATGTAGCCAACGCCGCCTGCCGCTCCAGCACCTTCTGCCTTGGCAGCAAACTTGGCATGTTGCCCGGTGGTGGCGGAGAGGACGTCGACGAAGTGTTGCAGCGCCTTGTCCAGGGAGGTGACGTCGTCCGGCGTCGCGCCCTTCTGCGGACCGAAGATGGCTGGGGCTCCGCTGGCCCCCAAAAGGGGATTGTCGACGTCGGACGCCAACACGAACTCCGTTGCTTCGACGCGGACGTCGAAGTTGGAGAAGTCGATGGAGTTCAGCTGTGCCAAGGCGGCACCGCCGCCGGGGAGCTCGTTGCCGTTCTTGTCCAGGAAGACGGCGCCGAGGCCCTGCAGGACGCCTGCGCCGGCGTCGGTGTTGGCGCTGCCGCCCACACCTAGGATGATCTTGCGGCAGCCGAGGTCCAGCGCGGCCCGGATGAGTTCGCCCGTGCCGATGCTGGTTGCGGTTTTGGCCGTCTGGGACGTGGGGCCGTCCGGGAGGAGGGCGAGACCGGAAGCTGCCGCCATTTCGATGACAGCTTCCTGGTCCCGCACCGCAAAGTCGGCCTTCACTGGCTCGCCGAGCGGGCCGGTGACGGTGGTGGTCCGGCGGGTGAAGCCGGAGCCGATGGCGGCGTCGATGGTTCCTTCGCCGCCGTCGGCCACCGGAATGCGTGTTGCTTCAAAGCCGTTGTGCCCGTAGCCCGCCAGCAGCCCTGTTGCCAGGTGCTCGGCGACGTCGGGCGCGGACAGCGAGCCCTTGAATTTGTCCGGGGCGATGACAACACGCATTCCGGTGCCTCCTTACTGTTTTCTCTAGGCCTTGGTCAGGATCGCGGTGGGTGCGTCCGCCGCGGTCTCTGCCAATTCTTCGAACTCGTTCACGCCGCTGATCTCAACGCCCATGGAGATGTTGGTGATCTTTTCCAGGATCACTTCAACAACCACGGGAACCTTGAACTCGCCCATCAGTGCCTTGGCCTTGTCGAAAGCGGCAGGCAGATCGTTGGGGTCCTCAACGCGGATGGCCTTGACGCCCAAGCCCTCGGCAACCTTGATGTGGTCCACGCCGTAGCCGTTGGTCTCCGGGCTGTTGATGTTCTCGAAGGCCAGGGAAACGTTCTGTTCCATGTTGAAGCCGCGCTGGCTCTGACGGATCAGGCCCAGGTAGCTGTTGTTCACCACAACGTGGATGTACGGCAGGTTGAACTGTGCGCCCACGGCCAGTTCCTCGATCATGAACTGGAAGTCGTAGTCACCGGACAGGGCAACAACGGTGGCGTCCGGGGTTCCACGAACAACGCCCAATGCGGCGGGACCGGTCCAACCCAGCGGGCCGGCCTGGCCAGCGTTGATCCACTTGCGGGCACCGAACACGTGCAACATCTGTGCGCCGGCGATCTGCGAGAGACCGATGGTGGACACGTAGGTGGTGTCGCGGCCGAAGGCCTTGTTCATCTCCTGGTACACGCGCTGCGGCTTAATCGGCACGTTGTCGAAGTTGGTCTTGCGGTGCAGGGAGCCCTTACGCTCCTGGCACTCGGCAACCCAGCCTGAGTAGTCCGGCAGGGTCTTGGCAGCTTGACGTTCGCGGGCCAGCTCCAACAGACCGTCCAGCGCCGCACCGGCGTCGGACGCAATGCCCAGGTCCGGCGAGAAAACGCGACCGATCTGCGTCGGCTCAATGTCGATGTGCACGAACTTACGGCCGGCCGTGTAGGTGTCCAGGCCGCCGGTGTGGCGGTTGGCCCAACGGTTGCCGATGCCGATCACGAAGTCGCTCTGCAGGAACGTCTCGTTGCCGTAGCGGTGTGAGGTCTGCAGGCCAACCATGCCGGCCATCAGTTGGTGGTCGTCCGGGATGGCGCCCCAGCCCATCAGGGTGGGGATTACCGGAACGTTCAGGATCTCGGCCAGCTCAACCAGCTGGGTCGAAGCGCCGGCGTTGATGATGCCGCCACCGGCAACGATCAGCGGGTGCTTGGCTGCGGTCAGCAGGTCCAATGCCTTTTCCAGCTGCTTGCGGGAAGCCTTGGGCTTCTCCACCGGCAGGGGCTCGTAGGCGTCGATGTCGAACTCGATCTCGGCCATCTGAACGTCGATGGGCAGGTCCAACAGAACCGGGCCCGGACGACCAGAACGCATCAGCTGGAACGCCTTCTGGAACGCACCGGGAACCTGGCCCGGCTCCAGAATGGTCATGGCGAACTTGGTCAACGGCTTGGCGATGGACTCGATGTCCACAGCCTGGAAGTCTTCCTTGTGCAGCTTGGCAACGGGTGCCTGGCCGGTGATGCAGAGCATGGGGATGGAATCCGCCCATGCTGCGTACAGGCCGGTGATCATGTCCGTGCCAGCGGGGCCCGACGTGCCGATGCAGATGCCGATGTTGCCATCAGCTGCGCGGCTGTAGCCGTCAGCCATGTGGCTGGCGCCTTCAACGTGGCGGGCCAGAGTGTGGCGGATGCCGCCGTGGGCACGCATTGCTGAGTAGAAGGGGTTGATCGCTGCGCCGGGCAGACCGAAAGCTTCGGTTGCGCCTTCCTTTTCCAGGATGGCTACGGCCGCATCAACGGTGCGCATCTTTGCCATGGTGTACTCCTTGTTTTTTGCCCTTTCGGGCGAAGTCTGTGGTGTTTTTGGGTGTGGTGAGGGAGCCGCCGTCGTTTACTTACGACGGCGGGTTCCCTGCTTTGTGTTGCTTAGCTGGCTTTTGCCGGGGTAATTACTTGCGGCCGCTGAGCTGGAGGACCTGCTTGAAGAGGCCCGAGTGGTCGAGGCCGCCGTCGCCCTGGTTGACGGTTGCGGCGACGAGCTGTGCGACGACTGCGCCGAGCGGGACAGTGACGTTGGCTTCGCGCGCTGCGGAGGTGACGATGCCGAGGTCCTTGTGGTGGAGGGCCAGGCGGAAGCCGGGGTCGAAGTTGCGGTCGAGCATCTTCTGACCCTTCTGCTCGAGGACCTTGGAGCCGGCCAAGCCGCCGCCCAAGACCTTCAGTGCTGCGTCGGTGTCTACGCCGTAGGCCTCAAGGAAGGCGATGGCCTCGCCGAGGACCTGGATGTTGACGGCCACGATCAGCTGGTTGGCTGCCTTGACGGTCTGGCCGGAGCCGGACGGGCCGACGTGGACGATGGTCTTGCCCACTGCGTTGAGGACATCCTGTGCTGCCTCGAAGTCTGCAGCTTCGCCGCCGACCATGATGGACAGGACGGCGTCGATTGCGCCCTGCTCGCCACCGGATACGGGAGCGTCGAGCGGGCGGATGCCGGCTGCTACTGCATCTTCGGAGAGGCGCTTTGCGACGTCCGGGCGGATGCTGGATGCGTCGATCCAGATGGTGCCCTTCTTCGCGTTGGCGAAGACGCCGTCCTTGCCGCTGACTACGCCCTCAACATCGGGGGAGTCCGGGACCATGGTGATGACGACGTCGGCGTCCTTGACTGCGTCCGCGATGCTGGTGGCACCCTGGCCGCCCTCGGAAACGAGCTTGTCGATCTTGTCCTGGCTGCGGTTGAAACCGGTGACCGTGTGGCCGGCCTTGACGAGGTTGATGGCCATGGGGAGGCCCATGATTCCGAGTCCGATGACTGCAACGTTGCTCATTGTGGTTCTCTTTCTGAAAGTCTTTTTTAGCTCAGGTGTGCTGGATGCTTAGTTGGCGTTGGCGCGCTGGCGGATGGCCCAGCTGAAGGCCGTTTCCTGCGGTTCCTTGTACTCGAGGCCGATGTAGCCGTCGTAGCCGAGTTCGCGGCTGCGGGCGATCCATTCGCCGAGGGGGAGCGTGCCGGTGCCGGGAGCGCCGCGGCCGGGGTTGTCGGCGATCTGGATGTGGCCGAAGTCCTTGGCGTGGTTCTCGATGACGGATTCGACGTCGTCGCCGTTGACTGCCAGGTGGTAGAAGTCGGCGAGGAGCTTGATGTTCTGTGCGCCGGATTCTGCCTTGACGCGGGCGATGACCTTGAGTGCGTCTTCGGCGGTGAGGAGCGGGTACTTGGGTGCGCCGCTGACCGGTTCGAGGAGGACGGTGCCGCCGATGCGGGCGACGCCTTCTGCTGCTGCGGCGAGGTTCTTGGCGGCGAGTTCGTCCTGCTCTTCAGGGGTGAACTCGTCCTGGCGGTTGCCATAGAGGGCATTGAAGGCCTTGCAACCCAGGCGCTCACCGATGCCAGCTACGACGTCGATGTTGTCCTTGAACTCGGAGCAACGTCCCTTCCAGGAAATCAGGCCGCGGTCACCGCCAGGCATGTTGCCAGCGTTGAAGTTCAGGCCCGTGAGCTGAACGCCTGCGTCCTTAATGGCGGTTTCGAATTCGGTTGTTTCTTTGTCGGTGGGAACCGAAGTGGCGAAGGGCCACCAGAACTCGACGGCGTCAAAACCGGCTGCCTTCGCGGCGGCGGGGCGCTCGAGCAAGGGCAGCTCCGTCAGGAGGATGGAGCAGTTCACTGTGTACGTCATCGTAGGTCCTTCCGAGGAGGGGCTTGGATCTATCTTCGCTTGCTTGGCTGAGCCTTGGTACTTGGCTTCAGTTTCCGCTTAGTGGAATTTAGATTCTGCTTTATGAAAAGTTTAGGGAAGGTGGGGGTGGGAGTCAAGGGGGCGACGAGACTCATGGAAAAGGTCCGCGGGGGTGGATCCGTTGCCTCATTGGAAAAGGTCCGGTTGGGGCTAGCCGCGGACATTGGTCATGGGCGTCATGGAACTGCGCCGACTGGGCATGGTCAACAAGCCCGCCGTCATCGTCCCGAACCACATGCTCGAACAATTCGCCCGTGAATGGCTGCAGATCTACCCCCGGGCGCGGATCCTCGCCGCATCTTCGGCTGATTTGGCAGGTGACAAGCGCCGGTAGTTCGTTGCCCGTGCAGCCGCGAACCAGTGGGACGCGGTGATCATGACCCGCACCGCCTTCCAGCGGGTAAGCCTCATCCCGGAAGCCGAAGCCGCCTGCATCAACACTGAAGTCATCCAGATGCGAGCCGAGCTGGAAACCGTCGATAACAACGGCCAGGACAACGGACGAGCCAACGCCAGCATCATCAAACGGCTGGAAAAGGCAGTCCTGGCCCAGGAAAAAACCCTCAAAGCCAAACTCGACACTCCCGCCGACCCGGCATCAGCTTCGAGGAAACCGGCATTGAGTACCTCGTTGTGGACGAGCTGCACGACTACAAGAACTTGGAAACACCGTCGAACATCCCCGGCGCCGCGATCACAGGCTCAGCCCGCGCACCCGATCTTCACATGAAGACCGAGTTCCTACGCGAACGCGAAGGACGGCGCGTGATCACCGGTGTCACAGCAACACCGATCGCGAACTCCGTCATGAAAATGTACGTCATGCAACGCTACCTGCGCCCGGACCTGATCCAAGCAGCCGGAATCAAGGACTTCAACACCTGGGCCGCCACGTTCGGCCAAGTCGTTGAAGAAATGGAACTCTCCGTCGCCGGAGGTGACCGGTTCAAACTCAAGAGCCGGTTCGCGAAGTTCCAAAACGTCCCCGAACTGCTGAAGATGTTCCACACCTTCGCCGACGTCAAAACCGCCGAAGACCTCAAACTGCCAGTCCCAACGCTCGCCGCCCGCGACGGGGACGGGCTCCGCCAGCCGAACATGCTCGCCGTCGAACCCAGCCCTGAACTGCGTAACTACATTCAGGACATCGGCAACCGCGTCGACGCTATCCAGCAACGTCTTGTCGCCTCTGAGGAAGACAACATGCTCAAAGTCTCCTCAGACGGCCGCAAAGCCGCCCTGGACATGAGGCTCGTGGATCCCGCACTGTTCCAGCACGGACCCACCAAGATCAGCGCCACAGCCGCCCTGCTGGCCAGCGTGTACGAGGAACACAAAGACCGCATCTACACCGACCCCTCCACCGGGGAAACGGATCCGGTCCCCGGCGCCCTGCAACTGGTCTTCTGTGATTTCGGCACACCCTCGGAGAAGTGGAACGTTTACGGCGAACTCAAAGATCAGCTGCGTCGCCGTGGTGTGCCCGAACACATGGTCCGGTTTATTCACGAAGCCAAGAATGACAACGAGAAGGGTCGCCTGTTCGCAGCTGCCCGCTCCGGATAGATCGCAGTGCTGGTTGGGTCAACATCGAAAATGGGTGTCGGGACGAACATTAGAAGTTTCATGCACTTTGCCGGAGTATCTGCCCTCATCTTTTTCAGTCCCTATGAGTGGTGGCGTGCCTTCAACAACGCCCGGTTGTGTCGGTGCGTCACGGCTTCGGTCCTAAGAGATCGGTACTGATCCGCAGCCCGTGAATAGACGACTGTCCGCGATATGAGGGGCTGCGCCTTCCTGGCATTGCTGAGTCAGTACGATCAAATCATGAGAACTGAGATGGCAGAGGCCCGGGGGAAGGTAACAGTCCGTCCATGGCGGACTGGCTTGCTGGTAGACACAAAATCTCGAGTCGAAGTCCGTGAAGCAATTGCGAACCTCAGCTCGGTATGGGGCGGACGGTCCATGCCGATCTTTGATAAGAACGCAGACATTGAGTCGCTGGAAAAGATGGGAGAGATGTTCGATGTCGACTCGATGTATGCCGAGAATGCAGAGGGTCCGCTCGCCGAGTTTTTGAGGAAGCCGGGTTGGGGTTGGCGAGGTGGTGGGCCATGGGGACCGTTCGGCGAAGAGGGGGAGGAAAGGTTCCGAAAGGGACTTCTTCCGCTTCGGGAAATGCTTGATCCCGTCAAGCTTGTTCAACCCGTTTGGTCTCCGGAAGACCCTGCAGATCTAGTGCTGGCCGCGCTGTGGGGACTCACGGACAGAATTGGTGCACAGTGCCTGCGCCTGCCGCTTTCGGAATTCCTACCGGGGAGGGACCTGGGCGCAGTAGAATGCGCCGCGCTAGCCAAGTCAATGGTGTACACCGACGCCGGCACCCTAATACACCATCGGGGGATTGGGGACAGCATATTCATCCTGCAGCCCGACCTCCCGGGCGACATTGTGGCCTTCTGGAACGCACGAGCATTTGGTTGCAACGTAATTGGAATTCCATCTGAAGGGGATCCGGATCTAGTCAATTTTCTACTCTCCCAACGACTTCCTCGCCACAGAGTGACGATCGGCGGGGAGGAGCAGGAAGTTCTGTTTATCACTGGGGCTGACAAGGCATCGGCTGAAGTGATGAAGGCGATTGAAGCGGCTGCGCATGCCGATGGACTTACGGTTCAGGAAGGGCACTCAGAGTTACTGTCATCCTTCATTTTTGAAGGGCTGGATACAGACTTCACTAAGACCGTTCGAGTGGATTTCCGTCCAGAGGCCCACGGCGTTGATGTTGACCTGCCACAAGTGCCTCTAATGGGTAGTTCCAGACGCTCGTTCATGCGGGGAATTGTGGCTGCGGAAGTTGAACTACGAGAGATCCGCGGCCAAGACCCCCGGTTTACAGCTCAGATCCCACCGTTCCGCCGTCACGCAGCGCTGCTCCGGGACCGGTATAACGTTCACGGCCTTGAACATGTTCGGTCTAGATACGACGGTGTTGTCTTTGGTCTGGATGCCACCTCGGAGCACCTGAGATTTCCCTTTTTATTCTGCCAAGACGTCCTAGGCCTGTTGTTCGACAGCAAAGCGGCCAAGATCAGTCAGTCGGACGTCGGAAAGTTTCAGACACGCGCCGCAGAAAGATTTGGCGGCCCCTATAGCGGAACCTTTAACCAGGCTGGCGTAAGAGCTGCTGTGACGTTGGCCGCAGGAAAGGCGGCCGGCATATCACTTCCCCACCTCCGCAATTGCGTAGAAAAAAACAGAGGGAAATGGCCCCACCCTGTCATGGACAGCGACCTGACCCCGCAAGAGTACGCAACCCGAGCTGTGAACCACTTGTTTCACAGCGGGCTTTTCGTTCCAACCTTAAGAGTCCACTGCAGTCACTGTCGCGTTGACAGCTATGTATCTGTGGAAGGACTGGGTCCTTCAATGTTGTGCGAATTCTGCGGACAGACATACAACTTGGCGCTTTCCCATAGTCTGGCCCTCCCCGAGTGGCGCTACCGACTGGCTGCGCACCTTCGCGCGGACCAGATTGAAGCGCTTCTGCCAGCACTTGCCACTACTTCGGTCCTGCAGCAACTGCGCCATACCGAAAGCATTCCGCCTCTGGTGCTCGGATTTGAGATCACAGTAGAAGGACGAAAGGTCGAAGCAGACATTGCCACCTACCTTGCGGAGCGAGAGTGGCTAGCAGTCCTAGGAGAGGTCAAGACTGCAAACAGAATCGATGCCAAAGACATCGCAAACCTCGAGTTCCTCCGGACAAAACTGACCAAAAATAACGTGAGATCGCTCCTGATCTTCGCAACGCTGAAAACCGAACTCTCTCCGGAAGAGCGTCAAGACCTGCGCGCACACGTTGAACGGTCGACCATGATCAGGACTTCAAGCGGGCAAAACGCTCCCAACCTCCCATTCATTCTAACGGGACCCGACCTTTCACATACCTGGTGGGACGAGGACCATCCCTGGCGGTGGGAGAAGCGGAGTCAGAACGGCATCTTTGACACCGCACTGATCTCATGCGAACGGAATTTGGGACTCGCTAGCTACACGTACGACGAGGACCCCGAGGGAGCAGGCCTTCATTTCATATGGGCTGACTAAACAGGTAGGTCAGAAACGACCGTTTTTGAAGGGACCAGAACAAGCAGAGTCAAAGCAGCGGAGTGTGTTCGTTCGGATGTCTCAGAACTCAAAGCCGATATCAAAGTTGGTCACATCGAGTATGGAAGGTTTGTGACCTCCTGGACATGCCGGCCCAGCGTCAAGACGAGCCATTCGAGTTAGACGGACCCTTAGCCCCAACGCTTCCGAGGGACGTTGGCGCGAACGTCTGCAGCCTGAGTCTCATCCAGCACCCAGCGTTGGTACTTGGGGTGGTCTGGGTATTTCTT
This sequence comes from Paenarthrobacter ilicis, assembly GCF_016907545.1. NCBI lineage: Bacteria > Bacillati > Actinomycetota > Actinomycetes > Micrococcales > Micrococcaceae > Paenarthrobacter > Paenarthrobacter ilicis. Next base: position 3,349,916 of record NZ_JAFBCD010000001.1, on the reverse strand, counting down.
GCGCAGGTAGTCTCGCACGACCTTCCCCGGCCTTTGCTCGTTGGTATAGCCGAGTTCTCGAGCAAGTCCAGAAGGGTCATATGTAGCCACGACACTGAGTCTAGTTGTAGGACGGTGCCTAGATAGGACCGGTTCGGCGTCGGCGCAGCCGTTTGCCGTCTGGAGTCCTGCGTTGTCTTGAAAAGGTAATGCCTTCTGAGACAGGGCTGCAGCTGCGGCCTGCACGCCAGCTACTCAGGATCTCCGCGCACCATCGCGTCTCGTTTAGTCGTCTCGCCGTGAAGCGTCTCAGTATTGACGGGGAAGGGGTTCCCGAGCGGTGGAACGTAAGGGGGATCCCTCACTGGACATCCGGAATCGCGGGGGTGATGGCGTCTTCGAACGGGCGTAATTATTGGATTTCGCTAAGCCCGAGGAACTTGTTGATTTCTCTGGTTAGCGCATTGCGCCTGTTTTCGATGAATTTCTCGAAGCGTTCGGGGGCACCCGTTCCGTCTGGGAACTCGACCAGCTGTGCCTTCAGGACCTTTTCAGGGAACCAAGAGGCGTACTCCATAGGAGCTTGGGCGCTGATTTCTTTGTTCGTCCGGGCCCCAATGAAGGCAAGGTTGGCGATGTCGTCAACGAGACGAGGGTCGAGGTCTTTTCTCGCCTCGCGCATGTATGCTTTCGGGAAGATGTGGTGGAACTCGATCTTGTCCGCTTTGTCAGCGTGTTTCGGACTGATCTTGAGGTTTGTTGTCCAGTCTTGGGCTCCGTTCGCGCGGAATGCCAGAAACATCGTCTTAAACGCGCCGCTTCGCGCAGTACGGCCCGCCAGATCGGCGGGGGTGAACGCAAGCCTCCCGACTTGTTGGACAAGCCGCTGGTTCAGTTCGGCTGCCCCACCACCCTCCCTGAGCGCGGCTAGATCCTGGTCCAGAAGAGTTTCGCTGGAGCCGCGCGAGTATCGGCCTTTGGCGTTCGCTGTCAGGAACCATTGGGAGAAGTTCTGAGCGTCTTCTGGTGCACTCCTGTAGCCGCGCTGGTCCGCCCAATAAGCGAGGGTAATCAGAAGGAATGGAGAGGAGAGCAGGGATGGGCTGTCGATGTGAAGGTTATTCTTGGCGAAATCGATGGCGAAGTTCAGCGCGCGCATGGTCCGCTCCCAGCCGTCCTCGAGTTGGCTGCGGCTCAGGGAGCCTACTGTAAGGAACCTCGACTGGCCTGTGATGAGGGAGACGAGGGTCTTGAGGTGGACACCGAGATCGAGATCGAACCCGCGGCCGGCAAGCAGAGCTTGGTATGCGTTGAACATCGCCAAGGAGCCATTCCATTTCGCGGTTATCTGCGCCAGCGCCAGGTCAGAGCTGCGCAGCTTGGTGCCCAGCGAGTTGACCCGAACGAAGATCTCAGTAACTTCCTCGTAGGATTTCGTGGATTCGAGGACATCGACACGGTACTCGTAGTTCTCGATCGCTTTGAGTGCCTTTAGTCGGGCGCTGTACTTGCTATATCTGGGGTCGCCAAAGCCGGTTAGCCCGACCTGTTGGAGGATCTCTCCCTCCTCCTTCTTGAACACGTCAGTCACTCTTATCCAGTTGGGCAGGGCAAGCAATTGGTTGCTCGCCACGACGAAAGTGCGGCGCTTGACTCGCGTCAGAAGGTCGTCTTCTGCCTCATCCGGATCGTCCGCATCCTCGTTGCTTTCTGAATCATCCCCGACTTCCGTGATGAATGTCAGCTCATCGGGATGATCGAGGTTGAAGAGGATCTCTACAGGCCGGCTTCTATTTTTTACCTTCACTGGCTCGCCGCGCAGGACCGCCGACAGTGACGTAAGGCGCTGCTGTCCGTCCAGAAGCAGCAGAGGCTTCATGCCGCCCGCTTCCGTGGCCACTGCGAAATCGGTCGTTTCCACATGTCCGGCTGGCTCCCAGGTAAGGATGACTCCAGAAGGATAGCCTCGATAAAGAGAGTCGAGGAGGTCACGAACTTTCGTGGCGGTCCAGACGTACTTCCGCTGCATCTCAGGGAGTTGGAGTTCTCTCCGGGCGATCTTCTCGACCAGTACACTCACTTTGTAGTCAACCTTCGCCACGTAGTCGTTCTCCTGATCCGCTATCTAGTTCGGGCAGCAATTCTCAGTCTCGACAATAGCTGCCACCGAGCCTTCGTGACCGCATCTGGCGGTCGCTCCGCAATTCTGCAAGCGAAAGCGCTCTGTGACGTCTCCGAACGCCCTCGAAGGATCTTTCAGCACACATTGGCGGGAATCCAAAAGCCCGTACCTGTCGAAGTCAACTGGTCGAATAAGCGAGCTCCACCAGGTCCTAACGCTCGCGTCGCAAAACGATCGCCAATCCCTCCAAGTGTCCGTTCTGAAACTCTCTCCACCGGTCAGCAAGATCGCGGTCCGCCAGTCGGAATCCGGATTCCGTATCGTGCTTTATCAGTTCAACGGCCTCGTAGGTCAATCCTTCGGACGCCAGGAACCTCTGGTGCAGCTGTGCCCTCGGCGGATTCAAGTGCACGACATCGGCCATGGTCTTCTCTGGGATCTCCCTTGCAGTCAATGCACACTGAACTGGCCCGCTGGCAAATGCAGCTGTACGGAAGTTGCGAGTAATCTCCAAAGCCTCTCTGGTCAGGGCTTCTGCCACCAACGCTTGTTGCTTAGGTGGGCTTATGACATCCGTGTAACTGAAAAGGACAAGTTCGTCCCGGTCGCGTTGCTTCGCGCGGAAGCCCTTCGATGTGTATCCGAGATCTTTGTTCGAGGCAACAACCCAGTATTCGATTCCGTCGCCGATCTTGTCAGCAGCCGCAGGGTGCTCCCTAGCTAAGGCGGTGAGCAGACTAGACACGAATGAGTCTGTGACTCTTTCGTCGGCTTCGAGCTCCTCTAAAACGGTCTTTAGGAGTTCCCGGACCTCGCGTTTCGTGCGGAAGCTAAATTCTCCGACCTCGTACTTTTTCATTGCTCCCAGCTTCTGTACTCGAACTATCGTCTGAACCATCATCTCCGTGGAAATCGTCGAAGACCACTTCCAAGCTGACCTTTTCCTTCAATCAAGGCATCTGGGTGCTTCGGCTTGCCAGCCACCGTCAACAGGAACACGGTCAGGCCTGCATGGTCACCGAGGCCGTCTTAGGCCACCTGGACCCTCCAAAGACGTCACCACGGCTGCCTATTTGCCCATTTGGCGGTCATGAGTTGTGAGCATTAGCTCGGCCACGTGCGTTGCTTCGCGGATTACGTAGCGCGCCGCTTCCGTCGTGACCCCTGTAGGGAGTGTTCTGCCGTGGCCCGTTCCCTGAAGATTCCGCAGCTCGTTGACGGCAATAACTGTTTTCTTGGCAGACCTGTAAATTTCGCGGATCTGTTTTGTCCCTTCCGCGGAATCACTGACGACAGCAGGAAGCAGAGCCAATCGTTCAAACGACAGGTCCACTAGGCCTGGGAAAGGGATACGTGGGTCTGGATACAAACCACCTTCCTCTAGTACAAACTTGGCGATTGCCTCGATCAATTCTTTGGCGCCTCCGAGCAACGCTGCCGGGTCGTCTATGTTCCTACGCAGTCGTTCCAGCTGCTCGTCTAAGGCTGACCGTCCACCGGTTTCAAGATCGATCTTCCCCAAATGCTCCAGCCTCCCGTCTTCCGACAGCCCCCAGCCGGCGTGCGTCAATGCTGCGCGTAGGCCGTTGACCCGTTGACTATCCTGTGACGTGCTGAAACTACCGTGCAGCCGAAGCGCGTCGAGTAGCTCCTCGCACAGCTTTCGAGCGCTGGCGGCCTTACGCGCTCCGGCCCGACAAACAGCGAGCACGCGGTGCTGCTTGTTTGGGGTTTGAGTTGTGGGGTTGTAAGGGTCATGCTCCGATAACCCTGAGGCTACAAATGCCTGCGTAAGTACTGTGTGGGAAGGCCCTTCGCCTCTGAAAAAAAATTGCCCAATAGCTGCGGCGATCTCGCCGTTAAGGGGTGCGCTCATGACCCAATTGTCGCTGAGTAGGCACGATAGCCCTGCTTGTGTTTGGGCTGGAGCCTCACACGAGGCAACAGTGGATATTCCGCCATACTGCAGGATTTCAAGGCATCGTGGCCGGCTGCTCGGAATCCTGCACGGTTGACTTTTCGAGCGTGACGGTGGTTTTTCGACGACATCGCCTCCGATGACAGCCACCCAATCCTGCAACTTAAGGTGCACAACGCTCAGCGGGCGACCGTAACCGTTCCTCTAGCGGACAGGATCGCTTTCGAAGCGGTCTACCTGGCACTGGTCAAGTAGGTGAGCGAGAAAGCTATACGCGGCAAGGCGCTCCATTGCTTGCTGCTCAGTGAGCTCATCTCTGGTGTGGGTAGTCACATTTCTAACAGTCAGATTCAGCCCTGTAGCTAAGGCATTCAATGCTTTCGCGAGAGGTTCGAGGCCGCCGCGCATGCTCTTGGCCGTTTTGTCGTCGGCCGGTCCGGGCCAGACAAGCTTGGGTCGACCAGAGCCAGCCTCACCTGATGACAGAGTCTGCTGCCAGAACACGGTGTCGTCGACGTCATTGCGGCCAAGCTTTTGCTTCCAGTGGACGGTCAGCCCTTCAGCAGCTTCGCGGACGGCAACTCGGAACTGGTGAGCTGTCCAGTGGGCAGCTGCCCCGGACCAGATCACGGGGTGCAGGTGGGCAGGGGAAAAGCTTGGCAGGCTCGAGTCGGCGGTGCTCTGCGCGTCGATGAGCATTGCTTCTAGCCGTCCCTTGACGTTCGCGCTGGTCATCCGAACATCGCGCGGTGCAAGAGGAGCCCTCGGGGATGACATGAACGACCAGTTTGAAATGGGATCGATAAGACCCAGTCCTGCAACGGAAATGTAGGCACCAGTTACGGCGACCGCGCGTGCTGCGAGCCCGGCGGCCTCCGCGACTTCGAGCTCGAGGAGGAGGACCTGTGAAGAATCAACTCCGTCTTTTTTCCAGACAGTTGGGAAAAGACCACGGGAAGAAACATGGTCAGATTCTTGTTGCGTTTCCATCCACGCGTTGAAGGCCGCATCGAACCGACCTACAGCGTTGAGTAGGCGTCGCAGATAGTCCTCACCGTAGTCGCTCAAAATTAACCCTCGTGTTCAAAGCTTGCGTCTCATGTCCAAGCTTCAGATTATGCCGAGTCACCACCAAGGTGCCCGTTGGCCGGTCTCTCACCGTGCCAGCGAAGCGCTCATGGGGAAACGGGTCGGGAGACATCCAACATAGCGGCCCCTTGGGGGATAGCGGCCCCTTGGGGGCAGCGGGGCCGGCGTGATTCGGCTACCTCTGACCTGCATCTTCCAATGCCCACCATGTATCAGACGTTCCGTGTACAAGAAGTTAGGTGCAACCGATCGTTTGTGCCACCCTTCCCAGCAAGTAGCAATCAAACGTTGAGCAGAATTACAGCTGGGAGACGATTCGTTTCCTCCCTTGGGTTAGCCGGGCATCGGGTGCTGTAGCATCGCGATATGGCTACTAAGACGACATGGATATCCGACGGCGATGAGTGGGTATTTGAGGAGGGCGAACTCGCGAAGGTAACGCTGCGAGGCCAGAGTCGCCAGATATCTGCTGATTTCCGAGTACTGAAAGTCATCAACGGGGCTACGGTAGAAACCGACTTGAAGGGTCTTTCGAGGTACGGCTGGCTTGGACCCGTCGTGAGTTGGGCGGGAGATTTCAAGCTTGAGGTCGACGATAGCGACGGTGACACTGCAAGCTCCGGCGAGGGCGAGGAACCCATCAGCTGACTTTGGCCCGCAACTGTGATCGCAGCCAGTGGAAACCTGAGCGCGTAAAGATACTTAATGATTGAAGAAAGTGCCCTGCGCCTGGCGCGCCCTACCACCCCAGATCGGACGGCGAGTCTGAAGCATGACCAAGCTTAGGTGGGTGCTGGCGGAAACGACCCTCGTCAATGGACGGTGGCAGCCCAACTACGCCGATGATATCGGCTTTACTCCCTCCATGTGGTTAGAGCGCTCAATGGGGCGCACCGATCACCAATGGCGGTCGTACTCGCTAGACGGAGACAACGAGGTGGCGCGCATGCTGCTAACCCCCACGTACTCGAGCCACACGCATAGGCGGGCAACCCGAGCCGTCTTACTCGACGCGATCGAGGTTCGTGCGGACATGCAGCGCAGCGGGGCTCAGATCGGCCGGATGGTCATTAAGGAACTCGTGGATGATTACCGCAATTGGGAGATCTATGCTGGTCCCACTGAGTCATCGGCGCTTTTCTGGGACAAGAAGCTAGGCTGGCCCAGATGCGACTGCAACGATTGCTACGGCCGCGACTTCGTCGTCTGGCGGCCGTAGCGGTACCCGGATGAGTGGAATGCGTCTTTAGTTCGATCTCCGGCCACAATATGCGCCAAACGAACTTCCGCCCTAAGCCCATTGGCGTAACGATCACTACCGAGCGTCGCCACGAAGCGTACAAAATCCACATCCGCGAGACTGGGCACCTTCAAGCCACTTGCCAAGCCTGGCTGTCCCGTCCTAACAAACGATCCTTTGACAGGAGCCCTCTCCTGACGTCATGGTCAATCCATATGCCCTTGTATCAGTGGTTTGCGATGTCCGAGCAAACTGTCTCATGTTGATTTTCTCAATGTTGATGAGTTCACGCCTTTGACGAGACTTTGGCAGGTGGTGTTGGTTCGTTGTTTAGCGTAGTGGCACGGCACGCCCCATCCCCGAGTCGGTACCCTTATGACCGCTTTCAGTGATCGCGCCAGCGGTGTAACTTCGACTGACCCATCAGCCCACATCGCTCTCCATACTCCAGATATGCTGAGGAGCGCCTGTGGGCACGGAAGTTGCATGGCGGCAAGGACCATCGTCACTGCTCGCGGAAGGATAATCGTATGGCTCGGCCCACAGTTCAGGACGTCGCCAAAACGGCGGGTGTGTCCGTGGGGACGGTGTCGCGCGTTCTGAATGGTAGTTCGGCTGTCAGTTCGTCGGCCAAGGAGAAGGTCAACGCCGCCATAAAGGAGCTCAGCTACCGCCCTCTCGCCTCAGCAAGGGATCTCCGGAGAGACCGCACAATGCGCGTCCTGGCACTCGCCAAGAACCTGGATTCGCTCGTGATCAGTGAAGTTTTCCGAGGTGTCGGCGACGCCGCGGCGGACTCGGGCTACGTCAGCCTCATTGCAGCGACCGACGGAGACCTCGACCGCGAACAGCAACTCGTCGACATGCTGCGCAACGGCTCCGTGGACGGCTTGGTGATCTTCTCGCCAACGATGCCGGACGATGACGTCAACACAGTTGCCGAGCAAATGAGCGTTGTCCAGGTCTGTGAAATCGTCGACGCCGAGGCGGCATTCGGTGTGTCGATCGATGACCGCCAGGCCGCTTACGACATCACCAAGCACCTCATTGACACCGGTGCCAAGAAGCTGGCCATGCTCGCTCATAGAGGCGCCCGCTCCGGCCGGCTGCGCGAGGAGGGCTTCCGCCAGGCACTCAAGGAAGCAGGCTTGGAAGAAGACCAGATCCTGCTGGGAGAGGGCAACTTCGGGTTCCACGCCGGTCGTAGTCTCACAAAGAAGCTCCTGGAGACGAAAGACCTTCCGGATGCAGTCTTCTGCGGAACCGACGTAGTCGCAGCAGGTTGCGTCCGTGAACTCACGGACGCCGGACTACGAGTTCCACAAGACATTGCCGTAGCCGGTTTCGACGACTCGGCCCAAGCAGAAATGTGCGTCCCGGAGCTGACCACCGTCCGTCAACCCGCCTACGAGATGGGCCGCGTGGCCTTCGCTGAACTCCTGGAGCGGATGACCGTCGAGGGTTCACATCGCAAGGGACGAACCTTCCTCCCGCACGAACTCGTCATACGAGACTCCACCAAATAAAGAGGGTTGACAGCCCTCCGTGGTCCCTGTCACACTACTTTGGAATCGATTCCACGGCCGTAAGGCCGATTCTTTTGAACACATTTGGAATCGATTCCATGGATCACAAGAACCACCGGCAAAGAAGCCACCCTCAGTACGCGGGACAGCCAAAACGCGTCCTGAACCCCACTCGCCCACAGCCACCAAAGGAGCCACTTGTGGACTTGAACCGACCTGCTCTCCCGCTCCAGACCAGCGCCGCATCACCGCGAAACCGAAAAGCACTGGCAGCGACCGCACTAGCCGCGGCCCTCCTCCTCAGCGCGTGCGGCGGGGGAGCCGCACCCCAAGGCGCCGAGCTACCGGCAGCTGCCGATCCGGCGTCGGGCGCTAATGCCAGCGGTGCCGTCAACATATGCGGCGTCAAGGACGCGAGCGGCATCTACAAGGGCACGGCGGAGGCGTTCACCAAGGCAAACGGCAAGGTCACGGCCAAGTACACCGAGATCGGCGCCACCACGGATGAAGCCCGCACGCAGATCGTGCAGCGGCTCGAAGGCAAGTCCACCGAGTGTGACCTCTTCATCACGGACGTCATCTGGACCTCCGAGTTCGCCTCCCAAGGTTGGCTGTTGGACCAGACCAAGCTGGTGGAGGCCAACAAGGACCGGCTCATTCCCTCCACAGTGGAAACCACCAAGTACCAGGACAAGTACTGGGCCTCGCCGTTCTTCACCAACGCGGGATTGATCTACTACCAGAAGGACAAGGTAGCCAAGCCCGAGTCCTGGCAGCAGCTCTACGCGGAAGCCGCCAAGGCTCCCGGCAACGGCTTCGTCTACCAGGGCAAGCAGTACGAGGGCCTCACGGTGAACTTCCTCGAAATGCTCTACAGCGCAGGCGGCGAAGTGCTCAACGAGCAGGGCGACGTCAAGATCGACTCCAAGGAAACCCGCGACGTCCTCAACTTCATGAGCGACGGACTCAAGAACGGTTCCGCCGACCGCGCAGTCCTGACTTACAACGAAGACCCGGCCCGCCTCGCCTACGAGTCCGGAGACTTCGGATACCAGCGCAACTGGCCGCACGTGTACCGTCTGCTCAACGCGACACCGCTGGCATCAAGCATCGCGGTCGCGCCGCTGCCGGCTTGGGAAGGCGGCAAGGCTTCCGGCGTGCTGGGCGGCTGGAACCTCGCGATCTCGGCCCACTCCACCAACCAGGCCGGGGCTGTCGCGTTCATCGACTACGCCACCAGTCCGGAGTGGCAGAAGCACGTGGCCATGGACTACTCCCAGGCACCCGTCAACGAAGCTGCCTACTCTGACGCTGCGGTACTGCAGAAGATGCCGTTCGCCACGGAACTCCTCGCCTCGGTGAAGGGTGCCAAGCCGCGCCCGATCTCCCCGGTCTACCCCCAGATCTCCCAGGCGATCTACAAGAACGTCTACGCCGTTCTTTCCGGCACCGCATCCACCGAGGAAGCCGTGCAGAAGATGACCGAGGAAATCACCACCGCCAAGGCGAGCTTCTAGTCATGACCATCAAAACAATCCCGCCAAGCCGCACAAGCGGTCGCGACCGCGCCGAACGCAAGCTCGCGTTTCGCATGACCGCTCCGTCGCTGGTCATCATGGCGCTGGTGGCGGCGGTCCCCATCGGCTACGCGATCTGGCTCTCGTTGAACCAGTACAGCGTCCGCACCGCAGGCCTGTCCCGCTTTGTCGGACTGGAAAACTACATCACCGCCCTCACCAGCAGCGAGTGGTGGGCGGCGTTCGGCCAGACCTTCCTCTTCGCGGGTCTCTCCGTCAGTTTGGAACTCGTCCTCGGCACGGCCATGGCGCTCCTGCTGAACCTCGCGTTCAAGGGCCGCGCCGTCCTGCGCACCGTGGTTCTGCTGCCGTACGCGATCATCACCGTGGTAAGCGCCATCACTTGGCAGACGATGTTCCAGCCCAACATGGGCCTGGTCACCAACGTCCTCTCCACGCTGGGGCTGCCGGGCGGCGACGTTGTCTGGCTCGGTGAGCACGGCTATGCGATGGCCGTGATCGTCATGGCCGACGTCTGGAAGACCACGCCCTTCGCGGCGCTCATCATCCTGGCCGGCCTGCAGGTCATCTCCGCCGAAACGTACGAGGCCGCGGAACTCGACGGCGCCAGCAAATGGCAGACCTTCGTCAACATCACCCTGCCGCTCCTGCGCCCGGCAATCGTCCTCGCCGCGATCTTCCGCACCATGGATGCCCTCCGCGTCTTCGACCTGCCGTTCGTCCTCACCCGCGGTGCCAACGGCACCGAATCCATGTCCATGCTCGCCTACACGCAACTGCGCGAAAACCGGCTGGTGGGCGAAGGATCGGCGCTGTCCATCCTGACCTTCCTCACCGTCATGGCGGTCTCGGTCATCTACGTCCGCTTCGCCGGCGGCAACATCCGCGACGTCGCGAAGGAGGAACAATGAGCACGCTGATTGCAGAACGCCCGACGGCGGAACTCGCCACGCGCCCCAAGGCGCCGAAGCGTCGCTTGCGTGGGGAATCGAAACTGCATCCACTGGTGTGGGTGTTCGTGGTGGCCGTCATGGCTTTCTCGCTCATCCCGTTCTACTGGCTGGTGAACACCTCGCTCAAGAAGGGCGCGAGCCTGTCCCAAGGCGAGCTCTTCCCGAGCCAGCCGACACTCGAGAACTATCTGGTGGTCTTCCAGAACCCCGAGTTCCTCCTGGCCTTGCGCAACTCGGTGATTATCGCCGTCGTGACTACAACCGTGGCGCTGGTGTTCGCGTCCTTCGCCGCCTATGCGCTGGCCCGGTTGAAGATGCGCCGCAAGGCGATGATCCTGACGCTGATCCTCTCGGTCACCACGTTCCCGGCCATCGCCATCGCGGCGCCGATGTTCTCCATCTGGCGCGAGATCGGGCTGTACGACACCTTGCTCGGCCTCATCATCCCGAAGCTGACGTTTGCGTTGCCGCTGGCGATCTACACGCTGACGTCGTTCTTCAAGGAGATCCCGCGTGAGCTGGAGGAATCCGCGTACATGGATGGCGCTACGCCGTTTGTCGCCTTCCGCAAGGTGATCCTGCCGCTGGCGGTTCCCGGCCTGGCGACCACGGCGATCCTGGTGTTCATCTCGGTCTGGAACGAATTCCTCCTGGCCGTCACTCTGACCACCTCTCCGGAATCCCGTCCCGTCCCGGTGGCGATTGCCTTCTTCAGCGGCACCAGCGAGTTCGACCAACCCCTCGGCACCATCAGCGCAGCGTCGGTGATCATCACTGTCCCGCTCGTGATCCTGGTGCTCGTGTGCCAGAAGCGCATCGTTTCCGGCATGACGGCCGGCGCCGTCAAGGGCTAACCCCAAACCTAGTAACAACAGAAAGAACAGGAACAACGTGAGCATTCAGCAGCAGGCCCCGTCCACAACCCTCAAGGTGGGAGTTGTGGGCATCGGTTGGGCCGGCCAGCAGCACCTCAAGGCGTACAGCAATATCGACGGCGTCGAGATCGTCGCCGTCGCCGGTATGGAACCTGATCTTCTTGCCCAGCTGAAGGAGGAATACAGCATTCCCCACGCCTTCGCCCGCTGGGAGGACATGATCGAGCTCGAAGGCCTGGACGCCGTCAGCGTCGCCGTGCCGACGTTCCTGCACGCACCCATCGCGATTGCGTCGCTCGAGCGGGGACTGCATGTGCTGAGCGAAAAGCCGTTGGCGCGCAACGCCGTCGAAGGTCAACAGATGGTGGACGCCGCCCGTAAGGCCGGCCGCGTCCTGGACGTCGCGTTCAACCACCGCCGCCGCGGCGACATCCAGGCGCTCAAGGAAGTGATAGACGCCGGGACGCTGGGTCGCCCGTACTACGCCAAGGCATCGTGGCTCCGGCGCCAAGGCATTCCGATGCTGGGCAGCTGGTTCACCAACCCGGAACTCGCCGGTGGCGGTCCGCTTGCTGACATCGGCGTGCACGTCCTGGACTACTCGCTGCACCTCCTGGGCGAGCCCAAGGTGCTGGCCGTCTCGGCGTCGACCCATTCCGAACTCGGCCCGCGCGGCCTCGGCGGCAACGCCCGCTACACGGCGTCGAACTCCAGCCACAAGTTTGAAGTGGAAGACTTCGCCTCCGCGTTCATCCGGCTGGAAGGCGGCGGGACCCTGATCCTGGAAGCTGGTTGGGCCACGTACCGCGACGAGCGGGACCTGATGGACTTCACCGTTTACGGGACCGACGGCGGAGCGGACTTGCGCTCGGTCGGCGCCTCCGAGAACCCGGTCGCGGATGTCCATGTTTTCACCGAGAAGGACGGTGAGAACGCCGACTTCGAGGTGGTGGCCGAGCCCGGGCGAGCCCACCAGGCCGTCGTCGACGATTTCATTGCCGCCGTCCGCGGTGGCGAGACCGTGTGGGGAAGCCACGACGGTTCGCTCGCCCTCAGCCGGGCCCTGGTGCTCGACGCCTGCTACAAATCCGCCCTCGAACAACGTGAAGTGGTGCTCTGAAATGTCTGATGCGAAATTGAAGATTGTTGTCTGGAACGAGGCCGTTCACGAGGCCCGCAACGAGCCCGCCACGATCGGCGAGATGTACCCCGAAGGGATCCACGGCGCTATTGCCGCCGGACTGCGCGGCTTCTACCCAGACTCCGAAATCACGACGGCCACCTTGGCTGATCCCGAGCACGGGCTCTCCGAGGAAGTCCTGGAGCAGACCGACGTGCTGCTGTGGTGGGGGCATATCGCCCATGGGGAAGTCGCTGAGGAAGTAGTGGAGCGCGTACAGCGCCACGTCCTCGGCGGCATGGGCTTGGTGGTGCTGCACTCGGGGCACTTCGCCAAGATCTTCACCCGGCTGCTGGGCACTACATGCTCGCTGAAATGGCGAAATGAGGGCGAACGCGAGCTGGTGTGGACGGTCAAGCCGTCGCACCCGATCGCAGCCGGCGTTGAGAGCCCGATCGTCATTCCGCAGCAGGAAATGTACGGCGAACTGTTCGATATCCCAGAACCCGACGACCTGATCTTCATCAGCTCGTTTACCGGGGGAGAGGTGTTCCGCTCCGGTGTGACCTTCTCCCGCGGCAAGGGCCGGATTTTCTACTTCAGCCCCGGCGATCAGGAATACCCCGTGTACCACCAGCCGCAGATCCAGAAGGTCATCGCCAACGGGGTTGGCTGGGCGGCGCAGCCTGGTGTCTTCCGGGAGGCGCCCGAGGTTTCCAACCCTTCGCGGGGCTGGTTCGAGGGGGCGTAGGACGATGAGCACTTCCCTTCCTCCCGCGGGCCGTCCGCTGGGTGTGGCCGCCATTGGCTACGCCTTCATGGGCAAGGCCCACTCGAATGCGTGGCGGAACGTGGCCAGCTTCTTCGACGTCCCGGCCTTCGAACAGAAAGTGCTGGTTGGCCGGGACGCCTCGGCGGTGGCCGAAGCCGCCGCCAAGTACGGTTGGGCCGAGTCAGCTACCGACTGGCGTTCCGTGATTGCGCGGGACGACATCGACATTGTGGATATCTGCGCGCCGGGTTGGATGCACGCGGAGATCGCTCTGGAAGCTCTGGCTGCCGGGAAGCATGTGCTCGTGGAGAAGCCGCTGGCCAACACTCTGGAAGAGGCTGAGTTGATGGCGGACGCTGCTGCTTCGGCGCGCGCCCGGGGCGTGCAATCGATGATCGGCTTCAACTACCGTCGCGTCCCTGCACTCGCATTGGCCCGCGAACTGATTGCCGAAGGACGTCTCGGAACCGTGCGGCACGTCCGTGCCGCCTACCTGCAGGACTGGCTTTCCGACGTCGACGCCTCCATGAGCTGGCGGCTCCGCAAGGAGACGGCCGGGTCCGGGGCGCTCGGCGACATCGCCTCCCACGCCATCGACCAAGTCCAATACCTGACGGGTCAGACCGTTACTGAGGTGACCGGAACGTTGAGAACTTTCGTGGCCGAGCGCCCCGGTGCCGCTGGGCTGGAGAAAGTGACAGTCGACGACGCCGCGTGGGCCACTTTGGGCCTGACCGGCGGCTTCAGCGCGTCGGTAGAAGCGTCACGAGTGGCTACGGGACAGAAGAACTCACTGAAGATAGAAATCTATGGATCGTTGGGGTCTTTGACGTTTGATCTGGAGAACCTGAACGAACTCGGCTTTCTGGACGCCACACTTCCCGTGCGGGAGCAAGGGTTCCGGCGGATCCTGGTCAACGAACCCGAGCATCCTTACGCTGCGGCGTGGTGGCCACAGGGGCACATCATCGGTTGGGAGCACACGTTCACGCACCAGGTCCGCGACTTCCTCCTTGCCGTTCGCGACGGAAGCCAGCCATCGCCGTCGTTCGATGACGGGCTCCAAATCCAGCGGGTGCTGGCCGCCGTCGAGGAGTCGGCACGGAACAGGAGTGTGGTGACGGAGGTGAAGGAACCGGTTCGGGTTAGTTAGGAGCTTCGGGTCAGGGCCGCTTGCGGCTCGCGATCACGTCAGAGAGCTGCTGAACATCGGCGGGGTCCGCGTCCGTGGCCAGTGCGACGTAATGATCCATGACGGCTGGCCTGTAGCGCACTGGCAACGTCTGTCCTGGGGCGAGTCGAGTGAGAGCGGTGATGGTTAGGCTTTCGTCCGCGATACCGCGAAAGGAAATACCCTCGGCAGTCTCCACATCGAACATCATGACGACGCGTGGGTTGTTGTTGACCTCGCGCCAGTCGACGAGGACTCCGAGCGCAAGCGTCCCAGTACGCAGTTCCGCAGTGCGCTTCCGAGCTTCACTGCTTAGGAGTGGATTCGGGGCGATTCCAGGGAAGTTGGGTCCGACGCCCAGCGACTCACGACTCAAGTCGGGCCTGAGCTGCTCCACCAGACCCTTGAGCTTCTTCTTCGAACCGAACATCCTGTTTTTCCCCTCGTGGTCCTGAATATCATCGCCAGGACCGGCGACGAGACTGAACGAACCGATACGTCACCCAAGCAATTACCGCTACCGCCACACCAATTGCGAACGCTGCCAAGTGACCCAGGGGGACACTTTCATGGGTCGACGCTAACACGGCCCACACCAGCGTGACGGGAGCCTGGCATCCGCAGCCGATGCAGCTAGCCGAGCGCCAGGACGAACTCCTCAACGCGACTGAAAACAACTGTCTGGGCTTCCTGCCAAGCCCGCCAGTCGCCGGGGATCTGCAATGAATGATCGGCTCCCGGAATTTCAACGTAAGTCCCCGCCCTCTCAGACGTTCCCCCGCCGTCCCACAGTGTGTCCTGCGAACCGCCAATGAACAGGTCGTTCTTGGAAGACGTCTTGAGCGTGCGTTGGACCAGTGCGTCGTTAAGCAGCGGCGTCAACCAGATCCCGGGGATTCGGGCTTCCTCAGCCCAAGGGAGGCATAAAGTACTAAATGACTTAGCCACAATCAAACGTTGGCCGGCACTGGGAGAGTCCGCAAAAGCCTGCTTCGCAGCGTTGGCAGCAAAACCATGAGGGTCGGCCGCGGGTGAATCGTCGGGAGTCCACCGTGCAGCTTGGACATGCCACCCCAGGGCTCCCAGCATCTCACCCACCCAAAACAGAACCGGGATAGTCTCCTACACTGAACCAAAAACCTCAGCGCGATGGTCCACACTCCAGTAGGCGTTGACCTCGACCAAGAATCGGAGTGGTGACATGAGCCTCCTTGGCAACCAGCCGCCGTCGGGCGCTTTGTCGGCAGGAACCTATGCGCTATACGGCGGCGTCGAGGTCCGGCTGGATCGACGGGGCCAAGGCTGGATACTCCGGGCCAATGAACGGACTCCGGGATTCACCCGGAATGAGCACGGCCAGTACGTGAAGCTCATCGCCGTGGGTGATCCGCTGGACCTCGAGTGCTTCAGGCTTAAGTACCACGGCACCTACCGAGGCCTCGCCTTTGAGGTCCAATCCCTTGGAGAGCCAGTCATGGCTTGGACCAGAGACTCGAGGTCACTTGCTGAGGGGTTCAAGCAAGTTGATCGTGGCGAGTACAGAAAGACCATCTCTCTAAGCGATCCGGACCTGGAAATCACCACGGTCAGGACCCGCATCCCGGCGCCTTGGATAGATCATCAGACGCCGGCCTGGAGCGACTACAGGGACCGGTTGGTGGAGGCGTTCCGCGGTACCAACGATCGCGTCATCGTCATCATTTCTTCCACCGCAGACCCCAAGCGGTACGTGCAGTTCGCTGGCCAGTCCGACGTCCTGGACGCCGAGGCTCCCGGTACGAACGTGGTGGCGGAAGCCAAGCAGCAGGTAATGGCCGACGCCGGATGGTCGGCGCCGGGACCAGCTCAACCAAACTGGACTTCTTCGCTTGAACTGCCGGCGTTGACCTCCGAGTACAAAGCCTTGGCCGACCGCTGCGTAGCGGCACTCCGTCATTCGTACGGAATAGCGCACCCCTCGGAGCTGGTCTACAACGCGTGGCGCGAGCCGGAGCAGATGCCCGCCGGTGTGACGTGGTCCGCGGACCAGGTGAAGCAACTGGACCGGGGGGCCAAGGCTGTGGAATTCCCAAGCCTCAGCCGCTGACGTCAACCACCTAGACGCCCTCCCACAACCCACTAGGTACCCCTAAATTTCCCCCAAAGGGGCCCTTTTCACCACCTAGTTGATTAATTCCGCCCTGTGGCACCAAAACCCACCCATAGTGTCCTACTCGAAACGCGATCCCGGATCATCAGCCGGGGCAGCGGCAGGACAACACAACTATTGGGGTTGGGGAAATGAAGCTGAGTCAGCAACAGAGCATTGCCGCCGCCGTGGACCAGTGGATCACCGGCATCCCGGGCCGGATTCCAGGGCATGTCATTTTTGTGGAGAACCGGGGGCACACCCAGTACGCCAAGTCGCTTGCAAATGAGGAATCACGCGTCCTGGTGCTCAACGGCGACCGGGATGACACCGGAATCATCCCGGTGGTGGGGACTTTTGACGTAGCCGGAGAGGAACTCCTGGTGGATGGCAGCCTCAGCCTGGAAATCCAGGACTATGTAGCCATCCCGTTCGTCAACCTGGTGGGTGTCACGGTGGTCCGGATAACCACCAAAGAGGACTGGCAGTCGTTCTTCGACGACGCCGAGGAAGCCTGCCGGTCGGGACACTTTGTCCCGCAGCTCACCGAGGTCAATGCCGTGCTGGCTGAGCGCGGCCTGCTGTCAGGGGTCCGGAACCTGAATCTGGCGCGGCTCCACATCACGTGGGACGGATCCATCCTCAGCGGCCCCTACGGAACCAAAATTGGCAGGGTGGGGGACAGTTTGACGGACCTCCGGATCCGGTCCATCGCCCTGCGGCCCGAAAGCGCTGTGGCCGGGGTCTATTTTCCTTGGGACCTCTTCGATTCCTTGGCCGCCAAGCCGTGGATCCCCAGGTATCTGGCCGCTTTGGATGCATGGAAGTTCATCCCCCATGTGGACCGAGCCGGCACCAAATTGATCGGCTTCGGTGCCAGCGTTTACGGTGCTGCGCTCCATGAAGGCCTGCCCCAAGCCGATGCCCCGTTCATCGTGAAACGCGGAACCGAGTATTCCCTCCTGGACACCAGCTCAGGCAGGCGATTCACCATAGGACCGGACGCCGCGGCGATCGTGGAGGCCATCTCCAACCTGGGTGATGTGGACGCAGCATCAAAGGTAGTGGCCTCCGTCCTTCGTGTCTCCCTGTCCCTCGCCGAAGAATCCGCCCGCGCGGTCCATGCCCGTTTCCAGGACCTCGGCATCGATATGGTGGGTGCCCGCTGATGACGGTTGAACCCATCCTGCCAACGCCCAGGACGCAATTGCCGCTCTGGGTACCGCTGGTCACCCAGCACGACTTTCCGGTGAAGACCCACACAGCAGTCAGTGCCAGCGGCGTGCACGTGACCTTCGAGGACAAAAAGCAGCGGATCTGCGGCAAGAGCGGTCTCTGGAATGCCAACCTTGGGTTCGGCAACACTGCTATCGCTGAAGCCATTGCAGGCGAACTGGCAGCGGCGTCCTATGTGCCGCTCTTTCGTGCCGCACACCGCAAAGCAATTGAGGCATCGCGGGCCTTGCTGAACCTGCCGGCCCACCCATTCCATCGTGTGATTTTCTCCACCTCCGGCGGCGCGGCCAATGACGCCGTCATGAAACTGGCACGCCAATACTTCGTGCTGGAGGGGGAACCCGAACGGAAACTCATGGTGGGCCTCAAAGGCAGTTATCACGGGCTCACGTACGGCAGCCAAGCACTCAGCGGTGACGAGCTGGGCCAGGCCGTTTACGGCGTGGACCGGCGCAATATCCGGCACATCAACTTCATGGACAACGCTGCGGAACTGGAACGGTTGGTCCAACGCGAAGGCCACCGCATCGCAGCAGTAATGGTGGAACCAGTCCTCGGCTCAGGGGCGGAGACAGTCCCGGACGTGTTCCTTCAGGAACTGATGAGGCACCGGAAGCAACACGGCTTCCTTGTAGTGGCGGACGAAGTAGCCACAGGATTCGGCCGGGTGAACGGGTGGTTTGCCTCCGATGAGTGGGCAGAGGCACCGGACGTCCTGGTGACGTCCAAAGGCCTGACCAACGGAACCTGCGCCTGCGCGGCAGTATTGGTGGCCCACAGAATCACCAAGTCCTTCGATCAGCACGAATCAGTTTTGGTGCACGGCGAAACCCAAGCGGGAACACCGGCCACCTGCGCCGCCATCCTCTCCACCATCGCGGAAATGAACAGGCTGAACCACCCGCTGCTCACCAAGCAAGTGTCCGTGGGCCTGGACAACCTCATCGTCGATCTCCAGGGCATGAAAGGCGTGGGCAACTCAACCGGACGCGGTGCCATGCGTGGCATCAAGCTCCACTCCAACAATGGCCTGCCACTGTCCTCCAACGGGGTACTGGCGGTGGTCAAGCGCATCCACAAGGCGGGCGCCCTGGTGCAGCCCGGCCCGGGCCGCATCCAGCTCTTGCCGGCGTTGACCTACACGGAGGAAAACTTCGCGGAGCTCAGGGCCGCCATCAAAACCGGCCTGACCACCGCCCATTTTGACGGGGTGTTCGCATGATCGCGGACCGGACCTGGAAGACCCGATGCGTCATCACCGATGAGGGGCGCTCGTCCAGGGTGGTGGGCGGGCTGACCCGGGGCAAAACCGGCCTGGTGGTGGACGCGGCCCTGCCCGGTCACCGCAGCAAGCTGTTGGCCGGTGACCTTAAGGGGGCACCCGTCCTGGAGCTCACGGCCGCTCCGGTGACCGTCGAAACCCTGCGACTGGTGGGAAGTTTCATCCGCGAGTACGGGCTACGTACCGTGGTCGCACTCGGCGGCGGCTCCATTCTGGATGCCGTGAAACTGGCTACGCTGTTCACCGCGGATCCCAGTTTGGCCATTTTCGCCGAGCGTCACGCCAAGCGTTCGGGGCTGCTGGTCCTCCCTCCCATGAACAACCCGTTGGACCGCGCCAAGACTGTCCTCCTGCCGTCCACTGTGGGGACCGGAGCGGAAGTCAGCGGCGTCGCGTGCCTGGACACCGCCGTCGGACGCCGCTTGGTGGTCTCGCGCAACCTGGCGGGTGACGCTGCGGTGCTCGAGGCCGGCCACTTGGCTACGCTGCCACGGCACCTGCTGTTCGAAGGGCTGTTGGAGGCGTTTCTCAGGGTGGCGGGCACCATGATCGGCAGCACTGCCACCATGTTCGACGGCGATGGTTACGTGCTGCTGCAAAGAATCGTTGCGCTGGGCGAACGTCTGACGCGGGAAGACACCCCGCAACTCCGGCTGTCCGCCGCCCACCTCAGCCTGGAGACGCACACGGGCTGGGCGCTGGTGGGGCGTAATCCCTACGGGGCCAAACATTGGTACCTGGCCAACGAGCTCGCGTTTATCACGGGCACACGGAAGATGGTGGCGACGGCCTCCGTGATCGGCCCCATCTGGGAAGAGATCCAGAATGGCGCCTCCGGCTGGGGGAGCGATGCCCGGCTCCGGGAACTCTGGTCCATGGTGACTCATTCCGATGCTGCGTTGGACCCCGATCCCGCCCACGGCATCAACGAGCTCATGTGGCGATGGGGCATCACCGGCCTGCAATCCATCAGCGAGGAAACCCTGGTGGGGACCACCGAGGCCGCAATCGCTAACTGGGGCGGCGGCCTCCCCATGCTGCGCGGACTGGACACAGCCCAGATCAGGCATGTCCTCAACGCCGCTGCGGGCCAACAACACTTGCCAGGCCCAACGGGCACTCTACGAGCGGCAGGGGAGAGGAGGTGAGCACATGAACAGCAACGCTGCACTCAAGGCCTTGGATCTTCGCATCCAGGAACTGGAGCCCATGGACGTTCCGGATGACTGGGACGAACGGATCAAGGGCATCACCGCCGGGCTGGCACTGGTGGGAATCGCCGTCGGCATTACCTGATCGGTGACCGCCCGCTAACCAAGTACGCGAAAGGAGGTGAAACGCATGCAGCAACAGCTCAACCTCTCCATCCAGGAGGTGGAGTCCCTGGACACCCCGGACTTCCAAAACTGGTTCATCGGGGTATCGCAGGGAGTCGCGATCGGCCTCATCGCCGTCAGCATCACCTAGCCCCATCCTTGGCCGTTCCATCAGCAGCATGAAAGGAAAAGCAATGACCGCTTACCCCGCCCTGCAACTCTCCATCGAAGAGCTGGAGAACCTCGACACACCGGACGATACACCGTGGTACATCCGGGTCGGTGACGTGATCATCATCGCCGGCGTCGTGGTTGGCCTGGCCGCCACGTAACCAGTGCACGCGGGTGGACCTGGGTTCCACCGCCACCCGCGTGCATTCCCGGACCATCACCCTTCTGGAGAAACGAGCTGATGAAAACCGCACCCGACAAGACGGCTGACGCGATCCTGCGCGTCCTTGGGCATCTGGATCCACCCCAGGATCTGTACAGCGTCCCTGGTTCCCGCCTGTACGACCAAGTCACGGCGAATGACCTCACCGAACTCCCCGAAATCCTCACTGCAGCGCGAAAAACCGAGGGACCAATCCTTGAACTGGCGGCCGGTTCCGGACGAATCACCCGGCCGCTCCTGGCGCTGGGACGTCCGCTGACCGCCGTCGACTCTTCCCCCGAAATGCTCGACCTGCTCAAGGCAAAGGTGGCAACCCAGGCGTTCAATCCGCGCCGTGTTGCTGTTGAGTTTGTGGAAGGGGACATGTCCCGCTGTGCGTTCGACGCCGGCTACGGTTGCGTTGTCCTGGGCGCCAGTTCCATCACGCTCCTTGACCAGCCGGCCCGGCGTGAGTTGTTCCACAACGTCCGCGCCTGCCTGGCCAAAGACGGCCGCTTCCTGCTGACCGTCCTGAATGCGGACAGCCACCCTGAAGTGATTGACGACGGCGGCGCGACAGTTTCGCCGTTTGGCGACGACTCATTCCTGATCACCTCGGAAAGCCGGGACGCTGCCAACGGCGCCCGCCATGTGACCATGATCCACGTCAGTTTCAACGAGGGCGGCACGTACAGAACCTCCGCCTTTTCCAGCGACATTGCCCTTGTCAGCAACCAGCTCATCGCCGACGAGATGGCTGCGGCGGGACTCACCATCCAGGAGCGGCGTCCTGTTCGCCTGGTGACGCCCGCCGCCGGGTTGAAGGACATTGAGCTGTGGGTGTGCGGCGCATGAGCCCTGACCCGATAAGGACATTGGACCCGGTCAGAACACTCGATCCCTGCTCCGGATTGGTGTCTGAATCCTCCGTTTACGTTCCCAACAGTGTTGGCCTGTGGCGGACTGTGGGTGTGTTGGCGGGCGCCAAGGCGTCCGGTTTCGCCGGCGCGGTGGGTGCTTTCGATATCAACAAGCGCGCCTCCATGACGCGTGGTGCCGGTGAAGCTGTTGAGCGCTTTGCGCTGATCCCCAAGCAGGCAGATGATGTCCACCTCTTGGTCCACCAGGCCGCATTGGAGAAGCGGATCGATTTTGTCACTGCAGGCCTGGGCCGGGCATCGGCGCTGGCATACGAGCTCCCCTGGTATCGCGCAGCCAACCTGGCCAACGGCAAGGAAACCCATATGCCAGCGCCCTTGGTGGACTACGCGCCGAAGATGACCTCCACTGCCGGGGCCGCCAATTTATGGGATCCGTTCTTTGACCCGTCTCCCAACGGTGCAGCGTCCGGGCCCTCCGAGGAGTTCGCGCAGCTGGCCGGTATCTCCGAGGTCCTGGAGCGGGATGCCTTTCTCTCCGCCTGGCAGCAGCAGGCACCGCTCCGGGTGGTTGACGTCCCGGAACTTCCTGACACGCCGGACGCGGCCGGGCTGCTGAGGCTGCTTGCCGCCGGGAAAGCCGTGGGAGTGATGCCAACACTGGCTTTCGTCCCCACCGAGGGGAGTCCGTTGGTCACTGCCGTGTGCATCATTACCCAAACCGCCGGCTCCCGGCCCTTCGCGGCTGTGGGCTTAAAAGCATCGCCGGATCCTTTGCGGGCCCTGGTGGGAGCACTCCAAGAGGGACTGCAGATCCGCGAACTCTTCCTGGCACGGACCCCGGCAGCAGTGTCCCCAACGGCAGTGACCGACGATGATACGCGCGCGGAGTTCTGGACAACGCCGGCCGCCATCAGTGCGATGAGTGAGTGGATCCGGTCCTTCGCACCCGCGCGTCTTCCGGCCCAACACCCTGCGCCCACCGTCACCACCCTTGTGCAGCATCTGGCCCAGCGCTCCATCCCGGCGCTCTGGGTCAGCCTGACGCACCGCTTGCCGGACCACATCCGGGGCATGGGCTGGGTGGCCGGAAAAGCGATCTGCCCAGGAGCCGTGCCTTTAACCATGGACGAAACCAAAGGGCTCCCCCGCCCCGGACAGTCCCCCATCCCGCACCCCTTGATATGAGGTGGATCAAGGAACCCCAAGCTGCCGGACCAGCCGTCGAATGGCCCGTCCGGTTGGCCCCCGCTGCTTCCATAGACCAGCCGCTGCAGGAGGGCGGGCCGTGGATCGTGGCGATCAACGGTGTGCCGAAAGCCCGGGTCTCTGCCGACGTCGCACTTTTCCTCAAAGCCTTGGACGGGCGTATGGATCCGGCCCAGGTGGCCATCCGTCTGGGGTCGCCGTGGACTGCTGCGGACGTCATGGGAATCGTCCGGCGCTTGGCGCCCACTGGAATGTTCGACGACGGCGCCAAGCCGGCTTCGCTGCGCAGGGTCCAGTTCCGGGCCCCACTGACAGTGCAGTTCACACTATTTAACCCAACAAAGCTTTTACGCAGTCTCCGGCCGGCCGTTGCGGTGCTGATGCGCCCGATGGGAGCCGTTGCCGCACTCCTTCTTTTGCTCGCCGGATTGGTGGGAGCTGTTGCGGCCGGCCCTCAGATGTGGACGGTGCTGGCGTCTCCGCTCCCCATCGAGGCCTACCTTTACGTTGTGATGGCCATGTTCATCTCCACACTGCTGCACGAACTGTCACATGGCATGGCGCTGACATACTTTGGCGGAACCCCGCGGCGGATCGGCATCATGCTGTTCTACTTATCGCCGGCGTTCTTTTGCGATGTCACGGACGGGTGGCGTCTGGGATCGAGGAAGCAGCGGGTGCTGATAGCCATGGCTGGCCCCTTGGCGCACGTCGCCTTGGGAAGCATTGCCCTGGCAACCCAGATGGTCCTGCCTGAGTCAGCTTTGAAAGAGGCCGCCGTCCTCTACGGCATGATTTGTTACGCCGTGGCGGTGCTGAACCTCTTTCCGTTCATCAAGTTGGACGGGTACGTGGCTCTGATGTCGGCACTGGATGTGCCGCACCTCCGGCAGAAGTCGCTGGATGCTCTGGGCGACGTGGCGCGTGGCAGCATCCTGGGCGCCCGGCGTGAGCACCCAGGCCGGGGTTTCCTGCCGTGGTTCGGCCTGGCATGCTTCGTGTCCGGCGTCATCTTCATGGTGGTGGGCTTCCAACGGTTGTTGCCCATCTTCCTGCAACTGGGCTTTGCCGGGCACGCGGTGGTGTTCCTGGTTCTCTGCCTCCTGTTGGTGATGGCCGGCAGGGGGATTTACCGGTTCTTTCGAGCCGGCGCTGCAAACGGGAGCCCTCTGTGGCGTCGAACCGTGGTGTCATTTCTGGGAATCGCGGGTGCCGCGGCGCTCACTGCGATCATCCCCGTCACGCCGGTGACCGTTGCCGGGTATGTGTACAACCACGGTGAACTCAGCATCGTGGTGCCGCTGGGAAGCCCTGGCGCCGGCTTCACCGCAGGGGATCACGTGACCCTGCAATCCCAAGGGATGATCATCCACGAAAACCTGGGCCACGCCACCCTGGGTGACCGGCCGCCGTCGGACATTTCCGCTCCGTTGGACACCGTGGTTCCCGTCGCGCTGGACCAACAAAGCATCCCGGCCGTTGCCTACCCGGCCACGCTGGAGTCCGGCATCAACCTCTCGTCCTCGGGAAGGGCCGAAATCGTCAGCCAGCACTCCACCAGCCTGGGGCAGTGGTTGTGGGACTCACTGACCAGTTCGCCGCTGTGGCCGGCAGGCCCGGTTCACCCATCCGACGCAAGGAAGGCGCAGCCATGACCATCCACGCAAGCTTTGACCACTTCAGCAAAAAGCGGGGGAACCGCTACGCGGTAGAGGACCTCACCTTTGATGTTCATGCGGGCACCGTGGTGGGTCTTATGGGGCCCAACGGAGCCGGGAAAAGCACCGCGCTGGCCGGCCTCACTGGACTGTTGGAACCAACGTCCGGCCGCGCCTTGGTGTTCGGGTCCGATTACCGTGCCCTGAAAAGCCCGGCCACCTCCGTGGGGGTGAGCTTGGACGGCATGGAGGTGGAGCCGGGGCTGACCGGGCGCCGCCACCTAAGGATTTACCAGCTGGCCGCGGGAGCCGCTTCCGCGCGGGTGGACCACGTGCTGGAACTGGTGGATCTGACTGCTGACGCCGGCAGGAAGGTTGGTGATTACTCGCTGGGGATGCGGCAACGGCTGGGCATTGCCTCCGCACTGATCGGCGATCCCCGGCTGCTGGTGCTGGACGAGCCGGCCAACGGGCTGGATCCGGAGGGTATTCAATGGCTCCGCCGGTTCCTCCGCGAATTCGCTGCCGGTGGTGGGAGCGCTCTGGTCTCCAGCCATCAGCTCACCGAGCTGGAACAGGTGGCGGACCACGTGGTGATCCTCAAGCAGAAGATGCTGTTTACAGGGACGCTGCGCCAGGCGAAATCCATGGGCAACGGCAGCCTGGAATCCGCCTACTTCGCCATCCTTGAGGCCGCCCCATGAGTGTTGATTCGAAGGCACTGATTCGGGGCTTGGGGTCTGAGCTGCTGAGGTACGTCAGCGGATACTCGGTGCTGGGCACCCTTGCCTTCTGCATTCTGGTGCCGTGGTTTGTGGCCAACTTTCTGGGCTGGCCGGATCAAGCCAAGAGTGCCCAGGATGTTGCGATCTTCTGGGCCATCGCGGTCAGCCTGGTACCGGTGGCTGCATTCGCCGGCAGCTATGTGGTGACCAGGGAAGCGTTTTACCGCACGCTTCGGCGGAGCATCGTAACGTGCGGGGCCACTGCCTTGGTTCACAGCAAATGTGCCGCAGCGCTGATCATTGGGCTACTGACCGGCCTGGTTGGCCTGATCCTCTGGGGCTTAAGCGTGGCTCTTGCTGCTGCCCCCGGCCTGGCCCCACTGTTGGTGACAGCGGAATCCGTGGCCGGAGCGCCGGGCGTGCTGCTGGCGTGTGTACTGGGGGCCGCATGGGGTTGCTCGTTGGGGTGGATCATCCAGCACTACTACGCGACCACCATCCTCACCCTGGTGGTTCCGGTTGCCGTGGAACTGCCCCTTCTGATCAATAATCCCGACGTCGGACGTTGGCTCCCGTCCGGCGCGTTGGCAGGTGTGGCCGGGCTTCCTGTGGAGGGGCTCCTGGATCCTTTTCCGTCCTTCTTCGTCTCGCTTGCCTGGCTCATCCTCGCCGGCGGGTGCGCCTTGTGGTTTGTCCGCTCCAGGGAGCCGTGAATGGGCGTTTACAAGGCAGCATTCAGTGCAGACGTGCTCCGGCCAGTGTTGTGGAAAGGGGCGGTCATCAACACCTTGCCAGCATTGGCTGCCATGGTGATGGGGGTGGAAACGGCGTTGCCCCTCGTCCTGACGGTCTCCGCAATCCTGGGGTCCTGGGCGTTCACTGCGGACTACCGCTCGGGGAGTTTCCACCGCAGGGTGCTCCTGTTCCAGCGGGTTCCGGCGTGGACCGCGCGGGGAGCCAGCTGCGCCTTGGCCGCATTCCTGAGCGGGGGAGTTGCAGGCGTTGGCGCGGGCCTTCCTGAGGCACTGGCGCTCGCCGGTGCCGCAGGAATGGGAGCACTGTGGGGCTTTGGCCTTGGTTCCCTTATCCGGAGCCACCTGGTGAGCCTCTTCGCCGTTCCCCTCACCCTCACACTTCCCCGCATCCTTCTTGGTCCCGAGGGGCAGTACTCACAGTTCGTCTTCCCGGTGCTGGCAGCCGACTGGGCTCAACAAGCGGCTGTCAACATACCGGCGTCGGGGTCTTTTTTCGGTGCCGTGGGCTGGCTTGTACTGGTAACAGCGGCAGCCTTGACGGTTTTCACCAAGCGGGACCTCCGTTGAATGAACTTACAAATAGAAAGAATGTATTGTGAATCAAAAGGCATTGCTGTGGTTGTTGCTTTCCTTAGTGATGGGTGGATATGCGGTCTCAATTTTCTTCTCGCATGAAGAACAGTCAATATGGTCCACGATTTCCGGAATCATCGTGTCCGCTGCGTCGTTGGTGATGGTGTGGAGATTCAGCCGGGAGCTCAAGAACAATCGCCCACGTTGAGCGAGCCACAGGAACTGTTGAGCGCGCAGGACGAACTGTGGCGCAAACTCTGGTCCACACGCGCCTACAAAGGTTTTGTCACCGTTAACAAGGACACCTATTTGGAGGCCGACGGGTCGGTTTCCGAGTGGGACGTGATCGCGGGACCGGACTCTGCCGCGATGCTGGCCTTCACCCCTGGCGGCGCGGATGTGGTTCTTTTTGAGCAGTTCCGCGTAGGGCCTGGCAAGACACTCCTGGAACTTCCGGGTGGATACGTGAACCACGGCGAAACACCCCAGGACGCAGCCCACCGGGAGATGGCCGAAGAAACCGGCTACAAGTCATCCGCTGTGTACTACGCAGGATCCGAATGGTGGTCCGCCCGTTCTTCCCGCAGGAAACACGTGTCCATCGCGGCAGAAGCCCGCCCCGAAGGCGCCCCGCAATGGGACGCTTCCGAGGCGGGCTTTGTGCGGCTCCTCCCCAGCCAGGACCTGATGGAATTCCTGCTGGCGGGCGAGCTCACGGATGCAGGGTTGGCATGCCGGGGACTCCTGAAGTTTGCGGTCAGCGCCTCTCTGGACCCTGCACTGCAGAAGCTCCAAACCGTGGTGCGGAAACTCCTCCCCGGCGCCTAACCCCCCCACCCGTTCCTCTCTCACTTCCCGCCGTGTTTCCCGGATTGCTCTCTCACTTCCCGCCGTGTTTCCCGGGTTGCTCTCTCACCACCATGGCCGACCCACCACCCCGACGGGTTGGTTCGGCCACAGCCGTGGTGGAACCGTCCTTATTGAACTCGATCGCCGTGGCCGCCCCGATCTCCGCGGCGGAGGTGAAGGCATCCCCGGCAGGGACCAGAGTGTGTCCCAAGGCCGTTAGATCCTTGCCATAAGCATCAATGAATGCGGGCTCGGAGCTGACGGTGGCACCGTTACGTGGCGCGGCACGTGGTGCGGTCAGAGCTTCCGGTGCAGTCATGCCCAGGTCCACGCGGTTCACAATGGTTTGGAGCACCGTGGTGATGATGGTGGATCCGCCGGGTGAACCCAATGCCAGGAACGGTGCGCCGTCCTTCAGGATGATGGTGGGCGCCATGGATGAACGCGGACGTTTGCCGGGCTGAATTCGGTTGGGATCCGACTCGCTGTACACCGTGCTGAAATCCGTGAGCTCATTGTTGAGCAGGAATCCACGCCCCGGCACCACAATTCCGGACCCACCCGTTTGCTCAATGGTCAGCGTGTACTCCACCACGTTGCCCCACTTATCGGACACGGTCATGTTGGTGGTGGAGATGTTTTCCGTATCCGTCTCGTCGGCGAGTGGCGCCGCAGAAGCCGGGCACACGCCGTCGTACGATTTCACATCACCGGGCGCCACAGGCTTGGGGGCAGCCGCCGTCGGGCTGATCCGGCAGGAGCGTTCCTTCGCGAAAACCTGATCCAGCAGCGCCTTGGTGGGAACATTCACGAAGGCCGGGTCGCCCACATACGCACCGCGATCCGCAAACGCCAACGAGCTCGCTTCGAAGTAGTGGTGCAGGGCATCGGCCGGCTTCATCCCCTTGAGGTTGTAGTTCTCCAGGATGTTCAGCGCCTCGCCAACCGTGGTTCCGCCGCTGCTGGACGGGGCCATGCCGTAAACGTCGTATCCGCGGTATTCCACTTTGGTGGCGTCCTGATCCACCACTTTGTATTGGGCCAGATCCTTGGCGGTCATGCTGCCCACCGGAACCGGAAGCTCTGTGGTGGTGGTTTTGGGTGGTGCCTGCACGGTCTTGGCGATCTCTTCCGCCAGCGGCCCGCCGTAAAACGCCTTGGTGCCTTCTTTGGCGAGCAGGCGGTACGTCGCCGCA
Organism: Paenarthrobacter ilicis; assembly: GCF_016907545.1. Lineage (NCBI taxonomy): Bacteria > Bacillati > Actinomycetota > Actinomycetes > Micrococcales > Micrococcaceae > Paenarthrobacter > Paenarthrobacter ilicis. The sequence continues at coordinate 3,321,435 of NZ_JAFBCD010000001.1, read as the reverse complement.
AGATCGTGGTTCTTGAAGACGCTTCCGACGGCGGGAGCGTCACCACCGGGCAAGAACAGGTCCCGCGTGGAGGTGAACGCGTCAAAACGCAGTTTGTTGTCCAACGTTTGCTGCCGGAACGTCTCATCCACCACGAAGCCGCGGTTGGCCACATTGATGGCAGGTTTCAAGGCATCCTTTAGATCCAGCGTTCCCCAGCGCTTCAAAGCGCGCTCCCACGTGGCGGCGGTGCCGGGAACGCCAACTGACACTCCGCTGGTCACCAGGTCCGGGGTGAATTTGTAGGGTTCTTTGGTGGCGGGATCGATGAAGGCGTCTTTAGTGATGGCGGCGGGAGCGGTTTCTCGGCCGTCGATGGTGCCCACCTGTTTGGTCTTGGCATCGTAGAAAACGAAGTACCCGCCGCCCCCAATGCCCGCACTATAGGGTTCGGTTACGCCGAGGGTGGCTGCCGCTGCAACAGCGGCGTCGGCTGCGTTGCCGCCCTTCCTCAGAACTTCGATGGCGGCTGCCGAAGCCTCGGGGTCAACCGTGCTGACGGCTCCGCCGTAGCCAGTGGCCGTTGGGGTTTTGTCCGTTTCGCGGGGATCGGCGAACGCGGGGCCGGCCATCGCTCCGCTGGTCGCAGTCAGTGCCAAGGCCGCCGTTACAGCAGCCAGTTGACGTCTCACATGTGTCATGGTTCCTCCCAGAATTGTTCCAGACGATGATGTGGTGGACGGTCCGGTCACCCTACCCCGGCCCCCACAGCGGAACAACGGTTGACTCTCCGCCAACCGTTGCTCTCTCACATCCCGCTGCATCAACCGGGTTGCTCTCTCACATCCCGCGGCTAAAAGGCCAAGACCCTGCCCACCAACACATTGGAGTGAATCTTGCGCCAGCCCTCCGACTCGAGGGCCTGGGTATCAAAATTGTCGGTCACCAGCTTCACCGTCGGCTGCCCGATGTGGCTCACCGTGACAATTTCGCGGTCATTGATGATCCCGTCGCTGCAGCCAATAACCCACTGGTCAGGCTTGAGCGCAGGGACGGCGGCGACGCACACAACGGAGTGGTCCTGGCTCTCAGCCCCCAAGTACCGAACGTCCGCATCTTCAACCAGAAGCCGGTAATTCGACGGCATATCCGGGTCTGAGCTTTTGACGTTGGCGGGCAGGTCATCGCGTGCGTCGGCGGCCCGTTGGATTGCGGCGATTCCTGTGTAGCTGGTGCAACCGGTCAAGGCAACCAGAGCGGTCCCTGCAATAACGGTCAGCAACAAGCGGTGTTTCATATGTTCCCCCAAACATGTTTGTCCCCACCCTACAAGGATCTAGCGGGCTTCTGACGAATCCACACGACCCCGGCGATCAAGCACCATACGGGCACCAACACCCAGCACTCCGATCACCAGGGCGAGCAGCATTGTTGGCAGCGCGCCGCCGTCGGGTCCTAATGCCCGCACCAAAACCTGGCGACCCATCAGCACCATTTCCGGAATGTCGCCGGCCAAAACCCGGGTCCCCAGCACGGATTGAACGGCCGTGAATACGGCCGGGATCAGCCAGAGGAACGCGAGATTGAGCACCCACGCCACAGCCCGGCTGGCTGGCTTCAGCCCGCACCATGCCAGGGCACAACCCACGACGACGGCGGGAACCCACCGCGCGATGGTGGGCACTGCCGTGGGCACATTGACGAAGCCCATCACGCCTACCACCCAGAGAACCAGCCATGAAGTGAAGGGAACGGCCAAGAGCCCGAACGCAATGGTGGCGCCAAGGGTGGACCGTGAAGCGATGAGCAGGAGGGCCAGAACCGCCGCCACTATCGATGCAATAACCCCCGCCAGGAGTCCACCGAAGTACATGCCGGCCAACGTCCCGGTTGATAGTCCGGCCTGAAGGACGCTGAACGATTGAACGGTGGCCGTGAAGTGGACAACAAGCACCCCAGCGACGGCACACCCGGTCACCAGCCCGCGGCGGGCGGGGGACCAGATGCGCACAGCCAGGCCTGCGAGGGCGCCGCCCACCGTCAGCATGGCCACCAGGGTGGTGGCTTCATATTGACTGAGTGGGAGCAGGGCCGGAGGCATCTGGGCCGGCATGACCTGTGTTGCCCAGAGATTCTGGAGAGGCAGTTGCGCGCCGGTGATCCACCACGGTGCCACGCCCGCGATCCCAGCCAGCAGCCCGATCAGCCAACCCCACGCGGCGTCGCGCCCCGGAGCCCGTGAAGGCCGCACCGGAGGGGTCTGGCCCGTAGCTTGGGCAGGGTAGCTCACGGAAGCTCCTCAGTAGATGAAAGGTTGAGGAAGTATTCTACATCGACTGGATAAAGTGGAGATGTCAGGCAACCAGCCGCAGCGGCCTCTGCCCCAATTGCACCGTGATTTCCTGCCCCCACGAGGCCACCAGCCGGTCGTCCTCCATGCCATCGCCGAACACCACCAACTGATCGGATGCCACCGTGATCCGGAGAACCTCGCCGGCCTCCAGCACGCCTTCCGTCAAGGCGGCTCCCGTGACCGGTGACGGCCAGGCTTCGCGGACAAACCACGCGAGCCGGGGATCCGTGGGGGCGGGCAGTGCGCGGCCGCCGCGCTCCAACGCGATCGATGCGCACCAGCCGGTTGCCCCGGTGCCCGTGGAAACGATGAGCCCCGACGACGATTGCCGCTCGGTCTGTCCGTCGGGGGAGGTGAAACTCGGTGCCGTCACAACGTACTTGGCCGATTGGTGCGAGGCGTGTCCCACAAAAACTTCGTTGAGCGCCGAAAGTTGTTGCCCGTCGTCGAGCGTTGCCGTCACGGTGGTGAGGTTCTGGCAGCGGAGCTGTCCAACGTCCCCGGCCCGCAGCAGAGCGGCGGCGGCCCCGGGGGAGTGGCGTACAAGAACCCCGGGGTTCGCGCCGGGCTCGGGGTCGACGCCGATCACGGGCTGACCGTTCAGGTACTTGGCGACGTTCGCCACCAGGCCGTCCTGCCCCACCACCACAATGATGTCTTCCGCGGTGATCAGGAACCGGCTGAGATCCGCGCGCTCCACCTCGGCTTGGCGCCACTCCGCAGGGATGGAAGCGCGCACGGTGGCCAGTGCAGCCGTCAGGTGATCGTGCCTGTCCTGCACGTCCTGGATGCTGCGGCCTCGGGTGCGGAGGAAGAATTCGGCCTGGCCGCGGGTGGCGTGCCGGTCCAGGAGTTCCTGGAGCTCGGTCCGCCGGTGGACAAGGACGATGCGCGGGGTTGCCATGGTGTGACCTTACTTCTCTGCAGGCGTGGCGGCCTGGTCCTTGAACAGTCCGGCGAGTGCTCCGCTGAGCAGGTCCGGGGTGATGGTCAGGTTGCCGATGTTCGGCAGGCTGCCGGCGGCATCCCTGAACGCGAGGGCCATGAGCGTGGACTGCTCCATGCCACGGTAGACCTCCATGGTGGCGGCTTCCTTGGCTGCCGCGGCTTCACCCACCAGGCGGATCTGCTGGGCTTCGGCGGCGGCGCCGATTCCCTTGCGTTCGGCGGCGCTTTGGGCCTCGATCAGGCCTGCGGCGGCCTTCTCTTCGGCGGCACGGCGGGCGTTGGCGCCTTCCTGCGCCACCAGGTTCTCGCGGCGGACGGCCAGTTCGATCTGGCTGGCCATCTCGTTCTCGGAGATGGTGCGTTCACGTTCGACGGCGACTGCCCGCCTTTCGTAGACAGCCCGGTCCGCTTCGGCTTGGAGTTGCTCGCGAACCGGAGTCTGCAAAGCCCTCTCCACGTCTGATTCCGGCCGCACGGCGAGCACCTGAACACCCAGGATCTCGATGCCCGTGGACTGGAGCCGCGCATCGGCCCGGAGGGCGTCGGTGAGGACCAGCCGCAGTTGGCTGACTCCGCGTTCCAGGGCCTCACCCAGGGTGGTGGTGGCGATCTGGTCAATGGCGTGGCTTTGGCAGAGCTGCCCAATGATGGTGGCCACCTGCTCGCGTCCCGTGGCCGGCGCCGATCCCGTTGTCTGCAGACCGAAGTCCAGCCGGGTGGAAACAGCCACGGGGTCGATGAAGCGGTAGGTCACGTTGGCTTGGACGCTGACGTCCTGGTGGTCGCGGGTGATTGCGTGGAACAGGGTGGGCAGTTCCTGGTCGTCCACGGGGACTTCGGAGAGGACCGAGTTGGCGGGGCGGAACCAGAACGCCTGGCCGACTCCCTGGTGGCGGACGGTGCCTTTCTGCAGGTGGACCACGTAGCCGGTGGGGCTGCCCAGGAAGTGGCTGATCCAGGGGTAGCGCTTGATGTTTGCCATGATGTGCTCCTCTTCATTGTTTTCGTCAACATGACGATAAAGCAACAGTAGAACCGTATCGGCTTTATTGTCAACATGACGATAACTCCCTTAGAGTGGAGCCATGCCGCAACATCCTGAGCCCCAGCGCTTTCCTGTCACCGTGGACGTCGTAGCCCTGACCGTGCGTGGGGGAGAGTTGAACGTCCTGCTCATCACCCGCCTCATCGAACCCTTCAAAGGCAAGGCCGCGCTGCCCGGCGGCTTCGTCCTGGCGGGCGAGGACCTGCTCCAAGCGGCGGGCCGGGAACTGGCGGAAGAGACCGGCGTCGAACGCTTGCCCGGCCACCTGGAGCAACTGGCGAGCTACGGACCCAAGGGCCGCGATCCCCGCGGCGATATCCTCACAGTGGCCCACCTGCTGCTTGCGCCGGACTTTCCGGTGCTGGCGGCCGGCAGCGATGCGGAACATGCGGCCTGGTACCCGGTGCGGGAAGTGGTGGGCGGCGGGTTGGAGCTTGCCTTCGATCACGCGCGGATCCTGGACGACGCCCTCGAGCGCGCCAAATCAAAGCTGGAATACTCGCCCCTTGGCGCAGCCTTCTGCGGCGAAGAGTTCACTATCGCACAGCTCCGTGCCGTCTATGAGGCCGTGTGGGGCACCCGCCTGGACCCGCGCAACTTCCACCGCAAAGCCACGGGCACGCCCGGCTTCCTGGAGGACACCGGCACCATGACCACGGGCGACGCCGGACGGCCCGCCGCCCTCTTTCGGCTCACCCCCGAGGCGCGTACGACGCCGGGCCAAGCCACCCGCGCGGTGCTTAACCCGCCGCTGATGCGGCCAAGGGAGTAGGCGGTGGGCCTGGCTAATTCCGTCGCTGGCCCGCGCCGTCGTTGCTGCCCCGCGACGGAGAAGCGAGGTTGCGACGGGTTTGCAGGAGATCCATTACCTGGGCGTGAACGGCTTCGGGCGTGCCGGATGCGTCCACTACAAGGGCATCGGAGAGCTTCGGAAGGGAGCGGTACGCATCCCTGAACGCGCGCAGGTCCGCCAGGGTCTCCCGGTCCGTTCCGCGGGCCGTGACCCGTTCATGGGCAATCGCCGGATCCACGTCGAAGTGAATCAGCAGGTCCGGCGCGGGGAGTTTGGTCAGCAGCCAGGGGAGCAGGCGCCCGCGTGGCAGGCCGTTGGCGTCCCTGAGAGCCAGTTGGCAGTGGAGGTGGCGGTCCATCACCACCAGTCCGTCGAAACGGCTGGCGCGGGCGTGGTTCACCAGCACGTTAAAGAGCCGGATGGTGGTTTCGATTGCATCGGACACCCGGGATGGCAGCTGCCGGTTCATCCGATCAGTAAGCAAGGACAAGTGCCTGCGGCCGGCGTGATTGCTGAGGAGCAGGGATTTGCCACCACCGGCCAGCGCCGGATCACCTGCAAGCGCCGGATCACCGGCCCGTGCCGAACTGACCAAGGCGCGGGCCGCCGTCGTCTTCCCTGAACCGTCGATTCCCGTCAGGACAATGAGCATGAGGCCTCCCCTCGTTGCCCTTCCAACGAAGGTGTGGTCCAGGTTGTCCCCCGGTGCGGCGCAGATCACGTCCCTGACCCGTGCGGACGGGTCCAAAAGTTTGGCGACAAAACTTTACTAAGTTTCCTGACCAAAATGCTTCGTACTGCCGTCCGCCGCGCCTATCATGATGCTGTGAACGCACTTCTTCCGGAAAGCTGTTCAGTTTGATTCCTTTTCCGAGGGGTGGGTAAGCCAAAAGGGGATGAATTTCCCCGAACGGTGCCCGTTGGCATGGGTGGCGCTCCCTCGGGAGTACCAGCGGACGCCTTCCTGAATAGAAACTATTTATTGAAGGGATGCGTAGCTCAATGAACACACTTCTGATAATTGCCGGTGTTATTGCCATCATCTTGCTTTTGGTGGGCGGTTTGAACCAAGCGTTGAGTTTCCTGTTGTGGGTGGGAATCATCTTGCTGGTCCTGGCCCTCATTGGCTGGGTTGTCGGCCGGGGTCGGTCCCGCGTATGACCACGGACTCCAACGAAACTGCAGGCAGCACTACGGTTCGGGATGGAACCACTACGCCCGGCAACCCCATCCCCAGGGATCCCGAACCCCCGGGGCGTGAGTATGTAGCGCCGGAGATCGCTGTGGATCCGCCCGCGGACTCGGGGGAGGATGCTGCGGATGCTGGGCAGAGTGAGTCATCCGGCCCGCCGGGCCCGGCGGAAGAAAAGGACAATGCAACAGCAGACCACCGGGGGTTGACAGCGGAAACCAACCCCACGGACTGACCAGGATGTGGGGCGGCCGAGGGCAGGAATCTCCTGCCCGCGGCCGCTCTTTTTAACGCCCCCTTTGCTATTGCTAAGTTTGCTGACTATTTTGGTAGTAAGGCATGGATCCACCGCCGCACAACTTCATAGCTTTTGAAGAGTTCCATATACACGTTCACCGCTTTGGAAAGGACAGGTCGCATGGACAAGCAAAATGCCACACCGGAAGAGGAAGTCGGAGGCTACGGCACGCCCACGGCAGAGCAGGAAGCCGGCGGGGGCCAGGCACAGCCCCGCGTTGAAGAAGACCTCACGGACGCCGGTCTGAGCCAGGACAGCCCCGATGGCGAAACATTTGCCACCGGCGCGCCCAACCTCAGCCACTTGGACCCGGAAGACTCCGACAGTTCGGGTGAGCCCGGAGCCGGACGCTTCGGCGGAACCGAGGACCAGTCCCACGCAGAGCAGTCGCTCCAGCCGGACGGCAACGACGAAACCCTGCCCGATGGCAGCGGCAACGATCTTCCCCAGGAAGAGTCCCCGAACGATGACGACGAAGATTTCGACGCCGGCTAAACACCACGCTGGCGCGCATAGGCTGGCGCGCCACCTGTTAAGCAGCCAGCGGGCTGGCGCGCCACTCGAAGTACCGCAGTATCCGCACCCGAGACACAATCGAAGGAGCAGTCATTCATGGCAACCGTCAACAAATCGATTGACGTTGACGTCCCGGTATCCGTGGCGTACAACCAATGGACCCAGTTCGAGACATTCCCTGAGTTCATGAACGGGGTTGTTGCCGTTGAGCAGATCGACGATACCGGACTCCACTTCTCCACGAATGTTGGCGGCATCAAGCGCCAGTTCAATGCGCAGATTGTGGAGCAGGTCCCGGACACCCTGGTCAGTTGGGCCAGCGTCGATGGTCCGCGCAACGGCGGTTCCGTGAGCTTCGAAGCGCTGGAGCCCTCAAAGACCAGGGTCTCGGTGGAGATCATCTGGGAGCCGGAAACGGTGACGGAGAAGGCAGGCTCGGCCTTGGGTGTGGACGGCATGCGGGTGGGGGCTGATCTGGACAAGTTCAAGAAGTTCATCGAGGTCCAGGGCCATGAAACCGGCGCCTGGCGCGGAGTGGTCAAGGGCGGCGATGTGGATGACGCAGGTGATGCTCCCTTGGAACCCACCCCCCGCTCTCTTGATATCTAGCGGGATGCCCAGGACTCGTCCACACTGGGTACTGCATTAAGTAAAAGCTCCAACGGGGGCCGGCCCACCATCTGGGCCGGCCCCTGCGGCATCCCTGGAGCCCGTCACTATGAAGGAGCAACGAAGCCCATGGCAACGTCCAGCAACGTAGAGACCGAGCGGAAGTTCGACGCCAGCGCTTCCACGCCGCTTCCGGATTTCCGCCGGATCGCGGGGGTGGCACGGGTTGGCGAGCCCATGGTGCACCACCTCGAAGCCGTCTACTTTGATACGGAGCAGTTGTCATTGGCGGCGCACAAAATCACCCTGCGGCGCCGCACCGGCGGGACGGACGCGGGTTGGCACCTCAAACTTCCCCATGGCGCAGGCAGCAGGACCGAGGTCCACGCAGCCCTGGGCTCCGTGGATGTGGTCCCGGACGAATTGTTGGAAAGGGTGTTGGCCTACACCCGCGGCCGGGCATTGGCTCCCGTGGCCACCCTGCACACCGAACGGACAAGCTACGCCCTCTATGCCGCGGACGGTACCCGCACTGCGGAGTTCGTGGATGACCAAGTGACTGCCCATGTTGCTGCGGGGCAGCCGCGCGAGGATGCCTGGCGCGAATGGGAAGTTGAGCTGGCAGATGCGCACAGCGCTGACCATGAACTGATGGAGACCCTTGCCGGCCAGTTCGTTGCCGCAGGTGCCGTGGCCAGCAAGCGCAGTTCCAAATTGGCAACGGCCCTTGGCGATGCGTTGCCGAAGACCAAAAAACCACAGCGCTCAGCGGTGATCGCTTACCTGGAAACGCAGCTGGCTGAATGGATGCTCCAGGATGCCCACGTCCGCCAGGACAGGGACGATTCCGTCCACCAGTTGCGCTCCGTGATCCCCCGTATCCGGTCTGTGCTGCACAGCTACCGGACCCTCTTTGAGGAGTCACAGGCAGTGGCTTTGGAGAGTGAGCTGAAATCCCTGGCTGAAACACTGGGCCGGTACCGTGACAACGAGGTCCTCCACCACCGCCTGCGGACCAGCCTGGAGGTCCTGCCTGCAGAGCTCCTCAGGGGCAGCCCACTGGAGGACTTGGACCAAAGGATGCAGCTCAGGGCGGACATTTCCAGGGCGGCGATAGGGGAACGGATAACCAGCCCCCGCTACTACCGGCTGTTGGAGAATCTTGAGGCGCTCATTGATTCCACTGCGTTAAAAGGCAAGGGTGCGGGACGAAAGGCCACCGCCAAACTGGTCAACAAAGCTGCCAAACGGCTCGCCGCGCGGCATGAAGCCGCGGTGCGTGCCGCCGTCGGGCCTGATCGTGACCATGCGTTCCACGAGGTCCGGAAGGCCGCCAAGAAGCTGCGGTTCGCGGCAGCCGCCGTGGACGGTGTCCACGGAAAGCGTGCGACGGCCATGGTGAAGGCGGCGCACAAAGTGCAGTCGATCCTGGGGGAGCACCAAGACAGTGCCATGGCCCGTGAAGAGTTGCTGCGGCTGGGATCAGGCGCCGGTGAGGCCGGATTTACCTACGGCGTCCTGTATGCGCAGGAACGGCAGGCGGCTGATTCCGCACAGCAGGAGTACCTGAAGAAGGGTGCGAAAGCGCGCAAACTGCGCCTCAAAAACTGACAGCATTTTCTCTAGTTGCCCTCAGCAACCAGACGTAAACTGGCCTTCGGTTACCGCTGCGTTCGCTGGGAGTTGGCATGCTTTGGAAGGTCCTGGTCCGTTTTCTGCGGCCGCATCAACGGCTGTTGATAGCCGTGGTGGTGTTCCAGTTGGCGCAGTCCGTCGCGTCACTGTATTTGCCGACCCTCAACGCGGACATTATTGACCACGGCGTGGCCACAGGGGATACCGATTACATCCTCCGCATGGGTGGCCTGATGCTGTTCATCACGCTGTTGCAGATCCTCTGCGCCGTGGTGGCCGTGTACTTCGCTGCGCGGGCCGCCATGGGTATGGGCCGCGACGTCAGGGAAGCCATTTTCACCCGGGTGGGCGAATTCTCGGAGCAGGAAGTCACCAAGTTCGGGGCGCCGTCACTGATCACCCGCTCCACCAATGATGTTCAACAGGTCCAGCAACTGGTTCTCATGTCCTGCACGCTCATGGTGACCGCACCCATGTTGAGCATCGGCGGCGTGATCATGGCAGTGCGGCAGGACGCCCAACTGTCGTGGTTGATCGCGGTCTCCGTGCCGGTGCTGTTGGTGGCGGTGGGGCTGATCGTTTCACGGATGGTGCCGCTCTTCCGGAAAATGCAGGTCCGGATCGACGCCGTCAACCGGGTCCTGCGCGAACAGCTCACCGGTATCCGCGTGGTGCGCGCGTTCGTGCGGGAGGACATGGAAACAGCCCGGTTCGGGAAAGCGAACGACGACGTCACGGACGTCGCGCTGCGGGCCGGCCGTTTGATGAGCCTCATGTTCCCTGTGGTGATGCTGGTGATGAACGTTTCCAGCGTCGCGGTGATCTGGTTCGGTTCCTTCAGGATCGAGGACGGATCCATGCAGGTGGGCACCCTGATCGCGTTCCTGAGCTATCTGATGCAGATCCTCATGTCCGTCATGATGGCCACGTTCATGGCCGTGATGATCCCCCGCGCGTCCGTTTCCGCCGACCGGATCGGCGAGGTGCTGGAGACCGACTCCAGTGTCCAGCCGCCGTCGAACCCGGTGTTGTTGACGGGCAGCCGCCGCGGCGGGCTGGGCGGGGAACTGGAAATGCGCGACGTCGGATTCGCCTACCCGGGCGCGGAACAGCCGGTGCTGAGTGGGGTAACCTTCACCGCCCGGGCCGGGCAGACCACCGCGATCATCGGCAGTACAGGAGCCGGGAAAACCACCTTGGTGAACCTCATGCCGC